>CAJMFH010000083.1 GCA_905212635.1 uncultured Lachnoclostridium sp. | reverse complement strand
GGAAGATGCAGAAAAGTGTATGGAAGCAGGAATGAACGCACATCTTGCAAAGCCGTTAGATGATAAAACAATCAAGCAGACTATATGCGAAGAATTGAGAAGCAGTAGGGACAGGTGAAAATTTATTAAACCAGGAGGTTGACAAGGAGACGTATAGAGAAATATATTTGACAGACAGGAGATTTAATATGATTTCGAGAGCAAAGAAATATGTGGCAGTGTTACTGGTTTTTGTATGCGTGTGTATGATATTTTCTCCCCAGACTGCATATGCAGCCGAGGACAGTTCGCAGCATGAAACTGTCAAAGTCGGTTTCTTTGCCATGGATGGTTATCATATGATGGATGAAGAGGGGAACCGCAGCGGTTATGGCTATGATTTCCTTCGGCTGATGGCCCGTTATTGGGATGTAGATTACGAATATGTCGGATACGATCAGAGCTGGGATGATATGCAGCAGATGCTTGAAGATGGCGAGATCGACATGGTAACATCTGCCCGCAAAACACCGGACAGAGAAGAAAAGTTTGATTTTTCACGTCCGATCGGAACGAATAATGGGATTCTGACCGTCCGCAGTGACAACAGCACGATTGTGGACGGCAATTACAGCACTTACAACGGTATGCGTGTGGCGCTTTTGAACGGAAACACCCGGAATGAAGAGTTTGCGGATTTTGCAGACAACAAAGGATTTACATATGTTCCATCTTATTTTGATACGACCGCAGAAATGGAGGAAGCCCTTCAGAGCGAAAAAGTTGATGCGATTGTTACCAGTTCTCTGAGAAAAACAAACAATGAGCGAATCGTGGATAAATTTGGCAGCAGCGATTTCTATGTCATTGTTAAAAAGGGCAATACAGAATTGCTGAATGAGATCAATTATGCGATCGATCAGATGAATGCGGTTGAGGGTGACTGGAAAACGACGCTTTACAATAAAAATTATGAAAGCATAGAAACTAAGAATCTGGAATATACGGAGCAAGAAAAAAGTATTATTGCACAATATTCCAAGGACAACCCAATTCGTGTTCTGTGTGATCCGACCCGTTATCCATATTCTTATAATGAAAATGGTGAGATGAAGGGGATTATCCCGGATTACTTCCGGAAAATTGCAGACTATGCCGGGATTTCCTATGAGTTTCTTACACCTGCCACCAGAGATGAGTATATTGCTTATCAGAAAAATAAGGAAACCACAGATATGAGTATCGATGCACGCCTGGAAACAGATAACTATGCTGAGACGAAAAAATGGGGGCTTACTGCACCTTTCATTACAATGCAGCTGGCAAGGGTGACACGGCGTGACTTTGATGGAAAAATCAATGTTGTTACTACGGTTGACCAGACAGCATCAAATTCAATTGCAGATGCAATGGCACCCGGCGCAGAAAAACTGATGTGCAGTACCCGACAGGAAATGATGGAGGCTGTCCGTAAGGGAAAAGCCGATGCTGCCTTCGTCTACTATTACATGGCACAGGCGTTTGTGAATAGTG
>CAJMFH010000082.1 GCA_905212635.1 uncultured Lachnoclostridium sp. | reverse complement strand
TTCTTGCCGCAGTAGTTCTGATCGTCGATCGTCTTCTTACCTAAACCCATGGTAATAAACTCCTCTCAAGTTTTAATTTCTGAACTAGAGTTTCGCTCGCATTCGGGGGATCTTGCCCCGTTACTCTACTATTATAAACAAAAACCGTGCACATTGCAAGGTAGCAAGATAGATAATAGTTTAACAAACATTTGCCGCTGATGCACGGAAATGTGTGTATTTTGACCGAAAGCCGCAGCCTTACCGTGTTTTCCGGCAGAACATTCCGCAAATGCGGTCATACATTCCCCATATGAACTTCTGGTTCCGCTGATCCCGCTCAAAAATTGCTTCCACACCAGCATAGCCGCTCGCCTTATACTTCCTGAAAATATTCTGCTTTCAGAGGATTATTCGACACTTCTTTTTCAAAGAATTCTTTGAAGCCTTCCTCCAATACATCCAGAAAATCCGGAGTCACCCCCCACATATTCATGGATATCAGATAATTTTTCTGTGACCCAGCAGGTCACTTGTTCCTTAAAATGTGACCTACTGGGTCACATTTTGGCCTCAGAAGCCATCTCCGCTAGAGGGGAAAAACGAAAATTCTGACTTCTATGTTGGCTGCTCTTTTCGTTCTTCTTGATTCGTTTTTTCATAGGCCAGATGTTCCTTATTGGAATCCACCATATATCCGGCACCTGTGAAGATGCCCGCAAGGAAAGCATGATAGAAGTCTTCCCGATAGTCATGGTAGCTTATGGTGCGCCGGAGCAGAGCATTCATTTCCTTGGTAATGCCTTCGCTGTCACCATTCCAGACTGCATCAAACAAAGCATTTCGATTCCACTTCTTCGTACTGTCATCGAACCATTGATGATTTGTTGATAGACAGTCTTCACTATTCCGTTTCAACTTCCAACACCGAATTGCATCGTCTGTTATTGGACTGCAACGAAACTGAGCAGGAAATCATTATCCGCACGGCGAAGGAGTTAAAGGCCACTCTTGTCAGCCTTGGAATTTAACATCCATCCGTATTAAAATCACAAAATAAAAAGGCCCGCATATTCGCAATAAAAACTGATATTCCGTGATCATCTTCTCGATATGCACCCAATGCTACAATTTCGCCAGCATCTGTTTTCGCTGCATACTTTTCCAGCTTTGGGTCGCGGATAAATTCACTCGTCCAATCAGATTGCCACTTTTCCTTTGTAGAGGTCAGGTCTTCGTTGGTTGCCGATTCAATATCGATTTCAATTTGTTTTCCGGTCGCATTTTCTACCACATAGTACTGGAGAACCATTTCCTCCACACTCCCTTCTATAGTTATTGTAGCATGAACCTTTCAAAAACGCAAATATCATTTCTCACTCTGCTTCGTAATTTTTCAATACATCTTCAAATGTAAAACGAATTTTCACGCTTTCATCGTTGAAAACCTCAATGCGGTCAATAAAGGTTTCCACCACATTCTGCGACAAGTGCATCACATCGCCTGCTCCTCCCACAGTATCCATCACGGCTTGCAAATTATCCGTATCCTTCTTCACAGGCTGGAAAGCTTGATCTTTCTCGGTACG
>CAJMFH010000081.1 GCA_905212635.1 uncultured Lachnoclostridium sp. | reverse complement strand
CAAAAAACGCGGTAACTGCGCAGAGTCATGCGAAATGGAAGAAAAATCAGTCTTTTTCGGAAGCTTCGGCTGATGTTTTCTCTTCTGTGCGTTTTCGGAAATCCCGGGGGCTGCAGCTGTAGGTACGAAGGAAGATTTTGGAATAGTAGCTCTGATGATTGAAGCCGCATGCAGTACAAATTTCCGCGATCGACAGTTTCGTATTGTTTAAAAGATGGCAGCTCACCTCCAGGCGGTAATGGTTCAGAAAATCGATCGGACTCTGGTTCAGATAACGGCGGAAAATCTGACAGCACTTGTTGCGGCAGACTTTTCCGGCGGTCGCAATTTCGTCGAGATTGATGGACTCGCTGTAGTGGCTGTAAATATAAGACACCATATCACGCTGTACGAGAAGATCCGGCTCCTTCGGTTTTGCGGCCGCCTCATTTGGCATCATCGGATGGCTGCGCAAAAGACGGCACCATAAAAGCGATAGAAGTGCGGCGGCTTCTATTTCATAGGCGGCCGGATGCTCTTTTTTAATGCGGAGAATTTCAGGAAGAAGCTGCAGTGCTTCGGCATCCTCCGGAAACTCCGGTTTTAAATGAAGATATTCCAGAGACGGATTCGAGAGGACCGGTGCAATATACGACTGGTACAGAACACTGTTCGTGATGAAAATTTTTGGATGACACAGAATACGGATAAAATCGCAGTCCTGCCCGTTTTCGGAATATCCGTAGTGCATTTGGCGGGAATTGACCATGAGTGCTTCACCGGTGTTTAATAGAACACGTTTTCCATTCATATAATAGTTCATCTGTCCGGAGCGGATATACACCCATTCGATGTCTTCATGCCAGTGGCAAAGTGCCCTGTGATTCGGATAGGCGGAAAGAAGTCCTTCCCGAATAGAAAGCGGAATGCCGACTTCATCGTAACGGACGATTTCAGATGCATCCCGCATGATTTTTGTTATAGGATCATTGACCATAAAAAGCTCCTCTTTCGTCTTGTTAAAAAATACAATAATTATAAAAATACGGAATATTGTCGTTGAAAAAACGCTAAATTCTAGATAATATGATTATAACATATCAATTCATCCGGCAGCAAGAAATTCTGCTTATGAATATGGGATTGAGGTAACGATCGGTGATAATGTATGGCTTGGCGGAAACACGGTTGTTGTGCCGGGGGTACATATCGGAAGTAATGTGGTTATCGGAGCAGGAAGCGTCGTGACAAAAGATATTCCGGACTGGAGCGTTGCCGTGGGAAATCCGTGCCGTGTGGTAAAAAAGATTACAGAAGAAGATAAACAGTATTATTTCAAGGACAGAAAATTTGATGATGAGGCATGGGAAGTCATCAAAGATCTGTAAAAACGAAAAGCTTTCCTGGGCAGTCATGCGATGAAAAAACTCTGTACCGTATCCATCTGGGAATTTCCGGGGATGCGATGCAGAGTTTTTTACTTTACCTATGCGATAGGAGACAGGAAATTCTGCCGGATTTTGCTATGGCAAAAAAATTGTGAATCCTGTTTTTGGGCAGCAAAAAATGCCCAGAGCCGGAATCGAACCAGCGACACGAGGATTTTCAGTCCTCTG
>CAJMFH010000080.1 GCA_905212635.1 uncultured Lachnoclostridium sp. | reverse complement strand
TGTTCCTTCGGGGTAAGTCTCATAGTAATCCTCCTGTTCATCTAAGTAAAAGTTAGAAGATGCCCACGAATTGTTCCGTACTTCGTACTCTCACAATTCTGCACGCCATTCGCATATCGTGAAGCTTACGCTCCACTTTTATGCTTATGTCGTGGCATCAAAAAAGACGCAGGCAATGGCTCCTTTTTACAGGCTCCATTGTCTGCGTCTTTATCCCTATGGATTTGCTATGCATTATATCCGATTTTATTTTTCCCGTCAAGCAGTTTTTTGAAAGATTTTTGCATTATTCGAATGTTTTTGCTGTTATTTTTCCTGGTTTCCTTCGTTTTCTGCATTATTTTGAACGTTTTGATAAACTTTTGCTTTATCAACACGATGGTCATCCATCTTCAGGACAACTACTTTCACGCCGTCACTTACAAAACTGTCCCCCTCTTTCGGGATCTGCCCCAGCTCTTCCATGATCCAGCCGCTCAAGGTATTGACATCCACCGCTTTCTCGATATCCAGCAGTTCAAATACTTTATCAATATTTGCCGATCCGCTCATCAGATATTCCCGGTCTGAAATTTTTTCGATTTCTTTGATGACACGGTCATGCTCATCCCAGATATCACCGACCAGCTCTTCGATGATATCTTCAATCGTAACCAGACCTTCCGTTCCGCCAAATTCATCCAGAATGATCGCAATGTGAGTTTTACTGTCCTGAAGCTTTTTCAGCAGGACACCGATCTTCATCGTCGGTGTGATAAACAGCACCGGGCGGATGATATCTTTCAGAGGTCGGTTGGTATGATAAATAAAATTGTGGAAATCCTTCTGGTTGATAATGCCTATGATGTGGTCGATATCTTCTTCGTAGACCGGAAGCCTTGAAAATCCGGTATCCAGAAACATCTTTGCGATTTCTTCTTTTGTCGCATCCAGCGGAATACTCTCAATGTCCACACGCGGCGTATAAATATCACTTGTCTCAAGATCCATAAAACCAATCGCACTGCGGATCAGTGTACTTTCATCGGCATCGATCCCGCCTTCCTGCTCTGCTTCTTCTACGATCGTCATCAGCTCCTCGTCCGTAATCCCACGGTCATCCGAAGGCTTGTTGAACAGTTTGACAAGCAGCTTTTTCCATTGAGCGAACATCCAGATAAATGGTTTTAAAAGCACCATCAAGGCACGGATAAACGGTGCGGAAAACATGGCAAATTTCTCCGGTGATTCTTTGGCAATGCTTTTCGGCGAGATTTCACCAAAGATCAGCACGACAACCGTGACGGAAGCTGTTGCAACGCTCGCCCCTGTCTGCTCACCCAGAAATTTGACAAAGAGCAGTGTCGCCACAGATGAGAGGAGAATATTGACCAGGTTGTTGCCGATCAGGATCGCCGAAAGCAGCGTGTCGTAATTGTCTGCCAGCTGAAGTGCAAGTGCTGCGGATTTGTCACCCTTGTCTGCCATTGTTTTCATACGTGCATGGCTCATCGTGGAAAAGGCTGTCTCGGTCGCTGAAAAATATGCGGACAAAACAAGACAAACCAGAATAATAACCAATGAAGTCGAGTCACTGGACATGATAAATAAAAAACCTCC
>CAJMFH010000079.1 GCA_905212635.1 uncultured Lachnoclostridium sp. | reverse complement strand
ACGCAAGTTCTATAATGTATTAGATTTTCTTTCATACATATAGTATAGCATAATGTGCAGAAATGTGCAATGCAAAGCCGAACATATTTTCGTTTGATTCTATGCCGGTTACGGTATTAATGTCACTGGAGTCAATGGCAGGGAGATTATTCTATTATTTTCAATGTGCAGACATGCACACTCCTACGCTTTCATCTCGGTAATTGAATTGTCGAGGATTCACACTTATTGTCCTAAATTGCATCCAGTGCCTGTGAAATGTCTGCAATCAGATCATTTTTATCTTCCAGTCCGCAGGAAATACGGATCAATCCCGCCGGAATACCGGCTGTGATGAGCTGTTCGTCTGTCATCTGCCTGTGTGTGGAGGTTGCCGGATTCAGGCAACAGGTACGTGCATCTGCTACGTGTGTCTCGATTGCTGCCAGCTTCAGGTTTTTCATAAATTTCTCTGCTGCTTCTCTTCCGCCTTTCAGTTCAAATGAAACAACGCCGCATCCGCCGTTTGGCAAATATTTTTTTGCGATTTCATAGTACTTGTTAGATGGAAGTGTCGGATAGTTGACAAATTCTACTTTATCATGCTTTTCCAGAAATTCTGCAACTGCCTGTCCATTTTCCACATGTCTTGGCATACGCACATGCAACGATTCCAGACCAAGATTTAAAATAAAGGCACTCTGCGGTGACTGGGCACATCCAAGATCACGCATCAACTGAGAAGTACATTTTGTGATAAATGCTCCTTCTTTTCCAAATTTCTCCGCATAAGTGATTCCATGATAGGACTCGTCCGGTGTACAGAGTCCCGGAAACTTATCCGCATGAGCCATCCAGTCAAAATTGCCGCCATCTATGATCGCTCCGCCAAGGGCTGCTCCATGTCCATCCATATATTTCGTGGTAGAATGTGTCACAATATCAGCTCCCCATTCAATCGGCCGCAGATTCACCGGCGTCGGGAACGTATTATCCACGATCAGCGGAACTCCGTGTGCATGGGCTGCTTTTGCAAACTTCTCGATATCAAGTACCGTCAGAGCCGGATTGGCAATGGACTCGCCAAATACCACCTTTGTGTTCTCCTGAAATGCTGCGTTTAACTCTTCCTCCGTGCAGTCCGGATCAACAAACGTCACATCTACTCCCATCTTTTTCATTGTTACAGAAATCAGATTGTAGGTTCCTCCATAAATGGATGAAGAAGCTACGATATGACTTCCTGCTTCGCAGATATTAAACAGAGCAAAGAAATTGGCCGCCTGACCGGAAGAAGTCAGCATACCGGCTTTTCCGCCCTCCAGTGCTGTGATCTTTGCTGCTACATAATCATTTGTCGGATTCTGCAGTCTGGAATAAAAATATCCTTCTGCTTCCAGATCAAACAGTTTTCCCATATCTTCACTCGTATTGTATTTGTAAGTCGTTGACTGAATGATCGGGATCTGTCTTGGTTCTCCATTCCCCGGAGTATAACCTGCCTGCACACATTTTGTATTGATTGAATAATCCATAATTTTCCTTTCACCTTCTTCTCTGATAATAATTATATGTTATACCCTTTTTGCAGCGATGTAAAGGAAAAGAACAACCGACATATCACGAAATTTCTGTAATTTCCCTTGCTTCTTTTTCCGTAAATCCCTTTTTGAGAAGATTTCTATATACCTGCATTTTGCCTTCCAGAATTCCTTCTGCTTTTCCTTCT
>CAJMFH010000078.1 GCA_905212635.1 uncultured Lachnoclostridium sp. | reverse complement strand
ATTATATACCCCCATGGTGTATTTTTCAAGTCCTTTTCCTGAAAAAATTTATGCATTAACGGATATCAGGATATAAAGAATGAACATTCATGTAAAGCTCACAGAGCTTCGCATTGCTCATGTCACGCAAAAAAGGCAGGATTTCTCCCGCCTGTTTTTTGTCTGAATTCTTTATTTTGATACCTGTTCTGTTTTGCTTATATGAAAAATTCTTCCGCTGCTCTGATAAAACTTCCGGTATCTTCCACACCGGCTGTCTCATACGGAGAATGCATTGCAAGCTGCGGAAGTCCGATATCTACCGTATTCATCGGTACCTGCGTATTCGAAATATTTCCCAGGGTCGATCCGCCCGGCACATCGGAGCGATTCACAAAGGTCTGGTATTTTACGCCTGCCCGGTCGCAGAGATCCTTGAATTTTGCCGCTGACACCGCATCGGTACAGTATTTCTGGTTGGCATTGTATTTGATGACAATTCCGCCGTTTGGCAGCGGCCGGTTCACCGGATCTGCCTTTTCTATGTAATTTGGATGCAGTGCATGGGCATTATCCGCCGAGATCATAAAACTGCCTGCCAGCGTCATCAGATATTCTTCATACGTTCTGCCAAGGCCATCGTTGATCCTTCGAAGCGTATCTTTTAAGAAAGTAGAAGCTGCCCCCTGCTTTGTTCCGCTTCCGACTTCTTCGTTATCCAGAACACAGTGCACCGCAATGCTCTCCTCGTGCTTTCCGGCAAGCATTCCTTCCATCGAAGCAAACGCACACTGCAGGTCATCCAGCCTTGGTGCCGAAACAAATTCTCTGTCTGCACCCCAGATCGTACCCTCCATCCGATTATAGAGGAACAGATCATGTGCAAGAATATCCTCTTCCTTTACTTTTATCTCTTCCGCAACAATTTTCAAAAACTCCGGCTTCGAATCTCCGCACCCGAGAAGCGGCAACAGATCTTTCTGCGGATTGTAAGACACTCCTTTGTTTGCCTCCCGGTTCATGTGGATTGCCAGACTTGGGATCATGACCAGATCCCGGTCGATATTGACCAGTTCCTCTTTCAGACTGCCGTCACGCCTTACAACCACTCTGCCCGCTACCGACAGCGGCCGGTCAAACCACGGTGCCATCAGCATACCGCCATAACCTTCCACATTCAGTTTTGTGTAGGCATTTTCTACCCGCATTTCCGGATTTTCCTTGATCTTAAAAGCCGGAGAATCGCTGTGGCTGGCAATGATATGAAACTTCCGACACTCCTTCTTTGGAATCGAAAATGCAATCAATGCCGAATGATTTCTTGTTACGATATATTTCCCGCCCGGCTGTAACTTCCAGTATTCCTGCTCTGAAAGAAGCTGATATCCGTTTTCTGCAAATTTTTTCTCCATCTCTGCCGTTGCCTGAAAAGCCGTCGGACTTTTTTTAATAAAGGCAAGGAGAGATTCTGTTGTTTTGTAATACATATAAATGCCTTTCTGTTATATCTTTTAAATGTTATATTTTTTATCGGAATTTTTTGAATTTTCCCGAAAATTCCCTGAAATTATAATGATCTCTGGAATGACCCAGTACCGCGAAATCAATACTTCGGAAATAATTTTCGGATTTCCCGCCGGTATACTCAAATTTTTTGTTACATTCTCGCATTATCTAACATTATATGATGCCAGGGTCAAAAGGTCTAAATCCACATGAGCTTGCTCATAGGTGGAT
>CAJMFH010000077.1 GCA_905212635.1 uncultured Lachnoclostridium sp. | reverse complement strand
TCATGATTCTATTGGTGACTTTCGCGAAGCAGAAAGGCGGATTATAACAATGAAAAATGTGACAAAGTACATAATTGACGGGATGAAGATGATCAGTATTCTGGCGGGGGCGTTTTTACTCTGTCTGATATTGGAAGCAAAATTTTCAGCAGAGACCGTACCGCCGGCAATTATGGCGATGGCAGTATTTTTTGTATCGAGGTTTACGGATGGTTTTGTGTATGGGATTATTGCTTCACTGCTGAGTGTACTTGTGCTTAATTTTGCCTTTGCTTTTCCTTATTTTGCCTTCAATTTCAGCATTCCGGAAAATATCATTTCTGCGGTGATCATGCTTGTGATCACGGCAATGACGAGTACGATCACGTCCCAGCTCAAGTGGCAGGAACGTGTGCGGGCAGAAAGTATCAACGAGAAAATGCGTGGAAATCTTCTGCGGGCAGTTTCACATGATCTTAGGACACCACTTACGACGATTTACGGATCCAGCTCGGCAATTGTACAAAATTACGAGCATTTGTCCGAAGATCAGGTTGTTCAGCTGGCAGATGGGATCCGGGAAGATGCCAGATGGCTCATCGGAATGGTGGAAAATATTTTGTCCATTACACGGATTGATAACGACGGAGTAAAACTGGTTAAGACATCGACGGTTTTGGAAGAACTGATCGATTCGGTACTGACGCAGTTCAAAAAACGGTATCCGGATCAGAAAGTGAATGTGTCGATACCGGAAGAATTTACCAGTATTCCAATGGATGCCGTGCTGATTGAGCAGGTTCTTATGAATCTTTTGGAAAATGCGGTGCAGCATGCAAAAGGCATGAAAATGCTGGAACTTCACGTATTTGTACTGGGAGATAAAGCGGTATTTGAAGTTCGGGATGATGGATGTGGAATTGAGAAAGAGCGAATGAAAGGACTTTTTCAAGATTATTTCTCTGTGAAAGATGCTCCGGTGGATAACCAGAAACGAAGTATGGGAATCGGTCTTGCCGTATGTGCTTCGATCATTAAGGCACATGGTGGTGCAATCACGGCAGAGAATCGAAAGGAAGGGGGATGCTGCATCCGCTTTGCCTTAGAATTGGAGGAAACCGAAAATGAATAAATATAAAGTGCAAGTGATAGAAGATGAGATCAACATTTGCAATTTTATGAAAATGATCTTTGAGACGCATGAGTATCAGGCGATTTTTTCCCAAAAGGGAGAAAGTGGTCTGACAATGTTTTGGTCGCATCATCCGGATATCGTTATTTTGGATCTCGGACTGCCGGATATGGATGGCACAGAGGTAATAAAACAGATACGCAAAGCCTCGGATACGCCGATCATTGTACTGTCGGCGCGAAGCAATGAAGCAGATAAAGTGGAGGCACTGGATCTTGGTGCCAATGATTATATTACAAAACCGTTTGGAACCGATGAACTTCTGGCAAGGGTACGAGCCACACTTAGGACGGCACGATTTCAAGGTGCCGGCACAGGGATAAGACAGGAATTTAAATTGGGAGATATGAAGATATCCTATGATGCCAGAAGAGTAACGATCGGAGAAGAAGAGATACGGTTGACGCAGACAGAATATAATATTGTAGAACTGCTCGCCGTACATGCCGGAAAAGTTCTTACCTACGCAGAGATCATTAAAAAAGTGTGGGGATATTCAGACTCAGGAAGTGTCAAAAAACTTCAGGTGAATATGGCGAATATTCGAAAAAAATTTGGTGAGACACCGGGAGAATACCGCTACATACGCAATGAACTGGGAGTTGGCTACCGCATGAATGACGAACAGGAATTATAACATAAAACGAAAGGGATAAGTTTGAAAAAAAGAAATTTTAGACAACCAAGAAACAAAGGACATAGCAAATA
>CAJMFH010000076.1 GCA_905212635.1 uncultured Lachnoclostridium sp. | reverse complement strand
CACGGTATTGGTTCCGATTGCAAATTCGCCCATCGGAAGGGTTTCACGGTGATACAATACATTTTCTTTGATATATTTTTTATTTTCCTCTTCTGTCTCATAATTCGAGCAGTTATAGGAATCAATCATGCCGTCTTTAAATACCATCTCCAGATTCTCATAGCGGAGCTGATTCAGGTAAACTTGAGTCCCTAGCAGCACGCCATTAGTTCCGGCAAGTTTTGGCGAAGTAAACACTTCTCCTACCGGAATGTTCACATCTGCCAGACAATTTTCAAAATTGGTTTCCTTTTCCGGATTTCCGAGTTTGTGAAGGGCGACACGGATGTCGGTATGATTTTCCCCGCGTCCGGTCACATGCACATATTCTCCCTGATCGAGTGCATCGATCAAGGCCTGCTGGATTTTGCGGAACTGATCCATATCCAGCGTATTTACGCGGATTGTCTCCGAAAATATCGTCTCAAACTGCGGGCCGATCTCCGGGATTGGGAACGCAATGATCGTAAAACTGCGTTCTTCCGGCTTGATATAGCGGTTTTGGATCAGTGTCGCATCGGTTCGATACTGCACAGACAATTTCTGCTGGTCTTCCTTGTAAGCCGGTGCTTCTTTCTTCGTCTGCGGCACAAATAATTTTTCTCCAAATACTTCCATTACCGCAGGTCCCGCAAAAACGGCTGCCTGATCGCGGTATTTTTCAAATGCCTTCTCCAGATGAGCTAACCTGTCTTTCACGATTGCATTGTTCAAGTACAATGCATTATCGTAACGGTGGTCGTATTCATACTGATTGTTTGCGGAAGTCGTAGACACCCCCAGATTTGCTGTATTTCCGCGGCGGTAAATGACCGGTTTTAATCCCATGTCCGCAAACTGGCGGATGGCTTCACGGATGATTCGTTCGAATCCGATATGATACCGGATATTGACGGTCTTTTTCGCGCTGAGGTCAATGCCTGCTGCTTCAAATCCCTTCCGGTAACCTTCGGTATACGTACGCGCCACCAATTTAATTGTCTCCCGCGGCAGAGACTGTAAAAATCCGGCAGTTTCTATTTCGTTTTTCGTAATATAAGCACCATATTCATACAGATAATCCGGTGTCGAAAGATCACTTTCCATCACCAGTTTTACAAGGCGGTCCCGCGATTCGTCCACCAGTTCAGCCACTTGTTTCTCTTCAAAATATTCATTATAATCATGAACATAATAATACATCGTCTCTTTGAGCCAGCGTTCATAATCTTCTTCTGTCGTCAAAATCGTATACACCTGAAGGAACAACTCCATCTTCAAAAGGAGCGCTTCTTCGTCGTCACCAAAAACATCCTCAATGGCTCCCCGAAAATGACTTGCAAAATAACATAAAGAATCCCCCGCCACGCCAAACTGTTCTCTGGCATACGTAGGATTGGTAAAATCAGTATCGTAATTTTCCGGGAAAAGATCGCGGTACATTTCCGTATTCTCTTCCTTTTTTTCTTCTAAAGAAAGTGTTTTTCCCTTTTTTCTTCTCTCATAAACATCAAAAACAAGCATAAAAAAGTGGGCAATCTTTTGACAATATTTGGATTCCTTTTCATTTTCCGCAATATCGCGGATTCGCTCTCTTGCTAATTCATATCTTTCTTCCATCGATATCTCCCTGTCAAATATTATGATAGAAATGAGCAGCACGGTAAGCCGAGTTCTGTCGTTGGATGATCATCTATCTGGTCCTGCTGTTACCAACAGGCTCTAGCGACCTACCCGAAAGCACGACGGGCCGCCGTATTGCTTTCTGTTCGGTCTTGCTTCGGATGGGGTTTACATCTGCCCTTTCTGTTACCAGAAAGGCGGTGAGCTCTTACCTCGCCGTTTCACCCTTACCAGCCGGAGCTGGCGGTTATTTTCTGTTGCACTAGCCTGGGAGTCACCTCCACCGGACGTTATCCGGCATCCTGCCCTG
>CAJMFH010000075.1 GCA_905212635.1 uncultured Lachnoclostridium sp. | reverse complement strand
CAGCTTTTAACGCTTATTTCTACCGTAACATACGACGGTTTTTCTGTCAAGATTTCCTGACTGTGAAGTTATGGAACGGTTATACGATTTCTTAGAAATAACCAAAGCTTTTGCTCTTTGTATTCCAGTAGTAGAGTCTTCCGGATTTATTGACCTTGGAGCCGTTTTTCTTTTTGGTTTCTACATACATATAGTAAGTCTTCTTCGGGTTGATCTTTTTGCCTTTAAATTTACGGATGGTCAGCTTTGTGGTGTTCTTGCCGACCGATTTTACTTTTTTATAACCTTTTTTCGGCTTTGTGGAGATATACACATCATATCCGCTTGCTCCGCCGACTTTTCCCCACTGGAAGCTCAGGCTGCCTTTTTTCACCTTGATGCTTGTCTCTTTGATACGTGCCTGGTTGAAACACTGAATCTTTGCCTTCGGTGTAGCATAAGTCTTTCCATTTACCGTCTTGAAAGCCTGAATGGTTACCGTGTAAACTTCATCTTTCATCTTATCGAAAGATGCACTGTAAGCATAGCTGTTCAGTTTCTGTGTCTTGCCGACACGTCTGCCTTTGCTGTTATACAGGGTCACTTCCACCCGGTCTGCAGTCTCAACTTTATCCCATGTTACTTCCAGCTTGTTGATAAAGTACCACCAACGCTCCTGTCTGAAATTATGGACGGCTGCCGGGATTGTCTCAACCTGTCCGCTTACCGGTGAACTTGTTTTTGTTCCATTTGATGTGTAAGCTTCTACACGCACATTGTAACGCTTACCATCTTTCAGTCCGGTCAGTGTATAGGATGGTGTCTTGGATTTTCCAACCAGCTTCATATCACTGTAACTTTCTCCAAGATAAATATTATATCCTTCTGTTGTAAGTGTATTCATAGAGCTTGCATACGTCTGTTCCCAAGTGATACTTGCACTGTTTTTAGTCATGGCTGTCTGCTGAAGATTCCCCAGTGACACATAATAATATGCATTCTCTGCTGCCTGTACCTGTTTCGCTCCGGTTCCTGCTACAGTTCCGACACTTCCTGCTGCCAGAATCATTGCCGTAAGAAGCATCATACTAAGTTTTTTTCCTTTTTTTATCATGTTTTTCCTCCTTTGCCTTGTGTTGTGGTTTTGGGTTCTGAACTTTTTCTAAAATTAACTCAATGAGTCATACGTGATTTTTCCGTGCCTTGCACTCTCAAAATCACGAAAACATTCGAAATCCGCTCATTTTTTTACAAAAATGGCTGCTTTCTCATGTTTTTGCGGTCCCCATAGACACAAACACGTATGCAAGCATCCGTTTTGTGTCCATTTGTCCCTTTGACTCATTATATCATTTTTCTGCTTTCACCGCTACTCTTTTCGGCAATGGCAGGGAAATTTTTTCCACAATCAAAAAGGAACACATCATCAGCATTGCACCAATCACAAACCGCACACCCGGACATTCTCCAAGAATCAGGATTGAGAGAATACATCCAAATACGCTCTCAAAAGAAAGGATCACGCCGCTTGTGGAAGTTTTCACATATTTCTGTCCAAACACACTGAGCAAATACGGCACAACCGTGCAGAAGACTGCCAGATAAGCGATGCTTCCGATGTTCATGCCGGACATGGCTGCCGGATGTGGCTCCAGGATCATCGCTGCCACAAGTCCCAAAATGCCGCCCGTTCCAATCTGAAGCATATTTAACAGAAAGCCGTCCTCTTCCCTTGCAAAAATCCCGGTCACAACAATATGGATCGCATAACACACTGCCGAGAGCAGCGAGATTAGATCTCCTTTGTTGACCCCGTCAAAACTTCCAAGCAAAATAAAGCCAAGTCCCACAATACAGACAAGTGCCGCCAGAATATCCGCCCTCTGCGGCTTTTTCCCGCGGATCACCCAGTAAATAAGCGGCAGGATCGCCACATAAGATCCTATAATAAAGGAAGATTTGGAAGAGGTCGTGTACTGCAGTCCGACCGTAAAGAACAGAAATTCAAAATACAGGACAATGCCCATGATGATGCCACGCTTTAACGTGCGGATGCTCATTTTTTTCATTCTCGGGATACAGACCAGAGTCATAATGATACCCGCCAGCAGAAAACGAAAGGCCAGAAGCCAGATCGGAGAGACATTCTCCAGCGTGTCTTTTAACACGCAAAAGGCACTGCCCCAGGTGAA
>CAJMFH010000074.1 GCA_905212635.1 uncultured Lachnoclostridium sp. | reverse complement strand
GGGCGGCTCCGCACACGTTACTTCTTGCTTTTTTCTTTTTGGCGTGTGTGATGCGGCAGTTTGGAGCAGTTTTGGGCAGCTCCGCACACGTTATTTCTTGCTTTTTTCTTTTTGACGTGTACACGTCCCATCCTCTGCACCCCTGTCACGTGCCTCCGCGCCCTCAAAAAAAGGTCATTGCACCACCCCGGCGCAACAACCTATTTCTCTCATATATCAAACTATTTACAAACAAAGCATACCCACTCTTTGATGGATGTCTTCTCTAAGATCGTAAACCCATTCTGCAAAAGTGCCGCCTCTACTTCATCTGCTTTTTCATCGATGATCCCCGATGAGATAAAGATTCCATTTTCTGCCATATGCGGGCGAACGACTGCTGACAATGGGATGATAACATCTGCCAAAATATTTGCGGTGACTATATCATAGCCGCCTCCGGCAAGTTCACTCAGTTTCTTTCCATTGACCGAACGCTCCGTCGCCGTCGGTGCGCTGAACGTGTAAGAGTGGTCTTTGGCAACATTTTCGATCAGGTCGCCGGCGTACAGCTGATACTGCTCCGGTTTCAAACCGTTGATCTCCATATTTTCGCCTGCGACATCTACCGCCACTTCGTCAATGTCCGTCGCACACGCAAAGGAAGCTCCTAACTTCAAAGCAGCAATGGCAAGAATTCCACTTCCGCAGCCAATGTCAAAAATGCGTTTGCCCTGACAGCCCCATTTGGAAAGAGCCTGAATACAAAGTTTCGTCGTCTCGTGAGTACCCGTTCCAAACGCAATTCCCGGATCAATTTCGACTACAACATCTTTTTCCGGCGCATAATCTTCTACATTTGTAGTCTCCCATGTTGGCTTGATCACGACATTTTCCGCTGCACGAAATGGCTTGAAAAATGTCTTCCAGTTATTAACCCAGTCTTTGTCCTCCGTTTCTGACAAACTGACCGTTCCTTTTCCGATGTTGGTGTAACTTTTGATCTCCTGGAAAATATTCTGCACCTGCATGATGACCGTATCCGGATTGCAGTTTTCCGGTTCCATATAAAAATGCACTTTGGCGGAGCCGTCATTTTCCTCCGGATCCGGCAGGATGTCCACATACATCTGCCGCTTTTCCTCTTCCGTAAGCGGGATGTGATCCTCGATCTCAATTCCCTCGACACCGATCTCATCCAACATATAGCTTAATATATCCACCGCGTCAGTGTGGGTTTCCAACGTAAAACGTATCCATTTCATAACTTTTGACTTCCTTTCTACATAACCTTAAGCAGATAAATGAGTGCCGCCATAAGTCCGATGGCAAACATCATCAATCCAAATGACACACTATAAAACACGAGCCGTGTCGTACGCGAAAATTCGGTACTTCCGACCGCAAACAAATCTCCATAGGAATGACGCTTTGGCACCGGTTTCTTGCGGATCTTAACCTGAACCACATAACTAATGCCATCCACAAAACGTCCAAGACCGTAGGCCAATGGGTGTTCCCGTTTCGCATGCGGTTTTTTCGGGCGAAGCACGCTCTTCATCATGCCAATCGCAAATCCGTCGATCAGCCGGTCAAAGAAGCGTGAAAGCAAAGCTCCCAAAAACGGCAGTAATTTCAGGAAAAATGGACGATAAACGAGATTTTCCAATCCAAACCATGACGGGATCACCTCACGGCACACAAAACCGCCATCCTCTTTTTTCAAAAAAGCGGCTTTTCGTACCACAACAACATAAATAAGGATTCCGATGGCAATGGAGATCAATGCTCCTTTTAACGTCTCAAAGGAGATAAAATACGCCGGTTCCAGTACAAGTCCCATAATACCGACAATTACAATAACTGCTGCCAGAACCCATAAACAGATCAGGACTGGAATAGACGGACCTTTTTCCCCTGTTGTTTGCACCGGTTCATCCACTTTATTGCAAAACAGTGCCACGAACAATTTTAACATATAAGCCACGGTCAATCCACCACAAAATAAGAAAATCCACTCCGCCGCAGGCATCATAAACTCAAAATAAGGAGCACCAAGCGATGCTTCATGCAGCATTGTTTTACTGATATATCCCGAAAGCAGCGGAATTCCACCCATGCCTAGAGCAGCGATGGCAACAGGAATTTTCAACGACTTCTTTTTGCGGATCACACCACCGATCCGATTCAGATCGGTCGTACCTGCCATCGCAAAGATTACACCGGCCACAGTAAATAAAATCAGTTTAAAAATCGAATGGTTTGCTGTGTGAAGCAGGACTCCATAAAAGCCATCGAACCCTTGCGTAATCGTACATACGCTGATTCCAAACAGGATAAAACCAATCTGTGACATCGACGAATACGCAAGTAATTTCTTCATATCGGTCGCAAAGATGGCAAATGCCCCTCCGACAAACATCGTACAAAGAGCAAGAACCATAAGAATCGCTTTCCAATTGTACAATGATCCAACCGGGCTCGTGGTAAGCAGCAAAATTCCATAAATTC
>CAJMFH010000073.1 GCA_905212635.1 uncultured Lachnoclostridium sp. | reverse complement strand
CCAAAATCTATCCAAACCAGCCGAAACCAGGACTGGATCATGTTTCTTTTGAAGTAATGCAGGGTGAATTTCTCGGTATTATGGGAGCTTCCGGCTCCGGCAAAACAACGCTTTTGAATGTGCTATCCACTATTGATATTCCTACAAGCGGCAGCATCCGCATGGGAGGGGAAAAAATTCAAGAACTTAGTCAAACACAGGCAGCCGATTTTCGTAAGAATAATCTCGGCTTTATCTTTCAAGAGTATTTTTTGTTGGACAGTCTGACTGTGCAGGAAAATATTGCAGTTCCCTTGACTTTGCTCCATGAAAGCGCAAAGACGATTGATAAAAAAGTGATGGAGCTTGCGGAACTGTTCGGAATTGCTTCACAACTGAAAAAATATCCCAGTGAATTGTCTGGCGGTCAACGGCAACGTGTAGCGGCGGCTCGTGCAATGGTAAAACGCCCGCCGTTAATTTTTGCAGACGAACCCACCGGGGCATTGGACAGCAGTTCAGCAACGGAACTGCTCTTTGCCCTCTCAGAAGTCAATCAGGCTTTAGGAACAACAATTTTAATGGTAACACATGACCCGTATGCGGCAAGCTATACAGATCGCATTTTGTACTTTAAGGACGGGCATATCATTTCCGAATTGAAACGGTGTAACAGGGAACGCCGTGAATTCTATGAGGAAATCATGCAAGAAGCCGCCAGACAGGACGAAAAGCGTTAAGGGGGGTGGCAACATGAAATTATCCGCAATCGCCTTAAAAAATCTGAAACGGAACTTTTCGTTTTATTTCCTGTACCTTTTTTCCGTTTCTTTTGTCTTGATGATTTACTTCTGCTTTACTTCATTTTCCATGAACCAGATCATCATGGAAAAAATATCTTCGGATGGCAGAGTGGAAACCATGTGCCGGACAGTAGCAGTATTCATCATGGCATTTGTCATTTTTTATATGTTCTATTCCAATAGTTTTTTTATGCGGCGACGTATGAGAGAATTAGGGATTTATTCGCTACTTGGGTATCGAAAATCAACTATATTGAAATTATTGATCTTTGAAAATTTAATGATCTGCTTTGGCGGTATGATTCTTGGGATTCTGACTGGCAGTATTCTCCACAAAATCGTAATCGCCGGGATTGTGACCCTTTTGGGAATATCCGTAGATCAAAGCGCAATCCCTCTAATTTACCCGGCAGCAGTAAAGGCAATCCTTTCCTTTGTAATCGTCGTGCTGATTACACTTACACTTTCTAACGCAAGTCTGCTCCGAAAATCTACCCTGCTTGATTTGGTGCGACTGGAAAAGAAAACGGAAAAACCGATCCATCCCCATGCAATAACAGCGATATTGGGTGTCGGATTTCTCAGCGCAGGGTACGGCCTTGCATTGGACATTATGCGGGGAAAGCAGTCATTGTGGAATACCATTGGATTTTCTCCTATTGCCATGCTGACGCTTCTTTGTGTTGTGGCAGGAACGATTCTGTTTATGTACTCATTCCTACCCTATGTCTGTCAGAAAATCCGGCAGAAAAAAAGCAGACTTTACCATGAAAATACCATTATTGTAGTGCCAAAGTTTATGCACCGCATCCGTTCTAATGCGAAATCACTGATTCTGCTGATCCTGCTGACAGCGGGGACGCTGGCGGTCTTTGGCTCGACGGTTCTTTCTATGTGGTATCCATACCAATCTTTCCGGCGCATTATCCCCTCTGCCATTGAATACCGAGTGACAAATGAGCAGGAAAAGGAAATCTCTTTGCAGGCTTTGCAGAAGGCTTGCGACGAACAGGAATACGAAGTTTATGAAACGATTATTTTCAAAGTAAAAGCAACTTCTGATCGTCTGCCGACAGAATACAGTATCAGTGAAGATAAGGGGCGTATTCCCGGATTTGAATGTATCAGCCGGACAGACTATGCCACCCTGCTTTCTCAGCAGGGAAAGAAAACGGATATTCCAGAATTATCAGATACGGATTGCATTTTAATAAAATACTATCCAGACCATGAACATTCTGACATGGGAGCCCCGTATCGTCTGGACTTTGGAACAGGAATAACCGATGTAACAGTAAAACAGACAAGCATTGATAATCCTATTGGCTTTTCAAACAGTGTTGGAACGCTGATTTTGTCGGATAACCTTTATCAAAAAATGCGTGACAGTACCATAGATAGAGTTTCGGTTATCAGTATTAATGGTGAAAAAATGCGCTCTAATGAAACTGCCTACACAGCTTTGAAAGCGTCTATGCCGGACAACATTTATCTGGCAAGCGCATGGCAAAGAGAAAGTACCTTTGTCCGCGATGCAAGTTCCACTTTTTTGCTAATTTGTTTTACTACGATTATTTTCTTAATTGCTACGGGCAGTATTCTTTACTTTCAAAATATTTCGTCCGTAACCTATGACAAACCGGACTATGAAATCATGCTTAAAATGGGATATAGTCACACAATGATTAAAAAATGTGTGCGTCGGCAGATACAGATTTATTACGGTATTCCCTAT
>CAJMFH010000072.1 GCA_905212635.1 uncultured Lachnoclostridium sp. | reverse complement strand
CTGGCAAACATGATACGGTTCATCATAGTTGCACAGACCGGAGTAAACAAACTGTAAAACAGAAAATCCAGCACAACATTTTCATAAGCCGCCTGGCCGCTGACCCCGGACAAAATAAACATGGCGACTGGAATAAGTAAAACAAATGTGCCGTTCAGTGTTACTGTAAATCCTGTAAGAGGAATACGGCATTTTAAGGCATACCCGGAAGCAAATTTTTCGTATTCTTCTATTGCAGCGTGAAAATTTTTGAAGGAATAAATAGTTTGCTGAAATACTTTTACAACAGGAATACCGCGAATATATTCCACAGCTTCTTTATTCATTGTTTCCAGTGCAGTCATATACTTGCCCATAAACTGCGCATTATCTCCGCCCATCATCTGTTTGAGAAAGATGACACTGATTCCCATAGGTATCAGGCAGCAAATTCCCAGCCGCCAGTCAAAAAGGAAAATCAAAATAATAACGGCAACCGGCATAACTGCGGCTCCGGTCAGATCGGGAAGCTGATGGGCCAGAAATCCTTCTGTAAGCCCTGCATTATCATCAATGATGTTTCTGAGCCGTCCGCTTGCATTTTGGCTGAAATACCCCAACGGCAGCGTCACGATATGATGAATTGCAGATTTTCTCATATTGGTGGCTGTACGAAACGCCGCCAGATGAGTACAGTTCAGGGCGATAAAATAAATTAAAATGCTTGCCGCTGCAAACACAACCGCCATCCACGCATAATGGGCGCTCCCCGTTGCAAGAGATATATCCCCGGCAGCAAAAGCCTGGATTAAATCGCGGATGACGAGCCAAATGCAAACAAAAGGCAGCATAGATAAAATGGTACTGATTCCGGAGAGAACACATCCCAAAACAGTCAAAACATGGAATTTCCCTGCATATCCGAACATTCTGGACAGTTCTCCATTTTTTTGCTTCTCCATAAGCAAGTCTCCTTTCGCAATAATAGACGGGTTAGCATTTTATAACCCGTCTATTATCATAAAATCATTCAGTTGTTTTTGCCACTCCATACAGAGCGTATCTATCCAATCGGACACATAATTCATTGACACATAAGGCAGGAGTATAAGCGGGACAAATTTTCCTGTAACGGAAATGTTTCTACATGACCTTCATCAACGAAATGCAGAACCCGATTGCAAGTCATAGCGGCAAATTCATAATCGTGGGTAATGATTAAAATGGTCTTTCCTTTTTGCGCCAGAGCTTTCAAATGCTCCGATATTCTCATCATATTTTTGAAATCAAGACCGCTGGTAGGCTCATCCAAAATCAAAACGGGGGTATCTATCCAATCCGATACTGCAAGAGTGAGTCGTTGTTTCTGCCCGCCGGAAAGAGTAGCGGGATGCCGTTCTTTCCATTCAAACAAGCCATATAGTTTTAGCAGATCATCGCGTTGCTCCTGGGTACTGCCTTTTCCGTTTAATAGCAGTTCTTCTTCTACGCTGTCCCCAAACAACTGGCAATCTGTATTTTGCATAACAAAGTAGGCAAAATTCTTCCGTTTGCCTTTAGATACCTTTGTCCCGTTATATATGACCTGACCCTCTTTTTCCTTTTGCATACCACAAAGAATATTCGACAAAGTAGTTTTTCCTATTCCGTTATGGCCTACAATCGCAATCAGATCACCAGCATACGCCTGAAAAGATACATCATGGAAAACCGGATGTTTGCGATAGGAAAACGCCAAATCCTTTACCTCCATCGTCATATCTTTTTCTTTTACAGAGGAAATATCTACTTCAATATGGTGCAAATCTGCCGCTCGTATTCCTATGGCTCGTCTTTTTTCTTCTGGAATAGAGCGCAGTTCTCCCGCCGTCCATTCTTCTTTTATGCTCCCGTTTTCCATATAGAGAAAACGGTCTGCAAGGTCAGTAAGATAATAAAGCCGGTGTTCAGCAACAATGATTGTGTGGCCTTCCGCTTTAAGTCCACCCATCAAATTTTTAAGCGCCTCAACGGAATACATATCCAAATTGGCCGAAGGTTCATCAAACACATAAATTTCCGGATCAACAGCATTGACGGAGGCCACCGCTATTTTCTGTTTTTCCCCGCTGGACATCGGATAAATTTCTTTCCCTCGCAGCATATCTCCGTTAATACGCTTGATTGCACTTGAAACCCGCCTATCCAATTCTTCATACGGAACGCCATAATTTTCACACCCAAACGAAATCTCATCCTCTGTAATACTGGCAAAAAACTGGCTCTTTGGATCTTGAAAGATTGAACCTACTTTTTTCCCGATTTCATACAGAGGATATTCCGATATGTTGCGTCCCAACAGTGTGATGCGCCCTTTCAGTGTCCCTTCGTAAAATTGTTCGCCTAACCCGTTTACCAATCGTGTTAAAGTTGTCTTTCCGCAGCCGCTCCCTCCAGTCAGAACAAGAAACTCGCCCTCTTTTACATCGAGGCTGATATGATGGATACTATCTGTTTCGGCTCCCGGATATTCAAAAGATACATCTTCAAACTGGATAACGGATCGCCTTGCTTTATCATTTACCATTATGCTACCGTCCTTTCCAGCACAAAATAGAGTGCGGTTACACAAACAGCAATCGCGCACATAATCCAATCCCGCTTTTGAAATTCTATCTTTCTGCGGCAAGTATGTTTCCCTGGATTGGAAATCCCCCTGCTTTCAGCAGAAGCAGCAAGTTCTTCGGCTATTCTGGATGAACGGAAAATAACAGG
>CAJMFH010000071.1 GCA_905212635.1 uncultured Lachnoclostridium sp. | reverse complement strand
AGAAAGGAGATGAACTTCCATGAGAAACAAATTCCACAACTTTATTGAAAACTTTCTTAGCTTTTATGAAACTTTCTTCACGAAAGGATATTATCATTTTTAAATATTATCCCATACCTTCCTCAATCTCCCCATTCGTCAAATCATATCTCATATCAAGAAAATCCAATATCTCTGCCTTCCGGGCTGTCCCATTCTAAGGAATTGTCAGCCAATCACTTTTTTTCAAATGTCCCGGCACCACTTAAACGGTTGCAGAAAAACAAACACATATTGTTAAAAATTTGACAAAAAGAAAAAAAGTGCTACAATAATGCTAATTTCAGGCAAAAGGAGTATCCCAGACATGAAGACAGGACTTGTAGTAGAAGGCGGCGGTATGAAATGTGCCTACAGCGCAGGCATTCTTGACCGCTTTTTAGATGAACACATTACATTCGATTACTGCATCGGCGTATCGGCCGGATCTGCAAACACAGCAAGCTATCTCGCCGGACAACGCGGGCGCAATCTTCGTTTTTATGTAGACCATCTGAACGAACCTGGTTATATGGGCGTCAAAAATCTGCTACGCACCGGACAGTTTTTTGGTCTGCAGTATATTTATCAGACACTGACCAACTCCGATGGAGCTGACCCGATCGATTATCCTGCCATCGTGGAAAATCCGGCCGAGTTCGAGCTTGTTGCAACCGATGCTGCAACTGGAAAGCCCGTTTATTTTACCAAAGACGATATGAAACAGGATGACTACCGTGCCATCATGGCAAGCTGTGCCCTGCCTGTGATGTGCCGTCCGATTTCTTTTAAAGATCAGACATATTTTGATGGCGGATTATCCGATTCTGTTCCGATTATGCGCGCATTTGCAAAAGGATGCGACCGTGTAGTCGTGATCTTGAGCAAACCGCGCAGCTTTGTAAAGCAACCGGAAGGCTTCCGGCACATTTACCGGCATGCCCTGCGTAAATATCCGCAGACAATTGCAGCACTTGACAACCGCCATCTCATCTACCGCCAGAATATTGCCGATGTCAAAAAACACGAAACCGCCGGGGAAGCCATCGTCTTTGCGCCTTCGAAAGAGTTAAAAATGAGTACTTACGCACGCGATGAAAAGTTGGAACAGGAATTGTATGATCTGGGGATTTCCGACTTTGATGCACGCCTGAACGAACTGCATACATTTCTTTCCTAAAAAAACAGATAGCGGATATTTATCATCCGCTATCTGTTTTTAGGACGGTGTGAAATTTTTTCTGTAAATTTAGATCTTCTATGATAATTGATGCGGCTTGACAGCGGTTTCTGCTGTTAAGCCGTTGTTTATTTAATAGCAAAAATAAGCTGGTATGTCAAGAGCGCCCAGAAAATCTGGGCGTATATTTACTCTTGATATTCCAGCTTTTGTTGCTATATCAGCATCCGGTCAGGGTACATGATTTCCAGCTCGCCACGAACTTTTCCCCAGTTCCTGATTGGCATTGTCCACTTTTTTGCGATCTCGAAAGTTCCCAGATATAGGGCTTTCATAAGTGCCTGAGAGCTTGGAAATACACTGCGTTGCTTATTCAATCTACGATAGCAGGAATTCAGCGATTCTATGGCATTTGTAGTGTAAAATGCGGTACGAACCTCCTTGGAAAACTTGAAGATTGGGGATATCGCATCCCAGTTTTCGTGCCAGCGATTCATCGCACTTGGATACTGGGCAGACCATTTTTCTGTTACAGACTCTAACTGCTTTCTTGCGGTTTCTTCATCTGCAGCGGTATAGATTGTCTTTAAATCTTTTGCAAATGCTTTCATATCCTTGTTTGCAACGTATTTAAGCGTGTTTCTCACCATATGTACAATACAACGTTGCTGCTCCGTTTTTGGAAATGCCGTAGAGATTGCATCCTTGATACCGGTCAAACCATCAGAGCAGAGAATGAGAATGTCCTGAACTCCACGATTCTTTAAGCTGTTCAGGACAGACAGCCAGTATTTACTGCTTTCATTTTCGCCCACAACAATGCTTAGGACTTCTTTCATGCCATCTTCATTCATACCAAGCACGACATATGCTGCAAGTTTCCTGATCACACCATCATCACGTACAGAAAAGTGTACCGCATCAATAAAGACGATAGGATACACAGGGGACAAAGGACGATTCTGCCATTCCTCGATTCGTGGAAGGAGTTTATCTGTGATATCCGATACCATTCCTTCACTTACTTCAAAGCCGTAAATATCCTCTATGGTTTCTGAAATCTGTCGAGTAGTCATTCCCTTTGCATACATTGAGATAATCTTGTCATCAATCGAAGAAATATCTTTTTGACGCTTTGGAAGTATTTGTGGCTCAAAAGAACTCTGGCGATCCTGAGGGACATCTACCTGAAATTCACCATATTTACTACGGACAGTTTTGGATTTCATACCATTACGGTAGTTAGGCTCACCGGATCTTTCATAACGGTCATAGCCTAGATGATCATCCATTTCCGTTTCAAGCATATCTTGAATTGTTCCGGAAAGCAGATCTTTTAAAGCATCCTGAATATCCTCAGCAGATTGGATATCATACTCCTGAAGCAGACCCTGGATAAGGTTTCTTTTTCCTTCGGTCATTGGTTTTGGTTTGTAAACTTCTTTTTTTCTGTTTGCCATAATAAAAGGCCTCCTATGATTTTAATATTTTATCATAGAAGACCTTTATAGTGTTGAATTTACAGAGATTATTTCACGGGCTCTTTTAAGTAGTAACAGATAAGGATAATGTAATCACCGATAGTCTTGAAATTTATG
>CAJMFH010000070.1 GCA_905212635.1 uncultured Lachnoclostridium sp. | reverse complement strand
ACAGTGACTGGTATCGTGGTACAGCAGATGCCATGTATCAGAATATTGATTTCCTGAAAAACCGTCACGAACCGTATGTGATCATATCCAGCGGTGACTGTGTGTATAAGATGGATTACAATGACCTGCTGGAGTTTCATATCGCAAAGAAAGCAGATATTACCATTGCATGCAAGGATATGCCGGCGGATGCGGATGTCAGCCGTTTCGGAGTCGTCCGTATGAATGAAGATTCCCGGATCACGGATTTTGAGGAAAAACCGCTGGTAGCACAATCCAATACGATTTCCACAGGAGTGTATATTATCCGAAGAAGACAGCTGATCGAAATTCTCGAAAAATCGGCGGAGGAAAACCGGTTTGATTTTGTTACGGATGTGCTGGTGCGTTACCGCAATGTAAAGCGTGTGTATGGATATAAACTGAATAGTTACTGGAGTAATATTGCAAGTGTAGATGATTACTTCCGTACAAATATGGACTTTTTGAAACCGGATGTGAGAAAGTACTTTTTCCGCGAAGAGCCGAAGATTTATTCAAAAGTGGATGATCTTCCGCCGGCAAAATACAATATGGGATCGGATGTCAGCAACAGTCTGATCGCCAGTGGATGTATTATAAACGGCAGGGTAGAAAATTCTGTTTTGTTTAAGAAAGCGTTTGTAGGAAAAAATTGCGTGATCAAGAATTCGATTATCTTGAATGATGCATATATTGGCGATAATACGCATGTAGAAAACTGCATTGTGGAGAGCCATGGAACGCTTCGGGCAAATACATTTTATTCCGGAGACGATGCTGTCCGGATTGTTGCAGAAAACAACGAAAGATATATGCTCTAGGGAGAGACTAGAAGGGGGATACATATGCAGATTACAGACGTTAGAATTCGCAAAGTGGAAAAAGAAGGCAAGATGAAAGCCGTGGTATCTATCACAATCGATGATGAATTTGTCGTACATGATATCAAAGTGATCGAAGGGGAAAAGGGATTGTTTATTGCGATGCCGAGCAGAAAAGCCGGCGACGGGGATTTCCGGGATATCGCACATCCGATCAATTCCGCGACAAGGGATCAGATTCAGGGATTGATACTGAAAAAGTATGAAGAGGTCTTGCAGGAGAAGGAATAAACGATTAAAATAAGAGAAATGGGACTGTGGAGTAATCCATGGTCCTTTTCTTAATTACAGACTTTTTGAATCCGTAATTGCGAAACTTATGGATGGGCGGCTCCAGCCACCACACGGGAGCCACCCGGCGGTACCTTTCGTAATTAACGGACAAAAATTCAAATAAAAGCCTGCTAATAAAAAGTCAATAGTAAAATGAATTATTTTTATGATTGTGATTTTGGGCACAAGTTTTGAACCGCCATATTTGCCGGTTTGAAGAAAAATGAGTTTAGACTTGGTTATTGCTCTAAATTACGGATGCATTCCTTGACCTTGCCGTAATAGATACGCAGGAACTTATTTGCCCCAGCAGTCATGTAAACATAGTAAGGCTTTCCTTCTGCACGCTTCTTGACAAGAAATTGATATACCTTATCATCTTCAGGAGCTGTTTGAAGCAGTGTAGACATGATTTGAAACAAAGTCTTTCTTAGACGGTTGGAACCGCATTTAGATGCTTTATTACTCTTTGAATTGTGGGTGCCTGACTGATCCACACCTGGGTCTACTCCGGCAAAAGCAGTCAATGCTTCACGATGTGAGAAATTGGAAATATCACCTATTTCTGCTATAAGCTGGGGACCAAAAGTTTTTCCCACGCCATACATGCCCATTACCGTTGCGTATTCGGGCAGAGTAGAAGCAAGTTCATTCATCTTTGAACGTAGTTCTTCTACATGGGAAGAAGCAAGATTAAGCTGCTGAATGCTTTGCTGAATAAGCAGTTTATAAGACGCTTCTTTTGGAAAGACAGCAATAAGGTCTTTGGATGCAAGAAATAGTTCCGCTGGTTTTGCTGGTTGGAAATTATAGTGATGCTTTTTACAGAATGCTTGATAGCGTTCCGTGAATGTTTTTAATCCAATTTTGCGGACACAATCCACATGCCAGAATGAGTAAGCATAATCCACCCATTTTTCACTGCCATCATCGCGGACAGGGCTGTCAAAGAGTTTATTGACACCAGGATAGGTATTATCCAATAGTGCAATCAGGTTAGCCTTAGCGGCAACCTTTTGCTTCATGAAGAAGCTGAATTGTGAGTTTAAAGTTTTTAATTGAGTACGTGTATTATCCATACTTGAATACTGTCGCAGTTCTATCCAGTTGTCAAGAGTATAGCGTGCAATCTTCTTCGCATCAGCAGGGTCGGATTTGACTTTGCGGATGGAGTTGTTGCCAAAGTTCTTGATCAGATGTGGATTGACAGCACTGACAAACAAACCGGCTTCAGAAAGAGTTTTTACCACTGGTTCATGGTAACGCCCGGTGCATTCCAAAACAACACGGGTTTCACCTTCCAGACTGCCAATATATTTGGCAAGCTCATCCAGTTCACTGGATGTGTGATTAACATTAAAAGGCTTACGAATAATAACACCTGCTGGTTGCAGGACGGCGACGGTGCTCTTGCCTTTTGATACATCAATACCTACTGCGTTGTACATTCTCGTACCTCCGAAAGTGAATTTGTATGGTGTCCAGCTATTTCTCATTGCTTATTCAATCTCCTGGGGTATCAAACGGACGTGCACAGGGCAGTCCAACCTGCATAAATCGAACGGCTGCAAATGATAGGCTGGCTGACTGGCTTTCATACGGACGTCTATTGAGTCCAAGGAGAATACTGTCAGACCGATACCTCATCATTGTACAGCTTTAGCAATAAGAGGGATAGAACCCAACTGGCTGTTGGGGTATCTAAACCCTACACTTATATATTAGGAGGAG
>CAJMFH010000069.1 GCA_905212635.1 uncultured Lachnoclostridium sp. | reverse complement strand
AACGAACATATGATGGATGTCTATATAAATGATCATCTGACTATGAAACTTGTTTGCCTGCCCCAGCATCTGACTGAACTGGTTCTTGGAAGATTGCTGACAGAACAAATCATCACGTCTTCCGAAGATGTAGATCATATCTATATCTGTGAATATGGAAAACGTGCAAAAGTCTATTTAAAAAATTCGGCACGCAGCACACAATCCTCATCGGATGCCTTTGTAGAAGTAACTCCTACCTGCTGTACCGGCAATCATATTTTAAATGATTACTTTGTTACATCCAAAGAGCCGCAGTCACTTACACCGATTTTCTGGAAACCAGAATGGATCTTTCATATGGCGGATGCCTTTGCGGATGGTTCTCCTCTCCATGGCATTACCTTTGCCACACATAGCTGCATTCTTGCTCAAAAAGATCACATTCTGTTTTCCTGCGAAGATATCGGACGGCACAATGCTTTGGATAAAGTGATCGACTACGCTCTGCGGCACAATATTGACCTGCATCAATGTATGGTATATTCCAGCGGCAGAATACCTACTGATATGACTTTAAAGGTCATCCATGCAGGGATTCCAATTCTCTCCAGCAAGGCTTCTCCTACTTCTGAAGCAATTGATCTTGCAAAAAAATATCACCTGACCCTGATCTGTGCAGCCAGAAGGGATCGAATGAAAGTATTTACGAAATAATGTTTGACAACCGCATATTAAACCACCGGAACTGGATATTGAAAGCTTTTTCGCATTTTTCACGAAAGAATCACCGTATCATAGATTACCTCAACCTTGATACGGTGATTCTTTCATTTATTTTAATAACATCACATCTTTTTCATCTATCCCAATCCATATCTTATTTCCAGAAATATGCTTTTGGTACTGCTGCCATTGTTCTTTCGTCACATCTACGCGAATCCTGGCTTCTTCTTTCGTAGATACGATCAAGATATACGAAAACACGTCCTCAATCACTCTTTCCACTTTACATGGAAATACGTTTTTCGTTGTGCCATCTGCTTCCGGTAGTACCGGATGTATAAAGTGACTTCGCACTCCTACACTGCTGGCGTCTTCTTTTCCTGTGGTATCACACTGCAATGTAATTCCCCAGTCCAGAGCCATGACTTCGCCTGCTGCTGTCATAGCCTGCGGGCGATCCTCTATGGCTGCCACTTCCACCAGTTCTGCACCAAATTCTTTCATGCGAGCCGCCAGAAGTCCCTGATTACAATCATAAATCTTCCCCGGAATCAATCTTTTTCCGGGTGCCATTACTTCATCTCCGGTAGTCAGAACAGCTGCTCTTACCCGACGATAAACCTTCACTTTTATGACTCCCATACTGGCCAGTATACCTGCTTCAATAAATCCGATTTTGTCACCCTTTTTCAAAAGAACCGTTCCATTTTTAAAATTCTCTCCCTGATAACAGTAATTCTGCCACTGTCCGGTCGGACGGAAGATTCTGACAGTCTCTTCTCCATAATCTGTATCCTCCTGACGGACACAGCAGTCACAGCCTTTCGGAATAGCTGCGCCTGTCATAATCCGAACCGCCTGCCCCTTTTCCACTGTGACTCTGGAATACTGCCCCGCATCAATCTCTTCCAATACCGTCAACTGTACCGGATGACTTTCTGATGCATCCGTTATATCCTCCGCTTTGCAGGCATAACCATCCACAGGTGATCTGTCAAACGGCGGGTTATCAAATCCTGCAATCATATCCTTTGCCAACACTCTTCCACATGCCTGCAAAAGTGGTACAGTTTCCGTTTCCTCTATTACTTTTGTATGTTCCAGCAGTGCTTCCAGTGCCTACTCTACCGTAAGCTTTTCCATGCTTATTCCTCCTGTCCTGCTCTTATACGCCCTTTCCAAAGCTGCAGTTCGGATAATGACATTCTTTGCAACCAAGACAGAATCCGCCATTTCCCATATGTGCCAGATCTTTTTTTGTCACTTCTATACCTGCGATAATACGTGGCAGAACAAGATCAAATACGGTGGCTTTTGCATACATCACACATCCCGGCAGTCCCATTACCGGTGTGCCATCTTCCAGATAGGATAACAGGAACATCGCTCCCGGAAGTACCGGAGCACCATAAGATACGATTCTCGCTCCTGTATTTTTGATCGCGCCCGGTGTCTTATCATCTGGATCCACGCTCATACCACCGGTACAGACAATCAGATCTGCCCCTTCTTCTTTTAATTTCATAATAGCGGCAGTGATTTTTTCCATATCATCATTGCACAGAATATGTCCGTGAATTTCAGCACCGTAAGATTTCATTTTTTCGATGATTACCGGTGTGAAAGTATCCTTAATTCTTCCATAAAATACTTCATTTCCGGTGGTTACAATTCCTACCTTCCGTTTCTTATAAGGTGCCAGCGATACCAGCGGTTTTTCTCCTGCTGTTTTCTTCACCAAATCCATTTTTTCTTTTGCAATCACCAGCGGAATCACACGGGTTCCTAAAAGACGGTCACCTTTTTTTACCGGGAAATTTGTATGACGGGTGGCAATCATAATCTCATCGATCTCATTAATAGCATCCAGCCTCGGCACATCCACCTGAAATACTCCGTCACAATCTGCAATCAACTCAATTTTTCCTTCTTTTACATCCGTTGGATGCATATTCTCATTGATGCACACATCACACAGAATCTGCGCTGCTTCATTTTCATGCAAAGTATTTTCATCCTTCTCCCACACATAAAGATGGTCTTTTCCCAGAGATAGCAAAACCGGAATATCTTCTTCCTGTACAATATGTCCTTTACGAAAGGCTGTATCTTTTACCACATCCTTCACAATTCTGGTAATATCATGGCACAGTACATGTCCTACCGCGTCCGTTGTTTTAATACACTTCATGACGTTCCCCTTTTACTTTCTGTCTAGAAAAGTTATAAATTTATATGGAGTAATTGTAACATATTGCCAAGAAAAACACAACTTTCATAAACACGGGAGTTTGACACATTGAAATCCAAAAAAATACCGCAAAGCCTTGAACACGGGATGTAATTATTCTTCTACAGCGAATAAATATGGTTGCTCCTACGGAC
>CAJMFH010000068.1 GCA_905212635.1 uncultured Lachnoclostridium sp. | reverse complement strand
GTTTTTTGATTGGCATTTACCGCGCCGCACTTTTCAAGGTTTTGATTTTTTGTGTAGTTTGTGCAGTTGGAGTAATTCTATTTGCTATTTTTAGTAAAATAGTAAATAAAATTTATCAGAAGCGCATGGAAGCAAAGCATAACGCGTATGGATTTGACTATCTGGCAGAATTCAATATTTATAAAAAGATGAGAAAACAGGATACGAAAGACGACGGAATCCTCTATGTGCCGGAGTATTCGGATTGGAAGGCGAGGATTCAGAAGAATTATGAGAAGCAGAAAGAAAACGAGGATTTCTGTCATTTTCTGGTTCAAAAGAAGAGAGACATTGAAAATATGAAAAAACAGGTGGAAATAATTTCCATACCGTTTGTAGTGCTGGTGGCGACGGCATATTTTGAAGTGGTACCATGGAAAGAAAAATTTTCAATAGAGGAAGCGGGAATTGCTATTCTCGCAATAGTTTTTGGGATTGCTGTTGTGGTTGCCAGAGACATTCAAAGATGGCGTGACCAGACAGAGTTTTTAGAAGACATCATGCAGGTGCTGGGAGACAAGGAACAGAACTAGTACCTATGAATGGAGTGATGAAAATGAAAAAGAAAACAATTAAGAAGAGGATTCTTGCCGGATTGCTGGCATTTTCGCTTATTGTACCGGCGAATGTGGCAGGAGCGAAAACACAGACAGTATTGGAAACAAATGTGACAGAGGCATCGGAAGGATGTACACTGGTTGGTGTATATGGATCCTATTTTGCACAGGCGAAGGAAGCACTTGCTAAGATCAATGAAATTCGAAAAGAAGCATGTGAAGCAGGAAATATACGAGATCCGAGAAATTCCGGCAGATATCTTCAGCCATCGGATTATGTTCCCTTGAAATGGTCGAGTGATCTGGAGTATATTGCACGTATCCGTGCGGCAGAAGCGGGAATTGCATTCCGGTTTATGGATTCCGGACATGACCGTTTGAATGAAAAAGGTACTTTTTCCATTGGCAGTAATGGGATAACTTCTTCTTCTGAAGATCTTGCTTATTATCATGAAAAGGATATGATTGAAGGAGTTTTGCTTTGGTACAGTGAAAAACAATATTGGGTAAAACAGGATTTGAGCCAGGAAACAAGGCATTATACAAGTATGATCAACCCGAAGTTTACTTATGTCGGATTTGGCGGCTTTTATTCGGAGGCTGCACCGTATCCGGCGACGATGGCAGGAGAATTTTCCGCAAAATCGGATTTGGATGAGACAATGATGGAAGCACCGGAAGATGTGATGCAGAAGATCGAAGTGTCAAATGACTATATACAGGGAACGTATCTGGATGGGGATGACCAAATTTTTACAAATGGAACAACAACGGTCGCTCCGCGTGTGAAACTTCGAAGAAATAATGCCATCCGTGATGTGTGGTCGATGGAAGACGTTACTTATACTTCTTCGGATCCGGCGGTGGCAACGGTGACGCAGGATGGTCAGGTGACAGGAATTACCAATGGAACGGTTACGATCACGGCAAAATCCGGCAGCACGGTCGTGGCGCAGAAAGAAATCACAGTAAAATGTAATCATCCGAGAAAAATGACATCGAGTACGGAATCTACATGTACGAAAGAAGGGAAAAAACAATATTATTGTGCCACATGTCAAAATACAATAGAAGAAGTTGTGGCAAAAAAAGCACATGATTATGTCTATGGGGAGGCGGATTCCGAGGGAAAAACTACCGGAAAATGTTCCGTGTGCGGTGATACGATACGCATTGCACCGCCGACAAATATGAAATTGTATTGGCGTAACAGTACGAGTTCTAAAGCAAGTTATTCAACGATTTTTCCGACGAGTAACCCGGTGGGATCTCAGTTATACTGCTGGATTCAGGCGAGTGATGGAGATACGGACTACCAGGATATGGTAATGGAGTCGACGAATGAAGAAGTGGCAGCGGCCCCGGAAAAAGCGAGTAATAATGCACCATATGATCATTATGAGATTATCGCGGAAGGAATCACGAAATTGAGTGTATATCCAAAGTACAATTCGCGCATTAAGCAGACTTTTATGCTGCGTGTCGGGGACGAAGGAAGTCAGGATATTTCGGATATGGATGTCAGCTTGTCAAAAGACACATTTCTCTATGATGGAAATGCCTGTAAGCCGGAAGTGACGGTATCTTACCGAAAAGACACGGTGCTGGAGCAGGGTATTGATTATACGATTTCCTATGAAAAGAATGTCAATGCCGGAACGGCGACAGCGGTAATTTCCGGTAAGGGGCTTTTCCATGGTACGATTCGAAAAGATTTTACGATTCAGAAAACAGGAGAAGTATCGCATATTCACGATATGCAGAAATTTGAAGCAAAGGCACCGACATGTACTCAGCCGGGAACTATCGAATATTACATTTGCCGGGACTGTGACAAGGTGTATGCAGATGAGGATGGTAAAGAATGTATTTTGCTCACAGATACTTATTTGCAGTCATTGGGACATGATTGGGAATCCGATTTCAGAATCGATACCCCTGCGACTGAGGCGACGCAGGGCGAAAAATCCATCCACTGCCGTCGGTGTGGAGAACGTTCCCACATCGTAAAATATTCGCTGGAAGGTGAAAAGAATAGTTCCAATGACAATAGCAGCAGTGCCGGTAATTCGGAACAGGAGAATCTTTATTATGATGGTTCCAATGAGAATGAGGACACAGAATATGGTAGAAAGACAACGTATTCGTATCTGTTAAAAGGTTCTTTATTTAAGGCAAAAGGACTTCGTTACCGGGTCAATGCCGTCAATGCGAAAAAGGGCATCTTTGATGTCACCTGCATGGGCAGCAGCTCAAAGAAGATCAAAAAAATAACGGTGCCAAATTATGTAAAATACAAAGGGATCCATTATCGTGTCACGGGAATCGGCAAGAACGCGTTTGCCGGCTGCCGCAAAGTAAAAACGGTAAAGATTCAGAGCTTGTATCTCAAGAAAAAGGAGATTGGGAAGAATGCTTTCCGTGGAATTCCGAGAAAAGCATCGGTTTATGTGCCGTCAGGAAAAATACAAATCTATCGGAAATGGCTGAAAAAAGCAGGATTGAAATGACAAGGAGGAAAAAAATGGAAAAGAT
>CAJMFH010000067.1 GCA_905212635.1 uncultured Lachnoclostridium sp. | reverse complement strand
AAATAAAAATCACACTTTTATTTTGTTATGGGGTTTGTCCCGGGCCGCCCCCCACACCGCAGATGTTGTGCTGGCCGGGAGCCGCCCGGTCGTCGCTCTAACCATTTTTAAGGAGGATTTCATGGATAAAGTAAGAAAAAATAAAACAGCAATCTTCGTCTTTCTCTTTCCCGCAGCATTGCTGTTTTTAGCTATCATCATCTTACCCATCTTTATGTCCGGATATTATAGTCTCCTAGACTGGGACGGCATCACTTCCGGCACATTTGTTGGTATACAAAATTACATCGAATTATTTACCGAAAAAAGTCTCGGCTTCGGTCCTACCGTGCGAAACGCCTTTATCTTTGCCGGACTTTCTGTCTTTTTACAACTTCCCCTCGCCCTGCTTTTGGCTCTGACTTTGGCAAAGGGCATCAAGGGCGAACGTTTTTTTGTCGCTGTATTCTTTATTCCGGTACTGTTATCCACAACCGTCATCGGACAATTGTGGATGAAAATATACAATCCGCAATACGGTATCGTCAATTCCTTTTTGCGTGCCGTCGGACTTGATACCTGGTGCAAAACGTGGCTCGGCGACCAGAAATACGCCCTCGCCGCCTGCTTCATCCCGATGCTCTGGCAGTACGTCGGCTACCACATGCTCCTCATGTACGCCGGCATCAAAAGCCTGTCGCCGGACATCCGCGAAGCAGCCAAGATTGACGGTGCCAGCGACCACCAATTATCACGTTATATCACGATTCCGATGATCAAACCGGTTTTGCGTATGTGCGTAATCTTTGCTATAACCGGCTCTCTGAAAGCCTTTGACCTGATCTATGTATTGACCGGCGGCGGCCCGGCTCACGCAAGTGAAGTACCAAGTACCTTGATGATCAACATGATCTTCGACCGAAGCCGATACGGACTTGGAAGCTCCATCGCGATGTTTATCATTTTCCTGTGCTTCTTCTTTGCGATACTGATCAAACGCTGTTTCCGAACGGAGGTGGACTAAATGAAAAAAGTAAAAACAAGCGTAATGTACCTCTTACTGTCAATCTGGACTTTGGTAAACCTGTTTCCACTGTATTGGATGTTTACCTTTTCTCTGAAAACCAATAAAGAGATCTTTGGCGACAACATCATCGGCCTGCCAAAAGAATGGCTGTGGAGCAACTACTCCGAGGCTCTCGACACGGGAAATATGGCGCTTTACTTTGCCAACAGCGCAATCGTCACCTTTGCAACGATCGCATTGACTGTCATCTTTTCCCTGATGGCGACCTATGCTCTCTCCCGCATGGAATGGCGCGGCCGCAGACTTGTCAACAGCATTTTTATGCTCGGTTTAACGGTGCCGATCCACGCGGCGATCCTGCCGATTTTTATCATCTTACGCGAATTAAAGATGACGAACTCGTATCAGGCACTGATCATCCCGTATACCGCCTTTGCCCTCGCAATGGCGATCATGATCTGCCAGAGTTTCATTGAAAATATTCCGCGCGAACTTGAAGAAGCCGCCTGTATCGATGGCTGCGGCGTGTACGGAATCTTCTTCCGCGTCGTTCTGCCGCTCATGAAACCGGCACTTTCCACCATTGGCATTTTTACCTTTCTACAAGCGTGGAATGAGCTTATGTTTGCCGTTATCTTTATCAGTGACAGCAAATACCGTACGTTGTCCGTCGGCATCCAGGCACTTTCCGGTGCGTACACAACCAAATGGGGGCCGATCGGCGCTGCTCTTGTCATCGCCACGTTCCCGACACTCATCATTTATTGTTTTATGAGTAAAAAAATACAAGAAAGTTTAATGGCAGGTGCAATTAAAGGATAAATGTGTTATACTATAACCAAAGCATATAACTTTTCTGTTATTGCAATACTTTTTTGGGAGATATAGCACGATATGAAGAAACGTTTTTTGTCATTGGGGCTGCGGAAAAAAATTCAGATGTTATTTCTTTGTACGATGGCTCTGTGCATTTTGTTCTGTTCCGGCATCTTTTACCTGATTCTGGAAAACCAAATGCAGCAGTCCATCCGTGACAAAGAGAACAATAACCGGATTGCGATTTCCAACAATCTGGAAGGCACCATGAAATCCGTCAACAGTATCAGCCGGCTTACGATGCTGCGCAGCGGCGTACTTACCTTTCTTGGTTCGACCGAAAATCCAACCACACATACACGAAATGCCATACAGGAAATCCACGACATTCTGAACACGTTTAACCTTTCCTGCAATGTCGTGGTTCTGCGTATGGACGGCCAATATATCAATACCGGTCCGGGCATTACCTATATCAATACCGGCAAGATTTTTGAAACCGAATGGCTGGATGAAGTGATGGCGAAAAAGGGCAACTATGTCATCAAAGCCGGAACACGCGATGCCTTTCGCTCCAACATCGGCGAAATGGTGTCTTTTGTCCGTGTTATCAACGACCTCAATACCCAGAAACCGATCGGCATCCTTGCGATCAACCTTCCAAGCCGCTTTTTCGAGCAGGTGTATAAAGGACTTTCCGGCGAGACGAGTCATTTTGCCCTCTATGACACGTCCGGCCGACTCATCTGCCGCGACAGCGAAAAACCGTTTGCTTCCCTGACAGCGGATGCTCTGGTTCAAAATATGCGTACGACCGATGACAAACTTTTTTCCAAAAGAATATTTACCTGCGACAAATTGGCAGATTCGCATTTTCTCCTTGCTTCCAGTCTGGAAGTACGGATTTTAGACGGTCTTCCATCCAAACTGTTAGCCTCATTGATCATCGGAGCTTTTATCCTCCTTGCCTTTATGTGGCTGATCAATACCTATATCTCCAGAAATGTCACCTATCCGATCCAGCGTCTGGTTGACAGTATGGCAGAGGTGCAGAACGGATGGCTGCATCGTGTCAGCATGAACGTAAATAATGACGAGATCGGGCTTTTGAAAAACAGTTACAACGCCATGCTGATCGAGATCAACCAATTGATCGACGAACTTCTTCAAAAAGAGAAGACACTGCGGATGGCAGAATTGGATGCCCTGCAGGAACAAATGAAACCACACTTTTTGTACAACACCTTAGACATGATCCGTTATATGGCTTTAGAAAACCGAACGGACGAGGTATACAATATGTTAGAAACTCTCGGAAATTTTTACCGGCGCTTTTTGAGCAAAGGAAGCACCGACTTGTCTCTGGGAGAGGAAATAGAAATTGTAAAAAGTTATCTCACACTGCAGCGAACACGTTTTGAAGACATTTTTACCGATGAATACGACATCGAGGATGGGGTTTCCTCAATTCGCGTTCCCCGTCTGATCTTGCAGCCACTGGTAGAAAATTCCATTTATCACGGGATTCGTCCAAAGGGCGAACATGGGGTTATCCGTGTCACCGTAAAACGCCGGGAAGATTTTTTACTTCTTACCGTTTACGACAATGGAATCGGCATGTCTGCCCACCAGCGGGAACTTTTGTTTTCCGGCAAAGACAACCGCAGTTTTGGATTTCAGGGAACCATAGAGCGAATCCGTTATTATTATAAAACGGAAGATGTCTTTGAGATTCACAGTACAGAAGG
>CAJMFH010000066.1 GCA_905212635.1 uncultured Lachnoclostridium sp. | reverse complement strand
GGAACTGACGAATTGCCTCTAAAAATGGCTGGCTTTCGATATCACCAACCGTACCACCAACTTCGATGATCGCAATCTGAGTCTCATCGCAGCCGTCATTGCGGTAAAAGCGGCTTTTCAGTTCATTTGTAATATGAGGAATCACCTGTACGGTACCGCCACCATAGTCGCCGCGTCTTTCTTTCGAGAGAACGGACCAGTATACTTTTCCGGTTGTGACGTTACTTTGTTTGGTGAGACTCTCGTCGATAAAACGTTCATAGTGTCCCAAATCAAGGTCAGTTTCCGCACCGTCATCGGTAACGAATACTTCTCCGTGCTGAATTGGGTTCATGGTGCCAGGATCGATGTTGATATAAGGATCAAATTTTTGCATCGTGACACTGTAACCTCTCATTTTCAGAAGTCTTCCTAATGATGCAGCAGTGATACCTTTTCCGAGACCGGACACAACACCACCTGTTACAAATACATATTTTACAGCCATGTTTCCTCCTTCTGCCTTATGGCGGATACTGTGTTCGACAGTATCATTCTATCCTCTGTTTGTTCCAACCGCACAAAAGCGGTATAGAATAACGAAAAATTCAAATACTTATATATTATACTATGTTTGTGAAACGTATTCAATAGGAAAATGTAAACTTTTTTTCACGAATCTTTCACATCTATGCCATTGATTTATATAGGAAAATCTATTATACTTAATAAAAGATCCTGAAGAGAGTTGTAAAAAAGAGAAAGGAATCCAATACACATGGAAAATAATAATAAAAACCGGCAGAACGGTTCAAAGAAAAACAAAACCAATATTATTATCTGCGTATTAGCGGCACTTTTTGCTCTTACGATCATATTGTTTTTAAATTCACAGATCGAGAAAAATACGCGGAAGGAGATCAGTTATACCAAATTTGTCCAGATGCTGAAAGCAGGCGAAGTATCTGAGGTTACCTTTGACTCCAATGTCATTTATATTAAGCCGAAGAGTCAGAAGTCGATGTTTGAAGTGACATATTATACCGGATATGTACAGGATACCGCGCTTGTGCAGGACATGTTAAATAAGTACAATGTTGATTTCTCGGCGAAAATTGACGATACCAGTTCGGGAATTCTGAGTTTTCTGTTGGCATATATTCTGCCATTTGCAGGAATGTGGATCGTGCTCTGGCTGTTGATGCGAATGATGTCCCGCGGTGGCGGAGGCGGCGGTATTATGGGCGTTGGAAAATCTACCGCGAAAATGTATGTGGAAAAGAAAACCGGCGTTACGTTTAAAGACGTGGCTGGAGAAGAAGAGGCAAAAGATTCGCTGCATGAGCTGGTTGACTTTTTGAAAAATCCGGATAAATACCGTAAGATCGGTGCCAAACTGCCGAAGGGAGCATTGCTTGTGGGCCCTCCGGGAACCGGTAAAACTTTGCTTGCCAAGGCCCTTGCCGGAGAAGCGGGAGTTCCGTTCTTTTCCTTGTCAGGCTCTGATTTTGTAGAAATGTTTGTCGGTGTCGGTGCATCCCGTGTCCGCGACCTTTTTAAACAGGCACAGCAGATGGCACCATGTATTATCTTTATCGATGAGATCGATGCCATCGGTAAAAGCCGTGATTCCCAGTATGGCGGCGGTAATGACGAGCGTGAACAGACATTGAACCAGCTCCTTTCGGAGATGGACGGATTTGATTCTTCCAAGGGAATTGTTATTCTTGGTGCAACAAACCGACCGGAAGTACTGGATAAAGCGCTGCTTCGCCCGGGACGTTTTGACCGCCGTATTATCGTGGAAAAACCGGATCTCAAAGGAAGAATTGATGTATTAAAAGTACATTCCCATGATGTGTTGATGGATGATACCGTAAATCTGGAAGAAATTGCTTTAGCGACATCCGGTGCAGTAGGTGCCGATCTTGCTAACATGGTAAATGAGGCAGCCATTATGGCAGTTAAAGACGGAAGAAATGTAGTGAGCCAGAAAGATCTCTTTGAAGCAGTCGAAGTGGTATTTGCCGGTAAAGAGAAAAAAGACCGGATTCTCGGAAAAGAAGAGAAAAAGATCGTTGCTTATCACGAAGTCGGCCACGCACTTGTGACGACCCTTTTGAAAAAAGCGGAACCGGTACAGAAAATTACGATCGTGCCTCGTACAATGGGAGCCCTTGGTTATGTTATGCAGGTGCCGGAAGAAGAAAAATATCTCCGCACAAAAGAAGAATTGATCTCCAAGATCGTTACATTATATGGAGGCCGTGCGGCAGAAGAAATTATTTTCGGTGACGTGACGACGGGAGCCTCCAATGATATCGAGCAGGCGACGAATATTGCCAGAGCGATGGTAACTCAGTATGGAATGAGTGAAAAATTTGGACTGATCGGACTGGAATCCGTTCAGAACCGTTATCTTGACGGTCGTACCGTGATGAATTGCGGAGAAAAGACGGAGAGTGAAGTAGACGAAGAAGTGATGGCACTTTTGAAACAATGTTATGAAAGAGCCTATCATTTAATCGAAGAAAACAAAGACGTTCTTCATGAACTGGCTGCTTATCTGGTAGAGCGTGAGACAATTACCGGAAAAGAATTTGTTCGTATTTATGAAGAGGCGACAGGAACGAAGTTGAAAGAAGACGAAAACAAAGAACCGGAAGTGGAAGAAACCGGAAATAAAGACAATCAAGAAAGTGGAGAAGACGATGGCATACGAAGTATTGGTGCTGGATGTGGACGGGACGCTGATGCGGACGGACAAGACGATATCCCGGAAGACCATTGATGAGATAGTAAAGATTCAGGAAAAGGGCATCTGTGTGGCGATTGCGTCCGGGCGTTGTACGGCTGGGATCATGCCGACGGCGCGCAAGATCCGCCTTGACGAATTTGGCGGGTATATTGTGTCCTACAACGGTGCCTGCATCAGCAATGCCAAAACCGGCGAAGTGATCTACAACATCAATCTGCCGGATGGTATTGTGCCGGAGATTTACGAATTTTCCAAACGAGAAAAGACGGGCATTATGACGTATCATGAAAATGATATTATTGCGGAAAATGATGCCGATCAATACATTCAGATTGATGCAAAGGGTTGTGACATTGATATCCACGTGGTGGAAGATTTTGGAAAAGAAGTGACATATCCTGTCAACAAATGTCTTCTGACCGGAGACCCGGACTGGATGAAAGATGTAGAACCGAAGGCAGCAAAGGCTTTTGAAGGCCGGCTGAGTGTATATCGTTCAGAAGATTTTTATGTGGAAATGATGCCGCTTGGCATTGATAAGGCATATGGATTGTCTAAATTATTGAAAAAACTTGGCTATTCGAGAAATCAGATGATCTGCTGTGGAGATGGATTTAATGATATTTCGATGATTGAATACGCAGGACTTGGTGTGGCGATGGCAAATGCCGCAGAAGAAGTGAGAGCCCGCGCCAATTATGTGGCACCCCACTGTGATGAAGACGGATTGGTTGATGTGATTCATCGGTTTATAAATGATTGACAAAGGAGTTGAATGTGGCGCCCCACTGTGATGAAGACGGATTGGTTGATGTGATTCATCGGTTTATAAATGATT
>CAJMFH010000065.1 GCA_905212635.1 uncultured Lachnoclostridium sp. | reverse complement strand
TGATATAATCCAGCTCCAGTGCATTGGTAATGAGATATTCCATATTGTACAATCCGGCGATCACCGCGATCAAAACGACCGCACACGTCACACATACAAGCGTTTTCAGGATCTGCAGCCGGATATAATCCATTTTATAATATTTTGTTCGTGCAAAATCCTGTTTTCCCTCATGCGACTCATACTCCGCCAGACGGATCATCAATCTTACTTTTTGTTCACTAACCATATATACTCCACTTCTTTGTCATAAAATCGTCAACCGGTAGTATTACCTATATTTAATTATAACAAAATATCCATTCTACGCAACAAAAAAATTATTAAAAATTGTTAACTATTCTGGATTCGTATGCAGAAAGCAATGAATCACCGTGCCCACGCACAGGAAACATTGCTTTGCTTTACTTCGAACGATTGATAACGACCGTATCCCCCACCTGCAAAATATCATTTCCATTCGGAATGATAATGCTTCCTTCCCGCTGTATCATAATGATCAGTTCATTTTTTCCGGTCTTGATCTCACTTAGTTTCTTTCCGACGTATTTGTGTCCTTCCTCCAGATGTTTTTCAATCAGCCGGATTCCCGTCACTTCCTCCGGTGCAAGTGCACTCAGGATCAGACGATCCCCTTCCAGCAGTATCGTCTGCCCGTTTGGAACGATATTATTTCCTTCCCGCTCCAAAAGAACGACCAGTGTCTCGGGAGGCAGATTAATTTCACAAAGTGCCCTTCCACACCACGCATGTTCTCTTGTTACCATAAATTGGATAAACTGAACCGGCACCTCGCTGGAATAGTCATTAAATGTTTTCAATACCGTATCACTCGCGTCAATCATATCCAGTTTTCTTGCAACTGCCGGAAGTAATGCCCCCTGGAAAAGAATGGAGAACAATACAACCGTAAATACAATGTGGTAAATGTCATTTTCCAGATCCAGACTCTGGGTCGCCATCATGGCAAATACGATGGACGCCGCTCCACGCAGTCCGGACCAGCAAACGAGGATCTGCTGTGCTGCTTTTGCCCGGAATGGCGTTAAAACAAGGACCACAGACAACGGTCTTGCAATAAATGTCACGATCAGCGCAATCACAAGTGCCGGCAAAACCACCTGCGGCAGTCTTGAAGGAAACGCCAGAAGTCCCATCAAAAAGAAGATTAGAATCTGCGTAAGTCCTGTCATTCCATCAAAAAAATGAACCAGATTGGTCTTATTCTTAATGTCAGAATTTCCCAACACAATACCTACAATATAAACACTAAGATAACCATTTGCGCCCATTGCGGTCGGCATCGCGTAAGCTAACAGGGCAACGCCCACAGAGAAAATAATATCAAAACCATCCGTAGAAAACCGGCAGTGCTTCATCAGATAGACTGACGCTGCGGCAAATAAAACACCACATGCGATTCCTCCGCCAATCTGCAAAACAACCATCTGAATAAGCTGATACGAATTCAGACTTCCTTTTGCAACTGTAATCAGGATTGCCGTCATCATATACGCAACCGGATCATTACTTCCACTCTCCAATTCAAGCAGAGAGGCGGTATTGTATTTGAGGTTTAACTGTTTGGAACGCAAGATGGAAAAAACGGAAGCCGCATCCGTAGAACTGAGCAGTGCTCCGATCAGAAAGCTTTCAATCCATGAAATGGAGAGAATATAATGGCAGAGAATTCCGGTCACTCCAGCCGTCAGCAGTACACCGGCCGTCGATAACAGAACAGCTTTTCCCGCCGCCGGTCTGGCATGTTCCCAGTTGGTTCCAAAACCGCCGTAAAACATAATAAAGATCAACGCGATCGAACACACCTGCTCCGCAAACGAATAATTATCAAATGGGATCTTAACTACCCCATCAGAGCCAAAAAAGATACCCAGTAGTATAAACCCAAGTAAAACCGGGATTCCAAAGCGGTCAGAAACCCGGTCTAAAAAAACACAGATTAAAATAATCATGGCGATCAAAATAGGGCTAATCATCGAATCCCCTTTCTTCTAAAGTCCAAGTCCAATTTTCTGCTCCTAACGAGGCAATCGTCTGTAATTCATCTGCAATATTCAAAGCATGATCTCCAATTCGTTCAAAATCCGTGAGCATCTCGGAAAACAGTATGCTTGCCTGATAGGAACATTCTTCATTCTGAATGCGCTCCATCATGCGTTCCCGGCATTTTTTCGTGAGATCATCAATTTCCTGCTCTTTCTCCGCGATAATATCGTGCCATTTTTCCACATCATCACTAACATTCGTTAGTGTAGCAAACAACTCATCACAGACCTTTTGAAGCCCGGCTGCTTCTTTCTTTTCCTTTTTCGAAAATTTCACGCCCATCTTTTTGCGGGTTTTCGAATATTCCGCGATATTCATCGCATGATCACTGATCCGCTCAATATTTCCGGTAATGGCGTGATAACTACTGAAAACACCGCTGCCAATCGTTGTACTTTCGTGCGAAAGTGCCGTTGTAATGAGGCAGGAAATCTCCGTATTCAAACGGTCTACCTGCTCTTCTGTCGCAGCAATGGATTGAAAAACTTCTTTATCATTTTTGATAAATACATCAAATGCATTGTGGACGTTCTGCTCCGCCATACAGAGCATATCCCACATTTCCTTTTTTGCCTCTTCCGTACTGACAGCGGATTGACCTAACGTTTCCCGGACGTTAAGCTGCATCCGCGGCAGCACACCTTGTATTGTACCATCCTTTTCATTGATCGGCAATATTTTCTGCGATATCTTCGCAAGAACTTCACCAAAAGGAAGCAGAAGTATTGTTGTCACAACATTGAATAACGTATGTAAGTTGGCAATCTGCCCGGGTACGTTGGTAGGCGTAAATGCCTGAAGCCATCCGATCAAAGGAGTAACAATACAGAGGATCGTAAACAGACAGGTACCGATAACATTAAAGGTAAAATGTACAATTGTTGTCCGTTTCGCATTACGGTTTGCACCGATGGACGCAAGAAGTGCCGTAATGCATGTTCCAATATTTTGTCCAAACAAGATAAATGCTGCACTGTTTAATGTAACAATTCCGCTGGCAGCCAAAGCCTGTAGAATTCCTACGGAAGCGGATGACGACTGGATAATCGCCGTAAAGATCATTCCGGCAAGGATTCCCAGAATCGGATTTTCAAACCGTGTCAACAGTCCGACAAATTCCTGCGATTCGCTGAGTGGTGCCATAGACGAACTCATCATGTCCATTCCGATAAACAGGATTCCGAGTCCCGCCACAATATTTCCGATGTGGTGAATTCTCTCATTTTTCAGAAATACCAGCACCGCAACGCCGACAAAGGCAATAAACGGTGCCAATGCCCCGATATCCAGCGCAATCAGCTGTCCGGTGATCGTCGTTCCAATATTGGCACCCATGATGATCCAGATTGCCTGTGTCAATGTCATCATACCCGAATTTACAAATCCGACCACCATTACGGTTGTCGCTGAAGAGGACTGAATCACTGCTGTAATAACAGCACCGACTAATACTCCGAGCAAACGATTGGAAGTCAGTTTCTCAAGAATCTGCTTCATTTTATCGCCTGCTGCATTTTCCAGTCCCTGACTCATCATCTGCATCCCATATAAAAACAGTGCAAGACCTCCAAGGAGTCCCATAATATCTGTCAATTTCATTGTTATAATCCGCCTTTCTGCTTCGCGAAAGTCACCAATAGAATCATGA
>CAJMFH010000064.1 GCA_905212635.1 uncultured Lachnoclostridium sp. | reverse complement strand
ACCTTCCGTCGATCCGGTTCTGTACCGGCTGTGCGGAAGGAGAAACGTATGTATTACGATCAGCATGTATGTGGAGCAAGAATTCAGGAGCTGCGCAAATCAAAAGGGTATACGCAGGAGGCTCTGGCTGAGGCGATTGATATTGATGCAAAACGCATTTCAAAAATTGAGCGCGGAGTAATATCAGCATCTTATAATGACATGATTCTGTTTTCGGAATTCTTTGGAGTAACGCTGGATTATCTGATTATTGGCAAGAGACAGGATGTGGATGCGTTGAAAAAGAGAGTGCAGGATGCCATTACGCAGCTTCAGGAAGCACTGATGTGAACTCGCAAAATTAGGTGGGCAAAGTCGCAGTTTCCGGCGTGTTATGTAAAACCGCATTCTTTTATACTTACTTTACAGCTAAGGCAACAAGGCTGATGAACTATGAAAATTGAATACTCATTCTCCAAGTACATTACTGACAGAACGAGCCTTCGACTGCACGCCATGATGCCCAACAGGGGCGAAGCGGAATCGCAGCAGCAAATGTCGGATTGCAACCGACGGTGGTGTAAAAGCCTGTCAGGGACAATGATACTTCCGTAATTCGCGGTCCGGCCATAAAGAAGGCGGGATGGTTAAATTCCAATGGAGCAGTGAAGCACACTGCCGCTTGTGAGAAATCCCCGATCTCTGGGGTACCAAGAAAAAGTACAGAGAAACCATATTTTAAGAAAAGCTGTCAGAATAAAGCAGTTGTATTATTTTCTGTCAGCTTTTATCCATAGATGATTATGGGATTGGAGGCAACCAGATGAAAGAAAACTGGGTTTACCGGCGAGGAGATATTTACCTTGCCAATCTTGGTGTTCCGATAGGATCAAAGCAGGGCGGTGTTCGTCCGGTAGTGGTTCTTCAGAACGATGTCGGCAACTTTTATTCGCCGACGATTACGGTTGCTCCTCTGACAACGAAGATTCAAAAGAAAAGAAGCCAGCCAACACATTATTTCCTTCGGAAGGCAAAAGGGCTGGCAAGATCTTCGATGGTATTGGCGGAGCAGCTTGATACATGTGATAAGACCTGTGTGATTCGGTATCTCGGCAAGGTAAGTAAGGGACAGATGCGCGGAATTGATGAAGCTGTGAAAGTGCAGCTTGGATATTATATTCCGGAACAGGCGGAGAAAAAAAGACAAGGCAAATGCCGAAAGGAAGTGAATTTTGATGGTGGATAAATTGATTAAGCGTAAAGAAGCCGCTGAGATGTTGGGGATTAGCCTGGACACCTTGGATCATGCAAGAATGGAAGGGCTGATCACTTACGTTCAGTATGTTGAGAATGGCTGTGTTTATTTTACTGAAGTTGGACTTCAGGAGTATATTGCAAGGTCTACACACCGTGCAAGGCCGAAGGATAACAATCCGACTTTCCGAAAGAAGAGAACGGCCAGGAGCGAAATTCGACATCGTTGAGTATTGGCAGGTTATTCGCAATAATGAATATATCAGCTAAAAGTTTGGAGGTGTCGAAGATGGCAAGAAAAAGATATGCGATTCCTCAGTACGGAACCGTCATCATGGCGGGTAAGGAATATTACCGGACTCGAATTGAGGATGCTGATGGAAAGCGGGTGGCGTTGTATGGCAGAACCCGTGAAGAATTATATGATAAGGTGCTCGAAGCGAGAGAGCAGATTGAGGATAATACATTTCGCAGATCGTCCCCCACAGTAAAGGAGTATTGCGAAAAGTGGCTGTTGTTACAATCCGCACAGGTAAGAGCCACTACGTTGACGGATTACACATCGAAAGTAAACCGGCATATTATAAAGCCTCTGGGTCATATGAATATAGCAGATGTTACAGCGGATGATATTCGTCTGGCACTGGTTCCGGTATCCAAAAAATCAGCGTCTGTGTACAAATCGGTCAATATACTTTATAAGAGCATTTTTGCGGCGGCAAAGGAAAGCAAAGTGATTCAGGACAATCCTACAATTTATTTGTCTGGAAAGAACGGGGGCGTTCCTCAAAAAGAGAAAAACCCTTTGACTGATGATCAGGTGGAGAGATTGCTGGATGCGATAAGAGGATTACCACCGTATGTATTTGTGATGCTTGGTCTGTATGCGGGGCTTCGGCGAGAAGAAATTCTTGCATTACAGTGGGATTCAGTTTTTCTGGATGAAGCAGCACCGTATTTGACAGTGTGCAGAGCTTGGCATACAGAGCACAATCGACCGGTAATAATGTCTGAACTGAAAACAAAGGCTGCTCATCGAGATGTACCGCTTCCTGATTGCCTGGCGAAATGCCTGAGAGAAGCAAAGGAGAATTCCACATCAGACTATGTTGTTGCAAACAGCGAGGGTGAACCGCTTTCATATACGCAGTTTAAGAGGCTCTGGCAGTATATTGTGACCAGAACTGTAAAGGAACGGAGCTACTACCGTTATGAGAATGGAAAACGAGTGAAGCATACGGTGAAACCGGTGCTGGGCGAAAGAGCTGCGCATAATGGAAAGGTGGTTTATAGCTTAGACTTTGAAGTGACACCACATTTGCTGCGGCATACTTATATTACAAATCTTATTCACGCATCGGTTGATCCTAAAACAGTTCAATATCTTGCCGGTCATGAGAACAGCAAGATAACGATGGACATTTATGCAAAGGCAAAGTATAACCGACCGGATGAACTGGCGGGTATATTAGAGGATACCTTTACACTGTGGGATGCAGAATAGGCCAGACAGTTTCATGAATGAGATCAAAAAGAGTAGGGATAATCCCTGCTCTTTTTACATATAGCCGACATCCTTGAGAACCGGAGCAGCATTCTGGATAATTAAAGAGCAAAGATCAATTTGGATATATCAAGAAAATGGAGGAAGCAATAATGGCAAGAAAAAAAGTAGTGCCGGAATATGGAACAATTATGAAGAGGGGCGTTCAATATTACAGAACACGAATGCAGGATGCAGATGGAAAATGGATTTCGCTATATGCACAGACTCCTGAAGAGCTGTACGATAAATCCATTGAGATGAAGCGCAGTATTGAGGATGAAATATTCCGGAAGAATAATCCGACAGTAGCTGAGTATTGCGAAAAATGGTTGAAGATGCGCTCGGCGAGTGTGCGAGAAAACACATTGAGTGGATATGAGCGCACGATAAGAAAATACATTATTGGAGCTATTGGAGATATGTATATGGACGAAGTGACGACCGATGACCTTCGCTTGCTGCTGGTGCCAATCTCCAAGCAATCAGCTTCCCTGTACAGCAAAATGAATATGCTGATCAAATGTGTTTTCTATTCAGCAGAAGAAAGCAAAATCATCAGTTGTAATCCGGCTGCGTCGCTTTCTGCAAAAGGCGGAACACCAAAGCAGGAAAAGAAGGCATTGACGGATGAGCAGGTGAAAATTCTTCTGGATACCATCAGGGGATTACCACCGTATGTTTTCGTAATGATTGGGTTATACGCAGGGTTGAGGCGGGAAGAAATTCTTGCACTGCGATGGGATTGTGTTTTCCTGGATGGTGCCACCCCATATATATCGGTAAGGCGAGCATGGCGTTCTGTAAATAATCGTCCGGTAATTTCAACAGAATTAAAAACGCCAGCAGCCAAAAGGGACATTCCCATTCCGGGCAAGTTGGTGGAATGTTTGAAAGAGGCAAAGGAAAAGTCAAAATCGGAATATGTGATCTCGGACAGGAATGGTAATGCTTTGGCTGAATCCCAGTTCGTGAGGGTATGGAAGTACATAGCAGTTCGTTCTACGGAAGAACGCTGCTATTACACCTATGTGAATGGGCAGAAGATTAAGCATGTTGTAAAGCCGAAACTTGGTGAGCATCAGTCGAACAATCCGAAGTTGGTATATACGATGGATTTTCAAGTGACACCGCATCAATTGCGTCACACTTATATCACGAACCTGATTTATGCTTCGGTTGATCCTAAAACCGTACAGTATCTTGCCGGACACGAAAACAGCAAGGTGACTATGGATATTTACGCCAAAGTCAAGTATAATAAACCTGCCCAATTACATGGGGTGATCAACAGAGCAATCGACACATCAAAAAAAGATTAGGGTTAAAATCCGACAAAAGCCCACAAAATCGTGGGTTTAAGAACTGGTGGACGAAGAGCAAAAGGCTTGAAAAACCGCGTAAAATCAAGCAAAATTGAGCTTCGGTTTCGTGAAATACGGTCTCAAAGCAGCTCGTCGCGCACCTCAGTTCAGCAAGAGATAATCGACTGCTCAGACTATATCAAAATGGTTCAAAAAGCCCGGAAAATCAA
>CAJMFH010000063.1 GCA_905212635.1 uncultured Lachnoclostridium sp. | reverse complement strand
TGTTGCACTAGCCTGGGAGTCACCTCCACCGGACGTTATCCGGCATCCTGCCCTGCGAAGCTCGGACTTTCCTCACCTGGGACCTTTCGGTATAAGCAGGTGCGATCATCTGTGCTACTCATACTATTTCATTAATAACTGCATAGCAACGATTCCGTGTTCCCCACATTGGGTCTGAATCGTTTCATTTAGTCTAATAGGATTCCACCGCCGATAAATTCTCGTACGATCGAATTTAATGGAACTTCCTCCGGATTGATGGCGAGGAAATAATCCAGGAATTTAAGCAGACGCTGTGCTTCTGCATATTCCTCACTATCCATCGGCACGCGGAACAATGCCGGTTCCGCATATGTCTTCAAAGCTGCCAGTTCATAAAGCAGCGACGAATTAAACATGGCATCTGCTTTTTCCTGAAATGGAAAAATATTAGCATTTTCGCCATCTCGTACCGACTTCCACATTGCGATCGTCTTCTGTGCACTATGTCCTCTGGTCCGTGCATCCCGCACGATTCTTCGGATCAATCTTCCATCGGTCGTAGGAATCCGGTTATGATCGTCTATATTCAATGTCGTCAATGCACTGATATATATTTTAAACTTATTTTCTTTTGGAATCTTTTCCGTCAATTTATCATTTAACCCATGGATTCCCTCGATAACAAGAATCTCGTCCGGGCCAAGTTTCAGCATCGGTTTATTATATTCCCGTTTTCCGGTGATGAAATTGTACGTCGGAAGCTGTACTTCTTTGCCTGCCAGCAGTTTCTCCAAATCTTCATTAAACTGCTTGGTATCGATAGCTTCGATACATTCGTAGTTATATTTTCCATCTTTGTCTTTTGGCGTATCGACACGATTGACAAAATAGTCATCGAGTCCGATCGGATGCGGTTTCAAACCAAATGTCTTTAACTGTGCCGACAAGCGGTAAGAAAAGGTTGTCTTTCCGGAAGATGAAGGCCCGGCGATCGTTACGACACGCACTTCTTTGGAGGAAGCAATCTGTTCTGCGATATTTCCAATCTCTTTCTCATGCAGTGCTTCCTGCACCAGCATCAGATCACGCATTCCACCGTTTACAATCACATCATTTAACTGTCCGACATTTTCCACTTCCAACTGTACTCCGCGCTTAGCCGTCTTTTCCAACGTATGGAACAATTTATAGCTTGGTACAAACTCCGGAATATGCTTCGGATCGTCTTCTTTTGGCACGATAAGCACAAAGCCGGATTCAAACGCCTGAAGTTTAAACTTGCTTAAACAACCTGTGCTGTAAGGCATCGGGCCATAAAAATAATCCATGACTTTTCCCAGTTTATGAATCGTTACTCTCGAACTTCTACGATACCGCAAAAGACGGCTCTTGTCAAACATTTTCTTCGCATCAAACAAACGAATGGCCTTGTGAACACTCATTGTCTTTTTCTCAAATGTAACATCTTCATCGATATATCGTTTCATACGATCACTTACACAGGCAAGCAGCTCATCAGTCACTTCTACTCCGCGTAGTGTACAGTAGTACCCTGTATCGATCGAATATTCTACCGAGATCTTTTCAAATTTATCTTTCGGTGTCTCTTTGTAAAAGGCTTTCAACATAACCATGGTAAGTCCTCTGACATACACGCGGCGGCCGTCTTTATCCTGAAAATTACAAAATGTAATATGGGTTCCGCTTTCTACGGTTTTTCCAAGTTCTTTTACCACACCATCTACTTTTACGACAAGCGCATCCGAGTGTCCGGTCTGTTTTGCTAATTCAAAATATGTAATTCCTTTTTCACAAACTACCTTTTTTCCATCGATTTTTACCGAAATGTTCTCCATGGTGCTCATCTCCTTTCCGCTCATTTCATTTTTTCTGTAATTTCTTCTAAAAGTGTACACAGATTCTCCACTTCCAAACGGCGCGCACCGGTATTTCCCTGCTCTGCCAATCTGTCAAGGATTGAATCATAAACCTTCTTTTCCTGCAGCAGAAACTCAAGCATCACCGGGTCCTGCTTCTCGATCAAATAGGTACTGTAACCGGTTCCCGGTACATTGTATCCGTGGCGTTTTCCCGCTTTTTCTGACCGTTTTGCAAGCATGGCAAAGTAAAATTTTCCTTCGTCACGGCATGCCTTCTCCTGCACAAGTTCGAATCCAAAATCTGACAATTTTTCCCGAACGAATCCAATCTCAGACTGCGGCTGCAATACCAAGGTCTGCACTTTTTCAAGCACTTCGGGACGGGCATCCAGTATATCCATCATCAAAGGGCCGCCCATACCGGCGATCATCAGCGTATCGACCTCTCCCGGCTCCAGTTTTTCCACGCCATTGCTTCTACGACATTCAATCCGGTTTTCCAGACCTTCCCGCCGGATATGCTCTTTCGCCCGTGCGATCGGTCCTTCATTGATATCCATCGCAATCATTTTTTCTGCCACCTGATTCTGAACGAGCCAGATTGCCGCATATCCATGATCGCATCCAATATCTGCCACTCTGGCTCCCTTCGGAACCAAAGATACATTCATCTGTAAACGCGTTGATAATTTCATTAATCCAAATAATCCTTCAATTTTCTGCTGCGGCTTGGATGACGCAGTTTACGAAGCGCCTTCGCCTCAATCTGACGGATCCGCTCTCTCGTAACATTAAATTCTTTTCCAACTTCTTCCAATGTGCGGGCACGACCATCATCCAGTCCGAAACGAAGTTCCAATACTTTTCTCTCCCGGTCGGTCAATGTGCCAAGCACCTCTGACAACTGTTCTTTCAACAAAGTAAATGCGGCTGCCTCTGCCGGAACCGGAACGTTGTCATCCTGAATAAAGTCACCAAGGTGGCTGTCTTCCTCTTCTCCGATCGGCGTTTCCAGAGAAACCGGCTCCTGCGAGATTTTCTGGATCTCACGCACACGGTCTACCGGAAGATTCATTTCCTTTGCAATTTCTTCCGGATACGGCTCTCTTCCGAGCTCCTGAAGCAGCTGACGCTGTACACGGATCAATTTGTTGATCGTCTCCACCATATGCACCGGAATACGGATGGTTCTCGCCTGATCGGCAATCGCTCTCGTGATTGCCTGACGGATCCACCAAGTCGCATAGGTACTGAACTTGTATCCTTTGCGGTAATCGAATTTCTCCACCGCTTTGATCAGTCCCAGATTTCCTTCCTGGATCAGATCAAGGAACAGCATACCACGGCCGACATAACGTTTGGCAATGCTGACAACCAGTCGGAGATTCGCCTCTGCCAGACGCTTTCTCGCATCCAGATCCCCGGTTTCCATCTTCTTCGCCAGCTCTACCTCTTCATCAGCAGACAGCAGAGGAACTTTACCGATTTCCTTCAAATACATACGCACCGGATCCTCAATGCTGACACCGTCAGGCACAGAAAATTCGATATTTTCGAGTTCTTCTTCCGTTGGTTCATCATCGACATCAAGGATAATATCGTCATCGGTGTCGGTATCCGGCAAAATCGCAATGATTCCGTTCTGCTCCAGATAATCCAGAATCTTTTCCGTCTTATCCCCATCGAGGTCAATATCCTTGAACTGCTCATTGATGTCACTGAAGTCAATCTTACCATCTTTTTTCTTTCCCAGCTCCACCAATTTGTTCAATGATTCCAAAAACTGTACTCGCTCATCCACTGTATTCTTTTCTTCCTTCATATTTTCCTCCATTCTTGCAAATTTACAAGTTTCCTGCCATTTATGTCAATGTAATGTGTAATGTCTCTAACTGCTTTTTTTCCATAATGATCTTCTGTAACTGCGAAAGATCGGTAATTTCCCGGCTTTTCTTGTCCAGGCTTGCTTTTTTGAGAGTTTTTACCATCTCATTGAGCGCCTTTTCACGCTCGGCCTCTTCATTGACCTGCTGTACCTGCTTATTAAAAATACCGGCCGCCAAAGACTGCTCTTCCTTGCTTTCAAAATAACTGATGATCTGTGCCGGCGAGATCTCACCGCTTCTTGCCTGCTCATACAGCATACCGGCAATGGTATGATACGGTTCCTCAAAAAAATCGTCCGGCTGTAGCCATCTGGAAATTTTTAGAAACAGCGTAACGTCTTCCGCAATCCATGTCAAGAGTACGCCTTGTATCTTTAAAATACCATCTTCTTTCTGCGTCTTTGACTTCTGTCTGCGTTCCTGACGGATCTTTTCATAATCAATACCGACCCGGGCTGCTGCCTGTCTGCTGACCAGTCCCCGGAAATCCTCCGCGCGTATTGCATATTGTCTCGCAAAGGCCTCAATATAGTTATTTCTCTCAATCTCATTGTCAAAGGTAAGACATTTCTTTGCCGCTTCATTCATAAAACGTGTCTTTTCC
>CAJMFH010000062.1 GCA_905212635.1 uncultured Lachnoclostridium sp. | reverse complement strand
AACAGAAATCCAAAACCAAGCGCAAAAAGAAAATCGCCGCCGCAATCTACGAATACCAAGCAGACTGCGACGGCGAATGGGGCCAGATTTCATTTGATTTTGAGAACGGCACATCAGAAATAGTCCGACTTGCCGATTGGGATACAATGAAAACAAACCGCTTTGCGAACAAGGCAATAGCCTACCTTCTAAACTGCGAAAACGAGAAGTTGCCAAAGGAAACGATAGTAGCGTTTGAACTATAAAAGGAAATTGACGAGGAACGAGAATGAAAACAATCGCAATCATAGATGATGATATTCATATTGGAGATATGCTGAGAGAAGTGCTGGTGCAAGAGGGCTATTCTGTTCTTCGTGCATACTCCGGCACAGAAGCGTTATATCTTCTTTCACAAAACAAGCCCGATTTGGTGCTGCTGGATCTGATGTTGCCGGGATTGTCTGGCGAGGAAGTTCTGCCCCACATTGAGAACATTCCTGTTATCGTTCTCAGCGCAAAAGTAGATGTGCAAGACAAGGTAAATCTTCTGCTGGGCGGTGCGGCAGATTACATGACCAAGCCTTTTGATACAAAGGAGCTTCTTGCCCGTATCACTGTTCAGCTCCGCAAGGCAGAACAACATGGCGAAACCAAATCTCTTTCCGTTGGCGATTTGGTTTTGGATATGGTTTCCCTTTCTCTGACAGTACAGGAGCAGCCTGTGAAGCTGACCCGAACGGAGTATGCCATCTTAAAACTGCTGATGGAAAATCCCAAACAGGTAATTTCAAAGAGTGTCCTGCTTGACAGAATCAGTCTGGACACACCCGACTGCACCGAGCGTTCTTTGAAGCAGCACATCAGCAATCTTCGTAAAAAGATGCAGGATGTCAGCGGTGTAGACTATATCGAAACAGTCTGGGGAATTGGTTTCAAATTGGCAGAACAAAAAATCTTGACCAAATCTTGACGTTTTTCTTGACCACTTTCTTGACTTTTGTTTTGTAAACTTAGGTCAGCAAAGGAGGTAATACAATATGAACTATATTTTGCAAACAAACAGCCTGACAAAAAAGTATAAAAACTTTCAGGCATTGAATGGTCTTACTATGAATGTTCCCAAAGGTTCCATCTATGGCTTTGTGGGAAAGAACGGCGCTGGTAAGACAACCCTGATCCGCTTGATCTGCGGATTGCAGGAACCGACTTCCGGTAGCTTTTCTCTGTACGGCATCCGCAATGACAGCAAGGATATTATCAAATCCCGCCGTCGCATGGGTGCTGTGGTGGAAACACCGTCCATCTACATGGATATGACTGCGGAGGAAAATCTGAAGCACCAGTATCTCATTCTTGGTCTGCCATCATTTGATTGTATTCAGGAATTGTTGAAGCTGGTAGGTCTCGACAACACGGGAGAGAAAAAAGCGAAGAACTTCTCCCTCGGTATGAAGCAGCGTCTGGGCATCGCTATCGCATTAGCCGGTGATCCCGACTTTCTTGTTCTTGATGAGCCTGTAAATGGTCTCGACCCTCAGGGTATTGTGGAAATGCGAGAACTGATTTTGAAGTTGAACCGAGAAAAACAGATTACAGTTCTTATTTCCAGTCACATTCTGGATGAACTTTCCCGTCTGGCTACTCATTACGGTATCATTGATAATGGTCGCATGGTGAAGGAACTGAGTGCAGAAGAACTGGACACAGTTTGCCGCAAGTGTGTCCGCATGGAAGTGACCGATACTTCTACTCTGGCTCGTGTGCTGGATTCCATGAATCTGGAATATAAAATTATCTCCGCAACAACAGCCGATGTGTTCGCAAAGATCAATGTGACACAGCTGACCGTTGTACTGGCAAAGGAAAACTGCGAAGTGCTGTCTATGCAGGAAAAAGATGAAAGTTTGGAGAGTTATTACATCTCTCTGGTTGGAGGTGATAATAATGCGTAAACTTTTTCGAGCAGCCTTTTACCGTACAGAGAATAAAAAAATGATTCGAATAGAATTAGTGATTGCTGTATTGCTTTCCGCATTCATCATCCTCAACGGTTACTTCCAGACGAATTTGACTAATGCATACATCTATAAGCTGGTCGCCCGTTTTTTTGGATATTCACCCCTGATGGGACCATTTATCGCCGTATTTGCCGCATATTTGTGGGGAACAGACTATGAATATGGAACTCTGCGCAATAAACTAATCTGCGGACACACTCGTGAAGAAGTTTATTTTTCCAATCTTCTCCTGACCATATGTGCTGGACTGAGTACTGCACTAATCTGGTTGATAGTTAATGGGATGCTGGGTATTCCGCTACTGGGTACGGCAAGCCTGAACCTCTCTTTGGGAGAGATGGCATTTTATATTTTTTCAAGCCTTTTGATGGTCGTTGCACTCTCCAGCGTATGTTGTCTGTTGGCAAGTCTGGCGGAGAACAAAAACTCAGCGACACTTCTTTGTCTGGGAGCTGTAGCTGCAATGGTCATAATCGGGATGCTCCTTTATGATCGTTTTGCAGAACCAGAGTTATTGGATGGATGGATGTGGAGTGATACAGACCCAACTGTGCGATGGCATCCCCAAAATATCAAATTCATCGGTGGAACATTTCGTATCCTGCTGGAATTTCTTATCTGTCTGACACCTGGAGGACAAGGTGTAATTCTTTGCGAAGAAGGGGTGGAACACCTGATTTTTCTTCCATTGTGCTCTGCGTTTGTAATTTTTTCAACATCTCTTATAGGAAGTCGTTCCTTTAAGAAAAAGAACCTAAAGTAAGGAGGTAGAAAGATGTTCCCTTGGATTTTGTGTTGTATTTTGCTAATTGTTGTATTTTTTCTAATCACAAAGATTATTTTTATAGAAAAAAGTATTGATGAAATTCATACAGAATTCCAGGAACGTCTTTCCTCCGACACAAACACTCTGATTGATATTTCTTCCAGCGACCCTCATCTGAGAAAACTGGCTTCGGAGATTAATATCCAGCTTCGATTGCTCCGCAAGGAACGCCATCGTTACCAACAGGGCGATCTGGAACTGAAAGAAGCTATCACCAATATTTCCCATGACCTGAGAACTCCGCTTACGGCGATAAACGGTTATCTTGACCTATTGGAACGAGAGGAAAAAAGCGAAACGGTACACTGCTATCTTTCTCAAATCCAAAACAGAACAGATGTTTTAAAAAATCTAACCGAAGAACTATTCAGATATAGTGTGGTTACTTCTTTTCAGGAACTGAAACCAGAACGTATGGATGTTGTCCGGGCATTGGAGGAAAGTCTGCTGTCTTTCTATGCGGTCATGCAGGAAAAAGGCATCCAACCGGAAATCGAATTGCCGGAGGAACCGGTTTTCCGTGAACTGGATGCAGGTGCGGTCAACCGTATCTTTTCCAACATTATCAGCAATGCGCTGAAATACTCTGACGGCGATCTGTCCGTAGTCATGGATAAGAACGGCTGTGTTACATTCAGCAACACGGCGCACAATCTGAATTATGTGACGGTCGGCAGATTGTTTGACCGTTTCTATACAGTAGAAGCCAGTCGCAATTCAACCGGTTTGGGATTGTCCATCGCCAAGCTGCTGATTGAGCGTATGGGCGGAAGTATTGGAGCAATCTACAACAATGACAAACTGCAAATCAAGATAATCTTTGCAAAATGAAATAAAAAAGAGTTTATATGAACGGAGGTGTTTTGATTATGAAGAAATACTTGAAGGAGATACTAATACTCTTAATTCAATTATTTATGTTTTATGTATTTCCATTATTTGCAGGACCAACAGACGTTATGGGAATGATAGTTTTGCTTATTTTAGCAACATTATTGCTTTCAATTCTAATTGGCAGCATTTCAAATCTGAAAGTAAAGTACTTGTATCCAATAATCATAGCAATTACATTTGTGCCATCTGTGTTTATATACTATAACGAGACAGCATTGATACATTCGCTTTGGTATTTGGCAGTATCATCCTTTGGTTTGATAATCGGCATGGTCATTCATAAATTGATTCTTAAAAAGTAGAAAGAGCAAAACTTTCAAAGGCTACCCAGTCAAAAAGATTGGATAGCCTTTATTTATGTTTTCTAAAATTAAAGTTGAATATCTGCCTTAGCCAATAACTATGGGCTTAGAGGTTTAGTGAGCCAGGCAAATCGCTCCAATCGCCGTATCCACAGATTTATACTCTGTAACAGTTTTTCAAATAGGTTTTGGAATCTCCGTTCAATATCAAATCAGCATATCCAATCGGGTCATTGTAAATCAGATAATCCAGTTCCGACCTCTGATACATATTGTCGGCAACCTCGTTCTCAACCGCAATCGTATCAATCGCAATCATACTACCATCAAAGAATTTCAGTTCCACACAAGCGGTATCCATGTTAAACTTACAAGAAATCAATCTATCCATAAGAAACCTCCATTTTACGGGATGTTATATCATCCCAAAATATTTGAATGCTTCTCGGATTGCTTTCTCTTTTTCCGGTGGACACAGAGGCTGTCTGGAATCTTCGGATTTGGGCAGATTGTAGTTCTTACAAACCTCAATCCCACATTTCCGCTTAATCTGTGAGATATACAGGTTTGATACCTTTAATCCGCTATGTTCCAGTACATAGTCCTTGATCTGCGTGTAGGTTGCCCCATCCTGAAATTCGGACATATCCATATCTTCCAAAGAGAAC
>CAJMFH010000061.1 GCA_905212635.1 uncultured Lachnoclostridium sp. | reverse complement strand
CCGTTAGCACACGCCAAAAAGAAAAAGCAAGTCTGCGACGTGTGCGGAGCGCCCATCTCGCCCGCGCCAGAGAACAAAAGTACACGCCAAAAAGAAAAAACAAGTTTTTGACGTGTGCGGAGCGCCCATCTCGCCCGCGCCAGAGAACAAAAGTACACGCCAAAAAGAAAAAACAAGTTTTGACGTGTGCGGAGCGCCCACCCTGCCCCAAAGCCAGCGTCCCCTGTCGCCCAAGCCCCCGTTGGCAGCAAAAGTCCCCCACGCTGCAAAAGCACCCGCCCAAAAAATTTTTTCCCCAATCCGAGGGATTTTCGATATAATATACGAATAGGTAAGTGAAAGGTCTTTCAGAAAGAAGATAAAGGAGGCGTGCAAGATGCCGGAAGAACAATTATTACAACTAATAAAAGCAGATGCCGCACAAGGGATTGAACTTGCCATAGAGCAGTACGGGGGCGCAGTTAAAAGTATCTGTAAGTCCATACTTGCCGGATATCCAGTGCAGGATGTGGAGGAAGCGATTTCAGATGCGTTCGTTGGATTGTGGAAGTCCCGAGACAAGGTATTGATCAAAAATGGAAAAGGTTTGAAAATATACCTGTATGGGATTGCCCGTAAGACGGCGCTCGGTAAGACGGCAGGCTGGCGCGAGGCAGAGAGCATTTGAAAAAGCAGCTGTTACAGAGAGGGATTAAGACCGCTTAAAAGTGGCGAAAGGAGGAATCTGCGATGACGGAATTAGAGAAAAAGAGAATCCTTGCGAAGACAATGGTAAAGATTGAGCAGGAGAAGGACAGCGAAAATGTTCAGAAAAAGAGCAATCGCTGGAAGATGACAGGCAAGGTGGCAGCGGCAGCATTGTCAGTCTTTCCGTCAAAGGCGACAAGGGCGAGACATACGATTGCACTTTTGTAGAACCGAAAGTCAGCGGTGTAGACGGCGATACTACGACATTTACTTTGCTGGTGAGCGGCATCAATAAAGACGGAAACGACGTTGATATCAATGGCAAGAACATTATTTTGAAATCATCCTATAACATTACAAAAAGAGAGGGGCTGTGCAAAGAAGCGCAGCCTCTATTTTTTGTCAGGATTCGTCGGCATAACTCCAGGGATCGTAGTCTGCATATGTCCATTTTCCATAGGATTTCACGCCGCCTGTAAGTTTGTACGGACGGATTCGGATATATAAATCACCGGGAAGTTTTATATTTCTGCATACCCGTTTTCCGTCCTTTTTGACAGCAAAAGTTTTTGCTGTTTTCTTGGTGAATTTTTTAGCGGAAGATACCTGAAGTTCGTATCCGTCTGCACCTTTTAAACGGAGACAGTGAAACGTACCGTTGAAGACGGACTTTTTGCGGGTACTCTTTAAGCGGTCAAGGACAGCCCAGGTGTATTGTGTCTTGATGCTGCCCGGTTCCGTGACAACGGCAGTTCCGTCAAAGGCATAAGGCGAAATGTCAAGTGGAGTGCCCTTGAAAGTGATCTTCTTTAAATTCTTACATTTTGAAAAAGCATCCTCGTCGATCCGATTCACACTTTTGGGAATGATGATCTCGGTAAGCGACGTGCGGTTAAAAGCATAGGCATCAATAGTATGGACATTTTTACCGAGAACCACTTTTTTTAAATTTTTACAACGTTCGAAACCGGCGGCAGATGTTACGCTGTCCGGAATCGTGACGGAGGTTAAATGATTGCAATTGCGGAAAGCATTTTCGGTAATTTTTTGGATGCCCTCTTCCAGAGTAAGCTCCCGGATGCCGCTTTCGCGAAAACCATCAACGGCTTTTACACTGCCCGGAATGGTAACTTTTGTAAGTTTTTTACAATTAGCAAAGGCGCTTTCGCCAATATTTTCCAGCCCTTCCGGCAAAACAACATTTTTTAAGGCGGATGATGCAAAAGCATTTTGCTCAATCTTTATAATGCCCTGTGGAATACATACATTGTTGTCTTTTCCTACATATTTTAATAATAGCGTTCCGTCTTTTGTAGTTATAAAGCCCTGCTCTGCACCCGGTCCAAATACGGCAGGAACTTCTTTTTGGAGATTTTCATACGGCGTATTAAATTTTTTGTGAAGAAGAGAAACCTGCTCCCACGGCATATTTTTATTTGCGATGGTAAAGGAAATATAATCCGTTTTATCCAAGGTGTATTCTTCCATATAAGGACAGGTTCCCCAGCGGGTCAAATGTTTTTTCGTATCAATGGTCCGGATGCTTTCCGGCAGGGAGATCGCTTTGAGGTCTTCGCATCCCATATAGGGATCGCCATCATCGTCACCTGCCCATTCTACCGCTGCGGTGCAAAATTCCTCGCAGCCATCCGCAATGACTGCCTTTTTGCGGAGATTTGGGATGCGTACAAGGCTTTTTCCATCCTTTGTGTAGAGAATGCCGTCGATCGAAGTATATTTGGGGTCGTTTTTGGATACCACGATATTTTCCGCCGACAGATACATAAATATTTCCAGGTTGAGACTGCTTGTCAATTCAATGGTTTTCACCGGGGAATTAACGTCAAATTGAACGACAGGAAAATACTGATCGCTTTCATAGGTTATTTTTACGTTTCCGGGCATTTTAATATTTTTCAAATTTTTACAGGAACTTAAAGCGCTGTTTCCGAGTTTTTTTACTGAATTTGGTATCGTGATCTCGCGGAGATCCGTCTGCATAAAGGCGCCCGCCCCGATGCTTCTTACACTGTCGGCGATGGAAACTTCCTTCAGTTTCAGGCAGCCCGCAAAGGCTTCTTCCGGGAGAGAAGTCACCCCGTCTTTAATTACGACCTTTTTTATCTTCTTATTATAACTGGTGTCGTCCGTCATGGCACCTTTTCCGGAAACCGTACAGACTCCGTTTTTAATCGTTGTTTTCACTTTCGCCTGAGCAGATCCGGTCGTAAAAAATAACGCCAGAATGCCTGCTGCTAAAATTAACAATAAGTTAAAGCTATATCGAAATTCTTGTCTCATAATAAAAACATTCTCCTTTTGTTTGATATCCATATTTTAACAACAAACGTTATATAACGCAAGCCTCATTTTCCAATCGACAATTCTGTCGTCATAATAACAATTCTGTAAAAATATTGAAAAAAGTATAAAAATATGATAAATTCAAGAATAAAACGCTAAAAGGAGAAAAGGGATGAGAAAAAAATTTTATAAGCAGGCAAAAAGGGGAATCTGCGTCGCAACATTGACGGCGACAATGCTTACCAGCATTCCGTTTGTGACTTACACCGATGCGTATGCAAAAGGACAGACGACACTGGAGGAGCTCAAGGCGCTTTCGATGCCAGCCGAAGATGAAGATGCCACTATCTATGATCTGTCGGATGCGTCGCTTATAACGGACAAAACAGTCGTGGATTGTTTTGGGGAAGAAATTACGGAGAAAGTCATTGAGATTAATATTACAGAAAAGGGAACCTATATCATTAAAGGAAGCAACGAGATCAATGGTGCGCTGATCGACACCCATATCGTGGTGGCAGAGGGAGTCGAAGCAAACATCATCTTTGACGGGGCGGTCATTCAAAATGATGACAAATATTGTATGGAGATTGATACAAGTTCCCATCGATATAATGATCCATTTTTCCCTATTCTTGATATCGCAGGAAAGGCAAACGTGTATGTAAAGGACGATACCAGTCTTACCGGGATCGGGCAGCAAGAATATAGCAGCAAGGTCATTGAGGTGGCCGGGGAACTGGTATTGAAAGAAAGTGATGCGACTTTGACACTGAAAGGCGCGTATGATGCAATTTCGGGACGAAGAGCCGGAGTACGTCAGCACGGAAGTGTAACCGTGGAAGGAGGAAATCTTGTAATTGAAGGAGACCTCTCGTGTATAGACCGGTTTACAATGACCGGAGGAACGATCACAAAGCTGGATCAAAATTACTTGTTTTTAACAGCGAACGATATTGTGATGACAGGGGGGACATGGAATATTCCCTTTATCGGATCTAATTATAATGAGTTGAAGGTATTTGACGCAGCCTCCAGCATAACGGTGAGCGGCGGAAAGATACAGGTAAATGAAAGTAGTAATGCCTCTGCAACGGTGCTGGCAGCAGATCATGTACGCGTCAGCGGAGGGGTGTTTGAACTGAACGGGGATAGGCTGGAACTCGGAACCGCTTACGATACCTATGGAAACAATGTAAATCTGTTTGAGATAACCGGACTTCCGAGAGATGCAGAAGTGGCAAAGATCAATGGACTGCCGGTAAAAGATATGCAGACGACCAAAGAAGGATCTTTACATACAGCACTTACATATTCTTCCAATTTAATTGAATTCGCAGATGGCACAACGTATAAATACGATTATTCAAAAGATGAAGAAACGGGTGCAGATCAGATGGTAAAAGACGAGACGACACCAATAAGCACACATCAGGTCACCTTAAACTTCCCGGAGAAGAATACGGAAAATGTCGTTACGGTGGCAGATGGGTTTGCGATTCAAAATACCTATTTTGACGGAGAAAATCGTTATGAATATTATAACAATGCGAATGAACTATATGATGGGCTTTTAATACACGAGAACGAAGAACTGATCCTGAAAAAGAAACTGCCTACGGCGACGCTGGACGGAGAACAATTTTCCGGAGTGGTGCTGCCGGAGGAGACTTTATATTATTATAAGGAAGAATCAAGGGGAAATTACTATTACAGGGTTGCCTATCCGGGGGATCTGATCCGGGAAAATACGGATTATCAAACTCTGTCATCCGAGCAAAAGGATGAAAAGTGGTTTGTAAAAATCCGGTCAAAAGAGGACCTTGAACTTTTTACTATGTTCTCTTATGCGGATAAGCCTTATATGAATCTTCTTTTGTGTGCAGACATTGATCTTTCTGAGGACGAAATATCGTATCCTATTT
>CAJMFH010000060.1 GCA_905212635.1 uncultured Lachnoclostridium sp. | reverse complement strand
GAATCCGTTATTATTATAAAACGGAAGATGTCTTTGAGATTCACAGTACAGAAGGGGAATATTGTGAGATTGTTTTGAAATTACCGCTGCAAAACAGGTAACAGGTATATTTGTTATAAAGGAGAGTGTAGTTTTTATGTATCGTATTATGATTATTGACGATGAAAAGGCGCTTCGCAATCTTTTAAAAGCATCGGTCGACTGGCGGGAAATGGGGCTGGAAGTTGTTGGCGAAGCAGCAAGCGGGATTGAAGCGATCAATATTATCGATAAACTTCGTCCTGACATTATTTTTGTAGACATTCGTATGCCTTTTATGGACGGCATTGAATTTTCCAAAATTGCGTTAAAACGATATCGGCAGATGAAGATTATTATCCTGACTGCCTTTGATGAATTTGAATATGCAAAGCAGTGTATCGGACTTGGGATCACGGATTATCTTCTTAAACCGATTGTCCGCACAGACATCCGGGAAGCCTGCCAAAAGGCGATCCGCGAACTGGATGCCCTGCCTGCCGTCGTACCGGAGCAGCCCGTCCGGCAGGATCTCTCTTCGGATATGGAACGCGTCAAACAGTATATTGATAACCACTATCCGGATTCCGCATTAAATCTCACCGCGATTGCGCAGAAATTCGGCTACAATCCAAGTTACCTGAGCCGCCGTTTTAAAGCTGACTGCGGCCAGAATATCTCAGATTACATCACGGCCTGCCGCATGGAAAAGGCCAAAAAATGTCTGGAATCGCGGATGCTTATGTATATGACGGCAAAAGAAGTCGGCATTCCGGATCCGAATTATTTTGGAAAATGTTTTAAAAAATATACCGGAAGTTCGTATTCCGAACTGCTCAAACTGCAGCTGTCCACCTAACCGGAAATCCGCTTAATTTATCATTTATTTGGGGAGGTTTCTATGAAATCATTACTTGAAAACAAATTGTACGACTGGCTGACTACTGCATGTCAGCTAATCGTGCTTGGCTTTTTATTTTTATTTACGAGTATCCCTCTTATCACTTCAGGGGCTTCTTTGACCGCGCTTTATCACTGTATCTCGCGCGGTCACACACAAACTTCCGCTCACATCTGCCGGGAATATTTCTCGGCCTTCAAATCCAATTTTTTCCAATCTCTTGCACCAACGATCCTGTTTCTTTGTTACGGTGCCGCGATGGCTGTAGATCTTTCCCAAGTCTTTACCGAAAAAAACGGCAATCTTTTACCGCCCTTTTTATGGATGGTAATCTGCCTCGTCCTCTGGGTTCTCGCCAATTATATCTTTGCCGTGATCTCACACCTGCGCGCTTCATTTCCTGCCGTCCTTCTGCTCTCCGTACGACTGATGGCAGGCCACATCAAAGAAACTTTCATCCTATTATTTACAATGGCCGGCGCCTGCGTCATCGTTTTCCCGGTTCCCGGACTTTTCGTCCTTCTTCCCGGAATCCTCTGCTGCATCGCCAGCCATCTGATCGAGCCTGGTTTAAAAAAGGCTCTTTCTATCAATTAATCCAATTCTTTGTAATCAAAACTGCGGAATTCTGCGGTCTGATCGTATCCGGAATAATCCACGCATGCCATGCCGACAAATGCTCCGGTAAAGAATCCACCGTAAGACTGAAGTACATAATCGTCAGACAATACAGCTGCATCCAATGTACCCGGAATTTCGGTATAATTCTTTCCGTCAAAGGAATATTCGTAGCTGTAAGACTGTTTTCTTACCTTTGTGCGAAGCCATACAAATTCTACATCATCCGGTACCGGAATCGCATCGTCGCGAAGGAAGGAACGATATCCGCCACGGTTGCACTCTGCCACTTCAATCACGCGGCCATTTTTCTCATTCCAGGTAACAAAAGCGAATGACCAGTGCTTGTCATTGTAAAAATTTGTCAGTCCAGCCATCTGCTGATAGTTAAACGGATCAAATTTCACTTTCACTTCGGCATCAAAATTAAATGCCTGCCAGCGTTTCGCCACCAATGAAAGCTCATGTTTATTGCTAAGGGAACCTCTTCCCACCAATGTCAGTTTACCGTCTCCTGTCGTACCCATTTCCTCGGTAAATGGTACGCGAAGGGTATTCCATTCATCATGAAGTATTGGTGTATCAAATTCATCATGCATCGAATGATCTGCCGGTGCTTCTGTCAAAATCGCATCTTTCGGCGCATCCACAAGCACTTTTCCACCGTGTCCGCCCTCGATACGAGGCCAGCCTTCTTCATCCCAATATACTTTCTGGATCGCTGTCTCACGACCAAGAGGACACCAGCCACGTGGGTCGATCGAACTTTCATTTTCGTGATTCCACGGTCTTCCACACAAACTTGCATAATACCACTCGCCACCAGGAGTCTCTACGAGAGCACCATGACCCTGCTTCTGGATCTCAAGTTCCGGTGTATCAAAGTTTGTAATAAATGGATCGCCCGGCTCGGTCTCAAAACTCAACGCATCCAATGTCTTTGAACGAGCTACTACTTCCTGATGTGTCCAGACGGTTCCACCCTGTGCAGCAAACAGATAATAATATCCGTTGATCTTATACAAATGTGGTCCCTCAACCAATTTGACATCCGTTCCGGCGTAGATCGTACGAGCTGTCTCCGGTTTTAATTTCATCGTCTCGGTATCAAATTCCGTCAATGTGATACCATCAAATGCATGGTGGTATTCACGGTGATCCCATGTCTGCTGAACGAGGTATTTGCGTCCGTCATCATCGTGGAACAAAGAAGCATCAAATCCCACACCATTCACACGGATCGGATCTGACCAAGGTCCGCGGATATCTTCTGCCGTCGTCAGATAATTGATCATATCTTTGAACGGTCCTTCGGTTACTTTTACATCCGTATAAATCAGCCAGAATTTTCCATCTGCATAGGAAAGATCCGGCGCCCAGATACCTCCCGATGACGGATTTCCTTTCATATCAAGCAATGTCGTCGTGGACAATGCGGATGGAAGAAGATTCCAATGTACTAAATCTTTTGACTCGTGCAGACGAACTCCCGGAAACCACTCAAACGTAGAGTTCGCAATATAATATGTATCATCCACGCGAATAATGGATGGATCTGCATTAAATCCCGGCAAAACCGGATTCTTAATCTGCAACATAAATGTATGCCTCCTTACTGTTAATCTATCTTCTATCATACAGGAAAATGGGGGGTTTTGCAATGGGAAAAATCGGAGGAACTCTTAAAATTTTAGAAACCATTTTTTCCTTGACATTTCTCGCTGAATACGGTACCATAATCAGCACAAAGAAAATCTATTTTCTTTATATTCCAAATTTTTGTGCACATGGGACCTAATCCCCTTATGAGCATTTTTAGCCTTGTCAAAGGCGAGAAAGAACACGAAGTGTTCGAAATGCAAATGAGGGAGGGAAGTCCTGAATCCTTATTAATTCCCATAACGATTTAAAATTAATTTGACGCAATAACCCAAACACTAAAGGAGGCATTTTATGCACAAAAAAACATTACAAAATTTATTTTCCTACCGCAAACGCGAGGAAGTTTTAGCAGAGATTCAAAGCAGCTGGAAATTAAACAACCTGTTCATCCGCTGGAGTGAAGCGCAAAAGGAATCATTTCTCGATATCTGCACCGGCCAGCGCGGGGTCAAGATCCTTTTTGACAGCTTTTTCAAAGAAGTTTTTAATCCGGAATACAATCCGCAGCGGCTCAGCCGGCTTTTATCTCTCTTATTAAATAAGAACGTCCGAGTCTTAAAAGTTCTGCCAAATGACACTACCCGCATTACCGTAGAGCCATCTTTTTTGATCACCGACATCGTCGTTGAGTTCGAAGATGGAAGTATCGCCAATATCGAGGTGCAAAAGATCGGCTACCGCTTTCCCGGCGAGCGCGCCTCCTGCTACTCTGCCGACCTTCTGCTTCGCCAGTACAAGCGTGTAAAAGATCGTGATTCCAAGAACTTTAATTACAAAAACATCCGACCGGTTCATGTCATCGTTTTCTTTGAACACAGTCCAAAAGAATTTCACGCCTTTCCGGACACCTATCTGCATTTTTTTCATGCCGTCTCCGACACAAAACTGGAAATGAACCTTTTACAGAATTTTTTGTTCATTCCTCTTGACATTTTCCATAAAACCATGGAAAATAAAGATATCGACACAGAGTTGGAGGCTTGGCTTACTTTTTTAAGTACAGACGATCCGGAACAGATTTATGATCTTATCCAAAATTTTCCAATGTTCAGAGAAATGTACAAAGACATCTTCCACCTCTGTCAAAACACGGAGAAGGTGATGAACATGTATTCCAAAGAATTAGCCGAACTGGATCACAATACCGCTGAATATATGGTTGATGAAATGCAGAAAGATTTGGATGAAGCAAGGGACATCATCCGGAAAAAGGATGACGAACTGAAACTTAAAGAGGACACCATCCAAAACCAGAGTGACGAACTTGCAAAAGCGTATGCTCTGATTGAGAAACTGCAAAAAACCCAAAAGTCTAACTCGTAATTATTACCACCGGCTTAGCCGGTGGTTTATTTTGCTACGATACAAAAAAGGGCAGGAAACTAACAAAATGGTTAATTTCCTGCCCTTTAAGACGTTTTATTATCTCAATGACATCCCCTGCATCCGCCACAGCCGCCGCTGCAACCGCCACCCGGGAATTGTCCATGATCACAATTTGGTGTATTGTCCGTCGCAAGCACACCTTGCAGAAACTGTGCCACCGCAAGATCTGCATCGCCGCTCACTCCCGGCACAACGAGGATTCCTTCTTCGCTGAGTGCAAGCATCGCGCCCTCGCCGACACCGCCACAGATCAGCACTTTGACATCGCCTTTTGCCAAAAACGAAGCCATCGCTTCATGTCCATTGATCGCAGATGTATTGAGCACCATGGCTCCGGTTAGTCCGCTCTCACCAAATTCATAAATCTTAAATGCATCGGAGTGTCCAAAATGCTGGAACACTTCTCCTGTCTGCTCATCGTATGTTACTGCTATTTTCATTCTCTATTTTTTCCACCTTCCCGCATCGTCCTGATATATGATGCTTCCTTCGTCAATCTCTTCCTGATAAAGATAACCGTCCGCGATCTCCACTTTCACCAGCGCGCCGTCCTGCACACCTCGCAGCGTCACTTTCGCCATCGGAACCGCCCCATCGGGTCTTCCTTCACAGCCAAAATCCGGCTCCTCAATCTCTATCACTTCATATTTAATCATGTATGGCTCTCCTTTCGCCACAAGTTACCTAAAAGCAGGATACGGGAATCGAACCCGCCTATCCAGCTTGGGAAGCTGGCGCCCTACCGATAGACTAATCCT
>CAJMFH010000059.1 GCA_905212635.1 uncultured Lachnoclostridium sp. | reverse complement strand
TTGCACATATCGTAGATGGTCAGCAGTGCAATGCTCACTCCGCTCAGTGCTTCCATCTCCACACCGGTCTTTCCGAAGCAGGCCGTTTTGCAGACAGCTTTTATGCTCTTTTTTTCTTCATTTAATTCAAAATCCACATCACATTTTGTCATTGCGATCGGATGACACAGCGGAATCAAGGATGCATTGTTTTTTGCCCCCATGATCCCGGCGATGCGGGCAATTCCAAGTACATCTCCCTTTTTTGCCGTTCCCTGCGAAATTGCCGCAAAAGCATCCTCATTTACAAAAATGGTGCCCTCCGCTTTCGCCACACGGTATGTATCTGCCTTTTCATGGACATCCACCATATGTGCCTCGCCGCTTTCGTTGAAATGTGTCAGTTTCTTTTCATTCATACTGTTTCTATCCGTCCTGTTAATCTGTTTCGACTAGTTTATCCGCATTATCCTCATTTTAAACCATCCGTCAGATTGTTTCACCTGTGTCTGACTCGATTTTAGCTGCACGTATTTACATGATGACAAACCGCTTCCAGCACGCTGCCGCCGATACTTCTGGCTTTATCTGAAATCGTAAAACAGTTTTTCAATTCACCTTCTCTTGGATCAATATCTGCGATCTTAAATCCTTTCGGGAAATGATAGCCTTCTCGGATCAGACCTCGGATAATGCCGGTGATTGTTGCCGGAACTGCTACCGATGCACCGCTAAAATTTCCGGATTCATCCATGTTTTCATAAATTCTGGCAATCTCTGTGCCCGCTTCCACTACATCACCGATCTGGTGGATATTTTTGATAAATCCTTCTGTCGGTGCATGGATCACGCGTTCTTTTGTAAATCCACCGATATTGCCCGGAATCCCGGTATTCGGAAGTGCCGATCCTTCTTCTAAAATTCTTGCCAGATTATGTCCACGCATCGATTCGATCACAAGATCCACATCGACCCCGGCCGTAAATCCAGGCCCGACTCCGATCACAAGCGGAGCCATCTCTTTTGTTGTTCCAAGGTTTTTCTTGGCAATGATCGCATCCACCACGACATCCGGATGCAGCTCTGCGATCGACGCTCCTTTGGAATCAACGAAAAGCGGTACACATCCTCCGGCAAAAACTTCTTCCATTTCAGATACAGAATCAATCCTCTGTGCCGTCACGCCTTCCACGGTCGCTTTTCCTTCGTAGACCGCCTCACAGAACGAAACCTGACGGCGGATCGCCGCCGGATGATCCGTTTCCAGCACCAGCACACGAAATCCCGCCCGGTGCAGACGGTGTACGATCCCTGTCGCCAGATCCCCTCCGCCGCGGCAGATGATCAAACTATTCCGTTTCATTTTAATCCTCCATTTGTTCCGCTCAGACTTTCGAAAAACCCGGTTTCAAGAATGCCTTTGGCATTCTTGCTGCGAGGTGCACGTCATGCATCGCATGACATATTCTTCTGTGCACCTCTGCAATCCGCCGGAGGCTATATCGGTATCTGCCTGACAGAATCGAATGTTTTCCCCATCTTGCTTTGAAAACAGACAAGTTATTTTCTCATTATACCCGATTTCTTTCAGCCTGTACCGATACGCCCTTAAGATTCTGCGGATATGCTCTTCTGTCACTGCTTCTTCCGGCAGAATCTTTCTTTTTGGCAGCTCCATATCATCCCGGATAAGCTCTTCTTTCTGCATCTCATCAAAGCGAAAGATTACCTTCTTACAGGGTTTCCCAATATCCCACGTTCCAAGCACGAGATAAAGATCCGTCGTTCCCGAAAAAATCACCGGTTCTGCCCCGGAAGGATATTTCAGAGAATGATGTTTCGCTCCGTCCGCTTCTATCAGAACAATATCCGCGTAATGCAGCAATTCTCTTAGTGTATGCTCCGGAAGTGCCTGCATTTTCTGCGGATTTTCGGAGCATTGTATGCCCGCCATACAATAGTGATCTCTCTGTAATTTCTCCCGTATAGAAAAAGCATCGCCGGAGAGGTCTGTACCCGGCTCTGCGAACATATGCGTTGTCGTCGTCACCAGCACAGCATTTCCTTTCCTTTGATATTCTTCTGCCAGTCGATGGATCAGGGTCGTCTTTCCGCCCGCTCCGATGACTGATATGATTTTTTTCATTTATTTATCTTCCAGTTCCCACATTTCACGAACCGGTTTGGATTCTTTTGGCAGAACGATATTTAAAATGATCGCTGCCAGAGAACATGGTACGATTCCGGAACCGCCAAAGATCAGCTGTACATAATACGGCAGATGAGCGGTTGCCCCTGTGGTTGCTCCAAGACCATATCCAAGACCGATCGCTACGGAAATAATCGTAATCTCACGGCTGCCGATCGGATGCTTTGTGATCAGCTGGATACCGGAAATCAGAATCGATGCGAACATCATAACGGCTGCCCCTCCGAGAACCGACTGCGGCATGATGGACATCAGTGCACCGATCTTCGGGCAGAATCCACACAGGATCAGGAAAATCGCTCCCATGGAGATTGCAAAACGGTTGACAACTTTTGTCAGAGAAACCAGTCCCACATTCTGCGAGAATGAAGTATTCGGCAGTACACCGAACAGTGCCGCGAAAGCGGATCCGAGTCCGTCACAGATCACACCGCCGGACAGCTCGGAATCGGTTGCTTCACGATCCATACCGCCCTCAATACAGGCCGAAATATCACCGACTGTCTCAATCGCCGTTACGATAAACATGATGCCGATCGGGATGATCGCACTTGCCTGGAATGTGATCTTTACATCAGATAAAGCACCAAAACCGATAAAGCTCGGCACAGCGATCCACGCTGCATTTTTTACCTGGGCAAAATCAACAACCCAGGAGTAAGTATACTGAACACCATCTGCATCGATACCGGTGTGCGGAAGCGTAAGTGTCATAATGATCGCCACAACATATCCTGCCAGAATACCAAACAGGATTGCAGACGAAGAAAGGATACTTTTCTGCGGTGCGAAATGTTTCAGCAGTACAATTACAACCAGTACTACAAATCCCAGAAACAGATTCGGAAGTGAACCATAGTCCGCTTTGCCGCTTCCTCCGCAGAAATAGTTGATACCAACACCAAGCAGTGATAATCCGATTGCAATAACAACCGATCCGGTAACGATCGGCGGGAAAAATTTACGAAGCGGTTTCAAAAATGCTCCGAGAACACTCTCGAAAATACCGCCGACAATACAGGCTCCCATAATCGCACCATAAGCAAGAATACCGCCGCCGCATGCTGCCACGGTATTGTTCAGAACTCCGAGAAATCCGGATGACGTTCCCATAACGATCGGCACTTTTCCTCCGACCGGACCGATGGAAAACATCTGAACCAGTGTAACAACTCCGGCGATGATCATTGCATTCTGGAGCAATGCCGTACGAAGTTCGCCAAATCCTGCATCTGCGGTCAGTCCACAAACTCCCATCACGATGATCAGCGGTGTCAGGTTTCCGATAAACATTGCCATGACATGCTGAAGCCCCAGTGGAATTGCCTGAGAAAGTGGAATTCTTCCCTCAAAATCATACGGTGAAGAATAACCTTCTGACTTTTTCTCATTTGTTGCTTTCATAAAACAAACAGCCTCCTTAAATTTTACATATATTCCATGTTTCTTTCTTATTTTACAAAGATATATTTCCGGGGTCAATTCCTAATTTTACTTTTTTTCAGATGCAAAAATTCCCGCCCATCCTGACCGGATGGCGGGAATTTTTGATCTACCTGACTTTTACTTTTTTTACTTTACTAAAGGAACCGTAAATCCTGCTTTTCTTTCCATCTTTTTTTACATTCCGGAATTTCCGCATTCTCACATAGTACTTCTTTTTTGCTTTCAGTTTCGACACCGTAAGCGAATTCTTTTTCTTTCCACACTTCTTTGTTTTGACATTCTTTTTAAACTTTTTATCCGTTGAATACTGGATCTGATAACCGGAAACAGACTCCGATTTCTTTGCTTTTTTCCATTTTACTGTAAATTTTTTCTTTCCGGCTGTCAGTTTTTTGATGGAAATACCGGAAAGTTTCTGGTTTTTATTCGGATCTGTATTATCTGTATTGTCTGTATCCGGTGTCTGTGTGTGCGTTGTATCTGATTCAACATTCTTACGAGTTGATTCAATCGTTGCATCTTCATCGGATGTTATGACAGTTACATTAAGAGTATATTCATTTGGAAGTATAGCCACAACGGATCCTGATGTCACAACCCATTTATCAAAATTTTTAAATTCTTTAGTATAGAGTGTTACTGCTTCATTCCGCTTAAATTTTCCTGGATTAGAGCTGCCATAGATGCTCCCGTTTACGACTGTTAATGTATGATCGACAGCCGTCGATCCGATATCTTTATAGGTGGCTACCACCCATCCGTCAACACCTTTTGTTGTAAGGGTAGTTTTCGGTTTTGTTATATCTGCTACCGCCACTGTATCTTCTACTACTACCCACTTATCAAACTCTTTGCCTTCCGGAGCTAGATCCGCTGTTATTTCTACTGTTTTATTATATGCATATTTTCCACTGCCCTGACCATTCATTACGTTTAAATCGTGTTTCCAGACACCTGGTGTTTCTTTCTCTTTGTAGGTAGCTCTGACAGTTACACTTCCTCCTAATACTGTCATTTTTGTAACTTCGCTCTTTTCATCCTCGAACTTTACATTACTTGATGCATTGGGAACCCACTTGTCAAATTCCTCACCTTTTTCAGGCGGATCTGCAGTAATGGTAATCGTTGCATTTTTCGGTAACATTGTTATTTCTGGTGTTCCATTTTCAATCCATGTTGCCCATGTCTTTGATCCCCAAATTGGAACGGTGTAGATTAAGGCTATACTTCTATTGTAAGATTTGGTGTCTTTATATCTTACTTCATAGTCTCCCGTGGATAACCCGGTAACCTCTTCATCCGGGCAGTCTTTCCATGTTGTTGTTCCGACTTTTCGGTATTCCATTTCCGTTGTTGTTGCTAATATACGGCCATCGTTGGCTCCTTCCTTTGTTGGCATGGCACCGGCTAATTGTCTTGGTCCATCCCGGTCAGCTTTTGCGATGCTCCAGACAATCTCCCTGTCTTCTGTACTACCATCAGACCAACTATATCCCTTTTTTAAACTGACCCTGGCAGTATAGGTACCTGCTTCTGTCGCTTTATTTCCGGTAACTGTACCGGCATAGTTAGGATCTATAAATACTCCTGTTTGTTCTTCCCCGGTATAAGTCCGCTTATAAGAAAACACACTCGTTATCCAAAGCTTGGCCGGTGAAATATAAACTTCTCCTTTTGGCATAACAAAGGTTGTTGTCGTACTCTTCGCATCATGAAACTTCACATCTGTACTGTTATCATCAACCACCCATTTCTCAAAAGCGTACATTTTATCGAGATCCTTAAGTTTCACTGTAAGGACTGTCCCTGCTTTTGCCTTAGAAACAGGTTCACCTGCTTCATTCATTATTTCAGCATTTTTCGCTTTGACTGTATATTCCCTGCTGTCATCTTCTACACTTGGGAAATTCACATAGATTTTTGTATAACCATAATAATCATCCCTGGCAACTTTCCAGATCGTGCCATAATTAATTGTAACATCATCCTTTGTTAAATCAGGTGAAATGGTAACAGCATGATCTTTCCCAGTAATGGTAATACATACACTGTAATCTTTTGTTGGATCATATGCTGTATCCCTATCAATGCTTTTATCAATTTGATTTAACCCATTGTAATAACTAAGCCAAACGGAATAGACATCACCCAGATCATGACCAACATACATGTTAGAAATGCTGCCACTCCATTGATCTCTTGGCTTAAAGGTTACACCAACTTTATTTTTCAGACTTGGATAAGACACAAAAACCCTTAGTGTGTCCCCATAGAGACATTTGTAACTCCAGTCCTGTATATATTTAGAATTTATTTTTACTTTACTATAATAAGAGTCAAGTTCATACGCTTCCTTATCGCATCCAAATTCATACATAACTGTATAGGCCTTATTAGAATTATATGCGGAAGCAATTGGACCCGTTACTTTATCATACCCTTCATATACAATAACTTCTTTCAAAGTAATTTTATCTGATGGAGAATAAGTGATTGGTTGAAAGTCATTAATATTTGTAATTTCGGTTATTGGTTTCAGATTCAGCTCTATCGCTCTAATTGTTTCACGCGAATCTGATGCAGAAACTGCCTTTGGAGCTGATATGATATCTGCAGATTCTGAAATTTCATCTGCAAAAACTGTACTGACCGGTGATAAAATCAAGATCATGCAAAATGCAAATAAAATTTTTATCCATTTTTTCTTTTCCATTCTTCTTCCTCCTTTTCCATTTTACCCGTTCATAAGTTTCTTTCTATTCACGATTTATATGCAAATATTATATCATCTATTCTGTAAACGCTCAAGTCTTTTATATTTTTCAGCCTGAAACTTTGATATTGTCTGATTATTTCAGATTAAAAAAATCCCCGCCCATCCTGACCGGATGGCGGGAATTTTTGATCTACCTGACTTTTACTTTT
>CAJMFH010000058.1 GCA_905212635.1 uncultured Lachnoclostridium sp. | reverse complement strand
TCTTCTTCCGCTTTTTGACGAGCCTCTTCCTCCGCTTTACGGCGTGCCTCTTCCTCTGCCTTACGGCGTGCCTCTTCTTCCGCTTTGCGGCGCTCTTCCTCCTCTTCGGCACGAAGTTCTTCTGCAAATGCTTCCAGCACCTTATCTTTCATTGCCACACCAATCTGCTGATGTTCTTCCGGCATAAGATGAAGACAATCCGCTCCACTCGACATAGCCACAACAGCAAGATCAATAAATCCTGCACCAACTTCCTTTGCTACTTTTGAAAACTGTGGTGCAAAATCAAAAGAATAATCAATCTGAGCACGTCCAAATTCCAAACTTAATGTTGGAGAAAATTCAATTTCGTCTCCCAAAAGCATTGGACTTGCAATCAAAATCTTTGCCTCTGTTTTCTGCTGGATCAATTCACACATTGCTTTCAGATTTTCTGCAATCTGTGCCGGTGTTGCATCAAAATACTTTTTCAGATCGTTGGTACCAAGCATCAATACAACAAGATCCAATGGTGCATTGGCTTCCAAACTCGCCTCAATGTCACGCATACCATTACAGCCTTCCATATACGGATCATCAAAAGCGATCGTTCTTCCATTCTTTCCATCCGCAATGACTTCGAAACGATCTCCCAATAAATTCCCCATGATTCCCGGCCATATACTATCCTCTGCATATCTCTGTCCATCCGGAGAATAGCCATATGTATTTGAATCACCAAAACATAATATCCTTCTCATTTTCTATACCTTCCTTTACAAAATTGTTACTATCTGCATTATAATAATACCAGTATAACATACTTGAAAAAATATCGCTAGTGTTAGAGCAAATTTTTTCACTTTTTTTGTAGATCGTCCAATGTTTTTGTATAGGACGGCAGAAATTCTTCCATAAACACGTCAACTTCCGGAAGTTTCATTTGTTTGAGCGATTCCAGAATGGTCTCATATGCCGTCGAAAACTCTGAATTACCTGCCTTTTTTTCTTCAATACACTTGATCAACGCAGATAATTTATCCGCTCCCTTCACAAGGCGCCATAATGCTTCTTCCCCGGATTGTTCCAGAAAAATTTCACGATAATATGGCTGCATATAATCCGGCAGCTGGTTTAACAGGGTAACACTTGCCACACGTTCCACCTTTTTATATGCCTTTTGAATCTCTTCATCATAGTATTTTACCGGTGTAGGCATGTCCCCGGTAATGATTTCATTGGCATCATGATATAACCCCATTAATGTGATTTTTCCAAGGTCAATGTCTTTTCCGAATTTTTCCTTTGCAATGATTCCCAGCGCATGAGCGATCATTGCCACTTCGAGAGAATGTTCACTGATATTTTCTTTAACAGAATTTCTCATAAGTGCCCATCTCTCAATGTATTTCATTCTTGCCATCATAGCAAAAAAAGGGTATTCTTTCATTTTTTCATTCCTTTCTGTGGCAGCATCTTACGGATATACTCCCCGGTATAAGATCCTTCCGTCTCTGCTACTTTCTCCGGTGTTCCTTTTGCAATCACTGTCCCACCTTTTTCGCCACCTTCCGGTCCGATATCAATGATATAATCTGCTGTCTTTATCACATCCAGATTGTGTTCAATAACAACTACGGTATTTCCTCCATCGGTAAGACGCTGCAAAATCTCGATCAGCTTATGAACATCTGCAAAATGAAGTCCCGTTGTCGGCTCGTCCAAAATATAAATGGTTTTTCCTGTACTCCGTTTGCTAAGCTCTGTTGCAAGTTTGATACGCTGCGCTTCTCCACCGGATAAGGTTGTTGATGGCTGCCCTAATTTTACATAAGACAACCCGACATCATACATGGTCTGTATCTTGCGATGGATGGACGGAATATTTTTGAAAAAGTCAAGTGCTTCTTCAACGGTCATATCCAGCACATCATAGATACTTTTTCCTTTGTATAAAACATCCAGTGTTTCTCGATTATAACGTTTGCCGTGACACACCTCACAAGGGACATACACATCCGGCAAAAAGTTCATTTCAATCTTTAAGATTCCATCTCCACGGCATGCTTCGCACCGACCACCCTTAACATTAAAACTGAATCTTCCTTTTTTATAACCACGAGCTTTGGCATCCGGTGTCGCAGCAAACAGATCACGAATCATGTCAAACACACCGGTATACGTTGCCGGATTTGATCTCGGCGTACGTCCGATCGGGGACTGATCAATATTAATAACCTTGTCTAACTGCTCCATTCCTTTGATCTCTTTTACTTTTCCCGGGATACATCTGGCACGGTTCAGTGTCTTTGCCAGGGTCTTATATAAGATCTCATTTACAAGGGAACTCTTTCCGGATCCTGACACACCGGTCACACAGGTAAATACACCCAGTGGTATATCTACATTTACATTTTTCAGATTATTTTCTTTGGCTCCGATCACTTTTAAATATCCGGTTGGCTTGCGTCGTTTGTCAGGCACCGGGATCACGATACGATGGCTGAGATATGCACCAGTTACCGACTCTTCACAGTTCATAATGTCTTTTGCAGTGCCTGCTGCAACCACTTTACCACCATGTTCTCCAGCTCCCGGGCCAATATCTACTACATAATCAGCTGCCAGCATCGTATCTTCGTCATGTTCTACCACAATCAATGTATTGCCGAGATCTTTTAAATGCTGTAGTGTTTTTATCAGTTTATCATTATCCCGCTGATGAAGTCCAATACTCGGTTCATCCAGAATATAGGCAACTCCTACCAGACCGGATCCAATCTGGGTTGCCAGACGGATACGCTGTGCTTCTCCACCGGACAAAGATGACGTTGCACGGGATAATGATAAGTATTCCAATCCCACATCTAAAAGGAATCCAAGTCTTGATTTGATCTCACGCAAAATCAGTTTACCAATCTGAAGCTGCGTCGGTGTCAACTCCAAACCATCCACGAATTTCTTTAAATCGCCAATGGAATAATCACAAATTTCCGCAATATTCCGGTCTCCTACTGTAACAGCCAGGGATTCCTTTTTCAATCTTCTTCCGCCACACTCGGAACACGGAGTAATGCGCATAAATGTCTCATATTCCTGCTTTGTCGTATCAGATGCTGTCTCACGGTAGCGCCGCTCAACATTTTTTATCAAGCCTTCAAATTCAATACTGTATACACCACGTCCACGCTGTCCCACATAATGAACATCCACCTTTTCTCCCTTAGTTCCATGAAGAATAATATTCTGAACTTTCTGTGGATAATCCTGAAATGGCGTAGAAAGATCAAATTTGTATTTTTTTGCCAATGCTTCCATCGTCGCTCTGGTAAAACTTCCCTCATTTGTCACAGACTGCCAGCCCATCACTGCAATGGCACCATCATCAATACTCAGCGACGGATCGGGAATCATTAGTTCCGGTGCAAACTCCATCTTATAGCCGATTCCATGACAGACCGGGCAGGCTCCAAATGGATTGTTAAAGGAAAAACTTCTCGGTTCAATCTCGTCAATACTGATCCCACAATCGGGGCATGAAAAACTCTGACTGAAATTAATCGGTTCTCCATCGATCACATCTACCACAAGCAGCCCGCCTGAAAGCTGCATCACGCTTTCAATGGATTCTGCCATACGTTTCTCGATCCCCTCGCGAATGGAAAGACGGTCTACCACAATCTCAATATTGTGCTTTTTATTCTTTTCCAGTGAAATCTCTTCGGACAGATCGTACATATTTCCATCTACGATAACACGTACATATCCACTCTTTTTTGCACGTTCGAACACTTTGGCATGTTCTCCTTTGCGTCCACGGACAACCGGCGCCAAAAGCTGTATTTTGGTACGTTCCGGTAAATTCATGATCTCATCGACCATCTGGTCTACCGTCTGACGCTTAATCTCTTTTCCGCATTTTGGACAGTGTGGTATGCCAATACGCGCATATAATAAACGAAAGTAATCATAAATCTCAGTTACTGTTCCTACGGTAGATCTTGGGTTACGGTTTGTCGTTTTCTGATCAATTGATATCGCAGGGGGAAGTCCCGAAATACTCTCGACATTTGGTTTTTCCATCTGCCCCAAAAACATTCTCGCATACGAAGACAAGGATTCCATATAACGGCGCTGTCCTTCTGCATAAATCGTATCAAACGCAAGCGACGATTTTCCGGAACCGCTTAATCCCGTCAATACCACAAATTCATCACGGGGAATATCCAGGTCAATCCCTTTCAAATTATGCTCTTTTGCTCCTCGTATCTGTATGATTCTCTTCTTTTCCATTTTATTCCATCTCCTGCAATATCTTTTTCATTTTTATCATCTGGTCACGAAGCGATGCTGCCAGCTCAAAATTCAGTTCTGCCGCCGCCTGATTCATTTTCTTCATGATCTTTGCAATCTGTTTCTGCAATTCTTCTTCCGACATATATTCCGGATCTTTCTGCAATTCTTCCATACCGGCATCTGCTTTCGAAGAAATACGGATCAACTCTCTGACCGCCTTCTTAATGGTCTGCGGTGTAATACCATGTTCTTTATTATAGGCATCCTGAATTTTACGACGGCGTTCCGTCTCCGAAATTGCCTTATCCATTGACTCCGTCCGCTTATCTGCGTACATGATAACCCTGCCCTCGGCATTTCTGGCTGCACGCCCAATCGTCTGTATCAATGATGTTTCGGAACGAAGGAATCCCTCTTTGTCCGCATCAAGGATTGCCACAAGACTTACTTCCGGTATATCCAGTCCTTCTCGCAGCAGGTTAATCCCTACCAGAACATCAAACACATCCAAGCGCATATCACGGATAATCTCACTTCTTTCCAGCGTATCAATATCGGAATGCAGATATTTTACCCTGACACCAACCTCTTTGTAATAATCCGTCAGATCTTCTGCCATACGTTTTGTAAGTGTCGTCACCAATACTTTTCCCTTTTTCTTCGTTACCGCCTTAATTTCTTTCAGCAGATCATCCACCTGTCCCGCAACCGGACGAACAATCACTTCCGGATCCAGAAGTCCGGTAGGCCGGAGAATCTGCTCCGTACGCATCAGTTCATGCGTTTCTTCATATTCCGATGGCGTAGCTGAAACAAACATCATCTGATTAATATGGCTCTCAAACTCTTCAAAATTCAATGGACGGTTACTCTTCGCTGATGGCAGACGAAAACCATAATCCACAAGCGTGGTTTTACGCGACTGATCGCCGGCATACATTCCCCGTATCTGTGGGATCGTAATATGCGACTCATCCACCATGATCAGAAAATCATCCGGGAAATAGTCCAAAAGTGTATGCGGCATCTCGCCCTCCTGCATTCCAGATAAGTGCATGGAATAATTTTCGATACCGGAACAAAATCCCGTCTCACGCACCATTTCAATATCAAAATGGGTTCGTTCTGAGATTCGCTGGGCTTCAATCAATTTATCTTCACTTTTAAAATATTTCACGCGTTCTTTTAATTCTTTCTCTATTCCCGTTATCGCCTTTTCCATTTTATCCAGAGAAACAACGTAATGCGAAGCCGGAAATACAACCATATGCTCTAAATTATTCAATGGATTCCCTGTCAACACATCGATTTCCTGAATCCGGTCCACTTCATCTCCAAAAAATTCTACCCGAATGGCACGGTCGGACGCCGATGCCGGAAAAATTTCAAGCACATCGCCACGTACCCGGAATGTACCACGGTGAAAATCCATATCATTCCGTGTATACTGTATCTCAACCAGCCGCTCAATCACTTCATCCCGTTCGCGGATCATACCGGGGCGGAGCGATACTGTCATATTTTGGTAATCAATCGGACTACCCAATCCATAGATGCAGGAAACACTGGCAATAATAATGACATCTCTGCGCTCGGTCAATGCTGCCGTCGCGGAATGCCGCAGTTTGTCAATTTCATCATTGATGGCGGAGTCCTTTTCGATATACGTATCCGTTGATGGCACATAGGCTTCCGGCTGATAATAATCATAATAGGAAACAAAATATTCTACTGCGTTCTCCGGGAAAAACTCTTTAAACTCACCATATAACTGAGCCGCCAACGTCTTGTTATGTGCAATAACCAATGTCGGCTTGTTCATCTGCTCGATCACATTTGCCATTGTAAATGTCTTTCCGGAGCCGGTAACACCGAGAAGTGTCTGAAACTGATTTCCTTCCTTAAAACCGTCCACAAGCGCTTTTATGGCTTCCGGCTGGTCACCGGTCGGTTCATATTCAGAATGTAAAACAAAATGATCCATAATTATCGAAACACCTCCATCTATGCTTATCTTCACACGATTTATCACAAAATATACTGAAAAAAATAAAACTCATCGTGTGTTTAGTATAACACAATGAGTTTTATAATGCAACAAAAATATGAACATTTGTTCGTTTTTCTTTTTTGCTCAATTTTCGCCCTGGTTCCAGTGTTTTAACTGTGGGACTACAGCTAACATATGTGCTCTGACCTGCTCCGGCGGCCAGTTTTCGTTTGACATATGCTCTACACAGAAATCAATCAATTCTTCCATGCTGGAATACTTGAATTCTCCGTCTGTATAGCACCATTTACAATAGGATTCGTTAAATTCTCCATCCGGTTCCTTACTAATTGTTGAATCCTCCAACGGCATTCCACAGCATTGACAGATCAGCTGCGCAGGCGTTCCCAATAAAGTATTGATCGATACATCAAACTCTTTTGACAACAATTTTAAAGTTTCTGTGTTCGGAATCGTCTCACCTGCTCGTGTCAACCCTAGACCAAAAAAAATTTAATTTTTTTGTACCCTCAAA
>CAJMFH010000057.1 GCA_905212635.1 uncultured Lachnoclostridium sp. | reverse complement strand
CCCCTTCCCGGATAGCGACAACAGGCACCCCTTTTTTTCTTCCTGTCTAACTTTTTGGCGGTGTCCCCCGTCGCCACTACAAATCGGTTAGCATCTTCTCTTGCGGGACTATTTTTGCGGAGCTGAGAATGCACGGCTTTCTGGAGAAGAAGGAGACACGGAGAGCAGAACTGTTTGAAGATAAGGTTAGAAAGAAGAAAAAGCCCGATTGCACAGCAATCGATGCTTTTTTCTTTCTAACCTTATCAAGTTTTCTGCACCAAGTGTCCACTTTCCTTCTTCGAAAGAAATCGCGCATTCTCCTCCGCAGAAATTCGTCCTGCCAAGGAAGATGCTAACCGATCTCCTTATCAAGTTTTCTGCACGAAGTGTCTGCTTTCCTTCTTCGAAAGAAAATCCCGCATTCTCCTCCGCAGAAATTCGTCCCTGCCAAGGAAGATGCTGACCAATCTAACCGATCTCCCTCACCGCTTCTCTTACCTTCAATACCATCGATGGTGTCACGGACAATTCATCAATTCCCATGTCCACAAACGTTTTTGTGAGTGTCGTATCTGCGCCAAGTTCTCCGCAGATTCCAACCCAGCAGCCTTCCTTGTGTCCATTGTCGATTACCATCCGGATCATACGGAGGATGGCTTCGTGGTGGGAATTGTAAAAATTATCCAAACTTGGATTCTGGCGGTCAATTGCCAGCGTGTACTGGGTGAGGTCGTTTGTTCCTATACTGAAGAAATCCACTTCTTTCGCAAGAAGATCGCTGATCATTACGGCTGCCGGCGTCTCGATCATGATACCAAGTTCTACCTTCCCGTATGGAATTCCGTGAGCGTCCAGTTCTTCCTTTACCTCATTTACAATTTCTTTGATCTTTTTCACTTCCGGAACCGAGATGATCATTGGGAACATAATAGCGATCGTTCCATAATGGCTTGCCCGGTAAATTGCACGCAGCTGGGTTTTAAAAATTTCCGGCCGTTCCAGACAGATGCGGATCGCGCGGTAGCCCATCGCCGGATTTTCTTCTTTACCAAGTTCAAAGTAATCTACCTGTTTATCTGCTCCAATATCGAGAGTACGGATGATTACCTTCTTTCCCGCCATCATTTCCACGACTGTCTTATAGGCTTTGAATTGTTCCTCTTCGGTCGGATACGTATCCTTTTCCAGATACAAAAATTCACTTCGGAACAATCCGATCCCGGCTGCATCATTTGACAACACATCGGCAACATCAGCAACTCCGCCAATATTGGCGTACAGATGTATGTTTCGGCCGTCTTTTGTAACCGTCTCTTTTCCTTTTAATTCGAGAAGGAGCTGCTGTTTTTTCTTCTCTTCTGCCTGCAACGTCTCATAATGAGACAGCGTTTCGGCATCCGGTTCCACGATAAGTTTTCCTTCAAAGCCATCGACAATCGCCATTTTTCCGGCAATATCCGCCGGATAGTGTACTCCGATCAGCGCCGGAATATTCATCGTCCGCGCTAAAATCGCTGTATGTGAATTGGTCGAGCCCAGTTTTGTCACAAAGGACAAAACCAGATTTTTATCAAGTTGTACCGTCTCACTTGGGGCAAGATCTTCGGCAAGCAGGATGACCGGCTGATTTCCGGTAATCCCTCCCATTTCTTTTCCCTGTAGAATGCGGATCACACGATTGGAAATGTCGCGCACATCGGCGGCACGTTCTTTCATATAATCGTCATCCATTGCGGCAAACATCTGGGAAAAATTGTCACCCGTCGTCGCTACCGCAAACTCCGCATTGATCTTCTGTGTGTCAATCATATTTAAGATTGACTCCACATAATCAAGATCATCTAACATCATTTGATGTACATCAAAGATCATAGCACCCGATTCGCCCACTTCTTTTAATGCCTTTTCATAAAGGCCTGCAAGCTCTTCTTTGGCTTTTTCTTTTGCGTCTTCAAAACGTTTCTTTTCCTTTTCCACATCTTCGATCGAATAGCGTTTTACCTGATCTTCCTCTTTTTCAAATAGAGCGACAGGACCAATTGCGATTCCACCAAAAACGCTTTTACCTTCCCATACGTTCATGCTGACACCTCCCGGCTTTTACAGATTTGCCTCCAAAAATGCACTCAATTTATCCATTGCGGCATCTTCATCTGCGCCCTCTGTCTTTAATACGATTTCCTGTCCCTGTTTTGCACCAAGTCCCATAACACCGAGGATTCGTTTTGCATCTACCTCTCTGCCGTCTTTTGCGATTGTCACTTTGCATTCACACGCTGCTGCCTCTTTCACAAACAAACCTGCCGGTCTTGCGTGGATCCCCTGTGCGTCTTTGATTACATAATGAAATTCTCTCATGATAGTGTCCTCCTTAATTTTTATATTTATTATCTGTTTATTTAGTTACTGCATCTTTCTTGATCAATCCTAACATTACTGCCGTCACTGCCGAGCCTGCCAGCCAGGCAACGATGTAAAGCAGCGGCTGTCCTACCGTCGCAAATACAAAGATTCCACCATGTGGTGCCATCAATGTACATTTAAACAACGCCGATAAGAATCCTGCTACGCCTGCACCTGCCATCGTACATGGGATTACGTGCAACGGATCCGATGCGGCAAATGGAATCGCGCCTTCGGTAATGAACGAACATCCCATTACGATATTGGAAACGGCAGAACCACGCTCCGCCTGCGTAAATTTCTTTGGAAATAATTTACAGGCAACTGCAATTCCTACCGGTGGAACCATACCACCAATCATGATTGCTGCCATTGCGATATAGCACGCCTGCACCGCCGGATCACTTGCCTGCGCCCCCTGCTCCATCATCTGGGAAGCGGTTGCCAGCATACCGGAACCAAATACATACGCAGCTTTATTGATCGGACCTCCCATATCAATTGCCATCATTGCTCCGAGGATCAGTCCGAGAACCGTGATCATTCCGGCATCGGAAATTCCCTTTAACATATTGCTGAGTCCCGTATTGATCAGGCCGATCAATGGGTTAAAGATCAGGCACATCAACACACCGATGATAAAAATACCAACGAGTGGATAAATGAGTGTCGGTTTAATTCCATCCAGGGAATCCGGCAGTTTTTCACACAATTTCTTCAATCCGAGTACGATAAATCCGGCCAAAAATCCGGCTACGATACCACCCAGGAAACCGGATACCGTATTTCCGCCGTTTTCACCGACAAAAGCAAACTGTGCGACAAATTTGGAAAATCCTCCCAGTTCACCGACCTTATCGGCAAATACATAACTTCCCAGTATGGCATTTCCATTTGCTGCCAGAAGTCCGCCGGTAAATCCTACCGCAAGCCCCGGCCGGTCTGCGATCGAATAAGCGATGTATCCGGAAAGAACCGGCACCATCAGTCCCATGGCAAGTCCGCCAATGTATTTAAACAATGCGGAAAGCGGGGTGCAGCTTCCAAAATCCGCTCCACCGGTCGAGCCATATCCACACAGGGTGTCGATCAAAAAGGCGATTGCCATCATGATACCACCACCGATAACAAATGGTAACATGTGAGAAACTCCACTCATCAGATGCTGGTACACTGCGTGTCCGATTCCTTTCTTCTCTGTGTTTTCCGAAACCGTTTCCTGCGCTTCCTCACTTTCATAAACCGGTGCCTGCTTGTCCACGATCTTTCGGATCAATTCTTCCGGTTTATTGATACCATCTGCCACTTTCGTAATAATGACCGGTTTTCCGTCAAAACGTTCCATCGGCACTTTCGTATCTGCCGCCACGATAATTCCGTCTGCTTTCGCGATTTCTTCTGCCGTAAGTACATTTTTTGCTCCGCTTGAACCTCTCGTCTCTACCTTGATCCGGTATCCAAGTTCTTCTGCTTTCCGCTCCAGAGCTTCCGCCGCCATGTACGTGTGTGCAATTCCGGTCGGACATCCTGTCACCGCCAGTACAAATGGCACACTGGTATCCACTTCGGTCTGCTCTTTTTCTTCTTCCGGCTCACTTTCCGCCATTTCAATGACTTTCTTAAATTCCTCTACCGTCTTTGCTTCCCGCAGTTTTCCAGTAAAATCCGGATCCATCAATAAAACGGACAAATGACTGAGCACGTCCAAATGTACATTGTCCGCAGTATCCGGTGCCGCGATCAGGAAAAACAGATTCGCAGGTTCACCATCCAGTGAATCAAACTTCACTCCTTCCGGAACAACCATTGCTGCCAGACCTGCCTGATTTACCGCTGCAGATTTACAATGAGGAATGGCAATTCCTTCTCCGATTCCCGTCGAGCCCTCTTCCTCTCTTGCGTAAACCCCTTTGCGATAAGTTTCGATATCATTCAGTTTTCCACTCGCATCCATCAGATCAACCAGTGTGTCCAGTGCTTCTTTTTTGCTGTGGACTTCTGCTGACAAACGAATGCTTTTGTCATCCAATAAATCAATAATCTTCATATCGTTTCGCTCCTTTCTTCGCTACGTCCCTGTGTATTAAAATTCGAAATGATGAGCATTTCGAATCGCCTCTACCTGTTTTCTCGTCGCCAGCTGCTCCGAAAATGCGCTGGCACTTCCGGTACAAACGCCCAGTTTAAATGCCTCTTTGTAATCTCCCTCTCCGAGATACCCGGCTAAAAATCCTGCCACCATGGAATCTCCCGCACCCACGGAATTTACCACGGTTCCTTTTGGTGCCTCGCTCTGGAATACGCTTCCGTCATCTCCTACAAACACGGCGCCTTCCCCTGCCATCGAAACAATGACATTCTGCGCACCCATCTCCTGCAATTTCTTTGCATATTCCACTGCCTGGTCTTTGCTCTCAATTTTGACATTAAATAATTCTCCCAATTCGTGGTTGTTTGGTTTAATGACAAATGGATGAAACGGCAATACATTGAGCAGCAGACTTTTCGTCGCATCGACGGCAATTTTCAATTTCCGGTCAGCCAGTCTTTTCATGATATCGCGGTACATCGACTCCGGCATGCTCGCCGGAATACTTCCTGCAAGGACTAAAATGTCGCCTTCCTGCAACTTGTCCAGCCGGTCAAACATTTTTTTGATCGCTTCCTGTGAAATCTCCGGCCCTAATCCGTTGATCTCGCTTTCCACTTCGGAACGGATCTTCATATTGATACGGGAAATTCCTTCCTCCAGACAGATAAAGTCGGTAGAAATTCCTTTTTCTTCCAGCTGCCGTTCAATCTCTTTCCCGGTAAAGCCAGCCAGAAATCCGAGTGCCGTGCTGTCAAATCCAAGATTTTTAAGCACCATGGATACGTTGATTCCCTTTCCGCCGGCAAAAATCTTTTCTGCCGTTGTCCGGTTCACCATTCCGGGTTCAAAATGTTTGACATCAATGATGTAATCCAAAGATGGATTTAATGTAACGGTATAGATCATTTTGCTTCACCTCCCTGCACTTCTATGATATTATCGCATTCTGCAAATGCCGGATCACTGATTTTTGTTGTTATGATACAAGCATTTGCAAAATCTGCAAATTTTACACATGAGATCTGAGAAAATTTACTCGCATCACTCAAAATATATCGTTTGGCACAATGTTCCATCGCCGTCTGCTTTACTTTCGCTTCTTTCAGATCCGGTGTGGTAAATCCATTTTTCTGGTGAACTCCGTTCGCTCCCCAGAATCCTTTTGTAAAATTATATTTGTGAAGGCTTTCTACCGCTTCCGGCCCTATGATTGCTTCCGTCGTCGCTTTCAACTCGCCGCCAAGAATAAATGTAGTATATCCTGCCTGCGCAAGTTTCCTTGCATGTGCCACCGCATTCGTTACAAATACGGTTTGTTTCGTCGTCAGATAATCGATCAACAATTCTGTCGTCGTTCCCGCATCCAGATATACAAAATCATCTTCTTTGATCAACGAAGCCGCATATTTTGCAATTTCTCTCTTTTCGACAAGATTTTTATCTTTTTTCTGGGTCACGCTGTCTTCCTTCGTGCTGTAAGCATCTCCGACAACCATCGCCCCGCCGCGGACTTTCTGGATCCGCCCCTGTTCATCCAATACGGCAAGATCTCGCCGGACGGTGGATTCTGAAATATCCAACGCGTCCATCAGTTCCTGGATGGAGGCACTTCCCTTTTCCGTCACAATCCGCCAAATTCCTTGCAAACGCTCTTCTGTCAGCACTTTCACCACTCCTTTCGTGGATCATTTCGTTTTTGTATTGTTATTATAACGCCATTTTCTTTCATTGTCAATCATTTTCTTTCAAAATCTTTCAATTTCTTTCATACTTTTATTGATCAGCTTTTAAGGTGAGGAGTTTTTTTGACCCGGGCGGCAGTTTTTCTTGCTAGACCACAAAAAGGACGCCCTTATGCCGTGTGCCGATAAGACAGTAATTTGAGAAAACTACAAAATCGGCATCTGCCAAGCAGGATTGGACAACAAAACAGGCGGCACTCAACTTCGGTTGGGTGCTGCCTGCTTTTGTACAGCTAAGGGCTGAAAATCGCCAATTTCCCACTCTGTAAGGCAAAGGGAGTGAAAAGGGTGAAATAGTTATCGCCTTTGTGCGGTTCCTTTGTAAAATAGTGAATCGCTACGGAGTGAATACCATTCGCTGGGGAGTGCGTATATTTGCGGTCATGCAAAATGCCTCACAAAGCCGCAAAGTCGATAGCTGTACGTTTCGATGCAGAATACGCCGAACTTCACCAAAATCGCCATATCGCCCTTGGATCATAGAAAAGTCACACTTTAATGCGGTAAATTGTGAACCCATTGAAAAACGCCACATCGTTATGCTATAATGTGTGTACACACATTGAATATGAATGAAGGTAAGGCTTGTCTTGTGAGTTCAATATGGATAGCGGTTGTGTGGAACTGAAATTTAACGATGGCAGTATGATTGCCATTAACTGCACCGCCGTGGAAAACGAAATCGCTGACAATATGTATCAGCGGTCAGAGCTTGACTATCTTATCTACAATGACCCGCTGGCGTATGCTGACCTCGTTTTGAATGGCGACCCGGAGGCGTATCTCAAAGCAGTTACTGAGTACAAGCCTTTGGATTAAAGCTCGGTATACCAAACACCGAATTAAGAATGGACTTTGAGAGAAAGTGAGGTATAACAATATGAAACAGATTATTACTAGTTATCAACCACCACTTCAAGTGGTGGTTTAATATTGGCCCTCCTAAGGGCCAT
>CAJMFH010000056.1 GCA_905212635.1 uncultured Lachnoclostridium sp. | reverse complement strand
TATGATAAGCATCTTCGGCTGATTGGCAGCAATCTGGCGGCACAATTCACTACCGATGGAACCGCCTCCGCCGGTAACCAAAACTACTTTATCTTTCACATAGCCGGTAATGGAATCCAGATCCGTTTTTACCGGTTCGCGTCCCAGAAGGTCTTCAATCTGAACCGGACGCAGTTTTTCGACCGCAGCCTCCCCATTTACAAATTGATATACTCCGGGAAGGATTTTCAGATCTGCGCCTGTCTGCTGACACACTTCCAGAATCTCTTTTACTTCCTTTTTCGACGCACTTGGCATCGCCACAATGATCTCATTGATCTCATAATGACTGGCTGCCTCCAGAATTTTATCTCTGCCGCCGATCACCTTGATCCCATTGATAAATGTGTTTTGTTTGGACTTATTATCGTCGATGACACAGCAGATATTACTGTCGAGTTTTTTACTCATTTTCAGTTCGTTGATCACCATATTTCCGGCTTCTCCGCCACCAATGACCATCGTATTGCGCATACCGACTCCATGAATGTTTTCATTGTAAAGAAAGCGCACGATCCGGTAAGAAAAACGCACCGTCAATGTCATAAAAAACAGGAGCATAAAATAAATAAAAAAATACGATCTTGGCAGTCTCCGGTAAGTACCAAATACGGTCAGAAAATGGATTACCGTAGAGATTCCGCAAGCCAGTGCAATATTGATCACTTCACTCAGACTTGCATATCTCCACAAACTGTTATACAAACGGAAAAGAGCAAATACAATCAACGTCAGAAGTGTATTGACGATCATCATTTCCTGAAGTGTCGTAATATAGCCATGCGGATATTCGATGGATATCCCGCTTTTAATAAACTTATCCCATTTTAATTCGTAGCGGATAAAAAGTGCCGCATAAGAGCACAGATTAATACATACCGCATCCCATACCAGAAGTAAAAACCGGTAGATCAGCGACATTTTTCCACTCTCAATATATTTGCGAATACGTAACATGAATTCTGTCCTCCATTTCGTTTCCCCCTGACACCCTTAATATAGTATTATACAAAAAAAAGTTGAAAAAATCAATGGGATAGAGTATACTAATATCCTATCAAAAGATTTTTGAGAGGAACCTTAGAAGATGGACATGAAAATCACAAATCAAATCACACGTTACTACATCTTATTTTATGCACTTTACAGTATGACACAGCGCATTATACCGATTTCTGTTTTTTGCGTTGGCACACTTGCCGGTATTCTATATAAACTTATTGTCGCCGCCGGCGGCTGTCTGGCTCTTGCCTATCTCATCTCCGGTTTTAAAAAATGGAAAATGAATTCCCTTTTTGCTGTACTTGGCGGCTTTACCCTTATTTTATGTATCACCACATTACTCAACCACAGGTATAATTTTTTTGACAATGTACTCGGTGTCATTACCTTTGGAATTCAGCTCATCCTGTTTTTCAGTTATTATCATATGACCGAACGAAAAGATTTTTCTTTTACCATACAGCTCACAGCGGTCGTATCAAGTATTCTTTGGACGGTCTGCTGCGCAGTTTCGCTCGTTCAGTACCTTCTGGACATTCAATACCGCACCTTAAATCCAATTGGAAATACGGTACGGCAGGGTATTGTTGACGGCAGACTGTTTGGTGTATTTTCGGACCCAAATTTTGCTGCCTTTACTTCGTTTCTGCTGCTGATCCTTCTCGCGTATACGTTTTATTGCCAGACAAATCGTATTCTGCGTATCTATCTCGGAATCAGTGCGCTGATCAACGTGGCTTACATTGTATTTTCGAATTCCCGAACCGTATTTTTATGCGTGATCGGTACGATATTTTTCTTTGTATTACTGCTCACTTACCGCCATCATATCACCTCCGGAAGCACTTCTGTTTCGCGGTTTCTTCTGTATGCCGCACGAAACCTTGCGCTCTCTCTGGCGGGAATGGTCGTTGTCTATTCCCTGCTCTTTTATCCGATGCAGAATATCGGACAGCAGATGGAACCTCAGCGGAGTGAAACCGATCTGGTACGTGATGATGTCGGAGGGGATAACCTCACCAACAACCGTTCCACGATCTGGATCAATTACCTTGATCTGTATAAGAAAAAACCGGTGTTCGGATTTTCCATCAACACCGCTCTGCCTTATGCCACAGAGCATGATCCAAATGGCTATCTTGCCCAGACGCAGTACGTTACCCACAACGGGTATCTGTCTCTTCTGGTAGAAACCGGTATCCTTGGTTTTCTGCTTATGGCAGCCTTTTTAATCCTTATGCTCATTCGAAATGTAAAGCGTATCCGGACAAAAGAAAAAATCAGCCCGGACTATGTTCTTGCTCTGTGCCTTGTAGTCGCGGTACTGATCTTTCTTATTTGTTTTCATGATATTTTCTTTACGGTAAATATCGAAACCATGCTGCTATATCTGTCCATGGGAGTTCTATTTATCGAGACGGATCCACAAACTGTTCAATCAGATCCTTCCATTGCGTCAAAATAGTTTCTTTGGAAAATTTTTCCAGATTTTCCGTAGAGTTTCTTGAAAGCCGGAGGCGTTCCTCCGGTTTTTTTAATAACTCATAAATGACCTCTGCCATCTTTTCCGTATCATAGGGTGGAATCAGTTTTCCATCTTCTCCTTCCCGGATGATCTCACGTGGGCCGGACACAATGTCAAAACTGACTAGCGGAAGCGCATTGGCTTTTGCCTCAAGTAAAACCAGTGGCAGTCCTTCGCGGTAGGACGTAAGTACATACATGGAATGCCCTTTATAACAGGCTTCCATCTGATCCGTAAGTCCCATCAGATGGATATTTTCATCCAATCCCTCCCGGCGGATACGTTCCTGTATTTCCGGAAACATATCACCATCTCCATATACTTCCCACACAAAATCCTTTGTCTTTTTTGCTAACGCTGCCGCCGTATCCACCAAAAGATCCATTCCCTTTTCTTTCGAAAACCGTCCCGCGGTCAAAATCCTGGTGCTGTCCGGATCATAAGGCGCTGCTGCTTTTTTTATCCGTTCGTCAATCCAGTTATAGATCGTGATAACACGTCCTTTTTTATAGTGAAATTTCTCATAATAGGCATCTTCACTCTGCTTTGTTAAAACAACGGTTTTATCGGTAAAACGTGATCCCAGAGTACGCATCGTGCGGGCCGGGATTTCGTTCCATTGATTCAGCAATGCTCCATGATCACAGAATATTCTTGGAATCTTCAGTCTTCTCCCATGAATCCCTCCGCAAAGTCCGGCATATGCTCCCACATAAAAGACCATATCCAGCTGCTTTTTCTTAATATAACTGCGAAACGGCCTTCCCGCCTTTGTGATCACTTCACGGATCCTTGCTTTATACGGAAGAATCACTTCATAATCTATCTCCTCCGGCAGCTCATACGCACAGGCATCGTTTTCCTGAATAAAACTAATAATCGTAATCTCGTATTCTTCGCGAAGAGCAAGTACCATATTGTACAGCACCTGCTGCGCACCACCGCGGATGCTCATATCAAAATTTACAAATCCTATTTTCTTCATTGATCTCTTCTCCCGTCATCGGTAATATTTCATTAAAATCCGGTAGTTATGATGTTTCATAAAAAACAGCAGTATCTTATCCTTCCGGCTGAATTCTGCTTTTGATACAAATAATTTCTGTACCCCCGGCATCGCCAGCCATTCTTTGATCTTTTCTTTACATTCCCGGTTTGTTTTCCCGGAACGCCGCATCAGATCATAAAATTTATTTTTTATCGAATTCAGGTAAAATACATCGAGGAAAACAGGCTCTTTTCCTCCGCATTCTTCATAAAAGACTGCCACTTCCCGCCTAAGCCGTTCTTCAATTTCCATCGCATTTTCCCGGAAACGGAATGACAGGCTTCCCGTCTCAATATTATAATAGTCATAGACAGATTTTGGAAGTACACTGATCTTTCCAGCACGCTCAAATACCTGTAAGTTAAACAGCAGATCTTCTCCTTTATCAAGATCTGTCGGAAATCCTTTTTCAATCACATCACGGCGGTATAATTTATTCCACGGAACATGAAGAAAATAGGAAGAAAACAATTCTGGAAAGTCCCGGATAAACGCTTCTTTGTCCTCATAAACAGCCTCTTTTGGCAGGTGGTCTCTGCCCGCTTTTTCATCGTAATATCCGGCTATTACCACATCGCTTTCGTCCTCTTCCAGACATTTTACCATGAGCGAAGCTGCCTCTTTTTTTACCAGATCATCACTGTCAACGAACTGGATATACTGTCCGTGAGATTCCTGCAATCCACGGTTTCTCGCTGCGGAAACGCCCTCATTTTCTTTTGTTATCACATGAAAATACGGGTAGTTTCTTTCATATTCTCTGCAAATCTCAAGGCTGCCATCCGTCGAACAGTCATCGACAAGAATCACTTCCAGATTGGGGTAGTCCATCGCTGCCACATGATCCAGGCACGCTGCCAGCCGTTTCTTTGAATTGTAAATCGGAATGATTACGGACACAAGTGGTTGTGTTGACTGCATATTACATTTCCTCCTCTGTGCGCTTCACCGGATAGTAAATTCCTTTATACTCCGGATAAGCCTTTTCCGTATCTACCACAATTCCATCATGGGAAGGAATCTGCTGGTCTTCCGGCGGCATCGTCATGTAATCGCCAAATGCCATTTTGAGATACGTATCGTATCCCACCGGAATCGGCATCTGCTCTCCCTCAAATTCCTTATACACGGCACTGGAAAATATTTCCTTTGGATACTCATTTACCATATAATTATACCGGACACATAGTTCGGTAATATAGTCACACTCTTCAATCGGATATTTGGTCATATGACGTTCACAAAGCCGCGCCATCCGATAGCGGTTTTTCCAGCCGGGAGCCAGAAGAAGCATCATTTTCCCGATCAGATAAAATCCTTTTCCTTTGCTGGTCGGTGCCTCCTGATTGATGTAGATCTGATACGCCAGTCCCCACATCAGCTGCATTTTCCGTTTCCAGCGGGAAGATGGGCAGCCGTCCAATGGCAGGATTTCAAGTCGGATTCCATGTGCAATGTCCAGATCCATCTGACGTTCTTTTACAAATGTCGTCTCTTCATCTGTGATCATCGTAAGCTGGGAACGCAGAAACTGTTCTTTACTCGTACGGCTCAGCCGGTATTTCGTTTCATCCATCTCTTTGTGCCACAATTTACACAATTTCTCATAGTCGTTTCTTGGCATAAATACATCAATATCGTCATCCCACGGAATAAATCCCTGATGCCGCAAAGTACCGATACAGCATCCACCGCAAAAATAAAACAGCAGACCATGCTTTTCGCAAAACTCTTTAAATACGAGTGTAATCTCCAGACATTTTTTCTGGAGAAGACGAAGTTCCGCGCGCAGCCGTTCTCCCGTCGCCGGCACACACGGACGATTCAGATCCAGAAAAACACAGTCATGGTGGGCTTTCTGCTTTTCTTTCGGCGGCAGTGCCATATAATCGCCAAATGCCTCCTTTAAATATCCGTCATATCCAACGGGGATCGGCATATTTTCTCCCTCAAACGGCACAAATACGGCTTTTTCAAACCATTCCTTTTTGTATTTCTTTTTCATATAAAATGGACCGGAACACAATTCCGTAATGTAATTACACTCGGAAATAGGATATTGGGTCATGTGTTTTTTCGCGAGATTCCAGATCTTATAGCGGATCTTTTTCCCACGAAATACAGAAAGCAGAAAGCGGCTTCCCACAGCCATCAATCCCCCATGTTTTTCCGGTACAGTCTGCGCACGGAACAATTGATAGATAAGTGCCCACATACATTGAAATTTACGTTTCCATTTTCCATCCGGATAGCCGTCGAGCGGAATCACATCCAAAGCAACACCATGTGCGATCCGAAGATCTTTCTGGTACGGTTTGATCTGCGTTGTCTCGCTGTCACGAAGGGTCGCAAAGTTATTACGATCCACATAATCCAGTGTAGTATCGGATAATATATAACGTTTTCCCGGTTCATAACCTTTCCATTTTTTTACAAATTCCTCATAGTCTTCGCGGGGCATAAAGAAATCAAGATCATCATCCCACGGAATAAATCCCTTGTGACGGATTGCACCAATACAGCCGCCCCCGCAGAAATAACACGTCAGATCATTTTCCCTGCAAAATTCCACAAATACTTTTGCCATTTGCAGACTGATACGGTGAAGTCCTTCCAATTCTTCTTTTGTATATTCTGAAGCTGTATGGCTCATTGCGCTTTCCTCTCTTTCCCTCTTTTTAACAGGCTAACCACCCCAAGACACGTTCCTATTCCATAACTGATATGCAGCAGGAAAAATAAAAATGGCAGTACGATCTGTCTTATGTTCTTTTTTTGTCCTTTTACGGCTGCGACTGCCATAACGACCGCAAGCAGCCAGTACAGACTCCACATCAAAATGGCCGGAAATGGATGTACCAGCACACCAAATACCGTCGTTGCCACAATTCCAAGCACAAAGGCAAATGGTACAAAATGATAAAGGGACAGACATCCCGGACAGATTCCAGCAGTCCTTCCTACCCAGTATCCATTGCCGTATTTTTGCCGGCACATTTTTCTCAGACTGGGACGGATCCTCTGATAGGACACAATTCCCGGCACCATGCAGAGTTTAAACCCATTCTGGCGAATACGGTAATGAAATTCGTTATCTTCCGTACGTCCAAGATCTTCCCGGAATTTTCCTGCTTTTTCAAATACTTCGCGCCGATATGCCCCATGGAAAAAAGATTTGACATACGCCTTTTTTTCTTTTCTCCGGAAATCCGCAATGCTGCTTCCAAACATCGAACTTTCTGCCAGTAACAAAACCTGCTGCCAGACAGAATCTCCTTCTACAATATTGGGGCGAACTCCGCCTGTAACAAACTCGCCTTCCGACAGAGCTTTTACATTTTTTTCCACAAAGTCCGCCGGTATGCTGCTGTGTGCATCAATACGGATCAGCGCCTCTGTCGTAAACGTATCAATTACGGCATTCCACCCGCAGCTTTGTATTTTTCCCGGATTCTCTATGATTTTTATATCTAAAAACGATTCTTTGTTCTTTTTCTGCCACTCCTGCATTACCTTTCGCGTATCGTCTGTTGACATGCTGTCCGCCAACACTACTTCCGTGTCCGCATGCGGATAGCTCTGTGCTTCAATATCCCGCAAAAGGGAGGGCAGGTTATTTTCTTCGTTATAAGCAACAACGCCTATCGTAATCTTCATCCCGATCTCCTTCCTGTCGTTCCTCTCTATTATATGGTTATTTTGCTTTTTTTTCAATGTTTTTCTTGCCCTCCGGCGCGGAAAAGATTATACTATAGGAAGAGACTGCCGCCCAAAGACTCTCTTTGCAAAGCGGCTGTAATGAACAAAAAGGAGAATTGGAATTACATATGGGGAATTATTTGACCGATATTGCCATTGTCATTCCGGCTCTGAATCCGTGCGAGCGCATGGTTGAGCTGGTTCGAGAGTGCAAAGATGCCGGTTTTGAAAATATTATTTTAGTCGATGATGGAAGTTCCATTGAAAATCGTATTTATTTTAAAACCTGCAAAGAAAAATATCAGTGCCGCATTCTTCGGCATGTGGTAAATTTTGGAAAAGGTATGGCGTTAAAAAGCGCCTTCAACCACATTCTCGAAAACCGCCCGGACATTACGGGAACGGTAACCGTAGACTGCGACGGGCAGCACGTGATCGACGATATCATCACTTGTGCAAAATTAGTCTGTGAACATCCAGACCGGCTCATCCTCGGATGCCGTCAGTTTGATGACCCGAAAATCCCCTGGCGCAGCCGTTTTGGCAATAAAATGACCTGCCGCATCATCAAACTCCTGTGCGGAATCTCAATTTCCGACACGCAGACCGGACTTCGCGGCATGTCACGTGAACTTCTCGCCAATTATTTTGCCAATACAAAAGGCGAACGTTTTGAATACGAGATGAATATGCTCCTCTGTGCCAAAGAAAACCAGATTCCTTTTGAAGAATTTCCGATTCAGACCATTTATCTGGAAAATAACGAAAGTTCCCATTTCAACCCTTTTATTGATTCCATCCGGATCTACAAGGTGTTTTTGAAATTTATGCTGAGTTCTTTTTCCAGTTTTATTATTGATATCTCGCTGTTTTACCTGCTGCGATTTATCTTATTGCCGATTGTCGGTGAAAAAGCTCAGATCTCGCTTTTTGGCATCGACATCCTGCTTTTGACATTTCTTCGCAATGTCATTGCCCGACTCGGCTCCTCGCTGTATAATTTTACCATTAACAAAAAGCAGGTATTCCACAATGATTCGAAAGATATCACGATCATTTTCCGTTATTATGCCTTGTGCATCTGCCAACTTCTCATCTCTACGCTGCTGGTTGACTACACTCTGCGGTTTATCCCATTTCGCACCGTGCGGAAATGTATCATTGATACCATCCTGTTCCTGATCAGTTTCCAGATCCAGAGGGAGTGGGTATTTAAAAGAAAATAGAGTAAATGATGAATTTGATAACTTGATGATTCGGCGCCAAAGAAACTTCTGGCGCCGCTTTTTATTTTTTTCTGCATCTCAGCGGTGTCCCCTTCCCGGATAGCGACAACAGGCACCCCTTTTTTTCTTCCTTTTCCTCTTTTCAGCGGTGCCCCCTTCCCGGATAGCGACAACAGGCACCCCTTTTTTTCTTCCTGTCTAACTTTT
>CAJMFH010000055.1 GCA_905212635.1 uncultured Lachnoclostridium sp. | reverse complement strand
GACGATTTCCGAAAATGTATCGATTCCGGTGATTGCTTCCGGGGGAGCAGGAACAAAGGAACATTTTTACGATGCGCTTACTGAGGGAAAAGCAGATGCCGTGCTGGCAGCTTCCCTTTTCCATTTCAATGAATTGCAGATCAGTGATCTGAAAGAGTATCTGGCGGGGCGTGGAATCAGTGTAAGACGATAAATGATACGGAGGAAAGACAATGGCTGGATTAACAGGACAATGGCAGGAACAGCTGTCAGAGGAATTTCATAAGGAATATTATCAGAAATTGTTTTTGTTTGTGAAAGAACAGTATAGTAAAGTACCCGTGTATCCACCAGCAAAAGATCTGTTTAATGCCTTTCATCTGACTCCGTTTGAAAAGGTGAAAGTGGTAATACTGGGACAGGATCCCTACCACAATACGGGACAGGCGCACGGATTGAGTTTTTCCGTAAAACCGGGGGTGGAGATTCCGCCATCTCTTGTCAATATTTATAAAGAATTACACGATGATCTGGGATGCTATATTCCAAATCATGGAAATCTGGAAGAATGGGCAGAGCAGGGGGTGCTTCTGCTAAATACGGTACTGACGGTACAGGCACATCGCGCCATGTCACACCGCGGAGTGGGCTGGGAGCAGTTTACCGATGCCGTGATAAAGAAAGTCAATGAGATTGACCGGCCAATCGTATTTATTTTATGGGGAAAACCGGCGCAGGAAAAGGCAAGAATGCTCAACAATCCAAAACATTTGATTTTAAAAGCACCGCATCCAAGCCCATTGTCGGCATACCGCGGATTCTTTGGAAGCAAACCATTCAGCCAGACAAACGAGTTCTTGAAAGCTCACGGGGAAACGCCGATCAATTGGCAGATAACAAACAAATAGGGAGAAGAATATGCAAAGAGAGTGTAGTAGAATTTTACAGGAAGTAGAGAAGGTAATTAAAGGAAAAGAACAGGAAAAGCGGCTGATACTGGCAGCAATACTGGCAAAGGGGCATATTTTGCTGGATGACATACCGGGAGTAGGCAAGACGACACTTACGATGGCATTCTCCCGAGCCATGCAGTTAGAAGCCAACCGAATGCAGTTTACTTCGGATGTTCTGCCGTCGGATGTTCTGGGATTTCAGATGATTCATGCGGATGGAACCAGAGAATATCAAAAAGGAATTATTTTGTGCAATCTTTTTATGGCAGATGAGATCAACCGAGCATCTTCCAAGACGCAGTCTGCGCTTTTGGAAGTCATGGAAGAGGGAAAAGTAACGATTGAGGGAGAAGCACATCCTGCACCGGAGCCATTTGTTGTGATGGCAACGCAGAATCCGGTAGGATTTGTAGGAACACAGCTGCTTCCGGAGTCTCAGGTGGATCGTTTTATGATCTGTCTGACATTAGGATATCCGTCTCATGAAGAAGAAATCCTTTTGCTTCAGGAACGACAGGGGGAAAATCCGTTGCAGCAGGTTGAACCGGTTCTTTCCGTGGAGGAACTGTTGGCGATGCAGCAGCAGGTAAAGGATGTTCACGTGGATCAGAAAATATATGATTATATGGTGACGCTTTCGGAGCAGACAAGAAATCATTCCATGCTTTCTCTGGGAATGAGTCCGAGAGGAACCATTGCGCTGATGGAAATCAGCAAAGCGGTTGCTTTTATGCGCGAGAGAACATGTGTTTTTCCGGAGGATGTGATCTATGCATTTCCATTTATTTCCAGACATAGAATATATCTTACGGCCAAAGCAAAGGTAGAAAATCATACGAAAAATGAAGTGGTCGAAGAGATCTTGGCGCGGGTAAAGGTACGATAAAGGTGGTTGTATATGATTCGAAGTTGGATTCTGTATGTCCTGACAACAGGAGTAGTTCTTGTATTTACGATATTATATGGAAAACAAAGTGGTTTTTTGCTATATCTGCTTTCTGTTATATTTCCGGTGATTTATGCATTCCTTACCCATATTTTTGGTTCCAGAATGAAAGTTGAGATGGTTTCTGAAAATACAGCATGTCAGAAAGGAGAGAAAAAGGTCTGGCATTTGCATTTTGAAGGGGGAAGATTGCTTTTACAGGGAAACCGTGCGTGTATATGGTATAAGATCTGCACAGCGCAGGGAAAATTATGTGACCGGAAAAAGCAGGTTGTATTTCTGGAAAAACAAATGGATCACGAGATAACATATCAGGTGGTACATGCAGGAATGTATGAACTTGACATTGAAAAAATCCGGATCTACAGTGGTTTTTCACTGTTTTATCGAAGTCTTGCCACGCACTTGTCGGACTCTTTTTTTGTTATGCCGCAATACCGTGAAGAGCTGGTACAGATGGATCCGCTTCCCGCGCAGCGTGAGGGAGAGAGCGATACGTTTATTCAGGGAAAAGAAGGAAATGATCCGAGTGAGATACTGGGATTTCGTGAATACCGCCAGGGAGACCGGAAAAACCGGATCAATTGGGTGGCAACGATGAAAACCGGTCAGCTTATGGTACCGGAATATGGGTTTCCGATGGCTTGTGATATTGGTATTTTAGTGGATTTGGAACAGAGTGGGGAGAAAAAAACAGAACAGGTATTGGAATTTGTCTATGCACTTTGTGTTGCCATAAAGGAACAGGGCAGAAACTGGTACGTCATATGGGAAAAGGGAAACAGCGGGAAGGTAGAACGGCGAGAGATAAAAAAGGAAGAAGAAATTTACGAAACGCTTTATTGTATCGCAGGTTCGATCGGAACGCACAGCCGGAAACTGGAAGATCTGTACAGACAGCAGTATGAAGATGCGTTTTTTTCTCAGGCGTATTTTATCTGTGACCGGAACGCTCAGATGGCAGAAGAAACGGCAGAAAAACTGTGTGCACAATCATTAAAATGGATGCAATTGTAAAAGGAGGACTGTGTGGTGAAAAAAATAGGAATTGTTCCTTTCGCTGGGATGATCTTATGCAGTATGGTAAGTTTGTCCAGTGGATTAAAATATGAAGCACGTATTTTTCCTTTTTTGATTTCCATTATTTTTAATTTGACATTATACTATACAGTGTATCATTTTATAAAAGTAGAAAACGTAAAAAAACGCCGGAATTATAGTTTTGTGGTATGTCTGAGTGCGAATCTTTTCTTTTTTCTTCTTTTTTTGAAATTTATGATCTCCGGATTTCGAAATATCGGAAGCCATCTGTTGAAACTGGCGGATCAATGCTATTCTCTCGGATGGATGATTGTTCCCAATAATGAGGAAGAGTATGTATCGCTTACCTTTTTTGCTGTCGCAGGCGTTGTTACCCTGCTTTCTTTGTGGTTCTATGAAAAAGGAGAGGTGTTGTGGATTGCGGCACTGCCTTCCTTTTGTCTGTTTTGCCTGCCTCTTGCGGTGGACGGCACGCCGGAAGAGTGGTGCATTGTGGGATATGGTGTGGCATTTATTCTTTTATTGAGTGTGGGAAAGGGCGGAAATCTGGTGAGGCTGTTGTTAGCGGCCGGACTTGCCATGGGGATTATAGTAGTGGGAATGTTTGGAAAAACATGGACGACGGTCAGACCCGTTGTCCGGGAATACCGCGACTATGTACATACGACATTTCATATGGCTTCCGGGGGGCAGAGGGAAGAGGAAGAAGAAAAAGTGCAGCAGATTGATTTTGGAAAATACGATAAAGATGGTTCCATCGAATATGAGGGAATCCATGCGCTGAATCTGTATACGCGGACAGACCTGCGTCACAGTATTGTGTATCTTCGAGGCTTTGTCGGAATGAATTATGCGAATGACGAGTGGAGTGGTCAAAAGCAGCAACTTGGGGATTCCATGGGAATGGTGATGGTACAGCAGGGGATTGTGGAAATACAACAGGCAGCGGATATAGATATTTATTATGGATATGTGCTGGATCAGCAGATGCCAAAACAGTATGGAAAAAAGAAGATTTCGTACAGCAGCGAAGACAGGCAGAAAATCTCACAGCGTTATCTGGCTGTCGAAAAAGAGGTAAAAGAAAATCTCACGTACTTTGACGTGGGCCCCGGGAAGGTGAATACGATCGGGGAGGCGGCAGAAAAAATACATACAATTCTGCAAAATGAATTTCATTACACCCTTCATCCGGGGAAAAGCCGTTTGACTGAAATGTCAGAACTTACTCGGTTTCTTTTTCGTACCAGAGCAGGATATTGTACGCATTATGCGACGGCGGCGATCATGATGTTTCGTTCACTTGGGGTTCCGGCACGACTGGCACAAGGGTATATGATTCGCGGCGATTATGTCAAACCGACTGAGTGGACCCCGGTGTATGACCGCAATGCTCACGCCTGGGTAGAAATTTATATTCCGGATGTCGGCTGGTATCCGTTTGATGCGACGATGGGGGTGCTTGCAGAGCCGGGAGAAATGGGGCCGTTGGAAGATAATCCGCTGGCGACGCCTACGCCGTTGCCGATGGCAACCCAGACGGCAGTTCCGCAGGGGAAAGCTTCGGAACTGCCGGCAGAGGAGACGCCGAAAGAGACAGAGGCAAATACGGAGAATGACAAGCAAGACAGCAGTTCAGAAGTGCACAGGCAGTTTCAAAAGAGGATTATCGTGGGAATCTCTCTGTTCATATTCTTGTTGGTGGCAATTAAAATGTTCACGATAGAAAGACGAAAACGAGAGTATCGACGCAAAATTGACAATTTTAGGAAACAGAAAGACCACAATAATAAATTTTTGTGGATGCATTCCGAATGGGAAGAATGTCTGCAAAAATTAGGAATCCCTTGTGCCTATGACAGTTATGAGACGATGATTGCGGATTTTGAAAAGGGATTTGAGCCATATATTCCATTGGAAAACCTTGCGGAATTTCATGAAAATACGGAATTTTATGTGCATTGCTGTTTTACTGCCCGTTATGGCAATGAAAGCATGGCAGAGCAGGATTTTGTACGGTGTGGGGAGTATCTGCATTTTGTAGTATCTGCACTTTCTGAAAACGGGGATCAGAAAGACTGGAAAAAAATACGAAAATGTTGTATAGTTAAAAAGATAATGAATAAAGAGAAGAAAGATAGGTAAACCATGGGAAAAAAGTTATTTATAGCAGAAAAACCAAGCGTGGCGCAGGAATTTGCCCGGGTTCTTAAAGTAAATGGACGGCGTGGAGACGGATTTATTGAATCGTCAGATCATGTTGTGACATGGTGTGTCGGACATCTTGTGACGATGAGTTATCCGGAAAGTTATGATCCTGCTTATGCAAAATGGGCATTTGAGACGCTGCCCTTTATCCCGGAAACATATAAATACGAAGTGATCGGAAATGTAAAAAAACAGTTTGAAACGGTAAAAAATCTTCTGAACCGGGACGATGTGGAGGCAATTTATGTCTGCACTGACTCCGGACGCGAAGGAGAATACATTTACCGTCTGGTGGATCAGATGGCTGCGGTGCCGGACACCAAGGCAAAATTCCGTGTCTGGATCGATTCGCAGACAGAAGATGAGATTCTGCGTGGGATCCGTGAGGCAAAGCCATTATCCGCTTATGATAACCTCAGTGCTTCCGCGTATCTGCGTGCCAAAGAAGATTATCTGATGGGAATCAATTTTTCAAGAGCGCTGTCTCTCAAATACGGCGGCTGGCTCAATGACAACGTGTCCGGGAAAAAATGGACCTCGGTGTCTGTCGGCCGAGTGATGACCTGCGTACTGGGCATGGTCGTAAGCCGTGAATGGGAGATTCGTAAGTTTGTGAAAACCCCATTTTACCGTGTGATCGGTTCGTTTGGAAGAGAGCAGACAGACGAAGAAGAGGCTGCTTTTTTTGAAAGTGAATGGCGTGTGAATGAAAAATCCAAATATTTCCAATCTCCCAAGCTGTATAAGGAAAATGGATTTACCGAGGAAAGTTTTGCGAAAGAACTGATCGATACGCTTATGGCGGGAGAAAAACAGGCGGTAGTCGAGAAGGTGGAAAAGAAGAAGGAAAAGAAAAATCCACCGCTGCTTTTCAATCTGGCGGAGTTACAGAACTTATCTTCAAAATTGTTTAAGATCAGTCCTGACGAGACATTACAGATCGTTCAGGAATTATACGAAAAAAAACTTGTGACGTATCCGAGAACGGATGCCAGAGTGCTGAGCAGTGCCGTCGCAAAAGAGATTACAAAGAATCTCAAAGGATTGCAGGGGTACGAGATGGCGCTTCCTTATCTCAGGGACATTGCGGAACGAAAGAGTTTTCTTGGATTGGAAAAGACAAGATATGTGGATGATAAAAAGATTACCGACCATTATGCCATTATCCCGACCGGACAGGGGCTGGGGGCGCTGGCTTCTCTGAAGCCGCTCAGCGCCAAAATGTATGAAGTGATCGTACGCCGTTTTTTGTGTATTTTCTATCCGCCGGCGGTATATCAGAAAATGAATGTTTCTTTGACGATGGAAAATCCGGTAGAAGAAACCACATATATGGAAAATTTTGTAACTACCGCAAAGGTTTTAGTGGAAGAAGGCTTTTTGCCGGTGTCACAGTATTCGTTTGCCAAAAAGAAAAAGGAAGAGAATCCGGAAAACGAAGAGGAGACGGACAGTGCGGCCTTGGAGAAAATTCTTCCCTCCCTGATAAAGGGAATGAAACTGTCTCTGCATGAGATGAAGATCAAAGAGGGCGAGACGTCTCCGCCAAAACGGTATAATTCCGGATCCATGATTCTTGCAATGGAAAATGCAGGACAGCTGATCGAAGATGAGGAACTGCGCGCCATGATCAAAGGAAGCGGCATCGGAACGAGTGCCACAAGAGCAGAAATTTTGAAGAAGTTGGTAAATATTTCCTATTTAGATCTAAACAAAAAGACACAGATCATCACACCGACACTCAAAGGAGAGCTGGTGTGCGGCATCGTGCGGTATTCGATCCCTGCGATGTTAAGCCCCAAACTAACGGCAAGCTGGGAAAAAGGCCTTACCGGCGTGTCCGATGGCGGGATCAGTGAAAATGAATATATGGACAAACTGACCGGCTTTGTTAAAACACAGGTCGGAAAGGTAAAGCAGACCAACAATATTGCGCAGCTTCGTTCCTATTATCAGATTGCTGCCGTATACTATAAGAATAAGAAAAAAGGAGAAAAGTAAAATGGTTCAGGAGATTACGAACAAACAATTATTTGAAGATCATCATTCCCTCGCATGGGAGGAAATTGCAGCATATGAATATCCGTATGAGGTGCTTGCAGACATCGGAGATATTATAAAGAAGATTGGAGAAGCTCTGCCGGCAGACCGCTTTGAAAAACGGGAAGGTGATATCTGGGTGGCAAAAAATGCGACGGTTGCGCCGACTGCCTGCCTGAATGGGCCTTTGATCATCGATGAAGAAGCAGAGATTCGTCATTGTGCGTTTATCCGTGGCAATGCGATCGTGGGAAAGGGTGCTGTCGTCGGAAATTCGACGGAACTTAAAAATGTGATTCTTTTTGATGGTGTTCAGGTACCGCATTACAATTATGTAGGCGACTCCATTCTGGGGTATAAGTCACATATGGGAGCCGGTTCGATTACTTCCAATGTAAAATCCGACAAAACTCTGGTAGAAATTCGGGTTGGAGAGCAGAAAATCCCTACCGGACGCAAAAAAGTGGGAGCAATTCTGGGAAGTTTTGTGGAAGTAGGCTGTGGCAGTATTCTGAATCCGGGAACGGTCATCGGAAGCCACTCCAATGTATATCCTTTATCGTCCGTGCGTGGTTACGTTCCAAGCAGAAGTATTTACAAAAATCAGAATGAAGTGATAAAAAAACACGAATAAAAATTTTTGTGCCAACGAATCCTCGGGGAGGTTGACATTTATTGAAAAATATTGTACACTTTTGTAAGAATGTGACGCAAAAAGAAAGGAGATTCTATCGACATGATTTATTCACAAGAAGTAGAAAACATGTGCCCGGTTGCTCAGGGTGTTAATCACGGTTGTGCCCCAATTCCAGAAGAAGCAAAATGGGTAAAAGCAAAAGAAGTAAAAGATATTTCCGGTTTTACACATGGTGTAGGCTGGTGTGCTCCACAGCAGGGAGCTTGTAAACTTACCTTGAACGTAAAAGAAGGTATTATTCAGGAAGCTTTGGTCGAGACAATCGGATGTTCCGGTATGACTCATTCCGCAGCTATGGCAGCTGAAATCCTTCCGGGACGTACAGTAATGGAAGCATTGAATACAGACCTTGTATGTGATGCCATCAATACAGCAATGAGAGAACTGTTCCTTCAGATTGTTTATGGACGTTCCCAGAGTGCTTTCTCAGAAGACGGACTGGCAATCGGAGCAGGATTGGAAGATCTTGGAAAAGGACTTCGCTCCCAGGTTGGTACAATGTACGGTACATTGAAAAAAGGACCTCGCTATCTTGAGATGGCAGAAGGTTATGTAACTGCAATCGCTCTCGATGAAAATGATTTGATTATCGGTTATAAATTCGTTAGCCTTGGTAAGATGACTGACTTCATCAAAAAAGGCGATGACCCAAATACAGCTTACGAAAAAGCATGTGGTCAGTATGGACGTGTTGACGATGCTGTGAAACTCATCGACCCAAGAACCGATGAAGAAGTTGCAAAATAATATAAGGAGGTAACGAAATAATGGCTTTATTTGAATCATATGAAAGAAGAATTGATAAAATCAATAGCGTATTGAATGAGTACGGTATCTCCTCCATTGAAGAGGCTGAGAAAATCACAAAAGATGCTGGCTTAAATGTATACGACCAGATTAAAGGCATTCAGCCAATTTGTTTTGAAAACGCTTGCTGGGCTTACACTGTAGGAGCAGCAATTGCAATTAAAAAAGGATGTAGAAGAGCAGCAGATGCTGCCGCTGCCATCGGAGAAGGTCTTCAGGCTTTCTGTATCCCGGGTTCTGTTGCAGACACACGTAAAGTAGGTCTTGGACATGGTAACCTTGGTAAAATGCTTCTTGAGGAAGAGACAGACTGCTTCTGCTTCCTTGCAGGACATGAGT
>CAJMFH010000054.1 GCA_905212635.1 uncultured Lachnoclostridium sp. | reverse complement strand
GTCGCTTTGGCGGGATCTGTGCGCTATTGGTCGGAGAAAATAGCTTAGAAAGCGGTGGGTTCGTATTGTCTCCCCCCGTGCGACTTGGAAGCGCCCCTTCGCCCCAGGCTCAGCGGCAGGTCGCTACCGGCAATAGAGTTGCTGACTGACGTCAGCAAGGCTGCTCCCACAAGGAAGCGCCCCCTCGCATGCGCTCGGCGGCAGGTCGTCGGGGACATTAGAGTTGTTGACTGCGTTAACAAAGTCCCCTCCTCAAAAAAGCCTTTACAAACCCCAACTTTCTATTTATAATAAAAGGATAGAGAGTAAGGGGCATTTTGCCCTTAATTATGATAAAGTTAAAGTTTTAGAGAGGATTCGATAAGATGAAAAAAATTCGTACAAGATTTGCACCAAGTCCTACCGGACGGATGCATGTTGGAAATTTGAGAACAGCATTGTATGCATATTTGATCGCAAAGCATGAGGGCGGCGATTTCCTGCTTCGTATCGAGGATACCGACCAGGAGCGTTTCGTGGAAGGGGCTTTGGATTTGATATATAAAACCATGAAAGAAACCGGGCTGGAGCATGATGAAGGGCCGGATAAAGATGGTGGATACGGCCCGTACGTTCAGAGTGAGAGAATGAAAACCGGAATGTATCTTGAGTATGCAAAACAGCTGGTGGAAAAAGGCGAAGCGTATTATTGTTTTTGTACCAAAGAGCGTCTGGAAGGACTGCATAAAGAAGCAGAGGAGCGCGGCGAGGCAGCAGCGAAGTACGATAAGCATTGTCTGCATCTTTCCAAAGAAGAAGTAGAGGAAAAACTGGCAGCAGGAGTGCCTTATGTAATTCGCCAGAATAATCCGACTGAGGGCGAGACTTCCTTTGAAGATGTTATTTATGGCACGATCACAGCGCCAAATGAAGAACTTGACGATATGGTATTGATCAAGCAGGACGGGTATCCGACGTATAACTTTGCCAATGTAATCGACGACCATTTGATGGAGATTACACATGTGGTACGCGGAAATGAGTATCTTTCCAGTGCGCCGAAGTATAATCGTTTATACCAGGCGTTTGGCTGGGATATCCCGGTTTATGTGCATTGTCCTACGATCACAGACGAAAATCATAAAAAATTGTCCAAGCGTCACGGAGCATCTTCTTTCGAGGATCTGATGGAACTTGGTTACGTGCCGGAGGCTGTTGTGAACTACGTGGCACTTCTTGGCTGGAGCCCGGCAGAAGACCGCGAGATCTTTAGTCTTGAGGAACTTGTAAAAGCATTTGACTACCACCGTATCAATAAGTCGCCGGCGGTATTTGATATGAAGAAACTGAGCTGGATGAACGGCGAGTACATCAAAGCAATGGACAATGACAAGTATTATGAGTACGCGCTGCCGGTTATCAAAAAGACGATCAAAAAAGATTTGGATCTGAAGAAAATTGCGGATCTTGTAAAGACAAGAATCGAGGTATTTCCGGATATTACAGAGAAGATCGACTTCTTTGAGAAATTGCCGGAGTACGATATTGCGATGTATACGCATAAGAAAATGAAGACAAATTCCGAAAATTCGCTGGAAGTTTTGAAGGAAATGCTTCCGCTTTACGAGGCGCTGGAGGATTATTCGATTCCGGCGATCGAAAAAGTAGCGATGGATTATGTGGCAGAAAAAGGCTGCAAAAACGGACAGGCACTTTGGCCGCTGCGTACAGCGGTGTCCGGAAAACAGATGACACCGGGCGGTGCTTACGAGATCATGGAAATAATTGGAAAAGAAGAATCGCTTGCGCGTATTAGAAAGGGAATTGAACTGCTTAATGAAGCACAGTAAGGAACAGCAGATTGCAATCGATCATGTCAATGGGCCGATGATGGTACTTGCCGGCCCTGGAGCCGGAAAAACGACGGTTATCACGCACCGGGTAAAGAAACTGATTGAAAAAGAGGGAGTAAATCCTGCGCAGATCTTAGTCGTGACATTTTCAAAGGCCGCTGCCGTCGAGATGCGGGAGCGGTTTGAGAAGATTACGGGCGGCAGGAGACTTCCGGTCCGATTTGGAACATTTCATTCGCTGTTTTTTCAGGTACTGCGGAATGCCTATCATTATGAGGCGAAAGATATTTTGTCGCAGCGGCTGAAATACCGGTTTTTGGAAGAAGCGCTGATGGAGACGGAATACGATGACATTGAGGATCGTTCCGAGTTTCTGGAAGAGATTGAAAAAGAGATTAGCCGGATCAAAGGAGAGGGCATTGAAGTCGAAAATTATTATTCGGCGAGCTGCCCGGAGGCGGTATTCCGGCAGATTTACGAAGGATATCAAAACCGGGTGCAGAAAAACCATTATCTGGATTTTGATGACATGGTATGTTATACTTACGAATTGTTTCGGGCAAGGCCGGACATACTGGCGGGCTGGCAGAAACGGTTCCGATACATTTTGATTGATGAATTTCAGGACATCAACCGATTGCAGTACGCGACAATTCAGATGCTGGCACAGCCGGAAAACAATCTGTTCATTGTCGGTGATGACGACCAGTCGATTTATGGATTTCGAGGGGCAAGACCGGATATTATGCTGTCCTTTCCCAAACAGTATAAATCCTTGGAACGGGTTACCATCGGTGGAAATTACCGGTGTACAAGCCAGATCCTGCGGGCGGCGACGGCGCTGATCGGGCACAATAAAAAGCGGTATGATAAAAAGCTGCTGGCAATGAAAGGACCGGGAGAACTGGTTCACGTCGCAATGTATCAGACCCCTGCGGCGCAGGCAGAAGCCATTGCGAAAAAAATACAGCAGGCGATAGAGCAGGAGACACCGTCGGAGCAGATCGCGCTTTTGTTTCGGACAGCGCGGCAGATGAACATTTTTTCAAGAAAATTTATGGAGTACAACATTCCGTTTGTGATGAAAGACTCCATTCAGAATATATTTGAGCACTGGGTTGCCAAAGATGTGCTAAGTTATATGAAAATGGCGATGGGCGACCGTTCCAGAAATCTGTTTTTGAAAGTGGCGAACCGGCCAAAGCGGTATCTGAGCCGTGCGGCATTTACGACCGAGCCGGTTACCTTTGGCAGTCTGTACGACTACTACCGTGACAAGTCATATATGTGCGAGCGGATCAATGATCTGCAAAATGACTTATTTGCAATGAAACAAATGACACCATACAGTGCAGTGGACTACCTTTATCATATGGTAGGATATAAAAATTTTCTTGCCGAATATGCAGCAGAGCGCGGTGTAAATGTAAAAGACTGGGAAGAGATTGTGGAAGAGATCCGCGAAGATGCTTCCGGTTATAATGATTTTGAATCGTGGTTTTCGCACATTGAAGAATATGGCAAGCAATTAGAAGAACGAAAGCAGAAACAGGGCAGGCAGAAAAGTCCGGATGATAAGCCGGGGGTGGCATTGATGACAATGCATAGTGCCAAAGGACTTGAATTTGATATTGTATTTATTCCCGATGCGAATGAAGGGATGATCCCTTACCGCAAATCTGTCGAAGACGGGCAGATCGAGGAAGAACGAAGATTAATGTATGTTGCGATGACACGGGCGAGGGAACAGTTAAATCTCTCTTATGTCAGGCAGCGGTTTCAGAAAGAGGAATCTCCGTCCAGGTTTTTAAAAGAAATTGAGAAAGTATAAACTTTTTATAAATTCAAACCGATAAACACTGTAACAAGAACAAAGGAGGTCTTTATCATGAAACATTTTTTGAGAAAAGTAATCGCAATGGTAACCGTAGTAACAATGTTTGCAGCTGTTCCGGCGATGGATGCACAGGCAGCAGCCGTAAAATATGCAACATACACCAATACACGCTTTACGTATACGGTAAAATATCCGGATACCTTTCAGCGTGCGGACTATAGTTCCGGAGATGGCACAAAACTGGTTTCCAAAGATGGAAAGGCAAAAGCAACGATTTGGAACTCTTATGGAAAGACCGGCAAAAGAAATGGAAAGACCGTTGTAGCGACGGCAAAGAAAAATCGTAAAATCAATGTAGAAAAAGCGACAAAGACAGAGTGCAGTTACAACTATAAAATGGGAAAAAATACCATTCAGTACTGCTATGTTTTTCTGAAAAACGGTGAGATCGCTTTTCAGCTCACGTATCCGACCGCGTCCAAGAAATATTATTCGTCAGCAGCAAAGGGTATGATGGCATCATTAAAGAAAAATAAATCACTTACACTAAATGACTAAAAAGGAGGATGGGCAGCCGTGGGTCTGACAACACAGCAAATACTTACATCAATTGAAAATGGCACGACGTCATTAGGAATCGAATTCGGTTCTACACGAATTAAAGCAGTTTTAACAGCAGAGGACAACTCCCCGATCGCATCGGGAAGCCACGATTGGGAAAACCGTCTGGAAGATGGTATATGGACATATACTCTGGAGGATATCTGGAGCGGACTTCAGGACAGTTATGCGAAGATGGCAGAAGATGTAAAAGCAAAATACGGAGTTGTTTTGAAAAAGACAGGAGCCATTGGGTTCAGTGCCATGATGCATGGTTATATGGTATTTGATGCGGAGGGCACATTGCTCGTTCCGTTCCGTACATGGAGAAATACGATTACCGAAGAAGCATCGGAAAAACTGACAAAATTGTTATCATATCACATTCCACAGCGCTGGAGTATCGCCCATTTGTACCAGGCAATGTTAAATGGAGAGGAACATGTGAAAAATATTGCGTTCCAGACGACACTTGCCGGATACATTCATTGGAAACTGACCGGCGAGAAAGTGCTTGGTATCGGCGAGGCATCCGGAATGTTCCCAATCGACTGCGAGGCAAAAGACTGGGATGAAAAACGGGTAAAAATATTTGACGAAGAAGCAAAGAAAAAAGGATATTCCTTTACACTGCGTGATATATTTCCGAAAGTTCTTGTTGCCGGAGAACAGGCAGGAGTGCTGACAGAAGAAGGAGCAAAATTGTTAGATCCTTCGGGTAATCTGGAAGCAGGGATTCCACTCTGTCCGCCGGAGGGAGATGCCGGAACCGGTATGGCAGCGACAAACAGCGTGGCTGTCCGCACAGGTAACGTATCTGCCGGAACTTCCGTATTTGCGATGATCGTATTGGAAAAAGAACTCAAAGAAGTTTACGAAGAAATTGACCTTGTTACAACGCCAACCGGAAATCTGGTCGGAATGGTACATTGTAACAACTGTACATCCGATCTGAATGCATGGGTCAATCTGTTTAAAGAATTTGCAGAGAGTTTTGGCATGAAAGTCGATATGAATGAATTGTTTGGAACTCTTTACAATAAAGCGCTGGAAGGAGACGACGACTGCGGCGGACTCCTTGCGTATAATTATTTTTCCGGGGAGCATATTACCGGTTTCAATGAAGGCCGTCCGATGTTTGTCCGTACTCCGGACAGTAAATTTAATCTGGCAAACTTTATGCGCGTAAACCTGTTTACGGCACTTGGTGCATTGAAAGTGGGACTTGATATCCTGCTTAAAAAAGAGGGTGTGAAAGTAGACCGTATCCTCGGTCACGGCGGTTTGTTTAAGACCAAAGGGGTCGGACAGAAGATCATGGCAGCAGCGATGAACGCGCCGGTTTCCGTTATGGAGACAGCAGGAGAAGGCGGTGCCTGGGGAATTGCCCTTCTTGCCGCTTATATGAAGAATAAGGAAGAAGGACAGACACTCGACGAGTATCTCGAAAAGAAAGTATTTGCCGGCTTCGAAGGTGTGGAAGAAAAACCGGATCCGGCAGATGTAAAAGGCTTTGACGAATTTATTAACCGTTACAAAGAAGGACTTCCGATCGAGAAAGCAGCGGTAGATTATTTGAAATAAATGCAGGGGTATGAATCCCTGAGCAGACTGCAATAACAGATATAAAAAGGTCAGACACTCTCTGGCCTTTTTCACTTTAAGGAGGAAAGCATGGAAAAAGCATTTTTGCCGATATCCAAAAAAGATATGAAAGAACGGGGATGGGATCAGTGTGATTTTGTCTTTGTGATCGGAGATGCCTATGTCGATCATTCGTCATTTGGACCGGCGATCATCAGCCGGCATCTGGAGGCATATGGCTACAAAGTGGGCATGATCTCACAGCCGGACTGGAAGGATGACAAAAGTATCACGGTACTTGGCGAGCCAAGACTCGCCTTTTTGGTGTGCGGTGGAAATATGGATTCCATGGTAAATCATTATACGGTCAATAAGAAACGACGCCATCAGGATGCGTATACACCAGGGGGTGTAGCGGGAAAACGTCCGGATTATGCGACGGTCGTTTATTCCAATCTGATTCGGCGCACGTACAAAAACGTGCCAATTGTCTTAGGCGGGATCGAGGCGAGCCTGCGCCGTCTGTCGCATTATGATTACTGGTCGGATAGGGTAAAGCGGTCTATTCTGCTTGATGCGGGGGCGGATCTTATCTCGTATGGCATGGGAGAACATAGTATGCTGGAGATTGCCGATGCGCTGGCGAGCGGCATGGACGTGAAAGATATCACGTATATTGCTGGAACCGTTTACCGCACGAAAGAAGGGGCGGAAATTTATGACAGTGTTGAACTTCCGGACTATGAGGAAGTGGTGGCAGAGAAGAAAAAATATGCCGAAAGTTTTATGAAACAATATGAAAATACAGACCCGTTTACGGCAAAAACACTGGTGGAGCGTTATCCGGGAAAGGTGCTTGTCGTACAGAATCCACCGGCAAAACCGCTTACGATGCAGGAGATGGACGACATTTATGATTATCCGTATGTGGGAACGTATCATCCGAGTTATAAAAAGCAGGGAGGCGTGCCGGCAATTCAGGAGATTAAATTCAGTTTGACGAGTTGCCGGGGATGCTTTGGCGGCTGTAGTTTCTGTGCGCTGACATTTCATCAGGGACGCATTGTGCAGGCGAGGAGCCATGATTCCATTTTGCGGGAAGCAAAACAGATGACAGAAGATCCGGAATTTAAAGGTTATATCCACGATGTGGGCGGGCCAACCGGAAATTTCAGGAAACCAGCCTGTGACAAGCAGATGCAGTTTGGGGTCTGCAAAAACAAACAATGTTTATTTCCAAAACCATGCAATAACCTGAAAGCAGATCATAAAGATTATGTCGAACTGCTCCGTAAACTGCGGAAACTTCCGAAGGTAAAAAAAGTGTTTGTGCGTTCGGGAATCCGTTTTGATTATGTGATGGCAGATGCCAAAGATACCTTTTTAAAGGAATTGTGCGAGTACCATATCAGCGGTCAGCTGCGTGTGGCGCCGGAACATGTATCCGATGTCGTTCTTGCGGCGATGGGAAAACCGAAAAATGATGTTTACGAAAGGTTTTTGAAACGTTATGCCAAAGTGAACCGTCTGACCGGCAAGCAGCAGTATGCGGTGCCGTATCTCATGTCCTCCCATCCGGGTTCGACCTTAAAAGAGGCGGTGGAACTTGCGGAATATGTCCGGGATCTCGGTTATATGCCGGAACAGGTGCAGGATTTTTATCCGACACCGGCAACCATCTCTACGTGCATGTATTATACCGGACTGGATCCCCGCACGATGCAGCCAATCTATGTGCCGAAAAAACGACATGAAAAGGAAATGCAGCGCGCTCTGATCCAGTACCGCAGGCCGGAAAATTATGCGCTGGTTAAAGAAGCGCTTTTAAAACTGGGACGGACGGATCTTATTGGGTTTGATAAAAATTGCCTGATTCCACCGAGGCCGTGGAGCGAGAAAAAGAGTGGAAAGAAGAATGGGAAAGACCATGGAAAATCGTCTGTAAAGCCGCGTGCACGGCAGCAGGAGAAAAGAAAGAAGACAAAAAGGTAAAAAAGATATTGACCACACCTATGGGGTATGGGTTATAATAGAGATATAGAAATGGAGGAAACAAAACGATGAAAATTATTGTAACCGGCGGAGCCGGATTTATCGGGGGTAATTTTGTACACCACATGGTGAATAAATATCCGGAGTATGAGATCATTAACCTTGATCTTCTGACTTATGCCGGAAACCTCGAGACATTAAAACCGGTTGAAAATAAACCGAATTATAAATTTGTCCGCGGCGACATTGCAGACCGCAAATTTATTATGGATCTGTTTGAAAAGGAACGTCCGGATATGGTTGTGAATTTTGCAGCGGAAAGCCACGTAGACCGTTCTATCACGGATCCGGGAATCTTTGTGCAGACCAATGTACTCGGAACCCAGATGCTTTTGGATGCGTCCAAAGAATACGGTGTAAAACGTTATCATCAGGTATCCACCGATGAAGTATACGGTGATCTGCCGCTTGACAGACCGGATCTCTTCTTCCGTGAAGATACGCCGATCCACACATCCAGTCCATATTCATCGAGTAAAGCGAGTGCCGACCTTTTTGTACTTGCTTATCACCGCACATATGGACTGCCGGTGACCATTTCGCGCTGCTCAAATAACTATGGGCCATATCATTTCCCGGAGAAATTGATCCCGCTTATCATTTCCCGCGCGCTGGCAGACGAAAAACTTCCGGTTTATGGAAAAGGCGAAAATGTGCGTGACTGGCTTCATGTATCGGATCACTGCGAAGCCATTGATCTGATTCTTCACAAAGGACGTGTTGGTGAAGTTTACAATGTTGGAGGCCACAACGAGCGTACCAATCTGGAAGTCGTTAAGACGATTTTGAAAGCACTTGATAAGCCGGAAAGCCTGATCGAATTTGTTACCGATCGGCCGGGACACGATCTCCGTTATGCGATCGATCCGACGAAACTGGAGACAGAACTTGGCTGGAAACCGAAATATACGTTTGAGACAGGAATTAAACAGACGATTCAGTGGTATCTTGATAATAAAGAATGGTGGCAGAATATCATCAGTGGCGAGTATGCCAATTATTTTGATAAAATGTATGGAAAGGAACTGGCAGAATGAAAGTTTTAGTAACCGGAGTCAAAGGACAGCTGGGCTACGATGTCGTGCGAGAACTGCAAAAGCGGGGACACGAAGCCGTTGGCGTGGATATTGACGAGATG
>CAJMFH010000053.1 GCA_905212635.1 uncultured Lachnoclostridium sp. | reverse complement strand
GCTGAGAAAGGCAACGTAAAACATCAAACCCAGCGAAATCGGTTGCCTTTAAAGCTGGCAACAAGCCTAAAAGGCAACGTAAAAGGGAAATTCAGCAAAATCGGTTGCTTTTAAAGCTGGCAACAAGCGCAAAAGGCAACGCAAAACAGGGAAGTCGCCGGAAAAAGTTGCCTTTGCCCCGCCCCGTCGCCCTAAAAGGCAACGCCAAACAGGGAAGCCGCCTGAAAAAGCTGCCTTTCCCCGCCAACTCCCCAAAACATAATGCCAAAACCCCAACGCCAACCCCCAAAAAAACAAGACCCCCCAAAAAAGCAAGAAATCCCAAAACCTCTTGAATCTTCCCCGCTTTTTTGTTATCATGTAACTATTCAGAAATGGTTTCGATCATATTTAAATGAAGGAGGAAGGCATATGCGGATTGGAATGGGTTATGACGTACATCGGCTGGTGGAAGATCGTGATTTAATCATAGGGGGAGAGAAAATTGAGTATGAATATGGACTGCTTGGTCATTCCGATGCGGATGTGCTGCTTCATGCGATCATGGACGCGCTGCTTGGGGCGGCGGCACTTGGCGATATCGGCAGGCATTTTCCGGACACGGACGAGAGATACCGCGGGATATCGAGTGTGCGGCTGCTGGCGTATGTGGATCAACTACTGGAAGAAAATGGATATTCGGTGGGAAACATCGATGCGACTATTATTGCCCAGAAGCCAAAGATGGCATCTTATATCCCGAAAATGCGTGAAAATATTGCGAATACTCTGGGGCTGGAATTAAATCAGGTCAATATAAAAGCTACGACAGAAGAAGGGCTGGGATTTACCGGAAGCGGTGAAGGAATATCGGCGCAGGCGGTATGTATCTTAGAATAACAGCAAAGGAGCCGGACTATGAACCATAGGCAATTGTGGAAAAAAATATTTGGCGACAACGATGCCTATATTGATTTCTATTTTAAAGAGCGAGCCGATCATACCGTGGTGTATTCAAAATACGAAGGCCATGATCTGGTAAGCATGATATTTTTTAATTATTATACGCTGGTCATACGGGGAGAAAAAGTGAAATGTCCTTATATCGAGGGCGTTGCGACAGCTCCCGAATGGCGGCACAGAGGATTTATGAAAACGCTTTTGTATCAGGGAATGATGGATGCGAGAAACGAAGGAGCGCCATTTGCGTTCTTGTCGCCTGCCAATGAAGAAATTTATAAACCCTTTGGCTTTCATGGAGTATATTATCGGAAGCAGATGGAAATTCAAGGGAGACGGCATAAATGGTATCATGCCGGTTCCTTTTCGCATCTTGACAGCCAGCTGAAAGAGCGGGCGGTCGAATTTGCCAATGCTCAATTATATGCGAGCAAATTGGATGTTTACATTTACCGCGATGTCAAATATTATGATACATTGATGAAAGAAACCAAGACGCTTGGTGGAAAAGTTGTCGTGCTGCGAAATGAGACGATGATTCACGGAGTCGCTGTCGTGACACACGAAGAAGACCGTTACGAAGTGCAGGAAATGATCTGCGCGCCGGAAGATGCGGACAAAGTGGTGGAATCTCTCTGCCATTATCTGGGAGTTGCGGACGACGAAACCGTTTTGCTTGAAGATGGATATTTTCTGCAAAATATTACCGGTGAGGGTATAGCGGTTCGAATGACGGAAAAACCGTACATTATGGCACGGGCACTCGGGGACGACGGCGATGCCGGAAAATTAAAATGGTATATTAACGATATCACATAGGAAAGAGGACAAAAGAATGGAAAATCAGGAAAATGAACTTCGGCTGGAAGGACGGCACAGCGTTATGGAGGCATTTCGCGCGGGAAAATTGATCGAGAGGCTGTTTGTGTTAAAGGGATGTCAGGATGGGCCGGTTCTGAGTATCCTCCGCGAGGCAAAAAAAGCCGGAGTAATGGTGGATTTTGTGCCAAAAGAGCGTCTGGATCATATGAGCGAGACGGGAAAACATCAGGGCGTTGTGGCGAATCTGTCAGCATTTCGTTACAGCACCGTGGAAGATATGTTTGCACTGGCAGAAAAACGGGGAGAGGATCCCTTTTTCTTTCTACTGGATGGGATTGAGGATCCGCATAATCTGGGAGCTATCATTCGTACCGCGAATCTTGCCGGGGCGCATGGAGTGATCATTCCCAAACGCCGCGCAGTAGGATTGACGGCGACGGTCGTAAAAGCATCTGCGGGAGCTATTCATTATACACCGGTGGCAAAAGTTACCAATCTTTCGGCAGAGATGGAAAAATTGAAAGAACGCGGGCTGTGGTTTGTGTGTGCTGATATGGACGGCGAAATCATGTACCGCAATAATCTGAAAGGGCCAATCGGCTTAGTGATCGGAAATGAGGGCACCGGAGTGTCCCAGCTTGTCCGGAAACACTGTGATTATGTGGCAAGTATTCCGATGGCGGGAGATATTGATTCACTCAATGCTTCTGTGGCAGCCGGGGTATTGGCTTATGAGATTGTACGTCAAAGAAAGGGCTTTTAACAAAAAATGGAAATAAGTGGGTTTGAAACACTTACTGATGAGGAGATCATCCGCCGCGTGCGTAGGGGAGAAAAAGAAGGCACCGATTATCTGCTTGAAAAATACAAAAATCTCGTGCGGAAAAAGGCACGTGCCCTGTATCTGATCGGCGGCGACAACGACGATCTGATCCAGGAGGGCATGATTGGACTTTACAAAGCCATACGTGATTATGATGTGGAAAAAGAGACCGTTTTCCGTAGTTTCGCCAGCGTTTGTATCGACCGTCAGCTTTACAATGCCGTAAAAGGGGCGAACCGCCTTAAAAATTCGCCGCTTAACACGTACATATCCCTTGATATTCCGGTGGAAGCGCGGGGAAATGAAGAAAATGGGGCAGCGACTCTGGGCGAGATGCTCGAATGGGTTGGCGTGTCCAATCCGGAAGATATTTTGATTGACCGGGAACGTGTGGGCAAGATTGAACAATATATCCGCCAGAATCTCAGTGAATTTGAGCAGAAAGTGGTCAATCTTTACATTGATGGCATGAATTATCAGCAGATTGCGAAAGAACTGGAAAAAACACCCAAATCCATTGACAATGCACTTCAGCGCATCAAGAAAAAACTTATGGCATTTTGGTAAGTTTTTGTTGACAGAACCATTATACTTTGATAGAATAGTCCATGGATTGTTATAAATGATTCAGCTGGCGTGGCACAGTCGGTAGCGCACTTCATTGGTAGTGAAGAGGTCACGGGTTCGATTCCCGTCGCTAGCTTTAGAGAGAGGAAATGAATGGTTATAAGCCTGTCATTTCCTTTTTGTTTTATAAGGGATTAGGATTTAGATTTACACGGAGGAAACGCCAATGAAAGGAACGGCATCGCGAAGCCGGTGGGAAATTATCTCATCGCACATATTTACGTACTTTAATTTTTTGAACCTTGTGCTGGCAGGGCTCATTTTGGTGTCCGGGCAATATAAAAATATGCTGTTCATGGGGATAGTTGTCACCAATGCGGTGATCGGGATTGGACAGGAATTAAAAGTAAAACGTATTATCGATGCGTTGTCAGTCGTTACGGCGACCAAAGCAAGACGTTACGAAAATGGAGAATTTTGTAAATGCGGCATTGAACTTCTGCGGGATGGAGATACGGTGCAGTTTTTACTCGGAGACCAGATCCCAGTGGATTGTGAAATTCTGGAAACGGATGGGATCGAAGTCAATGAGTCACTTCTGACCGGGGAATCCCTTGCCGTTCAGAAAAGAAAGGGTGATTTTGTATACTCCGGAAGTGATGTGGTGGCAGGAAGTGCCATTGCGAAAGTGGTACATACCGGAGAAGAAAATTATGCGACGCAGCTTGTGAAAAAAGCAAAGACCAAACGCCGTGCGACCTCGGAAATGCAGGATGCAATCGGCAGAATTATCAAATATGTGAGTTATGCGTTGATCCCCATCGGACTGCTTCTCTTTTTTATTCAGCGGTACTCCGCGCATAATACGTTATCAGATTCTATTGTAAATACGGTTGCCGGAGTGATTGGAATGATCCCGGAGGGGCTTGTCCTTCTCACCAGTATTTCCTTTATTCTTGGTGTGGGGCGGCTGGCAAAGAAAAATGCACTCGTGCAGGAGATGGAAGCCATCGAAGCTCTTGCCAGAGTGGATGTTTTGTGTCTTGATAAGACGGGAACCATTACGACAGGCGATCTTCAGGTAGAAGAGCTTGTGCCGCTTTCGGAAGAAAAAGATATGGCAGAAGTGTTGGGAGTTCTTGCGTACGCTTTCGAAGAAACCAATGCCACGACGGAAGCACTACGGCGGTATTTTCCAAAGACCAGAGGATTGGCTGTTGCCGAAAAAGTGCCGTTTAGTTCCAGTCGTAAACATATGCGGGTAACGATTGCAGGAAAAGGCGATTATCGGCTTGGAGCACCGGAATATCTGACAGAAAATGGAAAAACACTTGCTCGTGCAGAAGTGTATGCAGCAGAAGGCATGCGCGTATTGTTGTTGACACACGATAAAAAAGAAGTGGGATTTATCATTTTGTCCGATATCATCAAAGCGGATGCGGCAGAGACATTTGCTTTTTTTCGGGAGAAAAATGTACAGATTAAAATATTGTCCGGGGATAATCCGCTGACCGTTTCTGTTGTCGGCGTGCGTGCAGGACTGCCGGAAGCAAAAAACTATGTCGATGCCAGAGAACTTCCGGAGGAGGAAGAAGAACTGCAAAAAGTGATCGGAAACTATACCGTGTTTGGGCGCGTAAGTCCGGAGAAAAAGCAGGCAATCGTAAAAGCGCTGGAAGCAGAAGGAAATGTGACCGGAATGGTTGGCGATGGTGTTAATGATGTTCTGGCTCTGAAAGACGCTGACTGTGGTATTGCTATGGCGGCAGGAAGCGATGCGGCAAAGCAGATTGCGCATATTGTACTGCTGGATTCGGATTTTGCCTCCATGAAACAGATTGTGGGCGAGGGAAGAACGATCATATCGAACATTGAGCGCGTAAGTGCGTTATATCTTACCAAAACCATATATTCCATCCTTTTGTGTCTGATCTATATTATATTAGGAAAATCCTATCCGTTTATCCCGATCCAGCTCAGCCTGATCGGAGGGACAGCCATCGGAATCCCGAGTTTTGTTCTCGCGTTGGAACACCATGAAGAGACGATACCAAGGGGATTCCTGCGAAATGTTCTGCGTGTTTCGCTGCCGGCGGCCATTTGTATGGTGGGAAGTCTGGTTGCAATTACATTAATGGGAGAATGGTTTTCTTTATCCGAATTGATCTTATCGAGTATGCATCTGATCGCGGGAGGCATTGTGAGCTTCGGAGTGTTGTTAGCGGTCTGTATTCCGATGAGCAGAGTACGTTTTGCACTCTGCCTTACGGTGATTGGTATATTTGTCGGTGCAATCCTTCTTTTTCCGGGATTTTTTGGCATGGCACCGGTCATGCACCTGATTATGACGCTTTTATAGAATCCAATCCCTGATGTACGAGTTCAAGGGCGCGTGTCATTTGACCGGAGAGATAGAGATAGCCAATCAGAGCTTCAAAACCGGTCGCTGTGTGGTAGTCGTGAAGATTTGCGTTTTTTGCGACGGAATGAGGCTTGGCATTGCGGCCCCTTTTATAATAAGAAAGTTCTTCTTTTGTCAGACTCCCTTCAATCGCAGTCAGAAGGTCTGCCTGTGCCTTGGCGTTTACGAGTTTGCTCGAACGCAGATGCAGTTTTTTGACTGTGCTGGATTTCTCTTCTACGATCAAAGTTCTTATAATAATCTCAAAAACAGCATCTCCGATATAGGCAAGTGTCAGGGGAGCATATAAGTTGATGTCCTTTGACTCCAGAGAAAATGTATCGTGAATGGCTTCTAATAATGAATTGTCCATAAGTAAAAAACTCCTTTAGCAAAATGGTTATATATTGATAATATATCTTTGGGTAGCAAAACGTCAAGAAAAAAGAATAAAATTCGCCATAATGCTGACAAAAATATTTCATATAGTAAACATAATAGCAAATGTTTAGACGCATCTTATGTCATGGTGGGAAAAATATGTAAGATATGAACAAACTGTAAAAAAAACAAGAAAAATTTTTGGTTATATTTTTTACAAAATTCAAAAACACCCTTGCATATTGTGGACAGTAGTGTTATAATCGACTTAAATATCATTGTGGATGTATTGGAGTTTTTCCGCAATGGAACACAAAACAATTTAGGAGGTATTACGATGAGACAAATCGGTACACAGTCAGCCAAGTATTTCAGAAGATTTGTGACAGCGATGCTCGTAGTCGCGATGGTAATCACATCTTTGACTGTATCTTCCGTTGATTCTCAGGCGGCTAAAAAAGTGAAAAAAGTCACCATCGGGGTCAAAGTTGGCGGATCAGGAATCCTTGTGCTGAAAAAAGGACAGTCAAAGAAACTGAAGGTTTCTGTGACACCTAAAAAAGCAAGCAAAAAGGTTACATACAAATCAAGTAAGGCTTCAGTTGTAAGCGTAAGCTCAAAAGGTGTTGTAAAGGCACGCAAGAGCAAAGGTTCTGCAAAGATCACAGTAACATCCAAACAGAATCCTAAGAAAAAAGCTACAATCAAAGTCAAGATTGGTACTCCTGTAAAGAAAGTTGCTATCTCGAAAAACGCAACTTCCACATGGCAGAGTGCAAACTACACAATTGTAGAAAAGAATGGTCAGAAGACCAAAGTTTATCCTAAATATACGGACAAACTGAAAGCAACGAAAAACACCTTTACCCTTATGAATGGTCGTAACATGGTGGTGAAAGCTTCGGTTTCTCCTAAGAAAGCAACCCGTAAATCTTTGAAATGGTCCACAAACAAAGGATCTATCCTTAAAGTAATTGGAAACGGTACGAAAGCAACCGTTATCGCTCGTAAAGTTGGTAAAGCCAATGTCATCGCACAGGCAACTGACGGAAGCGGCAAAAAAGCAGTAGTAAAAGTAAACGTTGTGAAGTTCAAGAGCGACAAGACACCGGCACCTACTGCTACACCGGATACGAGAAAACGTACTGTTGTAGAAGATTTCGAAAGCTATGAAGTGGGTACAACATGGACTCGCTTTACAGCCGGTGGTTATGCTAACTCCGGTACAATGACTGTAGTACAGGATCCGGAAGATGCTACAAATAAATGTCTTAAAGTAACCTATGATGGTGCAGATCAGGCATTTGACTATGCTCCTGTATTCCAGGCAGATCTTACAAAACTGAAAGATTCTGAAGGAAACAGCACAGCAAGCAAAAAACTGGGAAGTTATACAGGAATTGGATTTGATGCGCGTGTAATAAGCAACGATCCATCCTCTGTACAGTATAAAAAAGCATACTGCTACTTTGATCAGGCAGATGCCATCAAAGCTTCTGATTACTTTGCAGCAAATGCGAATAAGTCTGCAAGTGCACATGTAGATAAAGATGGTAATCCGGTTCCTGCCGGTGATGCCAATGAATACAAGCCACTCCGTTTCGGTGTAGAAATATCAATGGCAGAGGGTAGTGATAAAGAGACCGGTATTACTCTTTGGAACGGAAACTCCTCCAAAGAATCCAATAAGTATCTTCCATTTGCTTACAGCACATGGATTCAGTCGAATACAACCACACATTTTGCTGCGAACTCCTGTACAGCAGGTTATAAAGTGACAGACGGAAGTGAACCAAAAGTTGGATTTGCCAGTCGTTCCCTTACCTTTGATACTGCGAGAATTAAAGAAGCAGACAGTACTTTGTTAGATCAGAACAAATTTGATTTCGTTTTAGGTTCAACCTATGAAGGCGGAAGTAAATATAAACTTAACAATATTTCTGTAACGTTATACTATGATAATATTTCATTGATTGAAGAAGAGGTTCCGATAACAGACTTTGCTGTTTCGGCCGGAGATAATCCTCGTGTGGCACCAGGTGGGAAATTATCACTTGCTGTAACATACACTCCTGCGGAGACTACACAGAAAGAACTTGCATGGACAACATCTGATGCAAAAGTAAGTGTAGATGGTAACAACAATGTAATTGTAGCGGATGACTTTGATTTCGGTACAGATACAGAAAAAACAGTTACCATTACTGCAACAAGTAAGTTTAATCCGAGCCTTACAAAATCTGTAAATATTACTGTTTATCAGCCGGCAAAGGCAACGGAAGATTATGTTTTGGATTTTGAGACAATGTATGACAAAGAACTTTCCGGAGATTTAACAATTGAAAAGACCAAAGACGCGGAAGATGTAGATTGCTATAAATTCAACTTTACAGATAAGAACCAGCGTATTTATTTTAAATTGCCGGAAAACATTGATCTTGCTTCCTATCAGAAATATGAAATAGTTGGATTTGTTCCAGAGCAGTTGTCATTGGATTTCTTTGACGAAACACTTCCAACAGCACAGAAAGACACTGTGAAAACGAATTGGTGGAAATCGGCTCCGGCTGGTACATATCCATTCTATAAAGGTTCTTGTGCGAACCGTATGAGTGATGGTACTTTTGTTGCTCCAAATGCCAAAGAGACAGAAAGTGTTTTCCTTACAAAAATTAAGAATGCTGCCGGTACGGAAGCTGAGGATCCGGCATTAGGAAATTATGGCGCAATTCGTTACATTGCAATTGGAAATGCAACAGGTTCTGATTTTGTACCGGGAACCTACTACATCTATTCCTTTAAGCTGAAAGTTGCAGACCAGAATGCGGAAGTGAAAGAACTTCCTTATGCAACTCTTCCATTTGCAGATTCTTTCGAAACAGAATCTCCTTCTGTAGAGTGCGTAAGTAATTCTAAGATTGTGGCAGGAACAACTGATATTCCGGCTGCGGATGGTAATAATTACCTTTCTGTAGGTGAAAAAGACAGACCAAGTATCCTGCTTGATAACCGTGAAGGTACAAAAGATAAGAAATTTACAGTTTCTGCTTATGTTAGAACAAAAGACGGTAAGGACTATAATGTATCTATTTTGTCAGAGGGAACTTACAAAGACAAAAAATATGAAAGTTATGTAGATGCAGAAAAAGTTTCCGATCCAACCATTAAATCAACGACAAAAGCTCTTTCAGAGGATTGGCAGAAGATTACTGCAACTGTTACCGTAAAAGCCGGTACGTCAGCAGAAGTTAATGTTGCTATTGCAGATGGAATTAAAACCGCAGATGGCGAGTTCTTGTTAGATAATGTAACAGTAACAGCAAAATAATCCTGTAATAATTATCCTTGGTTTTGAGGACAGGACCGGTGTAATACCTGGCACTGGTTAAGTCCTCTCTACCACCCTTATGGGGTGGGGGAACCTTAGGGGATATTATTAAATAAAAACAAAAAATGGAGGTAAGAGTTTTGAAAAAGAATTTCAAAAGAACTTTAGCAAAAGTT
>CAJMFH010000052.1 GCA_905212635.1 uncultured Lachnoclostridium sp. | reverse complement strand
GGAACTCGTTGAAGAGCCTGTGGAAGAAATTGTTTCTGAGGAAGTGGAAGAAGAATCTGCGGAGGAGACCGAAATAGAAGAAGCAGCGGAAGAGACCGTTTCCGAGGAAACCGAAGGAGAATCCACAAAAACCGAAGGAGAATCAGACGACGAAGAATCTGAACAGGACGAAGAGGATGATGAAGAAACAGAACATCCAAAGAAAAAGGGATTTTTCAATCGCCTGATCAACTATTTTAAAGTGGATCTGGATACCTTTGACGATGAAGACGATTTTCCGGAAGAGCTGGATACCGATAAACAGGAATCGACGGAAGAACTGGATGCCAAAGCTATCGTAGCCAGAGAGGCACAGGAGATCATGGAGACGGCTGCTGCAGAAGAGGAGACCGGAGACGACGAGGCAGAGGAAGAAAAAGATGAGTCAAAACAGGAACCTGCGGTTCGGAAACAGACAACGACACAATTGGAATCGCTGGAAGACCAGCTGGAAGAAATGAAAGAAAAACGCAAGGTCATCAATCTGGAAGATACGATGAATCTGGATAAGATCCGTATAAAATCACATCCGCTTTCGGGACGGCCGATGGAAGTGGAAGTATGTGAAGATGTGTCCGTAAATGCGATTACATACTGCACATTGAAAGCAGCGATCAAGAAAATGCCGCAGGAGGAGAGAACCATTCACTTTGCATTGGCTGGTGCAGCTCCGGGCATCTCGCTTGCCGTGGCAAAGAAATTATTCAAGGAATTAAAGAAAAACCAGTATTTTGAAGCCAAAAACATCGGAAAGATTCAGGCAGAAAAACTGGATGAAGTAGATTTGGAAGAATGGATCGAAAAATTCATCGGTGGATGTATGTATATTGAAAATGCACCGGCGTTGTCTGAAGAGAGCGTTGAAAAGATTCGTGAAGTAATGGAAAAATATGGTAAACAAATTGTGATCGTACTCGAAGGGGATTATGAAAAACTGGATGACTTTTTGGGACATCACAGAAATCTGGAAAAGCAGATCTGCTACAAGATCCGCTTATGATGAAGGAGGAATGGAGAACGATGAAAAAGCAGGAATGGAAACCCGGCAATATGTTATATCCGGTGCCGGCAGTTATGGTAAGCTGTGGGCGGGAAGGAGAAACACCGAATATAATAACCGTGGCATGGGCAGGAACGATTTGCAGCGACCCGGCGATGCTTTCGATTTCCGTCCGACCGGAGCGGTATTCGTATGACATCATACGGGAAACCGGCGAGTTTGTTGTGAATCTTACATCCAGGGAACTGACGCGTGCGACCGACTGGTGTGGAGTGAAGTCCGGCCGCGATGTGGACAAATTTAAAGAAATGAAACTGACAGCAGCGCCGGCAGTGCATCTCAAGGGAGCACCGATCATTGCGGAAAGCCCGGTAAATATTGAGTGCAAGGTGAAAGACGTGTTGGAATTGGGAAGCCACCATATGTTTATCGCCGAAGTGGCAGGAGTGCAGGTGAGCGAAAAATATATGAATGAGACCGGAAAATTTGAATTAAATAAGCTGGGTCTCGTTGCGTATTCACACGGTGAATATTTTGAACTTGGGGAAAAAATTGGGAAATTTGGCTATTCTGTAAAAAAATCATAACACATATTTAAAAAAAGTAATGAAATTGACATTTTACAAAATGAAGATATGTGGTATACTAGTAATGATGTGATAATTTAGAAAAGTAAAAATGGAGAGGTCGATATGAAGCAGTATATTATAAAAGGCGGAAGACCACTACAGGGAGAAGTTCAGATCGGCGGTGCGAAAAATGCAGCACTGGGTATCATCGTTGCCGCAATTATGGCAGACGAGCCGGTTTTGATTGAAAATCTTCCGGAAGTAGATGATGTAAAAGTATTGCTCGATGCCATTGAGGGGATTGGAGCAGTTGTAGAAAGAATAGATGAACATACGGTCCGTATTAACGGGGCTGTTATTAATGATGTTAATGTAGATGATGAATATATCCGTAAGATCCGTGGTTCCTACTATCTCGTAGGTGCGCTTCTTGGAAAATATAAAAAAGCGGTTGTCGCTCTGCCGGGCGGATGCCAGATCGGAAGCCGTCCGATTGACCAGCATCTCAAAGGCTTTGAGCAGCTTGGTGCAACCGTGACAATTCACAATGGAAAAATTGATGCGTATGCAGAGGCATTGATCGGAAGCCATATTTATCTGGATTGCCCAAGTGTGGGGGCGACGATCAATATTATGATGGCAGCGTGCATGGCAGAAGGAAAGACCATCATTGAAAATCCGGCAAAAGAGCCGCATATCGTAGATGTTGCGAACTTCTTAAACAGCATGGGAGCCAATATCAAAGGTGCTGGTACAGATACGATCCGTATCCGCGGTGTAGAGCGTTTGCACGGAAGTGAATATTCCATCATTCCGGATCAGATTGAAGCCGGAACGTATATGATCGCGGCAGCGGCGACTGGTGGAGATGTCTATATCCGCAATGTCATTCCAAAGCATTTGGAAGCAATCACAGCCAAACTCATTGAGATAGGCGCGAAAGTGGAAGAATACGACGATTGCGTGCGCGTACATTCCAATGGACGTATGGGATACGCCAACGTAAAAACGATGCCGTATCCGGGATTCCCGACGGATATGCAGCCACAGATGGTTACGCTTCTGGCATTGTCGGAAGGGGTCAGCATTGTAACAGAGACCATTTTTGAGACAAGATTCAAATACATCAGCGAACTTCGCCGCATGGGTTCCAATATCAATGTGGAAGGAAATGCAGCAATCATTACCGGTGTGGAAGGATTTACCGGAGCGACTGTAAGTGCACCGGATCTTCGTGCCGGCGCAGCACTCGTGATTGCCGGTCTGGTGGCAGACGGTTTTACAACTGTAGAACAGATTCAGTATATCGAACGCGGATATGAGAATTTTGAAGACAAGATCCGCGGACTCGGAGGATTTATCGAAAAAGTCGATGATGACGATGAGAGAGCGATTCAGAAATTTAAATTAAAAGTTGGATAAAAAAGGTGGGCGTCCATTCGAAGAGTGGGCGCCTTGTCATAAAATAGTAAAGGATATGATAAGATGGATCAAAAGATTAAAGATATTTTAGATGAAGTAGGAAAAGTTATTCGAGGAAAAGACGAGCAGATTCAGATGGTTCTGACGGCGATTCTTGCCAAGGGACATATTTTGATCGAAGATATTCCGGGCGTAGGAAAAACGACGATGGCAGTCTGCTTTTCCCGTGCAATGGAATTGACGGAGCGCCGTCTTCAGTTTACGCCGGATGTCCTTCCGAGTGATGTCGTTGGTTTCAATATGCTGGATGCCGATGGAGAAATGCAGTATAAACCGGGTGCAATCCTGTGTAATATTCTTCTTGCAGATGAGATTAACCGTACCTCTACAAAGACACAGTCTGCTCTTCTGGAGGTCATGGAAGAAGGACAGGTTACGGTCGATGGTGTGACGAGACAGCTGCCAAATCCGTTCGTTGTAGTAGCAACCCAGAACCCGGTTGGTTCTGCCGGTACGCAGATGCTTCCGGAATCCCAGCTGGACCGTTTTATGATTCGTATTTCCATGGGATATCCGTCAATGGAAGAGGAAATGCGTCTGATCAAAGAGCGTCAGGAAGCCAATCCGATCGACTATGTGCAGGAAATTGTAACGAAGCAGGAAGTGCTTGAAATGCAGGAGCAGGTTCGTGCCGTTTATATGGATGATAAAGTTCTGAAATATCTTTCCCAGATTGTTGATGCGACAAGACGCCATTCGATGCTCTCTCTGGGGGTCAGCCCTCGTGGAACACTGGCATTTGTGGATATGGCAAAAGGACATGCCTTTATGAATGGACGGGATTATGTTCTGCCGGAAGATGTGAAAAAAGTGGCAAAGTGTGTGCTTGCCCACCGTCTTCTTCTCAATGGAAAAGCGCGTATGAGTCATGTAACAGCACAGGACATCGTTGAGGAGATCGTAGGTAAGACAGCAACTCCTAAATTGTAAGAGAAAACGTATCGGAGTTACGTTTAGGAGGTGTCCCCATGACAATAGGAACGTTAATTTATTTATTGATCGTATTGGCAGGGTTTCTGATTTCTGTAGTCTGTCTCCAGTATGGAACAGTTGCAGTTGTAGGAGCCCTGCTTGTCATACCGTTTTTTATGATATTCTTTTTGATCCTGCTTCGCGTACATATCAGTGCTGAAGTGGAATGCAAAAATCCGGTGGCAGAAAAAGATTCGTTAGAAAAGCCGGGGCGGGCAACCATTACGCTGTCATTGGAAAACACCAGTAAATGGCTGCCGGTCACAAAAGGAATCGCGTGGGTGCGGTACCGCAATTTCTTTTCGGGCGAAAGCGGAAAGATGAAAGTACGTTTTTCGGTTGATAATGGCAAGAAGAGAAGCCGCCGTATCGTCGTAGTGATGGAACATTGTGGAAATGTGTCGATTCGTGTCGATAAGGTAAAGATTTATGATTATCTCAATATTTTTGCGGCAAAAGTAGGAAAAAATTATGAAGTACAGGATGTACTTGTCATGCCGCCGCTGACAGAAGTGTATCTCGGAAAAACACGCTGGTACAATGAGACAAATGAGGACAGCGACCGGTTTTCCCTGTATAAAAAGGGAGACGATCCGTCGGAAATATTTGACATACGTGACTTTAAAGACGGCGACCGTTTTCAGCAGATTCACTGGAAACTCAGCAGTAAAACCGGGCATTACATGGTAAAAGAAGGAAGTCTTCCGCTTGCCAAAGCGGTGCATATTTTTATTGACCTGAGTGTTAAAGATGCGGATGAAGCGGATCTTCTCATTCAGGGGGTGTATTCCGTCGCGATGGAATTTTTGAGCCAGGGAGTGCCACAGCATTTTATCTGGTATGATAATGTCAATGAATTGATTCAGGAGCAGCTGATTGAACAGGAAGAAGAATTGTTCTGGATGTTTGAAGATCTGTTCCAATGTCATACAACCAAAGATCCGCTGGAACTTTTGAAGGCATATATCGAATGGGAAAGTGGAAAAGTGAAAGAATCGGGTCTGTATCTTACCGTGTCCGATCACGATGTGATGGAACTGGAAGGACTCGAAGTCAATGAATTGCAGATTATGGATTTACGAAGGGATGGAGATACCTATGAAGAATAGTAAAATCTCGAATTTCATATTGGAGATCAGCCAGGTTTTATTGGTATTTCTCGGAATGTATTCCGCAGTCATGTGCGGCGCGATGAGCATTGGCTTGACATTTTCCCGTGGAGTGCTTGCACTGGTGATCCTGCTTGCTGCTTTTTTGTTTTACGGATTGTTTACGGTACTTGAGACATTTCATCATGGAAAATTGTATGGAATGCTTGGTTTGACGGCATTTTTTGTGATTACGATTTTGAAATTCCGTACGGTGCTGCAAAAAGGTGTCGTGACGATCATCAATACGTATCTGAAAGAATTTATGAACTATACCCAGACGACGAAAACACTTCTTTCGGGAAAAGGGTTTGAGAAAGAGGCAGCTGATGTCGGTTATTGTACGACACTGGTTCTCTGTCTTCTCAGTGTATATCTCATCGCGGTGATCAGCACTTGTTTTTACCGCAAAAGACGTTCTTCCGTCTATGTGGCAGTGACAATTCTTTTTGTCATTCTTCCTTTTTCCGTGGGGAAAATTGGATATTTCTCCAATGTGATCACCTACATTTTTGCGACGGTAGCAGTTGTTGGTACGAGATTTCTGCGGTTTGACACGACAGAGAAACGTATGCGGCAGAAATTGTCACTGATTCTTGCAGCTGTCGGAGTGATCGCGGGGGGCATCAGTTATCTTGTTGTTCCGCCGGCGCGTTATGACAATAACCAGAATCGTATCGTCGGGATACGAAATACCGCACTTTCCCTGACAACATGGGATTCGGAGGACATTCTTACGTGGATCCGTGAATATTTTAATGGAGACCGCATGGACTATGGGAAGGTCGGAAACCGTAATTCGGTGAGCCGGACGGGAAAGACGATCTTAAAGATCAAAGGAGATTTTAATACGTCCGATGGACTTTATCTGAAAGGATATACCGGAGAAGCTTACGATGAAAACCGCTGGCACACGATTAAAGAAGATGAATACACCAATGAATTAAATGCTCTTACGCTGTTAAATCTGTCGCCGGATGGCTGGCATGTATCCCTGCGTAATCAGATTGGTGACAAGCAGACAACAGGAAATGACAAAATATGGAATACCGGAAAACTGGAGATTAAGAATCTGGCATTTGGCTATGGAAACTATGTCATCCCGTATTATCCAACCACCGCATTTTCGATTGCCGGAGGACGTAGCCTGTCTGCGGTTCCCGGCATTGAATATGAGACCGAATATTATCCGCTTCTGTACCGTGAATTGAAAAATGGTTTGATCGCGAACCATTATAATCTCGCCGGCAATGAATATTGGACGGAGAGTCAGGAAAAACGCGATAAAATGACAGAATTTGTAAAAAAATATTTTACCGAAGTACCCGAAGATGCTGCGTCAATCACGGAAGACTATAAAGCATATCTGGCAGCACAGGGGAATCTGCTGGAACAGTACCGGCAGGGATCGGCTTCTCTTTATCAGATCATTGAAGAGACCCGTAATTATATTATGAATGACACAAAATATACCCTTTCGCCGGGAAAGACACCGCGTTCCCAAGAGGCAGTCACGTATTTCCTGAAAGAAAATAAAAAGGGATACAGTGCGCATTACGCGACGGCAGCAGCCATTCTTCTGCGAAGCATCGGAATCCCGACACGTTATGCGGAAGGGGTTTATATTAGTAAGGAAGAACTTGCTGATGTGACAAATGATCAGACTGAGATTTCAGTCAGCGATAAAGATCTGCATGCCTGGGTTGAAGTTTATCAGGAAGACTATGGCTTTGTGCCGGTCGAATTTACACCGGGGCGTGGCGATGAAGATGCAGAATCCTCAGCAGTTTCCGATGAGGATTCCCAGCAGAGCAAAGATCAGAAGTCCGATAAAAAGGATAAAAATAGCGGCGGAGAAGGACAGTTCTCGGTTGCTACACCGACGCCGGAACCGGAAGAGGATATGACCTTTGAAAATATCCAGACAGACAATTACAATCATGAAGATCAGGCGCAGGAGGAAACATCTCCAAGTGAGTCCGCAGACAAGAAGGACTCCAATTCTTCAGAACCAACAAAATCAATGCCAATATTTGTAAAAATACTTTTGACGGTAGTAATTGTTATTGTGGCACTTGTTTTGGCAGCAGAAATTCAACGGCGTGTGCGTATTATGATTTTCAAAAACCAGCTCCGCCACGACAAGACATCGAGACAGATCCTTTTACTTTATCATCAGCTGGAAAAGGCGTTTGTGCAGAAACATATCCGGTATACCGGGCAGACCGTGGTGGAATACAGCTACGAGATTGCCGAAGCCTATGAACTGGAAGAAGAAATGGTTCGTGCCTTTATCGCGGATGTATTTTGTGCAAAATTCAGCAGAGACCGGTTTGATAAGACGGAAGTATACGAATATCGTCAGGAATACCGTGTGATCCGCCACCGTATTTACGGACAGCTGAAATGGCCTATGAAATTGTATTATATGTATGTGCTTTGTGTATAGAAGAAGGAAAGAGGAGCAGTTATGAAAATAAAAAAATGGTTGATTTTATGTTGTATTATTTTGGAAACCGTTGCGTTGCAAAATGCGCCGGATGCGTTGGCAGATACACAGGAAGTAACGATATACGATATGTTTAGTCCTTATGGAAAGTATGTAACGCAGCCGGCTTCCTATCCGGTCAGTTATCAGATTCCGGAGAGCGGCTCCGGCGTTTCTTATAAAGTGATCTCCGGGGATCAATACGTAAGAGTTAGTGCGAGTGGACTGGTTACTGCCAGAAGAACTTATAGAAAGAAGCAGGATGGCTATTATGCAAGTGTTCCGGAAGGCGAAGATTATGATTATTATGAGTTTGATGATGGAGATGCGGTGATCCGGGTAACCACAGAGAACGGAGAGTATCTGCTGAATGTTCATCTGCTGGATTACGGCGATGTTTATACGGATCAGGTGATGGATCAGTACATTGCAGAGAACATCACAGAGGATATGAGTGATTATGAGGTGGCGCGGGCGATTGGAAAATTTGCGGCGCGGTATGAATATAGTACCAGATATAGCAGTGTGAAAGATATGGTGATATATGGTTCCGGAGACTGCTGGGCAAGTACGGATGCTATTATCAGCCTTGCACAGAGAATGAACTATGATGGCTGGTTTAGAAATGCGGAGAAAGAAAGCGGCATCGGGAGTAATCATAAAGACGCCATGGTAGAGATCAATGGTTCTTATTTTGAGTTAGATGCAGGATATATGGAAGAAAAAGGAGAAGATGGATATCGTCCTTTTGTCTGTAGAGCGAGGACATCTCTGTATAGCAGTTACTGCACCGGGGATTGGAGAGGGCTTATATATCAGTACGATGGAAAAGATAAAACGGGAACGTTGACAGTACCGGAAACCATTGATGGATATCCCATAAATATAATAGATAAGTCAGCATTTGCGGGGACAGACTTTGAAAAGATCATTTTGCCGGAAGGAGTAGACACGATTCGGGATGCTGCTTTTCGAGGGTGTGACGAATTGAAAGAGATTAAACTTCCGAAAAGTGTTTCTTCCATCGGACAACGTGTATTTTCGTTTTGTGGGGAAATCAGCAATTTTTCAATTGATGAAGATAATCCTTATTTTTATGATAAAGATAATGTAATTTATACGAAAGACGGAGAAACATTGCTAGAGGCCGCAGGAGAGATCAAGGGAAAAGTTACGGTAGAGCCGACGGTAAAAAAGATTGCAGAATACGCCTTTTATTTTAATAGTTTAACAGGAATCACACTTCCGTCTTCTATCGAAGAATTTGAAAATGGATGTTTTGGAGACTGTAAATATCTGACAAATATAAACCTGCCGGAAGGCTTGAAGATCATAGGCTCCAATAGTTTTTACAATGATAATCTGTCAGTGATCCGGATTCCTGCCAGCGTTACGGAAATAGGAGCAGCCGCATTCCGCAATAATACAAAACTGAAGAAAGTGTATTTTTATGGAGATGCCCCTTCCTTTGGTTCTGTTGTAAATGAAAAATTTTGCGATCTTGTTTTTGACGGCTGCAGCGATCTGGAAGTATATTATCCGGAGAATAATTCGACATGGGAGGATGTCGCGGGTACAGATCATGGTGGGGAAAATGTCACATGGAAGACTTGGAAAGCAGGCACACTTACCTCTATTGAAAATGCCGATGTGAAACTTACGCCGGATACGTATATACATACCGGAACTTTTGTTGAGCCACAGGAGATTACCGTAAGTATGGCTGGAAAAAAATTGGTGGAGGGCACCGATTATGCTGTGATATATCCGTATGGTCCCGGAACTGTTGGAAAAACCCTGATTCAGATTATTGGTATGGGAGAATATAAAGGCGTAAAAGATGTCTATTATACGATTGAGAAAGCAGAGCAAAATTGTAAATTATACATAATGAATACAAAATTGTGTGTAGGACAAACTGCGTGGGGAATTTATTCCTATGACCCGGGAGTCACCTATTCATCGTCAGATCCTGCTGTGGTCTCAATCGATGAAGAGGGATACGTAACCGGAGTTTCCGAGGGAACAGCAATTGTAACGGCAATGAAGCCGGGAGATGATGGTTATAAAGAATGGCGTCGGGATGTACAGATTACGGTAAAAAAATCATTAAATGATTATGTGCCGGTGATACCGGATGCGACGGCACAGCCGGAGACAACTTTACCCCCACAAGTAACGGCAACTTCTGAAGCAACAAAAAATCCTAACGGATCCGGTACATTAAACCGGAGATACTGGCCGGCAGCGACCCAGAAAGAAAAGAACTCTTTGGAAGATTCCGGCATAGTTGATGAGTTTGTAAAGGAAAGCATAGGAAAAAACGTGCTTTATAAGAATGGAAAATACCGCATTACCGGAATTGGAAAAGCCACTTTTATTGGGATTGTAAAGAAACAGAAAACAGTCCGGATCCCAGAC
>CAJMFH010000051.1 GCA_905212635.1 uncultured Lachnoclostridium sp. | reverse complement strand
AAAGAAAAAGCAAGGAAATGACGTGTTCAGAAAGGCGCAGTCGCCGATTCGAGAGGAGTTCGGCACACGCCAGAAAGAAAAAAGCAAGAAGTTCTCAAGAAAAACAGGAAAAGGGACGAAATATATAATACAACAGGTAACTATTCAGGATCAATGTGTGGAAAACAATGAATCGTCGTGCTTGCACGTAAGAGGCATTGCTTTCCACACATTAGAGCCTAATAGGGTTTCCCACCCCATATGAGCATTTTTAGCCTTGGTAAAGGCGGGAAAAGAACACGAAGTGTTCGAAATGCGAATGTGGGAGTGGGGAAACCATGAATAGTTACCAGACAGGTTACTATAAAAAACGAAAGTGAGTGAGAAATCCATGGTGATTAATCCAAACAAGATTTCCATTGACTTTAAAGACACCCCTTATGCAAAGGAAAGCGGGGCGTCGGTACAGATTGCCAGGGACGGCAGCATTTCCAATTATGGAATTGAGTATACAAAGGATTGTGCGGTACAAAAGGAAATGGACTCCAATATGATATATACCGGCACAACTCAAAATGAGATCGTGAGTGATGTGGCGAAGAATCTTCTGGAAAATAATTTTGATCCGGCAGACTTTATCAGCCAGAGTATCAATGGCGAGGATGCCAAAGATATCGAGGATGAAGGGACAATTTTGGAAGAGTACGTCGACTCGACATTGGAGCGGGCGATAGAAAAGGTAAAGACGGAGCGTAAAACCAATGCGGAGGCGCTGGATAAGCAGGTAAAAAAGGAAAAAGAAAAGCAGGAATTTTCCGATGAACTGCAAGCCCAGATCGAACTTGCGGCGCAGATGGCGGCAAGGGCTCCGGAACTTAGCGATAAAGCGATAAAATATTACATAGAGCAGGAAGCGGATCTGACACCGGCAGCAGTCGGAAATAGTGCCAGTATGACTTCCATGCCGGCGGTGGCGGAGCAGAGGGCTTCTTACGAAGAAATGAAGCCGCAGATCGACCATGTATTGGAAGAAAATGGGCTGCAGGGAAATGACAGCGCCGAAGAAGCGGCGAAATTTCTGTTTGAAGAAGATATTCCGGTGACAGCGGAAAATATAGAAAAATATACCAAATGGCAGGAGACAAAAGATCTGCCGGAAGAAGTTATTCAGGAGCGTATTCAGGATGCTGTGCGGGAAGGAACGGTTCCGCAGCAGGCCGATATCAGCAAAATTTCGTATGAAGAAGCAGCTGAAAAATGGGAGAATCTGAAAAATGTAACAGATGAGGAAATCCGGGCATTTTATCCGGAAGAAGCTGCGTTTATTACGGCAAAACGCCAGCTGGAAGAAATCCGGTTGAAAATGACAGCAGAAGCAGCCGGAACGATGGAGCGCAAAGGTATCCATGTGGACATTTCCAATCTGGCGCAGGTAGTGGAAGAACTGAAGCAGATGGAACAGGAAGCCTGTAAAAAAATATTTGACGAACAGGGGATCGCGTGCAGTCAGGATCAGATTGACCAGATGGCAGAAACATTGCGGGCGAAAGACCAGATCTGGCAAGCCCCGGCAAGTGTACTGGGAAAGACGATTGGGCAGGCAGAGCAGACCACATTGCAGGAAATGTCAGAAATTTCCAATACCGAAAGAAATGAGCAGCTGGCGAAAAATTATGAAGCGGTGGGTACTCAGGTACGGAGTGACCTGGGAGATTCTATGAAAAAGGCATTTCAAAATGTCGATACAATATTGGACGATCTGGGACTTGACCGGACATCCGCCAATCAGCGGGTGGTTCGGATCCTTGCGTACAATCAGATGGAGATTACCAAAGAATCGGTGCTTTCGATGAAAGATTACGATGCCAAGGTAACTTCGGTGCTGGAGCGGATGAAACCGGCGGTCGTGGCAAAAATGATCGAAAAGCAGGAAAATCCATTGGAAATGACGATGGATGAGATTGAGGCGGCACTTCAGGAGATACAGGAAGAATTGCCGGATGACGACACGACATTGCGGAAATATTTGTGGAAACTCGATCATAGAGGTGATATTACACCGGAAGAACGAAAAAGTATGATTGGCATTTACCGATTGATCGATAAAGTAGAAAAAAGTGACGGCGCCGTCATCGGACAATTGGTAAAAGAAGGAAGAGAATTGACATTCTCCTCGCTTTTGTCAGCGGTTCGCACCAGACGGGCAGAGGGAAAAGAATTTGCAATTGATGATGATTTCGGAAGTCTGGAAAGGCAGGAAAGCAGAGGAGAGACAATCAGTGAACAGATTGGTGCGGCATTTGGAAACCAAGTGATACGCCAATTGAAAAAAGAATTGTCGCCGGGGGCGCTGCAACAGTCCGACGATGAGGCAACATGCGAGCAGATTTTGGAAGCCTGTGAAACGATGGAAAGTCAGCTGGAAGATGCGGCGTATTATGAGGCATTGGCACAAAATATCCGCGAAGCGGCGGCATTGAGTGATGACAGTATACAAGAATGTCTGGAGGCAGCAGGGATTCCTGCTACGCTGCAAAATATCCGTGAAATGAAGCGGTATCTGGAAAGAGAACTGCCGGAAAAAGATGCCTTGTTTACGAAGGAAGAAAGCGAAACGATGATTGATGCAATGGATCAGCCGGAAGAATTGGAAGTGCTGTTAGATACACTGGACAGTGAACATTTGGCAGAGATCGAAAGCAGGAAACAAGCGGACGACATTACTTATGATACGCTGCAAAATCTGATTCAGATGGCAGGAAGCATTTCTTTTTATCATCAGATGCGGCAGCAGACAAATACCTTTTCCGTGCCGATTGTGACCGACAGGGGAATTACCTCCTGTAATGTAACGGTTTTGCAGGGCAGCGAAGCGGAAAAAGGAACGGTTGAGATCTCACTGCATTCGGAAACGTATGGAAAAATGCAGGCGACATTTAAAGTGACGGGTGACCGGGTCAGCGGATTTGTGACCTGTGAGGACGGGCAGAATGTCAGCGAGCTCACGCAGAATATTGAAAAGGACTTGGAAATGAATGGATTTGCGATGGAACGCATGGATGTGGCAAAGGGCGCCAGACATTCATTTCATGTAGGAAATAAAGAAAAAACAGCAAATAGCAGACTGTATCAGGTAGCGAAAATTGTCGTTACCAATGTGCAGAGAAAGGAAGTAACTTTATGAAGATAAATACAAACATATCGGCGCTTACAGCGACAGGAAATTTACATCGGACGGAGGATAAAATAACAACAAGTCTGACCAGACTTTCCTCAGGATACCGTATTAACAAAGCGGCAGACGATGCGGCAGGAATGGCGATTTCCCAGAAAATGCATGCGCAGATCCGCGGACTTCAGCGCGCGTCCCGTAATGGATCTGATGGAATTTCATTTATTCAGACGGCAGAGGGAGCATTGACGGAAGTCGAAGCTATGTTGCAGCGATGCCGTGAACTTTCCGTGCAGGCAGCAAACGATGTGACAACATTGGAAGATAAAGAGGCGATTCAACAGGAAATCGAGGCATTGATGCGAGAGATCGACCGGCTTGCTTCGGATACAGAATTCAATACAAAGAGCATATTGGATGGAACCTGCTGCCGCCAGACTTCTTCCAGCAATACAGGCGTAAGCGTTATTTCCATGACAGATGATGTTGCGCTGACGACATATAGTATGACAATTACACAGGAAGCGACCAAGACAAGCGTAACTTCAGGCGCGCTTACAATGGCTGCGACGGATGTATTTACAGAAGATGGAAAAGTGCAGATCAATGGACAGAGCATCGAGATTAAAAAAGGTGAGACTTTGGAAGAGGCGTATGCAAAGATCCGTGATTGCTGTGAGAGTATGAATATTGATGTCCTTCCGGTTAATGGAACCGATGCAGACGGAAATCCGCAGGAAGTACCGCTGAATGCTGCTTCCAGTCTGTATTTCGAATCCAAAATTTATGGTGCTTCCCGAAATATTGAAATTACAACAGACAATCCGGAACTTGCAAGGAAACTTGGCGTAGACGGCGCTACGATCACACAGGGAAAAGATGCTGTCGTAGCATTGGATACCAGTGCAGGATTTTCCAAAACAGCGACTACATTTGTAGAAGGAAATCGTGTGACCGTATCAGACCGCGGTGGTTTTCAAATGATTTTTGATGTAGCCGGGGCGGAAGCAGGAACGGATGCAGACGTGACCGTACTCGATGCCGGATTTGTAGCCATTCAGATTGGCTCCAATGAGGGACAGGATATTGACATTTCGATTCCGGCAGTTACCTGTCAATCATTAAATATCCAGTATTGCAACGTGTGTACACATGATGGATCGCAGGAAAGCATTACTCTTTTTGACGAAGCGATCACGCAGGTATCAGCAATTCGTGCAAAACTGGGTGCGTATGAAAACCGTTTGGATTCTGCCACATCAAGTTTGGACACTACTTCCCAGAATTTGACAGAAGCATGTTCCCGTATCGAGGATGTGGATATGGCGGAAGAAATGACGGAGTATACGCAGCTTACTGTGCTCAGCCAGGCAGGAACCTCTATGTTAGCACAGGCAAATAACCGTCCACAGACAATTTTGCAGCTGCTTCAGGGTTGATTTTGATAGATAGCGAAAGAAAATGGTGAGTGCGATGGAAAAAGAAAAATTGAATGCTTACGCAGCACGTGTATCACAGGCAAACCGCAGTGAACTGGTAGTGATCATGTACGAAGCATTTTTAGATAGTGTAAAAGAAGGGGATGCGCAGATGAAACAGGGCGACATGCCGGCATGCCGCCGTGAGATCGAGCGCGCCAGAGGACTTTTGACGGAATTGATGGGAAGTCTTGATTTTCAATATGAAATTTCATATTATCTCCGCCGGCTTTATATCTATTCGTATCATGAGTTGTGTCAGGGAATGGCACTCCGCGACAGCGAACGGTTTGCTCATGCCACGCATGTGATGGAAAAACTTCTTCTTTCATTCCGCGAGGTCGCAAAGCAGGATACCTCGGAGGCTGTTATGAAAAATGTACAGCAGATTTATGCCGGACTTACGTATGGCAGAGGAAGCCTCAACGAGACGATCGGTGTCGATATTGGCAAAAACCGTGGATTTGAAGCGTAACGGTTAAAGAGAACGGTGTTCTTTTCGATATTGATTTGGTGTCATATTTTCATGTTGCTTAAATTGACGACAGTAATGCTCTACATTTCGATAGCCACAGGCAAAACTAATTTCCTGTATGCTGTCGGAGGTGCGGCTGAGAAGCACTTTTGAGTGTTCAAGACGACTTTCAATTACTTCATTTATGCAGGAGATGTGTGCGAATGCCTTGTATTGTTTTTGCAGGGCACGCACACTTAAATTTACATATTCTGCCATATATTCTAACGTCCAGTCAAATTCCGGGTGGGCATAAATATTATTTCTAAGATTGATCAAACGTTCGCGGTATTGTGATAAATCCGTATTTAAAAAAGCATAATCGTGAAGCCGGTGGAAGATAATATGCATCAGTGATTCCAAAACCAACTGACGGCTGTCATGATTCCAATAATTTTCATTGGCGACATCTATAAAATATTCTCGGTAACAGCCGAAATCCGGGCAGAAAACAGGTACGCCAAAAGGAATGTACCCTTCCGTAAAAAGTGCTTCATCGCAGTTAAAACGAATCCATGTATATAGAAGTTTTCCGGATTTTGCACGATAGTAAATATGTTGACCCGGTTTGTATAAGATACAATGATGCTCCGGAAATTCCTGCATTTCTCCGTTTACTTCAGCGATGATCGGAGAATCAAATAACATAATCTCATATTCCCCTTCTGCAAAAAACAGATTGTCAACAAAATCTTCCGGCATCTCCTGGTTGACCATCGCATAAATTACTTTTATCATAGACAAGACCTCCATTCATACGTATTATATCAATATTTGCAATAAAAATCAATAAACAGTTGCGATTTTACAATATAGGCATGCTAGATATATCAAAAAACGGAGTGTATAGATCATTGTATTGAAGGAGAGAACGCAGTAAGATAGAGATAACAATTTCAAGAAAATAAGGAGGTTTACTTTATGAAGAGAAAATTGAGTTGTATTGTGTTATCTACAGCACTTGTTGTTTCTTTAGTAGCCGGAGCAGGCGGAGAAGATGCGATGGCAGCAAAGAAAGCAAAGCTTGGAACAAAGAAAATGACATTGACACAAGGCAAAAGTAAAGTGATCAAAGTGAAGAACAAGAAGAAAGGCTGCCGCTATACCTTTTCTTCCAGTAAGAAGAAGGTGGCAACGGTAACCAAAAAGGGGAAAGTAAAGGCAGTGACAGCTGGTACAGCGAAAATTACTGTCAAAGAAGTATCAAAAAAAGGTAAAAAACGGAAAATTGGTGTGGTAAAGGTTCTGGTAAAAAAGAACAGCCAGACAACAGTTACACCGCAGACTTCTACAAATCCACAGACATCAACGACACCGGGAGGAGCAAACGTGACAGCAACACCAAAGGCATCGGAAGCATCGACAGCATCTGCAACGCCAAGTACAAAACCACAGGAATCCAAAGAGCCGACAAAAGGAACAAAATCGGTATCTGTATATTTGGATGAGGTTACAGAAGCAAATAAAATTGCGGAAGTAAATGGACCGGGATTGGATCCGACGGCGACACCGACAGAAGCACCTGCAGGAGAGGCGACACCGGAACCGACACCGGCAGTTCTTGTAAATGCCACGATGGAAGATGACGGTACAGAACCAATCGAAAAACGTGGAAATGCTTCTATCTCTGTCGTAGAAGATGGTGCAAATGGTACGGGAAAGAGTGCCAAAATTGCTGACCGTTCAGCAGAATGGCATGGAGCATCCATCGATGTAACATCCTTTGCGGAGACCGACAACGATTATGAGATCACATTCTATGCGAAACAGTCTACCGGAGAAGACAGTAAAATCGATCTTTCTATGCAGTACGTCAACGGAAGTGGTGAGACAAAATACGATAGCATCAAGACATTTGATCTGCCAAACGATACTTGGACAAAATGTGAAGCAAAAATGAATGTTCCGGAACATAACGGACAGATTATAATTTACTGGCAGTCCGTACACAATTCAAACAATTTTATGGATTTCTGCCTGGATGAAGTGACGATCAGCGGTGTGGCAAAAGCGGCTGCAGGTGTTGATTATCCGGATCTTTCTCTTGGTTTGGGAAAAACATCCGTAAGCAATCCGATCATGACTTCCCGACTGACCGCAGATCCATACGCAATGGAATACAATGGAAGAATCTATGTATATGGTACAAACGATTCCCAGCAGTATGAAAAAACTCCAGATGCGGACAATAACTATTCAAAGATTAATACCATTAATGTATATTCATCTGCTGACATGGTAAACTGGACAGATCATGGTGCGATTCAGGCAGCAGGCTCAAAAGGAGCAGCGAAATGGGCATCAAATTCCTGGGCACCGGCAGCATGTCATAAGACAATTAATGGAAAAGAAAAATTCTTCTTGTATTTCGCTGACAATGGAAGTGGAATTGGAGTATTGGAAGCAGACAGCCCGACAGGTCCATGGAGAGACCCAATTGGAAAACAGCTGATCAGCCGTAATACGCCGGGATGTTCCGGATCTGAGATTGGATGGCTGTTTGACCCGGCTGTATTGGTTGATGATGACGGAACCGGATATCTGTACTTTGGAGGAATTGGTGACACGACAGACAAGCCGGAAGATTTTATCAAGAATCCAAAATGCGGACGAGTTGTAAAACTTGCAGATGACATGATAAGTCTGGATGGCGACCCAGTCACAATCGACGCACCATATATGTTTGAAGATTCCGGAATCAACAAAATCGGAGACAAATATTATTATAGTTACTGTACAAACTGGACAAACTTCTCCGGACGTGATGAAAATGTACCGACAGCGAATATCGCCGTAATGGAAAGTGATAATCCGATGACAGGATTCAAATTTGTCGGCTGTGTATTGAAAAATCCGGGAACTTATTTCGGAGCAAGCGGAAATAATCATCACTGTTTTGCAGAGTTCAAAGGAACCTGGTATGCATTCTATCATACAAAGAAAGATACACTGGCATTGGGAACCAAAGGCGATTACAGAACAACATATGCAGACATCTTGAATTTGGGAGAAAATGGAAACTTTACAAACAAAGACGGTTCTGTGGCAGATACAAAAATGACGGCAGCAGGTGTAACCGCAGTTGGAACCGTAAATCCGTATAACACGATAGAAGCAGAGTCCTTCGCAATTGCAAACCAGGTAGGAACGATTGCCAATAGTGAGGCAAGTTCAAATGCATTGTGGAATGGCGCAAATTATTCTCTTTATAATACAGAAGTAGGAAGTTATATTGGAGTGGCAAATGTAGACTTTGGCGACGACGGAGCTTCTACCGTAAGTATGAAATTAAGCGACACTTCAATGACAGAGTATAAAGAATGTATCGCGCAGCTTAGTCAGAAAGTAACCGGAAAACATACCGTATACTTTGTATTTGAGAAAACAAATATTTTGACGGACAGCTGGAAATTTGATAAATAAAAAATAAGAGACAATACTCTTACTCCTAATCTTTTTATAATTATAGTTTTTCGTAACAAAGGAGCTGTGTAAATGATACGCAGCTCCTTTTGCGATGCGCCTTGCGGCGCACGTTTCTTTACAATACAATTTTGTAGTTCTTAGCGGGAAAGAATTTCGTTTCCGGTTTCCGTGATAACGAGAGTGTATTCCCATTGGGCAGAAGGCTTGCCGTCGTCGGTATAGATCGTCCAGCCGTCATCTTCATCGCAGAATATATCGGAAGTTCCCATATTGATCATTGGTTCGATGGTGATCGTCATACCCGGGACAAGAAGCATTCCCGTGCCCGGTTCGCCGATATGCGGAACCCACGGTTCTTCATGAAATTCCACGCCGACACCGTGTCCGCCGATCTCTACGACAACGCTGTAGCCGTTTTCTTTGGCGCGTTTATTGATCGCATATCCGAAATCTCCAAGTGTCGTCCAAGGCTTTGCAATGCCGACCGCTTCGTCGAGACATTCTTTTGTTACCTGAACCAGTTTCTTCTTTTCTTCGCTTACTTCACCAATTAAAAACATACGGGAAGCATCTCCGTAGAATCCGTCTACAATTGTAGTGCAATCTACATTTACAATTTCGCCACTCTGTAAAATGCGTTCCGGATCCGGAATTCCATGACAAACTACTTCGTCAATGGAAGTACAGACATTTTTGGGATATCCCTGATAGCCGAGACAGGCACAGATGCCACCAAGTTCTGCTGTTCGTTTGGCTACAAGGTCGTCAATTTCCTGCGTGGACACACCTTCGCCGATCATTTCCGCCACGGCATCAAGTACCATGGAGTTGATCTCGCCGGCTTTTCGTATTCCTTCAATCTGTGCCGGAGTTTTGATGATACTGCGGGGTGGTTCTTCCGCATGTGGATACGTCAGTATATAATGTTCAATCTTTTCGTCAAATGCCATATGACAGCTTTTATATTTTCTGCCGCTGCCACACCAGCATGCTTCATTTCTACCTAATTTCACGATTATGTCATCTTCTTTCTTTTAATAATATATACAATTCTTTTAATAAGGCTACGGTGTGAGTGATCGCCTGTCTGGCAAATGTTGGATAATCCATATGTCCGGAATTATCTGCTTTATCAGATATTGCGCGTATGATTAAAAATGGAACGTGGTTCAGGTACGCCACTTGCGCCATGGCAGCTCCTTCCATCTCGGCGCAGTCCCCTTCAAATGTATCGATCAGATATTGCTTTTTCTCACCATCAGCAATGAACTGGTCACCGCTCACTACTTTTCCAATATGGCAGATTATGTCAGAATTTGCCTTCTCACATGCCTCTTTTGCCAGTTTGACGAGTGTTTCATCTGCACTAAAGATGGATTCATCCATCCGCGGGATGATGCCGACCGGATCCCCAAGTGGCGAAACATCCATGTCGTGCTGCTGGGCACAGCGCGAAAGCACGATGTCACCAATTTCCAATGTATTGTTGAGCGAGCCGGCAACGCCTGTATTTATCACGGTATCAACCGAAAAAATATCGATTAGGATCTGCGTGCAGACTGCCATATTTACTTTTCCAATGCCGCTTACAACAACAACGGTTTTTAATCCCCACAGATTTCCTTCCACAAAGGTCATTCCTGCTTTGGTCATTTCTGTTGTATCGGTCATCTGTTCTTTCAGAATGGCGACTTCCTCATCCATCGCGCCAATCAATCCTATGGTATTCATGCAACTACCTCCAAAAACTTTACTATCTTGTAGTATAGCATAAATCACAAAAGAATGCTACGAAATTATAAAAGCAGTTGTTTTGTCCTGCGGTTTGAGATATAATAAAAGTATCAAAAGGAACGGAGGAAATGGTTTATGAAGGAACAGCTTTTTAGTAACGAGGTGATCTTGTCGTGGCTGCAATATTATGCCCAAAATACGGCGATTGACCTCGAACATGTTAAGATGATAGATATCACCAAAAAGAATAAAAACGTGATTCCGACCGTGGAGGCACACAAGACGACTTTGGTGTTTACCAATGCTGGCGTAGATGATATTTTTTATCGTCTTTGGAATGCCGGTCTTGGAGAATGCGACGTCTGGTACAATGAAGGTTCCAAACCGGAAGGTAAGATTTTGAACAGCAAGGTAAAGGATATGATCGACCGTGGGATCAATGCTTCTGCCGGAATGCTTATTATCAATCCAAATGCCCGTAACACAGCGAAAATTGGTATGGGAAATGAAATGTTCCAGAAGGGATCGATTCACTATGTGGGAAGTGAGATCCGAGCTGTCATTCTCAATAAAATGATGGTGGATACACAAGATAATCTTTGCGTGATCAGCGGAGAAAGTATTGCCATCGAGGCGGCGCTGACAGCAGCTGAGGGAACGGTAATTGCCGTGGAATACAGCCGTGCTGACCGTGAGACGATGGAGGACAATGTGGAGCATTTTGGTCTCAGCAATGTGCAGATCGTCGATCATGTAGATGAAGAGAGCATGAAGGACTGTCCTGTACCGGACACGGTATTTATGGTGGCTTCTGCCAGCATGGATCAGGAACTTGCATATCTGACCGCAAAAAATCCACACATTAATGTAGTTGTCTATACTTTGGATTTTCAGGTGGCAGCAGGCGCAAAAGCAATGCTGGAATCTCATGGCATTGAAGATGTCGAAGTGATTCAGATTGCGGTATCGACCCTGTCAAGCCGTAACTCATTTAAGCAACAGCCGGCACCGTGGATCATCAGCGGACGCGGTGGACAGAATTAAAAACAGTTATGAATAATCATTGAGAAAATGTGAAAAATAAAAGGAAGAAGCGATAATTCAGGAATATGGATCGTCGCTTCTTTTCTAATTATAAAATAAGAAAAAATGCAACATTTGTTACTATAATGTTGCAT
>CAJMFH010000050.1 GCA_905212635.1 uncultured Lachnoclostridium sp. | reverse complement strand
GACGGATTGGTTGATGTGATTCATCGGTTTATAAATGATTGACAAAGGAGTTGAAAGGATGGAACGTGCAGATTTTGATCTGGCGGAAGAATTAAAAAAACTTCCGGAAAAACCCGGCGTATATCTGATGCACGATCGGAATGACCACATTATCTATGTGGGAAAAGCCGTTGTGCTGAAAAACCGTGTCCGGCAGTATTTTCAAAAAAGCCGCCATGTGTCACCCAAGATCGAGCGGATGATTGAGCAGATCGCATGGTTTGAGTACATTGTGACGGACAGCGAACTCGAAGCTCTGGTGCTGGAGTGCAATCTGATCAAAGAGTACAATCCCAAATACAATACGATGTTAAAGGATGGCAAAAGCTATCCTTTTTTGAAAGCGTTGATTCAGGATGATTATCCGCGGTTTGTGTTTGCGCGGCAGATGAAACGCGACGGTGCAAAATATTTCGGACCATTTACAAGTGGAGCGGCGATCCGTGATACGATCGAACTGCTCAATAAATTGTTTCATCTGAGAAACTGTCAGAAACGTTTTCCACGGGATGTCGGAAAAGAGAGGCCCTGCCTGTATCATCAGATGGGACAGTGCCCGGCACCGTGTCAGGGGAATGTCGATAAAGAAGAATACCGCCAAAATTTCGAAAAGGCATTGGCGTTTTTAAATGGACAGACGAAAGAGGTTTTACAAAATCTGGAAGAAAAAATGATGGCGGCATCCATGGAGATGAATTTTGAAGAGGCGGCCGCTTACCGAGATCTGATCCACAGTGTGAAACAAGTGACCGAACGGCAGAAGATTACGAGTGAGGATGCGGAAGACCGCGATATTATTGCGATGTCACGGCTTCAGGACGAGGCGGTTGTGCAGGTGTTCTTCATCCGCGGCGGCAAATTGATCGGCCGGGAACATTATTATCTCACGGGAGTGCAGGAAGAAGAGGACAGCCATGTGCTGGGGGCATTTATCAAACAGATGTATGCCGGAACGCCGTACATACCGCGTGAATTGTGGACGGAAGAACCGCCGGAAGATAGTGAGGCGATTCTGGAGTGGCTGTCGAAAAAGCGTGGTCACAAAGTTTTTTTCCGTCATCCGAAACGTGGTTCGAAAGAACGGCTTCTGGATCTTGCCAAACGAAATGCGAAAATGGTTCTTTTGCAGGATGTGGAAAAGCTAAAGAGGGAGCGTGCGCGGACACTTGGTGCGATGGAAGAAATTCAGGAACTGCTTGGTATGAGCGGACTTCACCGTGTGGAATCTTACGATATTTCCAATATCAATGGATTCGAGACGGTTGGTTCCATGGTCGTATTTGAAGATGGGCGTGCCAAGAAAAATGACTATCGAAAATTCCGCATCCGTAGTGTGACCGGGCCGGATGATTATGCGTCGATGGAGGAACTCCTGACGAGGCGGTTTACGCACGGACAGCGGGAAGATCTCGATGAGATGGACGCGTTCCGCCTGTTTCCGGATGTCATCTTTATGGATGGTGGAAAAGGGCAGGTAAATATTTGCGAAAAAGTTTTGGCGCAATTAAATATATCGATCCCGGTGTGCGGTATGGTAAAAGATGACCACCATCGCACAAGAGGACTTTATTTCCAAAATGTGGAAATTCCAATCGACACGCATGGACAGGGATTTCGCTTGATTACAAGAATACAGGATGAGACGCACCGTTTTGCCATCGAATACCATCGGCAGATCCGCGGAAAAGCACAGGTGCATTCCATCCTAGACGACATTCCGACGGTCGGCTCGGCGAGAAGAAAGGCATTGATGCGCCGTTATGAATCACTCGATGCCATCCGCCAGGCGACGGTCGAAGAATTAAAAGAATTGCCGGAAATCAACGAAGCCTCCGCCGAGGCCATTGTCTCCTTCTTTGCCAGTCAGGCAAAAGAAGGAAAATGATGCGCTGATCTAACGGAATTTCGGATAATCATAAGTATACGAAGCCTTTTTTGAATAGCAGTTACTGAAAAGCATGATTCGCTGTGCAATTTTTTCTGCGTACCAGGGATCTGTTGCGTATTGGTGGCTCAGATTGCTTGGGTTGTAGCGGAACTTAAAGATGGTATTCTGCTTTGGTGTGGCTTCAAAATAGTTTTCACGGATAAATTTGGCAGCTCCGTAGATGGCTTTGTCCACGGAAGTCCAGCCCTGATAATAGGCATACGATGTCGCACCCACACGAGGGTCGCTGTCGTATGCTTTTATTCCATAAAGGTTGTAAACTTTGACACTCTTTTTGATACTCTTTGTGATAAATTTGCCCCCGCGTCTTGCGTACGAAGGAAGTGCTACTTTTGAAATGCGGTTTCCACGGGCAAGCGAACTGCGGCCGTAAGCGGATTCGATAAAGGTCTGCGCGGCAAAATACATCGGATCAATTCCCTCTTTTTTCGCAGCGGCAAGCATCACATCGCCCTTTCCGTACAAGACACTGCGTGTCGGAGAATAGCCGTTATTTTCGCACGAATCCTTGATAAAATAGTTAAATGTCGAGATGAATTTTTTCTCATCCACTTCGCGGTACTGGTCGAGGCGCAGATACTGGAATCCATACGTTGTATCTTTTTTATAATTTACCAGCCGCTTAAATTCGGCGAGGGAAGCACGTCCGACGCGGTTTTTCTGTATGGTCGCATAGGTATTTAAACTCCAGTTGTACGGTGTGAAATAGTGCTTTCCGACAAAATTCAAAACCGGCTTGGATAACTGTGCGACACCCAGATCCTTGTCCCACAGATAATTGATTCCCAGCGCTTCAACGATCTCGCGGAATGGAACGAGGATGGTCTTCACTTTGGATTTCCCATAGGTAACAGAAACCGGTGCCTGTGGGAGTGTACTGTTTTTCTGGTTGACCGTCATCGTCGTATCGCCAAGGTGCATGATAACGATCTTATTATTTTTTGTCACTTTAATCTTTTTGAGTTTCTTATAATAATGATAGTTTGCTTTGATTCCCTGCTTGGCAAATGCCTCTTTCAAAGGAACCATAACCGTTCCGTTGATCGTGACAGCTGGTGTCTGTGTCAGATTCAGTGCCTTTGACTCGTATACCACATTGATGCTTTCTCCGGTATAGCGGTAGGTCTGACCGTCTATCGTATAAGAGATGCCTTTTCCTTTTCCGGTGGCTTCGTTGATCGCCGAGAAATCGGAAGAAGATGAGGAAGGAGAAGGCGTGGCAAATGCCTCGGAAATCGAGATCGCCTGTGCCTGCGGAGCAAGTGTCTGTGCTAGTATACTGCTGCACAGAAGCAGTGTCAAAGTATATTTTAAATGTTTCATCGGAAAGATCCTTTCATAAATTTATGATTTGAAGTATACACAATTTTGCAAAGAAAATCAAGAATTCCGCCGTTCTTTTTTTCTCTTGCCGCGCATATTTTTTTATAAATGATACAATGTGGGTACGTTGAGATGCGGGTGATTCAGGCGGTGAATGGATGGCTGTTCGGCGGTCCGATCTTAATTCTGTTATTTGGCATTCATGTTTATTTTACAATCTACACCGGAGTTGTACAGAGGAAACTGGGAACCGGAATCCGCTTGTCACTTCGTGGAACCGGAACGGACAAGAAGGGAATGAGTTCATTTGGAACGCTTACGACAACATTGGCGGCGACGCTTGGAACCGGCAATATTATCGGAGTTTCGACCGCAGTCAGTCTCGGCGGTCCGGGAGCGGTGTTCTGGTGCTGGCTTACCGGCGTACTGGGAATGGCGACCACGTATGCGGAGACGACATTGTGCTGTACCTATCGGGAGACGCGGGGCAGTGAACCGGTCGGCGGAATGATGTATGTACTGAAAAATGCGCTGGGAAAGAAAAAACTGGCAGCTTTTTACAGCTTTTTTATCTGCTTTTCTGCCTATTTTGCCGGATGTACGACACAATCCAATGCGATTTCAGAGACATGCCGGGATATCTGGAATCTGCCCAAATGGCTTGTCGGAATTATCGTGGCATTGACGGTGGGACTGGTAATCCTTCAGGGGGTAAAATGGATTGAGAAAGCAAGTATGATGATCGTGCCGGCGATGGCACTTCTTTTTGTGGCAGGATGTCTGTTTTATCTTGTGCTGCATATTGGCTATTTTCCGACAGCAATCCGTCAGATCGTAACGTCCGCTTTTTCACCGCGGTGCGCCGCTGCCGGAGGACTCGGCTATACCGTTGGCGCGGCAGTGCGTTACGGAGTCGCAAGAGGACTTTTTACCAACGAGGCGGGGCTTGGAACTTCCGGAATTGCGGCAGCTTGCGGAGAAGAAAAAATCTCGCCGGAGGAGCAGGGACTGATTTCGATGACAGCCACTTTCTGGGACACCGTTGTGTTATGTGCGGTGACGGGAGTTGTCGTTGTCATTTATCAGGCAAAGCATGCCATCGCGAAAAGTGGTATGGCCAGCGGTCTTTTGGTAAAAGATGCATTTGCCGAACTTCCGTTAGGAGGCACGGAGATCATTGGCGTGGCAACCGTGGCATTTGCTGTTGCCACCTTGATCGGATGGTCGCTTTTTGGCAAAGTAGCGGCGGAATTCCTAGGGGGAAAACAGCTGACCCGCAGATATCAATATGTTTATGTCGTGATGATCTTTGCCGGTGCGGTGATGCCACTCGGATTTGTGTGGGAGATCACGGATTTTGTCAATTTATTTTTGCTGGTATCGTCGGTTTATACACTGCTTTGCTGTCGGAAAATACTCCGAAAGAAGTAGAAAAAGGGTTCCTTTTTGTGAGAAATTTTCCACTTGTAGTTTCGGACAATTCATAGTACAATAAAAGCGAGAGTTTGAGGTAAATATCGAAAGGAATGGATAGATATGAAAAAGCAGGTTGCAGTAATTTTTGGTGGAAAATCTTCGGAACACGAAGTGTCATGTCATTCTGTGCTCAATGTTATCAAGGGATTTTCGCCTGAAAAATATGAGATACATTTGATCGGAATAACAAAAGAGGGACATTGGATTTATGTGCCGGAGGCAGCAGCAATCGAGGATGGCAGCTGGTATGACGGCAGAAAGACCGCTATAATTTCACCGGATGCCGTGAATTCCGGGATTTATTTATGCGATGATGAGGGACATTATGAGTGTCAGAAAATCGATGTGATTTTTCCGGTTCTTCATGGAAAATTTGGAGAAGACGGTACGATTCAGGGCGTGTTTGAAATGTCAGGCATTCCTTATGTCGGATGCGGTGTGCTCTCTTCTTCGGTAAGTATGGATAAAATTTCCACGAAGATTTTTGTGGAGAAACTGGGGATTCGTCAGGCAAAATTTGTGGCAGATATTGCGCCGGATCTGAGTGAACTTGATCATACAGTTGCAGAGGTAGAGGAAAAACTGGGATATCCGGTTTTTGTAAAACCTTCGAATGCCGGTTCTTCCTGCGGTGTCAGTAAAGCGGAAAACCGTGAGGAATTGAGGGCAGCAGTGGAACTTGCCAAAAAACATGACACCCGCGTTTTGATCGAAGAAATGATCTGCGGACATGAAGTGGAATGTGCCGTTCTCGGCGGCCGCGACCCGAAAGCATCGAAAGTCGGAGAAGTTGTGGCGGCAGCAGAATTTTATGATTACGATGCCAAATACAATAATTCCGAATCGAAGACCGTCATTGATCCGGACACCGTTCCGCAGGCATCAAAAGACAAAGTACGCGAAGACGCCGTGGCTGTATTTAAAGCGGTAAGCGGATTCAGCCTGTCACGTGTGGACTTCTTTATCGAAAATGAAACGAATGATGTTGTGTTTAATGAAATCAACACACTTCCAGGATTTACCAATATCAGTATGTACCCGATGTTGTGGGCGGATATGGGACTTTCCATCACGGAACTGATCGACCGTATTGTAGAAACCGCTTACGAACGATAATAATTTGGTGAAACGAAGGGAAAGATAAAGTCATGAAGAAAGATGTAAAGATATCGATTGCCGGACTGCATGAAAATGGTACGACGGATTCGCTGGAAGTGATCTCTTTTGGAGAAATGTATGAAGAAAACGGCGAGACAATCGTAAAATACGAGGAAGCAATGGATGACGCCGAAGGCGAAGACTGTGAGATGGTGCAGAGCCAGCTTAAGATCCGTGACAATCAGGTGGAAATTCTGAAAGAAGGTGGTACGCGGACGCATATGGTATTTGTGAAAAATCAGGACATGCTCACGTATTATTCCACCCCATTCGGGGAACTGGAAATTGTGATTCATACGGACCGATTGGAACATCAGAAGTTTGACAATGGATTTCATGTGGAACTCGAATACGCGTTGGAAGTAAATGCGGCACACATGTCAAACTGCAATGTAAGGATTCAAGTGGAAGAATTGGAGGGACGAGTATGAAATTTACAAAAATGCAAGGAACCGGAAATGATTACGTCTATGTAAATTTGTTTGAAGAAACAATCTCAGATATTTCGGACGCGGCGATCCGTGTAAGTGACCGCCATTTTGGAATTGGTTCGGATGGTTTGATCGCCATTGCTCCATCTGATGTGGCAGACTGCCGCATGATCATGTACAATGCAGATGGAACCGAGGGAGCGATGTGTGGAAATGGCATCCGCTGTGTCGCAAAATATGCCTACGATCATGATATTGCGAAAAAAGAGCATATGACGATTGAGACAAAAAGCGGCATCAAAACCATAGATCTTACCGTGGAAAATGGAAAGGCAGCCTATGCTAAAGTAAACATGGGGAAAGCAATCCTTGCACCAAAGGAGATTCCGGTAAAAGCAGAAGGCGACACGTTTATTTCCCAGGAAATTATGGTCGGAGATAAGCCGTATACTGTTACCTGCGTGTCCATGGGCAATCCACATTGTGTCGTATTTACGGAGGGAATCGATACTCTTGATCTGGAAAAAACAGGACCTGAATTTGAACATCATCCTCTTTTTCCTGACCGCATCAATACGGAGTTTGTCGAAGTGATCGATGAACATACATTGAAAATGCGTGTCTGGGAGCGCGGAGCCGGGGAGACAATCTCCTGCGGCACCGGAACTTGTGCCAGTACCGTAGCGGCCGTTCTCAATGGCTATTGTCCGCGCGGCGAGGAAATCGCGATACAGATCCGCGGAGGGGTGCTTTATGATACCTACCTCGAAAATGGAGACGTTGTCATGCGAGGTCCGGCAGTAGAAGTATTTCATGGAGAATGGAGGGAATAACAATGGCAGCGATAGAAATCAATGCAGAAAATTTTGAAGAAAAAGTAATTCGATCGGACAAACCGGTTTTAATCGATTTTTGGGCAGTATGGTGCGGACCATGCAGCATGATGTCACCGGTCGTTGAACAGATTGGCGAAGAACTTGCAGACAAGCTTATTGTTGGCAAAGTCAACTGTGATGAAAATATGGAACTTGCCCAGCAGTACAAAGTAGCGGGTATTCCGGCATTTTTCCTGTTTAAAGGAGGAGAAGTGGTGACCAAAGCGGTTGGAGCGATGTCAAAAGACGAACTTCTTGCACAGATTGAACCGCATCTGGTATAATGAAATAAGAAAAGGGGATGCCGCCATGCAAAGCGACATCCCTTATTTTTATGCTTTTTTCGTTTTCTTTCCGGTAAAGAATGAGATCCCAAATATAATTGCTAAAAGACAGCAGGCAAAGATCATCCAGCCGATACACATCGCGGTTCCTTTGTCTTTGAACGTATCATAATAGCCTTTTAGATAGATAAATGTTACGATCAGTGGCAGAATATACTGCATATAAAGTCGGATCCAATGAGGAAAGCGGATGCCGTCTCCTTCGTTGGCTTCTTTGATAAAATTCTCAAATCCCCATCCGTTTTTCCGCACACAAAACAACACAAAGACCAGACTTCCCAGCGGAAGAAGGTTCGAGGAAACCAGAAAATCTTCCAGATCCATAACGGAACATCCCGCGCCCAGTGGCTGGAAACCCGCAAGCAGATTAAATCCGAGGATTGCCGGCAGGGAAAGGATTGTGATCAATACAAAACTTACGCCAACCGATTTTTTTCGTTTCCAGTCTGCCATATCCATAAACATGGCGACAATATTTTCAAATACGGCAATGATCGTTGACAGGGCGGCAAAGGACATGAAAATGAAAAATAAAGTTCCCCAGAGCCGTCCGCCGTTCATGCTGTAAAATAAATTTGGCAGCGTAATAAATAGAAGAGAAGGGCCGGAATCCGGCTGTACGCCAAACGCAAAGCAGACCGGAATAATGATAAATCCTGCCATCAAAGCGACAAAAGTATCAAGCAGAACAATATTGACTGCCTCGCCGGTAATACGCTTTTTACGATCCAAATAACTTCCAAATATTTCCATTGCGCCGATGCCAAGACTTAAGGTAAAAAATGCCTGTGACATTGCGGCAAAAACGGTATTTCCAATTCCTTTTTCCACAACACATGAAAAATTCGGAACGAGATAAAACCGGATGCCGGCAGAAACATTTGGCAAAAATACGGAATTGACGGCAAGGGCGATCATTAACAGGAGAAGAAGAAGCATCATTACTTTTGTGACTTTTTCCACGCCCTTTTGCAGACCAAAAGCGCAGGCACCGAAAGAAATGACGATCGCAGCTACCGCCCAAAATGTCATAACCGGCGCAGATCCCAGCATATTGTTGAAAGTCGCAGCTACACCATCACCGTCCATGCCGGTAAATTTTCCGGTGGCTTCCATGTAAGCATAGTTGAGCATCCAGCCGCCAACCATTGTATAAAACATCATCAAAAGGAAACTGCCAAGTATGCTGATCCATTTTAGACGATGCCATTTGGTGCCGGCAGGTTCCAGCTTATCCAACGCTTTTCCCATGCCCATCTGGCTTCCACGGCCTACCGTAAATTCGCAGACCATGATCGGAAGTCCGAGAATTACCAAAAATAAAAGGTACAATAAAATAAAAGCAGCACCGCCATACATTCCTGTAATGTACGGAAATTTCCATACATTTCCAATCCCAATGGCGCATCCTGCAGAAACTAAAATAAATCCGAGCCTTGAGCCGAATTTTTCTCTTCCTGACATAATTTAGTTCTCTCCTATAATTATAATAAGTTCTCTATTTAAAAATACAATATCTTTGCGGATTACTTCGCAAAGATACTGTATTATCGTTATGGATAATTACATATCCACTTATATCCGAAGATCGATATTTTGTCCGAGCCCCGGGTTTACGGACAGTTCCATCATCTGCACGAGCAGGCTGCCCTGCACTTCCTGTAGATCCATCGCCTCTTTCAGCACCTGTGTGCTGACACCCTGTTGAATCTCAATTTGTGAGTTCATCATGGCATAAGATGTGATATCGATTCCATCGCTAATCTCCATAAGGACACCCCCTTTTATTAAGGATATTATAGCATGGGGAAGGCGGAATGTAAAGGCGGGAAAAAAATCTTGCATATTTTAGTGAACTGTGTTACACTAATTGAAAGCAGAAGATCTATCATTTCCAAGATATCTATTTTCTTAATATAAATGAAAAGAGCCAAACTGCTGATGTTCCCATAGAAAACAGAATGAGATGCAGGGAGGCGAGTTTCGGAAGCCTCCCGGAAATGGAGGGTGTATGGTAAGAAAAGAGTTGGTGAAAGACCAAAAATGGCTGGAGAGAATCCAGATTAAGAATGATGTTGTTTTTTGTACTGTTTTTCTGGATGAAGAGGACTGTAGGGAATTGTTGCAGCGTATTCTGGGGATACGCATTGCGCGACTCAAAGTTGTATTGAATCAGAAAGTAATTCAAAATAACATTTTTCAGAAAGGAGCCCGGCTGGATATCTATGCGGAAGATGATAACGGCAATATGTACGACATTGAGATGCAGCTTACAAATATGAGAGAATTGGTGCCTCGAAGTCGATATTATCATTGTGAGATGGATGGACATCAGATTGTGACAGGAGAGACATACGAGGAACTAAAACAGTCGATCGTAATCTTTTTGTGTGATTTTGATCTTTTCCACAAAGATCAAAGCGTGTATACGTTTGAAATGAGGTGCAATGAAGATCCGTCGATTTGTCTCGGCGAAAAGAGGAAAACTATTTTTGTGAATCTGCACGGAAAACGTGATGGGTTGTCGGAAAAACTTCGAAATCTTTTGGATTATCTGGAGACCTCGGTGCCGACGGATGAGTTTACGAAAAGTCTCGAAAGAAAAGTGGAAGAAGTGAAGAGTAATGACGAATGGAGGGATAATTTCGTGACAATAGAGCAAAAAATTGAACTCGAAGTGAGAGAGGCCAGCGAGCGCGCTCGCGAGGCTGCGCTTGTCGAAGGTCATGCAGAAGGGATTGCAGAAGGCCGCCTGGAAGGAGCGGAAATTAATCTGCTTGCACAAATCTCTAAAAAACTTGCCAAAGGCAAATCTGTAGCACAGATTGCAGATGAATGTGAGGAGACGGAAGAACGCATTCATGAGTTAATGAAGAAACTGTAAATGAATTAACGATGGGAACAGTTAAGCTGCCTTGAAAAATTTTAAAAAAATTTTGGGGGCAGCTTTTTAGCAAGTCCATACTTTGGGACACCATACGATGATATAATGAGCACATAAGAAAAACAAGCGACTGCAAAGCAGGCATTTGTTTTTCTTGTGCCATTATTGAGTGAACAGCCGGTGTAACCGGCGAGAAAGCACGAAGTGCGAGTTCACAACATACTGACATCATGGTAAACTTAGAGTAAAAAAATAAGAATGAAACAATTAGGAGGCGGTTATCATGAAGAAGGGAAACACAACAAAGTATGAGATTTTAGCACTTTTGGTTTTGGCATTTATTGTCCTAGCAGCCAGAAATGTACCGGAATATGTAAGCGAGCATATATGGGGGTATGGAGAATGCTGGGCAAGTGACTGCCATGAAAAACGGTTTTCAGAAGATAGTTTATATTGCAAGAAACACCAGGAAGAGGCAGATAAAAAAGGAGAAGAAAGAGAACAGTCGGAATCGACAGAATCTTCGAGTTATTCATCAAGTACCTATTCTACAAGTACGACAAGACCGTCTTCGACGAAAAAACCATATCATTACGATTCGAGCTCGAGCAGTTCGTATTCGAACAAATCGAGTTACTCGGGTTCGTCCAAGAGCAAAAAATCGTATTCGAATCCTTATGAATCCTACGACAAAGGATATGAGGATGTGTATGAGGATGGCGATTATGACGATGACCGGTATAATAGTGATTCGGATTATGCAGATGGAGTGGACGATGCGATAGATGAGGATGAAGAAGGAGAGTGGTAAATTTCTGCTTGCACATATTAATGTATCATGATACATTAATAATGCGAGTAAAATTAAAGCAAATTAAAGCAAATAAAAGGAGGAAAAAGAGTATGAAACGTGTTTTGATTGCTATGTTACTGGTGGTGTCTCTTTTGAGTACGGGAATCGCGAGCGGCAGTTATGTACAGGCAAAGACCCAAAAGTATTTGGTGTACGATTCTGCGCAGGCAAAGGTCAAAGGCAATAAACTTGTTGTAAAAGCACCGCTATATGTGGGAGAAAAAAAGATAAAAAAGAAGAAGGTATTTATTCTTACGAATAAGACTAAATATTGGGATCCAAATTATGGCGGTTCCGATCCGATGATCGGAAAATGGCTTTCAAAAGCGGAATTCAAGGATTTGTTGAAAGTTAATCTTGGATTGGAAATTAAAGTGAAAAAAGGAAAAGTTACACGCTGCGAGATTTCTTCGTAATGGTTTTTACGGGATCTACAGTGTGTGGGTAAAAGAATGACCGTTCAGTTTTTCAGACTGTGAGGTGCCCCCTCAAAGTTAGACTTTTTACGAGACGACTTCGGTCGTCTCGTTTTTCTTTAT
>CAJMFH010000049.1 GCA_905212635.1 uncultured Lachnoclostridium sp. | reverse complement strand
AATTATCAAAGGGCTGGTCTGCTTACATTTTTCCGAAAAACAATTTACGCTATCTGCTCCAAAACTAATCCTTGACAACTTTGTAACCACTTGTTATAATCTTATTAAAAAGATGTAACAAATTCGTAATAAATCAGGAGATGATATTTTGAAGTTCGATAGGAAATATGTAAGATATATTGCAGCGGGGGTTCTTGCAGTAGGAATTATCGCAGTGCCGGTAAGTGCAGCGATGGTTGCGACGGATCAGCCTTTGAGTGGTGCCGCTGTAGTGGTGGATGAATATTGTAATCAGGTGGCAAACGGAGCAGTAACGAGCGCAGCAGTTTCTGCAACACCGGAACCGGCAGTGGAAGAACCACAGCAGACAGCAGCACCGGAAGAAACACAAAAAAGTGATGAACATGTAAAATTAAATTTGAATTACAGCCGTCTTGGTGTGGCTACGAAAGTCGATACGTATTTGAATGTACGTAAAAAGCCGTCTGAAAATTCAAAAATTGTCGGTAAAATGACAAAAAATGCCGGCTGTCACATTTACAAGATTAAAAAAGGATGGGCAAAGATGGTTTCCGGAAATGTAACCGGATGGGTCAAAGCCAAATATCTTGTAACGGATGAGAAGGCAGAAAAGGCAGCTACCAAAGTGGGACGTGAATGCGTCGAGATTACAACCAATTCTCTTCATGTACGTGCCCTTCCAACGACAGATGCACCGATTTATTCGGTCGTTTCCGAAGGAGAGGAATTTGTTATCCGCGAAAACAATCTGACGACAGAATTTGTAGAAAAAGTAATTAAAAAACAAAAAATTTCCAAAGAGGCGATCAAGCGTGCCGGTGGCATGGACGCGGTCAATGCGGATCTTGCGAACTGGGTATGCGTTACGGTCGATGATGATTATGCCTTTGTAGCAAAAGAATTTGTCGAAGAGCAGTATTCTTTGAAACGTGCCGTGAAAGTTGGTACGGTATCCGCAAGTTCTTCCGATGGCGTATCCGAAGGACAGGCTTCTATCGTAGAATATGCAAAACAGTTCCTTGGAAACCGTTATGTATGGGGCGGTGCAAGTCTCACAAATGGTACCGACTGTTCCGGATTTACGATGAGCCTCTATGCTAGATATGGACATTCCCTTCCACACAATGCCGCAGCGCAGGCAGGAGTTACCAGAAAAGTTTCTTCGCCAAAACCAGGAGATTTGTTCTTCTACAGCAACGGAAGCCGGATCAACCATGTAGCGATGTATATTGGAAGCGGACTTGTTATTCATGCAAGTAACCCAAGTGATGGTATTAAGATTTCCAATGCTTACTATCGTCATCCGGTTAAGATTGGACGAGTTATGAATTAGTCCTGAATAGTTACATGTATAAAAAAAATAAAAATGTTCACACTATAAATATCAGATTGGAGTGTTATTATGAAAAGAAGATATTTATATGTGAGCATTTTTTTTGTATTTGGTATGTTACTTACGGTGTTTGCTTTTTACAGTTACCGTTCTTATAAAAATAGAAACAGCCAGCCGGTAAAAAGTCAAGTAAATCCGGTAGATACCGTGAAGGAAATACGGACGAATACTTCCATGAAATACATTGTGGAAGTGTACGAGGGGGTAACCGGCGTTATCACTCGAGATGAGTCTACGATGCCGGCAGAACTTGCAGGAAAGACCAGAGAAGAATTAGAGGCATATTTTGAAACCTACAATAAAGAACATGAAGGGGAAACAGGGAAAGATATCCCACAGCAAAAAGAATTGATTTCGTTTTCGAAAGAGCAGATTGTAGTTCGGGAAAACTATTTGTCTGAGGAGATGATGTCATTCTTTTTAAAAGAAGAAGAGGGACAGGTTGTCGTATATCATGAGGATCAGAAAACACCGTATGAATATACAGGCATTTCGATAGATAATTTGCCGGAAGAAGAACAACAGAAATTAAAAGAAGGATTTTTCGTGAAAGATGAGGAAGAATTGTATTCCATGCTGGAAAATCTCTCAAGTTGATGAAAAAGGTATCGCGTCAAAGGGGAAAATGTGATACAATGAAATACAGTGACAAGTAAAGAGGAAGTGGGCTGAAGCCCACGCAGGTCATCAAACTGCATTTGGTGACAAGAAAAAGAGGAAGTGGGCTGAAGCCCACGCAGGTCATCAAACTGCGTTTGGTGACAAGAAAAAGAGGAAAGAGAGGAAGACCATGGAGGAGAAATATGATGTTGTCATAGCCGGCGCAGGTGCTTCGGGACTGATGTGTGCCTGGCAGTGCGGCAGACAGGGCAAAAAAGTTCTTGTGATCGAGAAAAATGAAGCTGCCGGCAAGAAAATATTGGCCTCCGGCAATGGCAGATGCAATTTCAGCAATCTCCAGATGCGGACTTCCTGTTATCATGGAGAAAAAGAGAAAATTGATAAAATATTAGAAGCATTTCCAGCGGATAAAGCAGTTGAAATAATGGAAGAAATTGGAATTTATCATAAAGAGAGGGAGGGATATCTCTATCCCTATACCGGGCAGGCAGTTACCGTGCGTGATTTTTTGCTCAATGCCTGTAAACGGTGTGGCGTGCAGTTCCTTTTTGAGGCGAAAGTGACGAAAGTGGTACATAAAAATAACGAGTTTACGATTTGTGCAAAGGGTGGTGTGACAGTAAAAGCGGATGCGTTTGTGCTGGCGTGTGGGGGAAAGGCAAATAAACCTTGTGGGGGAGATGGCAGTGGATATCTTCTTGCGCGGAGTTTGGGACATCAGGTGACGAAACTGTATCCGGCACTGACGGGATTAAAGGCTGAGGGTGCCGAGTGGGAGATGCTTGCCGGAGTGCGGATGCCGGGAGAAGTTTCTCTTTGGATTGATGGGAAAAAGGTGGCAGACGAGCGGGGAGAGATTCAGATTGTCAAAGATGGAATTTCCGGAATACCGGTATTTCAACTTTGTTCGCAGGCGGCTGCGGCCTTGGATGCAGGCAGTCAGGTGACTTGCAAAATTGATTTCCTTCCTGATTGGGATGAGGAAAAAGTAAAACAATGGATGGAAAAATATGGAAGCGAGTATTTGCAGGGCATTGTTCATAAAAAATGGGTAAAGGTATTGGAAAAAAAGATAAATTTAGCCGAGTTATTAAAGCAGTATCCGGTAAAGATTACAGATACGTTTGGAATGGAACGCGCACAGGTGACGGCGGGTGGTGTGCCGCTGTCCGAAGTGGATATTCCGTTGATGGAATCGAAAAAAATAAAGAATTTGTATCTGACAGGTGAATTGCTTGATGTAGATGGAATCTGTGGAGGATATAATCTGCATTTTGCATGGGCGACAGGTTACCTGTGTGCCCGTCAGATCACGGCAGATCAGGAGGCGTAAAATGTTACAGTATCGACAATGTAAAATTAATTATCGCAAAGATAATAGAAAAGAAATACAAAAAAAACTGGCAGCAAAATTACATATCAGACCGGAAGAAATAACAGATCTGCAAATTGTTAAAAAGAGCATAGATGCGAGGAAAAAGCCGGATATTTTTTGCAATTACACGGTTGCATTTTCAGTCAAAAGCGAAGCTGAGATTTTAAAGCATAATCGAAAAAATACGAACTTATCAAAGTATGAACCGGAGCATTCACTGGCAGAAGAAATCCCGGGACTTCAGGTGGAAGAGACGAAGAAACGGATCGTTATCGTTGGTGCGGGTCCCGCCGGTTTATTGTGTGCTTATTTTCTGGCTTCGTGTGGATACAAGCCGGTTTTGATCGAACGCGGCGGCCCCATGATGGAAAGGATGCAGAAAGTCGCTCATTTCTGGAAGAGTGGCGAACTTGATCCTCAGACCAATGTTTCGTTTGGAGAAGGAGGAGCCGGTACATTTTCGGATGGAAAACTCAATACCGGAGTAAAAGATAAGACGGGAAAGCGAAAATTCATTCTGGATACGTTTATTGCGCATGGAGCACCGGAGGAAATCCGGTATCAGGCAAAGCCGCATATTGGAACGGATAAACTTCGCGGAGTGATCCAATCCATGCGGGAAGAGATGGAAGAACTGGGCGTTATATATCATTTTCACACCCAATTTATGGAAATAAAAAAAGAAAATGGACAGATTGAGGGAGTTGTTGTAAAAGACGAGTCGGGGCAGCAAAAAGAGATTCCGTGCGATGCCTGCGTGCTTGCCATCGGTCATAGTGCGAGAGATACATTTCAGGCATTGAAAGAACAGAACATTTCGATGGAAGCAAAACCGTTTGCAGTCGGTGTCCGCGTGGAACATCGGCAGGATACGATCAATCTGAGCCAATACGGGACGTTGGACGACCGTCTGCCGGCGGCAGATTATAAATTGACGGGAAGAACGTCGGATGACAGGGGCGTTTACAGTTTTTGTATGTGCCCGGGCGGCTACGTCGTAAATGCTTCTTCGGAACCGGAATTTACGGTCGTAAATGGAATGAGCAATCATGGCAGAGATTCCGAAAATGCCAATAGTGCGATCGTGGTTTCCGTAACACCGGAGGATTATCAGGGAGACGATGTGCTGGCAGGGGTCGAATTTCAGCGGGCATTGGAAAAGAAAACATTTGAACTTGGCAAAGGAAAAATTCCGGTTCAAAGATTGGAAGATTTTTGTGCAGATCGAAAAACGGAAGAATTTGGGAAAGTTCATCCGTGTACCAAAGGAGAAGTTGTAAAAGAAAACTTGAAAAATATATTGCCCCCAGCGATTTCTAATGGTATTATGGAAGGGATGAAGCAGTTTGGCAGAAAGATCAAAGATTTTGATGATGGCGACACACTGCTTCTGGGGACAGAGACCAGGACATCATCGCCGGTACGCATATTGCGCGAAGATACCTTTATGTCGCCTTCCTGTGCAGGACTTTATCCGTGCGGAGAGGGTGCCGGATATGCCGGGGGGATCATGTCAGCAGCGATGGATGGTCTGCGTGTCGCACTTGCGATCGCGAGAGAAAGGAAAGAATAATGAGAGAGGCATTTAAGGATAAAAAACGTATTGTATTTAAAGTGGGAAGTTCAACGATCACACATGAAGAGACCGGCGGACTCGATCTGGTAAAACTGGAAAAATTTGTGCGCATTCTGACCGATCTGCACAATCAGGGAAAAGATATTATCGTGGTATCTTCCGGTGCGATTGCAGTCGGAAGAAAAGCACTTGGACTTACCAAGCGGCCCGATACAACAAGTCTGAAACAGGCGTGTGCCGCAATCGGACAGAGCCGTCTGATGACCGTTTACCAGAAATTATTTTCTGAATACAATCAGTATACGGCACAGATTCTTATGACAAAATTTACCATTGAAAATGACACGAGCCGTCATAATGCACGTAATACGTTCGAGGAATTGTTGTCGTTGGGTGCGATTCCTATCGTAAATGAAAACGATACGGTAGCGATCGACGAGATTGAATTTGGTGACAATGATACACTTTCCGCTGTTGTTGCCGCAATCGCAGGAGCAGATATGCTTGTACTGCTCAGCGATATTGATGGGCTTTATACGGATGATCCGAACCGGAATCCGGAGGCAGAACTTATTCCTTATGTGGAGCGGATCAGTGACGAAATGATTGAGATGGCGAAAGGTCCCACAACGTCCTTTGGTACAGGGGGCATGAGTTCAAAGATCTCAGCAGCCGGTATTGCCAATGATGCCGGAGCGGATATGGCGATTATCAACGGAGACAATATGGAAAATATTCTGACATTGATGTCAGGTAAAGAGATTGGTACGGTATTTAAAGAACACCGCACCAGACATTTTCACTTAAAAGAATACTTGAATCGGAGATAGGAGATTATGGACGATAAAAAGATTGCAAGAATCAATGAATTATATAAAAAGAAAAAAGCCGGTACATTGACAGAAGAAGAGGCGAAAGAGCAGGCGCTTCTGCGTGCGGAATATATTGAATCCGTGAGAAATAACCTGCGTGCGAGTCTTGCCAATGTGTCGATACAGGAAAAAGATGGAAGTATCCATCCACTCAGATCGAAAAAAGCGGTTGAAGTGAGGGACGAAAAATAATGATCAGTAAGGAAAAAGTGAGAAAAAAAGCAGTGGAAACAAGAGATTCCATTGACGAAGAAAGCCGACAACAAAAATCGGAAGAAATTGTAAAAAACATTTTGGCGGCAGACTGGTTTAAAGAGGCAGATATCGTACTGTCATACCATGCTTTTCGCTCAGAAGTGGAAGTCGATGCGCTGAATCAGGCGGTACTCGCTCAGGGTAAGAAATTGTATTTGCCAAAAACTTATGTGAAAGAAAAACAAATCCGCTTTTTTGAGGTCACGGATCTTTCGAAATTAAGACGTGGTTATCAGAAAATATGGGAGCCAACCGGGGAAGAACCCGAATTTTCTTTTGAAAGGGTAAAGGAAGAGCAGAAAAAAGTGCTTATGATCATGCCGGGAACGGCATACGATGCCAGAGGATACCGGATGGGATATGGCGGCGGTTATTATGACCGTTATCTGAACTGCTATGAGAAGGAATGGAAAGCACTTGATTTTATAACGGTTTTTGCCGCTTTTTCGGAGCAGAAGATGATATTGATCCCCGGGGAACGTTGTGACGTAAAACCCGATGTGATCGTGACAGAAAAAGAAATCAGGAAGCGAAAATGATTCAAAATAGAAAGGAAACAAGGATATGACATTAAATGAAATTGGCGCAGCAGCAAAGCAGGCATCGGTTCTTATGAACCGTATGACGGTAACAGAAAAAAATAAAGGACTTTCGGCGGTAGCCAAAGCATTAACGGCGAAAACAGAGTACATATTAGCTGCAAATGATCAGGATATCGAAGAAGCAAAAAAAAATCATATGTCGGAGGCACTGCTTGACCGGCTTCGTCTGACCGAAGACCGGATTGAGGGAATGGCGGAAGGAATCCGTCAGGTCGTTGCGTTGACAGATCCGGTAGGAGAAGTGATCTCCATGAAAACGACACCGAGCGGACTTCAGATCGGACAGAAACGTGTGCCGATGGGAGTGATCGGAATCATTTATGAATCCCGCCCAAATGTGACCGCAGATGCATTTGCCCTCTGTTTTAAGACAGGGAATGCGGTAATCCTTCGCGGCGGCAGCGACGCAATCCATTCGAATCTGGCAATCTGTAATGTGATTCGGGAAGCACTTGATACAGCCGGTCTTCCGGCAGATGCCATTCAGGTATTGGAAGATACTTCCAGAGAGACAGCGCAGGAATTTATGCGCCTTAACCAATATATGGATCTGCTTATCCCACGCGGAGGCGCAGGGCTGATACATACGGTAGTGGAAAAGAGTACTGTTCCGGTCATTGAGACAGGAACCGGAAACTGCCATGTCTATGTCGATGAGACGGCAGATATCGAAATGGCAGTAAACATCATTGTAAATGCAAAGACACAGCGACTGGGAGTCTGCAATGCCTGTGAATCCCTGGTAATCCATGAAGCCATCGCAGAGAAAGCCATTCCGGAAATCTGCAAAGCGTTGTATGCCCATGATGTTGAGATCCGTGGGGATGAAATTTCGCGAAAATACGATGCAAAGATCGTTCCTGCGACAGAGGAAGATTATGGAACAGAATATCTTGACCGTATCATATCCATGAAAGTGGTTCCGGACATTGATACGGCAATTGCACACATTAATAAGTATAATACAGGACACTCGGAATCTATCATTACGAAAGATTATGAAAGTTCCATGCGCTTTTTAAATGAAATTGATGCGGCGGCGGTTTATATCAATGCATCGACACGTTTTACCGACGGTTTTGAGTTTGGGTTTGGCGCAGAGATTGGAATTAGTACACAGAAACTGCATGCCAGAGGACCGATGGGGCTTTTGGCACTTACCAGCACCAAATATATTATTTTGGGAAATGGACAGATTCGGAAATAAACAGTATACTTACAAAGTCATAAAGACGTTGACAAAATAGCGGAAAAAGACTAAAATAAAGACGTGCGTTTTGCGTACGTCTTTATTTGGATAATTATGTATTGACATAGAAGGAGGACCCACATGAAACCATATGGATTGAATGAACTTAGGAAAATGTATCTGGATTTTTTTGAAAGCAAAGGTCATCTTGTGATGAAGAGCTTTTCATTGATCCCTCAAAATGACAAGAGTCTTCTCTTGATCAATGCCGGTATGGCGCCATTGAAGCCATATTTTACCGGTCAGGAGATTCCACCGAGACGCCGCGTGACAACCTGTCAGAAATGTATTCGTACCGGTGATATCGAAAATGTAGGAAAGACTGCCCGTCATGGTACATTTTTTGAAATGCTTGGAAACTTTTCATTTGGAGATTATTTCAAACATGAAGCCATTGCGTGGTCTTGGGAATTTTTGACAAAAACATTGGAGATTCCGGCAGACCGTTTGTATCCGTCTGTTTATCAGGACGACGATGAGGCGTTTGACATTTGGAATAAAGAAATCGGTGTAGACAAAGACCGTATCTTCCGTTTTGGAAAAGAAGACAATTTCTGGGAGCATGGCGCAGGTCCTTGTGGTCCTTGTTCGGAAATTTATTATGATCGTGGAGAAAAATACGGCTGTGGAAAACCGGGATGTACGGTAGGCTGTGACTGTGACCGCTATATCGAGATCTGGAACAACGTATTTACCCAGTTCAATAATGATGGAAATGGCAACTATGAAGAACTTGAAAATAAAAACATTGATACCGGTATGGGATTGGAGCGTCTGGCTACCGTAATGCAGGATGTGGATTCCATTTTTGATGTAGATACGATCAAAGCCATCCGCGACGAAGTCTGCAAATATGCCAATGTAGAGTATGAGACGGAATACAAAAAAGATGTTTCCATCCGTGTGATCACAGACCATATCCGTTCGGTAACATTTATGGTTTCCGACGGTATCATGCCATCCAATGAAGGACGTGGTTATGTTCTCCGCCGTCTGCTCCGCCGTGCAGCACGTCATGGCAGACTGCTTGGCATCAAAGGTGCATTCCTTGCCAAATTGAGTGAGGTTGTAATTCGTGAGTCCAAGGACGGTTATCCGGAACTGGCAGATAAAAAAGATTATATTCTGAAACTGATCGCTACGGAAGAGGAAAACTTCAATAAGACCATTGATCAGGGATTGTCGATTTTAAATGACATGATGTCTGAGATGGAAACAGAGAAGAAGACGGTTCTTTCCGGTGAAAATACATTCAAATTATACGATACGTATGGATTCCCGATCGATCTTACGATTGAAATTCTGGAAGAAAAAGGATTCACCGTGGACGAAGAAGGATTCAAAAAAGCGATGGAAGTACAGCGTCAGAAAGCAAGAGACGCCCGCGAAGAGACAAACTACATGGGTGCGGATGTTACGATTTATCAGTCGATCGATGCAGCCATTGAGAGTAAATTTGTCGGATATCATGACCTTACGCATGATTCCAAAGTAACTGTTTTGACAACGGCGGATGCGTTGGTGGATGAGTTAAAAGAGGGCATGGAAGGAACCATTCTCGTAGAAGAAACCCCATTTTATGCGACAATGGGTGGACAGGTTGCCGATACCGGTGTGATCCGCACAGCGAATGCAGAATTTGTCGTAGAAGATACGATTAAATTGCAGGGAACCAAGATCGGTCATGTTGGCAAGATGACAAAAGGCAGCATTAAAGTCGGAGAGACGGTTACTCTTGAGGTGGATGAAGCCCGCAGAAATCTCATTGCCAACAACCATAGTGCAACACACTTGATGCAGAAAGCTCTTCGTATGGTGCTTGGAAATCATGTAGAGCAGGCAGGATCCCTGGTAGATCCGGATAAACTCCGTTTTGACTTTACACATTTCTCGCCAATGACACCGGAAGAAATTGCAAAAGTGGAAGAAATTGTAAATCAGGAAATTCAGAATGGTCTGGATGTGGTAACCAATGAAATGACACTTGAAGAGGCAAAGAAAACCGGAGCAATGGCTCTTTTCGGAGAAAAATACGGTGACACCGTCCGCGTTGTTCAGATGGGTGATTTTAGTTCGGAACTTTGTGGTGGTACTCATGTGAAGAATACAAGTAATATTTCAGCCTTTAAGATTGTATCAGAAAGTGGTGTGGCTGCCGGAGTGCGCCGTATTGAGGCACTTACGGGCGCAGGCCTTATCGCTCACTTCAATCAGGTGGAAGAGACGTTGAAAGAAGCAGCGGCACTGCTGAAAACCAGCCCGGCAGATGTAGTAAAACGAATTACTGCATTGCAGGAAGAAGTAAAAACACTTTCTAAAGAAAATGATAAATTGAAAGCAAAAATCGCGAAGGTTGCTGCGGGTGATGTGACAAGCGAGGCAGAAGATGTAAACGGCATCAAAGTTCTTGTCAAAGCATTGTCCGGCGTAGATATGAATGGAATGCGTGATCTTGGCGATGAAGCAAAACAGAAACTCGGCGAAGCTGTGATTCTGTATGCAACGGAAAACGATGGAAAAGTAAACCTGATGGCGACAGCGACAGAAGGTGCGATCAAGAAAGGGGCACATGCCGGTAATCTGATCAAAGAAGTGGCATCCCTTGTCGGTGGCGGCGGCGGTGGTCGTCCAAACATGGCTCAGGCAGGTGGAAAGAACCCGGCAGGCATTCCGGATGCATTGAAAAAGGCCAAAGAAGTAATTATTTCGCAGATTGGATGAAAAAATCGCCAAAAGTAGTTGACGTTTTCCAAATTTGTGTTATAATATGTGTTAGTGCGAAAAAATACCCAAACAGTTGTATTTTGCACAATCTTACAACTGGAGGGAGGTTAGGTGTGATACTATGTCAAATGTAATCGTTAAAGAAAACGAATCATTGGATAGCGCATTGCGTCGTTTCAAGAGAAACTGTGCAAAAGCAGGAATCCAGCAGGAAATTCGTAAGAGAGAGCATTATGAGAAACCAAGCGTAAGACGTAAGAAAAAGTCTGAAGCTGCTCGTAAAAGAAAATTTAAATAATTGCACATATGAAGGAGGTTGTTCGACTCAGTCGGATACCTCCTTTCTTATTTTACTGTTTAAGCGGATTGTATATCATAGATGTGGAAATGACGAAGCTGAAGGAACAGATTGTCTGGTGCCTGTTACATCCCCTGAAGATATATAACGATAAAAGTCTCAGTATGGTGTTTGTCGGTGGGCTTTTATGGATGGTTTTAAGTTTCACGGCATATAGCAGAAGTGACCATAACCGGATGCCGGGCAATGAATTTGGTTCTGCCAAGTGGGGCGAAGTACGGGAGTTTAATGAAAAATATGCGGCAAAGACAGCAGACGGGGAAGGCGGTTTGTCATCGGAAAATAAAGTGCTGTCACAGAATGTACGGTTTCGGTATGATTCCGATACGCTCCGCAACAACAATGTGTTTGTCGTTGGTGGAAGCGGTGACGGTAAGACCGCTTTTTTCCTGACACCCAACTTACTGTCTCTGCATGACTGCAATATTTATACCGATCCAAAGGGAAGCCTTGTGGAAGAATTGGGAGCATGGCTGTCAGAGCAGAGAGATACCAGAGTATATACATTAAACCTGTGTGAAATGGAAAAAAGTATGCACTTTAATCCATTTCTCTACATCCGCAATAAAAGTGATGTGACCAAACTGGTAACGAATCTGATACAGAATACAAACTCCCCAAACATTAAAAATTCTTCTCAAGATCCGTTTTGGGAACGAGCGGAACGAATGTTTCTGGAGAGCCTTTTCCTCTATGTATGGATGGAATGTCCCAAGGGAGTATATAATCAGAAACGAGGGCGGAACTATTGCAGAAAAACTGGAAAACGATTTTATATCTGTTAGATGAGGCTCAGTTTGTGGATGCAGACACACCGCCGAAACTGGATCTGC
>CAJMFH010000048.1 GCA_905212635.1 uncultured Lachnoclostridium sp. | reverse complement strand
AATTTCAAAAGAATCTTCAGGAATCAATCTTGTTGATTCTGAAAATTCAATATATATTTGAATTTTCAGGGTTGTTTCACTGTTCAGTTATCAAGGTTCTTTGCCGTCGCTTTCTGCGTCAGCGATAAATATTATATCAAATCGCTTTTGCTTTGTCAAGACTTTTTTAAAACTTTTTTTGCTCTGTTTTTTTGTCTTTACCGCGTCAGCAAGTTATATATTATCAGACGACGGCACTTTTGTCAACACCTTTTTTCATTTTTTTCAAGTTTTTTTCAGCATTTGTTTTAACCCACGGAAATTCGACCTTTTTCGTGATTTTCTTGCAGTTCTCACGGATTGTTCCGTCGTTATCAGATTGCTTTTCATAGGAAAAGGATATCCAGCCGGTGGCTTCCAGCCAGATATCCCCTCTCTGCATTGCGTTTTATTACAAATTCATACGGTATGTCGTTTCCATTTCTCCAAACACAAAATCCTCAAAAGGCAGACATTTTCCTGTATCTGCAAATCCAAATTTCGTGTGGAGGCAAATAGACGCCATATTATCTTCCTCAATATACGCGCAAATGTATTCGTCACCATTTCCACTTTGTCGAATTCGGTCGATTCCTCTTTGCAGCATGCGGCTGGCGATTCCTTTTCTTCGTTCTGTGGATTTCACACTCAGATCACCAAGATACCAATGGTGAACATCCGTAGAACTCCGGATAAAGTTCACTCTGCCGATCAATTCATCGCCACGAAACGCCAGAATCGTAAACCACTTTTTCGTAAAAGAGTCCGGCGGCGCAAAGTATTTTTCAAAGTGCAGTGCCAGAGCTCCATTCTCACCGTAAATGTATCCCCCTTTATATGCCGCAACCTTCAAGTATGTCTCATCACCGGGTAAGTTTTTCTCGTCATAAACGGTCAGCCGCACTTCCCCGAAGGTATCTGCCTCATATATTTTCGTCGGGCGTCCCCACGCAAACCGCTCCAGACCAATCTCCCGAAATCCGTACTTTTCATAAAAGCCAATGTGGTCGGTGGCAAGATACATTTTATCAAAACCGAGTTTCCCTGCCTCATATCTGGCATGGTTCATAAGCAGCTCACCATAGTGCCATCCACGGAGGTCAGGTTCTACAAACAGCGTTGTCAGCCACGGGCTCCGCTTGGTCTCATCTTCCACCGGTTCCGCATCACACAACTGATAGAAGCCTTTTATCTCATCTTGCTGCATACCTCCCAGCATAAGCCATGTTTCCGGCAATCCATTTTCTTTTTGCAGACATTGATTCAATGCCGCTTCAAATGGGCCGTATACATCACTCCATTTTTCCTTACAATACGCCTTTGCCTTTTCCGCCCATTGCGGATTCTTTCTTATAGAAATAATTTTCATATTTACCTGCTTTCCTGCAGCCGGTTTATTATTGTACAAAACCTTTTTCTTTGCTCAAAAAACTTTCGCATAAAAAAAGTGTTCCTGAAACCAGAAACACTTGTATTTATCCTCATATTACATATGCCGGCTGCATAAAGCATGATAATGTGAATGATAGATGTGACTGATTCCATTGTGTTGTTTTCTGCTATTGTTCAGCTTTTTCATATCATTCACCTGCCTTTCGTATAGGAATCAGTATAACGTACTTTTATCTTCCTGTCAATCGTCCAATTGAATTCCTTTCAGCAGACCTGCCAGCGATGTCGTCGCTTCCTCGTCGGTGTATTCCATCGTGGTTTCTTCCGAATCGTTGACCGCTTCTTCCACTTCCGGCGCGATGTCCTCTGCTTCTTTCATGCTTAAGCGGATTTTTCCGTCTTCGACAGACAACACTTTCACTTTTACTTTCATGCCAAGTTTAACAACCTCTTTGGGCGACTTCAAAAACTTATTGCAGATCTGTGAAATGTGCACCAGTCCGGTAAGTCCGTCTCCAAACTCAACAAAACAGCCGTAAGATTCGATACGCGTGATCGTACCTTCGGTAATGAACCCTTTCTGCAATGCATTTAACTTGGCTGCATGTTCCTGTGCAAGACGTTCTTTCGCTACTTCTTTTGCCGAAAGCACAAGGCGGTTTTCTTCTTCGTCTGCCGTAATTACCTGTACCTGAACCTTTTTGCCGACGTAAGACTCCAGATCCTCGACATACTGTGCCGCCAGTTTGGAAGCCGGGATAAATGCACGAATCCCTTCAAGATACGTGATCACTCCGGAAGGCACTACTTCTTTGATCTTCACTTCAAAGATGGTATGGTTTTCCAGCGCATCCTGTAACGTTTCCCAGGCTGCCACTTCTTTTGCCTGACGCAGAGAAGTGATCGTCTGTCCCGATTCGTCTTCGTATAAAACGATCACGGTCAATGTGTCGCCGATCCGAATCTCATCCATTGCGTGAAAATCCGGGTCATTGCTCCATTCTTCTTTTGGAATGATGCCGCGGGAGTACGATTGCAGATCAAGCGCGATCTCGTCCTCATCAATTGCCACAACCGTTCCTTTTATCGCCTGTCCCGGGCGGAATTTTACAAAAGAGGCATTGATTTCATCTTCAAAATCTGCCATTGTCAATTTTTCTTCATCCATTTTCTGTCATCCTTTCCAATTCGTCTGCCAATCTAGCAAATTCTTCCAGTCCTAATTTTTCACCGCGTATTCTTACATCAAATCCCGCCTGTTCAATCGCACGCGCCGCCTGCTCTTTGGTAAAAGAAAGTTCTGCGCTGTTTGCAATACCATTTTGCAAGGTTTTCCGGCGCTGGTTAAAGGAAGCGCGGATTAGGCGGAACATCAACTTTTCATTGTGCACTTCGACCGGAACTCTTGCAAGACAGTCGAGTCGTATGACCGCACTGCCGACATTTGGCCGCGGCATAAAACAGTTTGGTGGCACAAAGGCGGCGATGTAAGGTTTGGCATAATATTGAACCGCGAGAGACAGCGCTCCATAATCTTTTGTCCCCGGCTCAGCTTTCATGCGGTCTGCTACTTCTTTCTGCACCATAACGGTAACATTTGCCAGCGGAACATGGCTTTCAAATAATTCCATAATGATTGGAGTGGTAATATAATATGGCAGATTTGCCACCACTTTGATCGGTTTTCCATCATTGTAAGTATCCGCAATCTGCTGGATATCCTGCTTTAAAATGTCGCCATGCAGCACTTCTACATTATCATAGGGCTGCAATGTTTCCTTAAGAATCGGAATCAGTTTATCATCAATCTCTACCGCGAGCACCTGTCTTGCATTTTCGCAGAGATACTGTGTCAATGTACCGATCCCCGGTCCGATCTCCAGCACAAAATCATCTTTTGTGATCTGTGCCGCGTCGACAATTTTATCGAGCACATGTGGATCGATCAAAAAGTTTTGTCCAAATTTTTTCTTAAATTGAAATTCATGCTTTTGAAGCACTTGTATGGTTTCTTTTGGATTGCTTAATTTTTCCATATTCACCTCCTATTTTTTCCATCCAGACGGTATAACTTTCTGGCATTTTTTTCCGTTTCTTCGATTACTTCCTGCTCGGAAATCCCTTTGATCGCGGCAATTTCGCGTGCCACATAAATTAAGTTCGTGGAATCGTTTCGTTTGCCGCGGTTTGGTTCCGGCGAAAGATATGGGCAGTCCGTCTCCAGCACAATACGCGAAAGCGGGATGACTTCTACCGTCTCTTTCAAACGCCGTCCATTTTTAAATGTAATCACACCGCCGACCCCGATATAAAATCCCATATCGACGTATTCTTTCGCCATCTCTTTGGCATACGAATAGCAATGAATCACACCGCCACAATCTGCCGCATGGGTTTTCAAAATCATATCCATCGTATCTTTTGCCGCTTCACGGCTGTGGTATATAATTGGTAAATTTACTTTTTTTGCCAGTTCAATCTGACGGCGGAACCATTTTTTCTGAATTTCCGGTTCCGGCTCCTCCCAGTGATAATCAAGACCGATCTCCCCGATGGCAACAACTTTTTTGTCATGGGAGGCCTGTTCCAGCCATTCCATATCCGTTTCTGTGAGTGGGGCCGTGTCCGAAGGGTGCACTCCGACCGCCGCATAGGCAAAATCATAGCTGTGTGCCAGTTCCATCGCCGCTTTGCTGCTTTTCATGTCGGCACCTACGCATACAATATTGCCAATTTCATTTTTCCCCAATGACCCAAGAAGGCTTTCACGGTCTTCGTCAAATGCTCTGTCGTCGTAATGACTATGTGTATCAAATATCATATTATTCTTAGAAAAGACAACAGAAGAGAATTCCTCTGTTGCCTTTTATCTCCGTTTTCTTTATATTCTATTAGCAGATTTCTGCTCCTGCCGGCATTGGTTTTTCCGGTGTCAGGAGTGCGAGATTTCCCTCTGCATCTTCTGCGCAGAGAAGCATTCCTTCCGACAATACGCCTGCCAGTTTTGCAGGTTTCAGGTTTACAAGAACCATAACTTTTTTACCGACCATCTCTTCGGCACTGTAGTGTGCTTTGATTCCGGATACGATCTGTTTTACTTCGCTTCCGATGCGAACCTGAGAACACAAAAGTTTTCTTGATTTCTTCACTTCCTCGCAGGCAATGATCTCGCCTACCTGGAACTGCATTTTCATAAAGTCATCAAATGTGATCTCCGGTTTTGCTTCGATATCAATAACATCTTCCGGTGCCTCAGTTTTTTCTGCTTCTGCTGCCTGAGCCGCCTCTTTTTCATGAATTTTTTTCATAAATTCTTCTTCATCAATTCGCGCAAATAAGATTTCCGGTTTTTCAACCACTTTGGTATCGTTTGGATAATCTCCTGCTTTCAGCGTCTCAAGCTCGCCCTTTGGCGCATTGATCTGAGCAAGGATCTTCTCACTGGTTTCCGGCATAAAGGAATCCAAAAGAGTTGCGCCGACGCGGATACCATCCATCAGATTATACAAAACGGTAGCCAGACGAGGTTTCTTTTCTTCCTCTTTGGCAAGTGCCCAAGGCATTGTCTCGTCGATATATTTATTGCAGCGTTTAAACAGGGTAAAGATTTCCGTGATTGCATCCGCCACACGAAGTTTGTCCATTTTTTCTGTGACTTTTCCCGGTGCTGCATTGATAACTGCTTTCAATTCATCATCTACCGGCTCGGAAACTCCGGCATCTTTTACCACGCCGTCAAAATATTTATTGGACATGGAAATCGTACGATTTACAAGATTTCCCAATGTATTGGCAAGGTCGGAATTCATGCGTTCTACCATTAATTCCCAGGTTATTACGCCATCGTTTTCAAATGGCATCTCATGAAGAACGAAATAACGTACGGCATCAACGCCAAACTCGTCCACAAGATCATCGGCATACAGTACATTTCCCTTACTTTTACTCATTTTGCCGTCGCCCTGAAGTAGCCAAGGATGTCCAAATACCTGTTTTGGCAGCGGAAGTCCAAGAGCCATGAGCATAATCGGCCAATAAATCGTATGGAAACGCAAAATATCTTTTCCGATCAGATGAAGATCTGCCGGCCAGAATTTGTCAAACATTTCATCGCTGTTTCCGTCCTGATCGTAACCAAGTCCCGTAATGTAGTTGCTCAGCGCATCGACCCATACATATACAATATGGCCCGGATCAAAGTCTACCGGAATGCCCCATTTGAAACTGGTTCTGGAAACACAGAGATCCTGAAGTCCCGGCAAAAGGAAATTGTTCATCATTTCGTTTTTACGTGACTCCGGCTGGATAAATTCCGGATGTGTGTTGATATGTTCAATCAGACGGTCCTGATATTTGCTTAATTTCAAGAAATATGCTTCTTCTTTCGCCGGCTGGCACTCACGTCCGCAGTCCGGACATTTGCCATCGACAAGCTGTGACGGCGTGAAGAAAGATTCACAAGGGGTACAATACATTCCTTCGTAATGTCCCTTATAAATGTCTCCCTGCTCGTACAATTTCTTAAAGATCTTCTGAACCTGTTTTTCATGGTCTTCATCCGTTGTGCGGATAAAACGGTCGTAAGAGGTGTTCATCAGATCCCAGATACGTTTGATCTCAGAAGAAACATTGTCTACAAATTCTTTTGGCGTAATGCCTGCTTCTTCTGCCTTCAATTCTATTTTCTGGCCATGTTCGTCCGTTCCTGTCTGGAATCGCACATCATAGCCCTGATTTCTTTTATATCGCACGATTGCATCGGCAAGTACAACTTCATACGTATTTCCAATATGAGGTTTTCCCGATGTGTAAGCAATGGCGGTTGTCAGATAATATGGTTTCTTTGCCATTTGTAAGAGCCTCCTTCAATTTTAACTTCCTATCTTTCTATTTTAGTGGGAAATCATGAAATTGTCAACGGTTTCATCACTCCACTCTGCAACATCTCAATTTCTTCTTTGTATGGCGGAATCGGATTTTTCGGATCATCTTCCGGTTTGATCCACGGCGTTTCCAGTATTTTCGGCACATTGGCAAATCTCTCGTCCGATACAAACCGGTACAGGGTATCAAATCCGATCGTTCCCAGTCCCACATTTTCGTGGCGGTCTTTGTGCGCTCCGAGCGGATTTTTGCTATCGTTAATGTGGAATACAGCAATCTGATCCAGTCCAAGGATACTGTCAAATTCTTCCAGTACCTCTTCGTAATGATTGACGATATCGTATCCCGCATCATTTACATGACAGGTGTCAAAGCACACACGAAGATTTTCGGGATACCGCACTCCATCATAAATGGCTTTAAGTTCTTCAAAAGATCGACCGATCTCGCTGCCTTTTCCCGCCATTGTCTCCAGAGCAATCTTCACTTTCATATCCGGCTTCATTACCATATCCAGCCCTTTGATGATCTGCGCGATACCGGCTTCTTCGCCCGCGCCCACATGGGAACCCGGATGAAGGACGAGCGTCTCGGATCCCATCGCTTCGGTTCTTTCTAATTCTACCGCAAGAAAATCCGTCGCAATCTGAAACGTCTCCGGTTTCACTGTATTTGCCAGATTGATAATATAGGGTGCATGCACGACAAACGTCTCGATTCCCTTTTCTTTCATCAGCTCTCTGGCTGCCGGAATATTTAATTCCTCGATTTTCTTTCTTCTTGTATTCTGAGGGGCTCCGGTATAAAGCATAAAGGTATTTGCGCCATAAGAAAGGGCGGTTTTCACGGAGCCAAGCATCATATCTTTTCCACTCATTCCCACATGGGATCCTAATAAAAACATATTTTCCTCCTATCGCAACTATTCAGGACTAAATGTGCGGATGGGGCGTTCTGAATAGTTGCTTTCGAAATTTATTGTTCAAAAAACGCAGTGACAAATTTTTCCAAATAATACTGATCTGCTGCTGCCATCAGTTCACGGGCAGAATGCATTGCAAGGATCGGCACTCCCATGTCTACCATTTTCATCGGCAGATATTTGGAAGCGATTGATCCCAGTGTGCCTCCCTGAGAAACGTCGGATCGGCTGGCAAATTTCTGATACGGAATGCCTTCGTTTTCAAAAATCATCATTGCCGTGGCCACTGCTTCACTGTCTGTTACATAATTCTGCGCACTGGAACGTTTGATCACGACACCTTTTCCCAGCGGATTTGGATTGGTCGGATCGGATTTGTCCGGTTTATTGGGATGAAATCCATGTGCGACATCAAGCGACAATGCAAAGCCACCTAAAATCGCCGTCTCGGCATTTTCTTCGTTCACTCCGAGGCACCGGTATATTTTCTTTAACAGACGATACAAAAACTCGCTGTCCGCCCCCTGTTTTGTGCGGCTTCCAATCTCTTCGTTGTCAAACAACGCAATGACATTGATCCCCTTTTCCCGTTTCTGATTCAAAAGTCCCTGTAGACAGGCTTCCACCGACGTAATGTTATCCAGCCGCGGAGCAGAGATCATATCTTCCTGAATACCTAAAACATCTCCGGCATCACAATTGTACAAATATAATTCATAATCTAATATCTCACTTGCCGATACATTCAGTTCTCTCGCAAGTAAAGAAAGGAAAAAGTCTTTTTCCACTTCGGTTCCATCAACAAAAGCCAGTGGTTCAAGATCGTTCTGGCGGTTGAGTTCCACGCCTTTATTGACCTCACGGTTCAGATGAATGGCAAGATTCGGAATGGTAAAAAGCGGACGTTTCATATCCACAATACGCACTTCCGGCTCAAATACATTGTCGGATTTGATAACTACTTTTCCTGACACGGAAAGAGCACGGTCCATCCATGTATTTAAAATGGCTCCTCCATACACCTCGACATTTAATTTGCCATATCCTTTGCTGTCTACTTCCGGATTGCTTTTGATATAAAGGCAGGGATGATCCGTGTGCGCCGCAGCCAGCCGAAGCATCTGTCCGTCATTCGCCGCCTCTTCTGCCAAAAATTGGCTGCCAATAGAAAATGCAAACAAACTGGAATCCGACTGCGTCACAAGATATGTCTTGCCAGACTCCAGATTCCAATGCGGTTCCTGCATGGAAAGCACGCAGGCGCCCTCTTCTTCCAATGTTCTTTTTGCCGCTTTTACTGTCGTAAAACTGCACGTTGATACGCCGATCCGATTCAATAATCGATCTGCGGTTTCCTGAACTTCTATATTCATATCAATTTTCCTTTCCCAATTTGTATAATTTCTTTTCTTCCGGTTATACTCTTACTATAACCAAAGATAAAGTTAAAATACTTATCCTCCCCCCTTTTCAAAAAGGAGCCTCTTTCCTACCGATAGTGCAGGAGAGATGCTCCTTTCGTTATTAGATATTTATAACTCCCAATGACTGAAGCAGCAGGAATAATAACAAAATCGGTGCCACGAACCGAATCATGACTATATACAATCCCTTTCTGCTGAACTTATATTTTCCATTCTGCGTTACTTCATTGATGATGACATCCGGTTTTACAACCCAGCCAATCAAAACACAGGTAAGCACGGCTACGGACGGCATCAGAATATTATTACTGATATAGTCCATAATGTCTAAGATCTGTGCCACGCTTCCATTTGGCAGCGGCAGTTCAAAGTAAAACAGATTGTAACCAAGGCAGACAACGATTCCACCGATAAACGCATAAATGGTTACAATAATTCCGCCTTTCTTTCTCGACCAATGGAACTTGTCCATCATACTTGACACGATAGCTTCCATGACTGACACGGAAGATGTTACGGCTGCAAAAAGCACCATCAGGAAAAATGCAATTCCGATGGCGATGCCGACACCGCCCATCTGGTCAAATACTTTTGGAAGGGAAACAAACATCAGTCCCGGACCGCCGGACATTCCTTCGATTCCCATAAATACATAGATTGCCGGGACGATCATCAGACCTGCAAGAAGTGCTACCGCAGTATCAAAAATCTCAATCTGGTTGATGGATTTCATCAAATTTACATCTTTTGGCACATAGGAACCATATGCTACCATAATTCCCATCGCTACACTGATGGAGAAGAACAGCTGTCCCATCGCATCCATAATGATAACGACCCAGTCTTTCAATGTCATTCCACTGACATCCGGCACAAGATATACTTTCAGACCGTCAAGTCCGGTTCGGGTAACTCCATCTGCGTCCGTAAATTTTATCGTCAGGGAATAAATAGAAATTCCTATGATCAGTACCAATAAGATCGGCATGATAAATTTGCTGGCCTTTTCAATTCCTTTATCCACGCCGCAAAGTACGACGGCCGCTGTCGCTCCTAGGAATACCATCATAAAGAAAATCGGTGCATACTGCGATGTAATAAATCCGGTAAAGAAACTATCCTGTGCTGCATTATGTGCTTTCGCGGTAGCAAATACAGTAAAATATTTGACTACCCATCCACCGATCACGCAGTAATACGGCAAAATGATCGTTGGTACAAGGCAGGCAAGCACGCCCAGCTTTCCCCATTTCGGATGAATGGAGGCATAAGCAGTAAGCGGACTCTGCTTGGTCTTTCTTCCGATCGCAATCTCTGTTGTAAGCAAAGCGAATCCAAATGTCAATGCCAGTATGATGTAGCAGATGATAAATACTCCACCATGATTTTTCGCTGCAAGATACGGAAATCTCCAAATATTTCCAAGTCCAACGGCACTCCCTGCTGCCGCCATTACAAATCCCAGTGTCCCTGTAAAACTCCCTCGTTTTTTCTTTTCCATAAAATCCTCCTGTTAGTGTGTTGATATCTTCTATGATAATGGATTATGAGGGATAGTGCAAGTTTTTTTTAAGGAATGTTACAGGTGTAATACCCGGTCTTTGATTTCCTGGGTTCTGCCCTGGTTCCAGAACTGTGTTCCGATATAGCCGCACGTGCGTCGGGCGACGAACAGGGTATCGGTGTCGCGGTTGCCACAATTTGGGCATTCCCAGACAAGTTTTCCTTTTTCATCGGTTTTTATCTGGATCTCGCCGTCGTATCCGCAAGCCTCGCAGAAATCGCTTTTTGTATTGAGTTCCGCATACATGATATTTTCGTAAATGTGCCGCATTACCGCAAGTACTGCCGGTATGTTGTGCTGCATATTTGGCACTTCCACATAGCTGATAGCACCGCCGGGCGACAGTTTCTGAAATTCCGATTCAAACGTCAATTTGTCAAACGCATTGATTGGCTCGGTCACGTGAATATGGTAGCTATTGGTAATGTAGTTTTTATCCGTCACGCCTTCAATCCGACCAAACCGCTTTTGCAGGCATTTGGCAAATTTATAGGTCGTTGATTCCATCGGCGTGCCGTAAACCGAATAACTGATATTTTCAGCGGCTTTCCATTCAGCACATTTGTCGTTTAACTTCTGCATGACTTCCAGTGCAAAATCATGTCCCTCTTTTGCCGTATGGCTTTCTCCGGTCATTCGCACGCACATTTCGTACAAGCCGGCATAGCCGAGGGAAATGGTCGAATAGCCGTTATACAAAAGTTTGTCGATCTTCTCTCCTTTTTTCAGGCGTGCAAGTGCTCCATGCTGCCACAGAATCGGTGCCACATCGGAAACGGTGCCGAGAAGGCGCTCATGACGGCAACGCAGGGCACGGTGGCAAAGTTCCAGCCTTTCATCCAATATTTTCCAAAACTTGTCCATGTCGCCGTACGACGAGCACGCCACATCAACAAGATTGATCGTCACGACTCCCTGATTAAATCTTCCATAATATTTATGACTGCCATCCGGATTCCGCTGGCTGTCTTCGACCGTCAGAAATGACCGGCAACCCATGCAGGTATACACATCCCCCTGCTTTAATTCACGCATGACCTTGGCCGAAATATAATCCGGGACCATACGTTTTGCGGTACATTCGGCAGCAAGTTCCGTCAATGAATAATACGGAGAATCTTCCGAAATATTGTCCTCATCAAGCACATAGATCAGTTTCGGAAATGCCGGTGTGATCCACACACCTTTTTCATTTTTGACCCCCTGAATCCGCTGTGTCAGCACCTCACGGATAAGCAGGGAAAGGTCATACCGTGTCTGACCTTCCACTTCATCCAGATACATAAACATTGTGACAAACGGTGCCTGTCCATTACACGTCATCAGCGTAATGAGCTGATACTGAATGGTCTGTATCCCTCGTTTGATCTCATCCAAAAGCCGTTTTTCCGTAATTTTCTTTATCTTTTCATCGTCTTTTTCGAAATCGTTTTCGACAAATTCAGCTTCTACTTCATTATAGATTTTCTTTCGGCTGATGTCCACAAACGGCGCCAGATGAGCAAGGGAAAATGACTGTCCGCCGTACTGGTTGCTCGCCACCTGCGCTACAATCTGGGTCGTGACATTGCACGCAGTATAAAAGGAATGTGGTTTTTCAATCATTGTCTCACTGATGACCGTTCCATTTTGAAGCATGTCCTCAAGATTAATCAGATCACAGTTATGTTCTTTTTGTGCATAATAATCGGAATCGTGAAAATGAATGATTCCTTCGTTATGTGCATCTACAATTTCTTTCGGCAGCAGCAGACGCATCGTAAGGTCCTTGCTGACCTGACCTGCCATATAATCGCGCTGCGTCGAATTGATGCTTGCATCTTTGTTGGAATTTTCCTGATTGACTTCTTCGTTGCTGCACTCAATGAGCGACAAAATCTCTGCATCGGTCGTATTGGCTTTTCTCGCAATCTCACGCTGATAGCGGTAA
>CAJMFH010000047.1 GCA_905212635.1 uncultured Lachnoclostridium sp. | reverse complement strand
ACAACCACAACACCACAGCGCGCAAAACACCCCACAACCCCCCTCCGTTCATAACATCACCGCCCACTCAACACCCGAGCACCCCTAGCCGTTCACAGCACCAGAGCCTCCCATAACACCACAGCTGCCCATGCTCCCCCCCCCTCCTCCTTATCGAGAAAATATCGCCAAATTCTGCAAACTTTCCCTAAAAAGAAACACTTGCCCCATCGAATTTTTCGTTGTATAATGGTATGCAGAAAAATATTCAGTTTGGAGGAAGAAAAAATGAACTTAAATTTAAGACCCGCAGAAGAATGTAAATATGATGCTGTTTCGCTTGGCGAAGTAATGCTTCGTCTGGATCCGGGCGAAGGACGCATCCGTACCGCAAGATCGTTTCGTGCCTGGGAAGGCGGCGGTGAGTACAATGTAGTTCGTGGCTTGAGAAGATGCTTTGGCATGAACACAGGTGTGATCACAGCATTTGCGGACAATGAAGTAGGTAAATTGATGGAAGACTTCATTTTGCAGGGCGGTGTCGACACTTCTTTGATTAAATGGATGGAGACCGACGGAATCGGACGTGTATGCCGTAATGGATTGAACTTTACCGAGCGCGGATTTGGTATTCGGGGTGCCGTAGGATGTTCCGACCGTGCTAACACAGCTATTTCTAAGGCAAAACCGGAAGATTTTGATTTTGATTATATCTTTGGCGAATTGGGTGCACGCTGGTTACATACCGGTGGAATTTATGCCGCTTTGTCCGAGCAGTCATGTGAGACCGTACTGGCAGCAATCAAAGCAGCGAAGAAGTACGGAACCATCGTTTCTTATGACCTCAACTACCGTCCATCTATGTGGAGCGCAATTGGCGGTATCGAGAAAGCACAGGAAGTAAATAAAGAAATCGCTAAATACGTAGACGTAATGATCGGAAATGAAGAAGATTTCACAGCTTGTCTTGGATTTGAGATCGAGGGAAATGATGCCAATCTGAAAGAATTGAATTTGGACGGATATAAGAAAATGATCAATGAGGCAGCGAAGACTTATCCAAACTTTAAAGCTGTAGCAACGACACTTCGTGAAGTAAAAACAGCGACAGTCAATGACTGGAGTGCGATCTGCTGGGCAGATGGCGAGATCTTCAAAGCCAAAGATTATAAAGGACTTGAGATCATGGACCGTGTCGGCGGCGGAGATTCCTTTGCTTCCGGTCTGATCTATGGTTTGATGACAACAGAAAATGCTGAACTTGCTGTAAATTATGGCGCAGCTCACGGTGCATTGGCAATGACAACCCCTGGTGATACCACGATGGCAAGCAAGAAAGAAGTAGAAGCCATCATGGGTGGTGCAGGAGCTCGTGTACAGCGATAATCAAGCCATAATTAAGTTATAAATAAGCGATAATCCGCAGATAAACTAGTATAGATTTGTATGGAGGAATGACATGTATAAAATTAATGACAACTATTTGAAATTACCTGGAAGTTACCTTTTTTCGACGATTGCGAAGAAAGTAAATGCGTATACAGAAGCAAATCCGGACAAAAAAGTGATCCGTCTCGGAATCGGAGACGTAACACTTCCCCTTGCGCCGGCAGTCATTGACGCAATGCACAAAGCCGTTGATGAGATGGCTCATGCCGAGACATTTCACGGTTATGCACCGGATCTTGGCTACGAATTTCTGCGCAGTGCGATCGTAGAAAACGATTACAAAGCACGCGGCGTAGATATTGCTATTGACGAGATCTTCGTCAGCGACGGAGCAAAGAGCGATTCCGGAAATATCGGAGACATTTTCGCACAGAATAACCGTATCGCAGTATGTGATCCGGTTTACCCGGTTTATGTAGATACCAATGCCATGGCAGGTAGAACCGGAGACTACGTGAAAGAGAAAGAAGCATGGTCAAATGTAATTTATATGCCATGTACCGCAGAAAATAATTTTGTACCGGAACTTCCAAAAGAGACACCGGACATCATTTACATCTGCTGTCCAAACAATCCGACCGGAACAACATTAAATAAAGATCAGCTTCAGAAGTGGATTGACTTTGCTTTGACAAAAGGTTCTGTTATCATTTATGATGCAGCTTATGAAGCATACATTTCCGAGGACGATGTACCACACAGCATTTACGAATGCGATGGCGCGAAAAAATGTGCGATCGAGATGAGAAGTTTCTCCAAAAATGCCGGATTTACCGGAACTCGTCTTGGATTTACCGTAATTCCGAAAGAGCTTACCTGTGACGGCGTATCACTGAACAGTCTCTGGGCAAGAAGACACGGAACAAAATTCAATGGAGCACCTTATATCATCCAGCGCGCCGGTGAAGCGGTATACAGTCCGGAAGGAAAGAAGCAGACAAAAGAGCAGATTGCATATTACATGAACAATGCAAAGATCATCCGCGAGGGATTGACAAATGCGGGATATACCGTATTTGGCGGTGTAAATGCACCATATATTTGGTTGAAGACACCGGATAATATGACATCCTGGGATTTCTTCGATTATTTGCTGGAGAATCTGAACATCGTCGGAACACCGGGAAGCGGTTTCGGACCGAGCGGGGAAGGATATTTCCGACTGACTGCATTTGGCTCTTTAGAGAATACCAAAGAGGCGATGGAGCGCATCGTAAAATAAATTCGTGCCATGTCGTCTCAGAATGGAGGTTTATATGAAGAAACGTAGTAAAGTAACCGCAGTGCTGCTTAGTCTGGCATTGCTGATCTGTGCCCTGCCGACCACGGTTGTGAAGGCAGATTCCACAGGAAATTCGGATGATGCATCCGTAGAGGTTTCTCCTTATATCTCATTGGGAGCAGACTTGAACGCACAGCAGAAAGACATTGTCTTAAGTCTCCTTGGCGTGACCGAGTCAGACCTTGACAATTATGAAGTTTTACAGGTAACAAACAAGGACGAGCATGAATATCTTGACGACTATCTCTCCGCTTCGGTGATTGGAACGAAAGCACTTTCGTCTGTCCGCATCGAAAAAGGCGAAGAGGGAAAAGGTATTCATGTAGAGACAAAAAATATCACCTATTGTACGAGTGGAATGTACACCAATGCATTGATCACCGCCGGTATCACGGATGCCGATGTGATCGTTGCAGGTCCATTTGAACTCTCCGGTACGGCAGCACTTGTCGGTGCGATGAAAGCCTATGAGGCAATGACCGGCGAGACATTGAGCGATGACCGTGAGGATGCAGCCACCAATGAACTTGTGCTGACCAGTGAACTGGCGCAGAGCATTGGCTCTGATGATGCGGAGAAGCTGATGGCACTTGTGAAAGAAAAAGTGGCAAATGGTGATATCAAAGATGCAGACGATCTTCAGAAAGCCATTGAAGAATCAGCCAATGAACTGGGTGTCAGCCTGACAGATGCGCAGAAGCAGAAACTTGCACAATTGTTTGACAAAATCAGTAAATTGGATCTTGATGTTGATAAATTGAAGCAGCAGGCAGAAAACATCTACAACAAACTCCAGGATTTGGGCTTGAGTGTGGATGAGGCACAAGGCTGGCTGGACAAGATTGTATCATTCTTTAAGAAAATTGCCGAGACGGTATCGTCCTGGTTCTAGTACAAGGATCCGTTGTATTGGATTTTTATAGAAAAGCGGAAATCTCCCTGTTTTGGTGCAGTGACATCAAGGCGGGGAGATTTTTTTAACTTGCCATCTCAGAGTCGTCTGTGGTATAATAAACTATGTGCGCATAAACGCATGAAAAGAGATGGAGGAATGTTACATGAAGATAAGTGTAGTTATTGCTTATCATGATGAAAAACAGTATATAAAAGACTGTTTAGCGAGCCTTGCAGAGCAGACATTTCAGGACTTTGAAGTAATCCTTGTCTGTGATGGATGCGGGGCACCGGAAGAAGGAATTCCGGAGAAGCTGAACATTGTCACCGTGATGCAGGAAGAAAAAGGGGTCGCGGGGGCAAGAAATGCGGGAATAGAAAAAGCACAGGGAGAATATGTGGTGTTTTTGGATGCCGATGATTATCTGGCAGAAGATACGCTGGAGGCATTGGCGGAGAAAGCAGAGCCGGAAACGGTCGTTTACGGTTCCAAAACGGAGACGTGGTACAGCCGTAAAGTATATCAGGACAACGGGGAAAAATTGGACGAACAAAATGATACGAATGGAGACGGGGGAGAAGAGACCGATGCTGATCCGGAAAATCCCTATGAGTATCTCATTATAAATACAAAAAAATGGCAGAATATATCCGTGCTTGGAATGCTGATCCCGCGGAAATTTTGGATGGAAAATCAAATTCGTTTCTGTGAAGAATTGGAATACGATGCTGACATTCCGGTGTTGATGGAGATGTTGGCAAAGGCACCAAAGACGGCTTATCAGGAAAAGGGAGCTTATATTAAGAGAAAGCACAATGATCCGATCAATCTGCCATCGCTTTTACAGAAAAAGGATCCTGCCAAAAAAGTGGCAGAGGCGATGAAGAGTTATGAGATGGCAAGCCGGTTTGTGGACAAAGAAAACGGCAGAGCATTTCATTATCGTTTTGCAATGTGCCTTGTGACGATGATCGCACCATTTATGATTGAGAGCAAAGCGGAAGAGAGAAAAGAGACCGCTGTGGAATTAAAACAGGTGTTGGAAATTATTGGAAAAGATGGATGGGCTGAGATTCCATTGAAACATCATCCGAGAAAGCTGATCGCCTATGGTCTTGCCGGAGATGCCGACAAGATTGTGAAAAAGACGCGAAATCATGCGAGACGGCAGACGTTGTTCCGCGTATGTACGAGCCGTGCAAAATGCAAGCGGTATTTGTATGAAAAAGTATTCAGCAAGATGAAAATGTTTGACGACATGGTAATCTTCGAGAGTTTCTTTGGAAAAAGTTATTCGGACAGTCCAAAGTACATCTTTGAATATATGAATGAAACGTATCCGGGAAAGTACCGGTATATGTGGGTAAATGCAGGAAAGAAACTGAATCTGCCGTATCCGTCAAAACAGATGAAGCGGTTTAGTTTTAAATATTTCTTTTATATGGCAAGAGCCAAATACATTGTATTTAATGGCAGACAGCCACAGTATTTTATCAAGCGGAAGGGAAATGTCTTTTTGGAGACGTGGCATGGAACGCCGCTGAAAAAACTGGTATTTGATATGGAAGATGTGACGACGGCATCGCCACTGTACAAAGAGCAGTTCTATATCCAGACACGGTCGTGGGATTATCTCGTCGCACCGAACCGGTTTTCCGAGGACGTTTTCCGGCATGCGTTTATGTATGATGGAAAAATGCTTGAGACCGGGTATCCGAGAAATGACATCCTGTATTGTCAGGATAAGGAAAAACGGATGCGTGAGATCAAGGAAGAACTGCATCTGCCACAGGATAAAAAAATCATCCTGTATGCGCCGACATGGCGGGATGATGAATTTTACGGGCATGCCAAATACAAATTTACATTGCAGTTAGACCTTGCGAAAATGCAGAAAGAACTTGGGGAGGAATACATCATTTTGCTGCGAACGCATTATTTTATCGCAGATGTGCTCGATCTTTCCGAATATGAGGGATTTGCGTACAATCTAAGCAAATACGATGATATTGCGAGATTATATCTCATCTCCGATGTGCTGATCACAGATTATTCGTCTGTATTTTTCGATTATGCGAATCTGCGCCGCCCAATGCTTTTCTTCACGTATGATCTGGAGAAGTACCGCAGTGTGCTCCGCGGATTTTACATCGATGTGGAAGAAGAACTTCCGGGACCGATGCTGATGACGACGGAAGAAGTGATCGGAGCATTGCAGAACATTGAAAACGTGGTAACAGAGTATAGTAATAAGTATACTGCATTTTGTGATAAATATTGTGCATGGGAAGACGGAACGGCGTCAAAAAAAGTCGTGGATGCCGTGTTTTCAGACAAAAGCAACAAATAATATAGGATAGAAGGTTTAGGAGAAATGGCTAAGATTAGTATCATTGTTCCTTATTTGAAAGGACCAGCGTACTTAGAAGATTGTATTCAGAGTATTGAAGAACAGAAAATGGATGACATTGAAGTGATCCTTGTGGACGACAAGGATGGACATGACGTGCCGGAAGCAATTATGCAGAAGAGTTTTGTCAAATATGTCCGCATGGAAGACGAAAAAGATGTCGATGAATTTTATGAAAAAAAAGGAACTTTTTTGGAAGAACGCAGACGGAAACGTCTGGGGATGAATAAAGAAGAATATGCTGCTTATCTGCTGCAAAAAGAACAGCAGAAAGAGGAAGAAGAGGAAGCGGATGATGCGAATGTCGAAAATCCGGTCGAGGGAGAATTGGAACTCGCCCTTCGTCCTTTTGGCGTGGCAGCAGCGAGAAATACCGGTGTGAAATACGCGACAGGTACGTATCTGTATTTTCTGGATGCGGATGACTACCTGTTGGAGGATGCACTGCCAAAATTATACCGTCTTGCGGAAGAGAAACAGGCTGATATCGTGACTGGAAACCGTTATGCTTCCTGGTTCCGCCCAATCAGCTTTGATTTCGAAAAGGCGGTTGCAGATTCTGAGATTGAGGGGATTGTGCCACTTGAGGGCGAGGCATTGGAGGCTGTATTGTCAACACGTTTTACGATGCAGCATTTTCTAATCCGCAGATCGTATTATGACGCACAGGGCGTATCTTTTGATGAGATGATCACGTTTTATTCAGATGTTCCGGTTATTGCAAAACTGCTTGCCGGTGCGAAAGGAAAAATGTGGGTAGACGGCAGCAGCATTTACGTATGGCGCCGCCGCAACGACCCGATTCATCTGCCGGCACTCAGCCAGAAGAAGAGAAAACGCAGAACCGATGATTATATCGAGAGTTATGAGAAGGCAAAAGAAGAGATCAAAGATGCGGAAGAATCGCTGCAATTTGCGTTAAACCGCCGTTTGTGCCGGTTTACGATCAGTAAATTTCCGAATCGCCTGAAGGGTGCAAAGAGTGTGCGTTATACGAAAAACCTGCGGAAGATTCCAAAAGATCAGCTGAAGAAGATCAAAAAAGAGCTGACATTCTTCCATGGGATTGAATTGGGATATATTGTAAAAGGAAAATACCGCACAGCGAAGCCGTTTGAGAGACTGGCGCATGTGATGCAGAAAAAGCGTGGTTTGTTTGGAAAGCCAATTCAGTATTGGCGATTCCTTGACAAACATATTTTCCAGAAAATGCCAGTCAAAGAAAACTGGGTATTTGTTGAAAGCTTTTTTGGAAAGAGTTACTCGGACAGTCCGAAGTATTTGTATGAATATTTATATGATACATACGGAGATAAATATCATTACATCTGGTGCCTCAATAAGCGTGCTAAAGAGATGAAAGGACATCCGCCGATCTGTAAGCGGCATACCCTCCGCTATGTATATTATCTGTCCCGTTCGAAGTATATTATCTGCAATACGAGACAGCCGGCGTGGTTTAAAAAGCGCGAAGAAGTGATGTTTTTGGAGACATGGCACGGTACGCCGCTGAAAAAACTGGCGTTTGACTTGGATGATATTCATGCAGCAAGCCAGAACCACAAGACGATGTTTTACCGTCAGGGTAAAGCTTGGAATTATCTGATCTCTGCGAACCGTTTTTCGACGGATGTATTTGAACGCGCATTCTGTGTGCCTCGCGAGAAGATCATTGAAGTCGGATATCCGCGAAATGACATTTTGTATTCGGAGCGCGCGGATGAGATTGCCAAAGAAGTGAAGAAAGAATTTGGCATTCCGGAAGGCAAGCGAGTTATCCTGTATGCGCCGACATGGCGTGACAACCAGTTTTATGCCAAAGGAAAATATAAGTTTACGCTGGCGATGGATCTGGAGCGTATGCGCAAAGAGTTTGGAAAAGACAGCGTCATTTTGCTCCGTACGCATTATTATATCGCAGATAGTCTCGATTTGACAGGACTGGAAGATTTTGTATATAATGGAAGCACCTACAACGATGTATCCCGTTTGTATCTGGCAAGTGATATTTGTATCACGGATTATTCATCCGTATTTTTTGACTATGCCAACCTGCGTCGTCCGATGCTGTTCTTTGCGTATGATTATGAAGATTACAAAGATGAGATCCGCGGAATGTATTTCGACATGAACACCGAACTTCCGGGCCCTATTGTACAGACCAATGACGAACTTGTGGATGCCCTGCATCACATCGATGAAATTTCGGAGAAATACAAAGAGCGTTACGACCGCTTCTATGACAAATTCTGTCATGTGGATGATGGACATGCATCAAAACGTGCGATCGATATAGTGTTTGAGGGGGCAAAACCTACTTTTGCAGAAACGGAGGAATGATGTGAGAACCGTAATTCGATATATCGTAAAAAAGCTGGTTATCCTGTTGTACCGGATTATGTGTGCAATCATTCCGGTCAATAAAAAGCGGATTGTATTTGACTCCAGTCTTGGAAAAAGTTATTCCGGAAATCCGCGGCATATCTTTGAATATATGGTAGAAAATGGTTACCAGGAGAAATGGGAATGTACGTGGTTCTATGAAAATGAGCCGTATCCGATACCGGGGGATGGCTATCAGTTCCGATATGGACGATTGCGATACTTATATTATATGGCGACTGCGAAAGTATGGGTATTTGACTGCCGTCAGCCGGAGTGGCTGATCAAGCGGAAAGGATGTTATTACATTCAGACATGGCACGGAACACCGCTGAAAAAGCTGGTTCTTGACATGGAAGATGTATTTATGGTAAATGAGACGGATATTGAGTCCTATCAGAAAGGATTTGTGAAAAATGTGCAGAGCTGGGATTACCTGATCTCTCAGAATCCATTTTCCACGACGACTTTCCGACGCGCATTTGATTTCAATAAATGTATGCTGGAGATCGGATATCCGCGAAATGACATTTTGTTTAAGAAGAACAATGAGGAAGATATCGTGCGGTTAAAACGCCGTCTGGGACTGCCGCTGGATAAGAAGATCCTGTTGTATGCGCCGACGTTCCGTGACGATGAATTTAATGAAAATTCGAGTTACAAATTCAGCCCAAAGCTGTCTTTCCAGAAATTGAAAGAAGAGTTGCAGGATGAATACATTTTGATCGTTAAATATCATTACCTCATTATGGATTACATTGACTGGTTCCAGCACAAAGGATTTATCTATCATTTTGACCAGAGTAATGACATCGCGGAACTGTTTTTGGTGTCCGATATGCTGATCACGGATTATTCATCCGTTATGTTTGACTATAGTATATTACACCGCCCAATGTTCTTTTATGCGTACGATCTGGATAAATACAAAAATGACCTGCGAGGTTTCTATTTTGATTACCGCGGCGAGATGCCGGGACCGATTTCAACGGATACGGAGGAATTGATCCGCGATATCAAACAATACAATGCTTCTGAATACGAGGAGCGCTATGAAAACTTCCGCAAAAAATACAATTGCTGGGATGACGGAAATGCCTCGGCAAAAGTGGTGGAAACAATAGAAGAATTATTGAAAAGTTAGCGATAAGGACTGCTCATGAGGCAGTCCTTTTTTCTAACTCTACGAGTGGAACCGGCATCAGGGATAACACGGCGACCATAACCCAATGCATTGGACTGAGCGGCACAGTATGGAAAATAAATTGCAGCGGCGCGTATGTAATAACGGCACATTGCATCGCGATACACAAAAAGGAACTGGCTGCCAGTTTGCGGTTTCCGAGGATCCCGATATGAAAAAGGGATTCTTTTGTACTTCGCATATTGAAGGAATGCACGAGCTGCGACAAGGACAATACGGCGAAACACATGGTGCTTCCGACATCGGTGCCGCCGGTTTTGTGCCCAAGGAGATAGGCGAAGAGGGCGAGCGAGCCGATGAACATGCCTTCGACGAAAATACGGAACATTCCACCGCCGCCAAAAAGTCCTTTTTTATCGGAGCGAGGCGGTTCTTTCATAATGTCTTTTTCCGGTGGCTCCAGTCCGAGGCAGATTGCCGGGAAGGAGTCGGTCACCAGATTGATAAACAGAAGCTGCACCGGCAGCAGGGGCGAATTGTGTCCCAGCAAAATGGCGGCGAAGATGGTCATGATCTCGCCGATGTTGCAGGACAGCAGAAAATGAACGGCTTTTTTGATGTTTTGGTAGATTCCGCGCCCTTCTTCGACGGCATCGACGATGGTGGCAAAATTGTCATCCATAAGAACCATATCGGCGGCATTTTTTGCAACATCCGTACCGGATTTTCCCATCGCACAGCCGATATCGGCTTTTTGCAGAGCAGGTGCGTCGTTGACCCCGTCTCCGGTCATGGCGACGACTTCTCCCTGCGCCTGAAAGGCTTTTACGAGACGTACTTTGTGGGTTGGCGAAACACGGGCATAGATACTATGGCTGTGTATTACCTCAGCAAGTTCGGCATCGGAAAGCTGTTCGAGTTCGGGCCCGGTCATAACTTCACTGTCATTTTTGCAGATACCAAGAGCCTGACCGATGGAAGCAGCGGTTAATTTGTGGTCGCCGGTAATCATGACCGGCCGGATACCGGCACGACGGCACCGCGTGACAGCGAAAGGTGCTTCTTTCCGCGGCGGATCCATGAAGGCGGCAAAGCCGACGAAGATCAGGTTGTTGTCACAGGTTTTATGTACGGAAGCGGGGGACGTTTTTGGCAGATCACGATACCCAATGGCAAGCACACGAAGCGCATCCCGGGCATACATTTGTAAAATGTCACCGAGGTGCTTTTTTTGCAGAGAAATAAGTTCTTTTTCCCCCTCTTTTGTCAGTATTTTGGTGCAGCGCGATAGAAGGATCTCCGGTGCCCCCTTTGTGATACAGCGCAGTCCACCGGAAAAAGAGTGGATCGTGGTCATTCTCTTTCTCTTAGAATCAAACGGAATTTCATCTACCAAGGGAAAACATTTCTCCCAATTTTTTACAGGAAAAGACTGTTCATCCGCATATTGGTAAATGGCTTTTTCTACCGGACTGCGACCATGACTGGCCAACGTAAAAAATTCAAATAATTTTTCCGGTGCCACAAGGGAGTGTGATTTTGTCATTGTCATTTTATTTTCGGTCAGAGTTCCTGTCTTGTCAGAGCAGATAACAGTGGCGCTTCCCAGTGTCTCGACCGCAGGAAGCCGCCGGATGACCGCGTTTTTTTTCGCCATGCGCTCAACGCCGAGCGAGAGCATGATCGTGACGAGAGCCGGCAGACTTTCCGGAATGGCAGCGACACCAAGACTGACGGATGTCATAAACATATCAAGGAGCAGCTGTTTTTTTAAAATACCTAAAAAGAAAATGAGGACGCAGATCCCCAGAGCAAGTACGCCGAGAAGTTTGCCGGTATGGTTCAGCTTTTTTTGCAGCGGCGTATCCGGCGGTGTTTCGGAGGAGATCAGATCGGCAATGCGTCCGAGTTCTGTCTGCATTCCGGTCGCTGTGACAACGGCAGTTCCACTTCCTCCGACGACGATCGTTCCGGCAAATACCATATTGGTTTTGTCGGCAAGCGAAGGAGTTTTATCGGACAACGCTTTTATATTTTTTTCCACCGGATGCGTCTCGCCTGTCAAGGCGGATTCTTCCACGGAAAGAGACAGACTTGTCAATAATCTGGCGTCAGCGGGCACGAGATGCCCCGATTCCAACAGGATGATATCGCCCGGTACAAGGGCGGAAGCTTCTATTTGTTTTGTGTCTCCGTCGCGGAGGCAGAGTGCCAGAGGGGCAGAAAGTTCTTTGAGTGCCTCGAGCGAACGGCGCGCGCGTGCTTCCTGAAAAACACCCAAAACCGCATTGAGAACAACGATTGCCAGAATGATCGCCGGTTCGACAAGATCGATCTGACCTTGCAGGTAGGAAACCAAAAACGAAATTAATGCGGCGATAAGTAATGTGATGATCATAAAATCTTTCATTTGATTTAAGAAGGAAACAAACAGGCTTTCCGGCTTTTTATGTTCCAGTTCATTCCTACCGTAGGTGCTCTGGCGTTTTGCCGCTTCTTTTTCGGAAAGTCCGGTTGTTTCGGATGTTTTCCAGTGAGCAAGAACTTCTTTCGGGGTACGGCGTTCCCAGGATAATGGATTCATAATGCCCTCCTTTGGCAGTAGTACAATTTAGTCTATGCGGCAGGTAGGGAAAAAAGCACCGGAAAGGAAAGAAAACATAAGATGATACTAGGGTATCAAAGACAGTGATTTTTCGTGTTTACACGAGAAAAACACTGACCTTGATACCCGAACAAACATAAGAACGGAGCGCTGAGGCGTGGATTTCGCATGTTTGTAGGGCGTGGAAAGATAAGAATAGGAGTGCTGCGGAGGGGAGTGTGCATGTTTGCAGGGACACGGGAACTGCGAAGTAGCGGAGCGTATCTGCGAAAGAGAAGTCGTGCACCCCGGAAAAGCGAAAAGCAAGTCATTTCAGAGGTGAGCTGCCGGCGGGA
>CAJMFH010000046.1 GCA_905212635.1 uncultured Lachnoclostridium sp. | reverse complement strand
TATCCTTTAGTTTGAGTTCGTCGCTCTGGCTCTGAATCGTGTTATCCTTTAGTTTGAGTTCGTTACTCTGGCTCTGAATCGTAGCGTCCTTTTTGGGGATGATGTCTCTGGCTTCATCCAAATCTTTCTGCATTTCATCGACCATGTATTCAGCGGTATTGTGATCCAGTTCGGCTAATTCTTTGGAATACATATCCATCACCCTTTCTGTGTTTAGACAGAGATGGTAGATGTCTTCGTACATTTCCTTGAACATTGGAAAATTTTGGATAAGATCATAAATCTGTTCCGGATTGTTCGTGCTTAAAAACGTAAGCCAAGCTTCCAACTCTGTTTCGATATCTTTATTGTGCATACTTTTGTGGAAAATGTCAAGGGGGATAAATAAAAAAGCAACCGTAAAAAAAGACACATTTATCTAAAATTTAGACCTATTCAAAAGGAGAAATATCCTGTAGAATAAAAAAGAAGGAGGAAGATACAGATGCTTCGAATGGAAATTGCCTTGATCCTGATCCTTGCCTTTGTGGCGGTGATGTATTTTTCAGCAGAAAGAAAAAAATCGCAATTACATAAAGTATTTTCCATATTACTCGTGGTAGTATTGGTTCATCTTGTGCTGGATGCGGCGACACTTTATACGGTCAATCATTTAGAGGAAGTGCCCGCTCTTTTGAATCAGGTGCTGCATCGGCTCTTTGTGGGAAGTATGGCATTGGTAGTATATTTGTTTTATCAGTATATCGCCATATTGATCGAAGAGGAAACGGGAAAAAGACGGAAAATGGATGTGGCGGCAAAGGGATTTTTACTGCTGGCAGAGATCAGTGTCTGTGTGCTTCCGATCCGTTATGTGGAGACGCCGGCTGGAAATTACTCGGCGGGAGGATATGAGATTGTCAGTTATGCAAGTGTGGCGGTGTATCTTGTTTTGTGCGGTCTGCTTTTGCTCATCAACTGGAAGCAGATCTATCCGAAAAAGAAGGCAGCGATTGGAATTGCACTGTTGGTAGAATTTACCATATGTGCTTTGCAGGGATTTCATCATACCTGGCTGATCAGTGGTATGGGAATTTCCCTGATGACACTTTCCTTTTACCTGACATTGGAAAATCCGGATGCTTTGCGCGCGGAGCTGAATGAACAGAAGATGTCAATGCTCTATTTGAAAAGTCAGGTCAATCCACATTTTTTGTACAATACACTGGATACCATCCGCATTCAGGCACAGCTGGATGGAGATAAAAAGGTGGCAGATTTGTTGATGAAACTGGCAGATTTTTTTCGTGTCAGTGTAAAAGTGGATAGACAGATGGTTACTTTAGATGACGAATTGCAGCTTTTGGAGGCCTATATGGAATTGATGTGTTACCGCTATCCAAAATTGAAATGCCGGTATGATATTGATCCCGATCTTGGGGGCGCGGAGGTGCCGAATTTCATTTTGCAGCCGATTGTGGAAAATGCACTGCTGCATGGATTGAAAAACAAAGGATACGATGGAGAGATTTCAATATCTGCCGGAAAGACAGAAACGGGAATGGAAATTTCTGTAAAAGACAGTGGGAGCGGTTTTGAGGAAGGAAAAAGAGAAATCATTGAGCTGCTGCTTCTGCATTATGCCAAAGAGCAACAGAAGATGGAAGGAAACAGCATTGGCATTTTAAATGTACAGAAACGCATTAAACTGCTCTGTGGAAAGAAATATGGATTGAATTATACCGAAAATCAGGAAGGCGGTGTTACCGCACATATTGAACTGCCGTGGAAAGGGGTGAGAAAATGAGAAAACTTCGGGTGCTGCTCGTAGACGATGAGATTATGATACGGGAAGGGTTTAAAAAGCTTTTTGACTGGGAGGCACATGACTGCGAGGTTATTGGAGAAGCAGGAGATGGAATGGAGGCGATGACCCAGATTGATCTGAACAAACCGGATATTGTGATCATGGATATTAATATTCCTATTATGAATGGATTAAAGGTCATTCAGATGAGCCGGTTAAAATATCCGGATATGGCGTTTGTCATTGTGTCCGGATACGACGACTTCGAATATTGCAGGGAAGCGTTGCGGATGCGGATCACAGACTATATATTGAAACCGGTTAATTATGAGGAATTTGGATCGTGCATTGATCATTTAAAAATTTCTCTGTATGAAAAAAAGACAGCAAAGGACTCGGGAAAACAGGAAGAACGTGTGATTGCGGGAGTAATCCGGTATATGCAGGAACATCTGGAAGAGGAAATAACGCTAAATGTACTGGCAGAACAATTTCATCTCAGCAGTGCGTATATCAGCCAATTGTTTAAGAGTGAAATAGGAGTTAATTTCCTGGCGTATCTCACGAATATCCGGATGGAACAGGCGAAGAAATTACTCGTTACGACAGCTGCTTCCGTGGCAGAGATTTCAGAACGATCCGGCTATGGAGATTATCGTGTTTTTACAAAAGCGTTTAAGAAAAAAGAAGGTATGACACCGTCACAGTATCGGCGGGAGTTTTTAAATGAATAAGAGGAGAGTGAAAAAATGTTAAAAATAGAACATTTAACAAAAAAGTACGGAGAGAAAACAGCAGTAGAGGATTTATCCCTTCATATTCAAAAAGGGGAGATTTATGGCTTTATCGGGCATAATGGAGCGGGAAAAACGACGACATTGAAGTCAATTGTCGGCATTTTGCAGTTTGACGAAGGAGAGGTTTGGATCGATGGAGATTCTATTCGGGAAATGCCGCTTGCCTGCAAAAAAAAGATTGCGTATATTCCGGATAATCCGGATTTATATGATTTTATGACAGGCATCAAATATCTTCATTTTATCGCAGATATATTTGGCGTGGATGAGCAGACGAGACAGGAAAGGATCCGTAAATATGCCGATCTGTTTGAAATTACTTCAGATCTTGCTCAGCCTGTGGCGTCTTATTCTCACGGAATGAAACAGAAACTCGCGATCATTGCAGCATGGATTCATAACCCGGAATTGATCATAATGGATGAACCATTTGTCGGACTGGATCCGAAAGCCTCCCACATATTGAAAGGGCTGATGAGGGAAGTATGCGAAGAAGGAGGAGCCATCTTTTTCTCCACGCATGTTTTGGACGTGGCAGAAAAACTCTGCGATAAAGTAGCCATCATTAAAGGAGGAAAATTGATCCGCTCCGGTACGATGGAAGAAGTAAAAGGGGATGATAGTCTGGAGGAAGTTTTCCTGGAATTGGAGGGAGAATAATGGTTGGAATTTTAGTAAAAAAGCAGATGGCGGAGATTTTCCGCGGTTATTTTTATGATGCGAAAAAAAACAAAAAGCGTTCCAAAATATCAACGATACTTTTTATCCTTATGTATGTTGTTATCATGGTTGGTGTTGTGGGAGGCATGTTTACCTTTCTGGCGGTACAGCTGTGTAACCCATTTGCGCAGATACATATGAGCTGGCTGTATTTTCTCATTATGGGAATGATTGCGGTCGCGCTGGGGGCATTTGGCAGTGTGTTTAATACCTTTTCCGGATTGTATCTTTCCAAGGATAATGATCTGCTGTTGTCTATGCCGATCCCGGTACGCAGTATACTGACTGCAAGACTGCTGGGTGTGTATCTTATGGGATTGATGTATTCTGCGGTCGTTATTGTGCCCACAGCGGTTGTATATTGGGTAGTGACAGATATTACACTGACAGGTGTTGCGGGATCTTTGATCCTGATCCTGCACATTTCTATTATTGTGCTTATTTTATCTTGTATATTGGGATGGTGTGTGGCAAAAATAAGCCAGAAATTAAAAAATAAAAGTTTTATTACGGTATTGCTTTCGCTGGTGTTTTTCGGACTCTATTATCTGGTCTATTTCAAGGCGCAGGAAGTGATTCAGGATCTCCTGCAAAATGCTTTGATTTATGGAGATAAAGTAAAGGATCAGGCATATCCGCTTTATCTGTTTGGAAGAATAGGGGAAGGCGATATCACGGCATTTCTTATTTATACTCTTGGAATCGCCGCAGTCGCAGTGGTTATATTTCGTCTGCTGGCAGGAAGTTTTATCCGCATTGCGACGGCATCGGGCAAAACCGGAAATGCCGTATACCATGAAAAATATGTGAAGAGAAAGAGCGAGTTTGCTGCTCTTTTTACAAAGGAAGTAAAACGATTTACGTCAAGTCCGAATTATATGCTCAATTGTGGACTGGGAACGGTATTTCTGCCGATTCTCGGGATTGCGGCTTTGGTAAAGGGGCAGACGGTATTGCAGACCGTTTCCCAGATTTTTGCAGGAGAGGAAATAGAAGAATTTATTGTCGTGATTGTTGTTGCCGCCGTATGCCTTGTGGCAGCGATGAATGATATGGTGGTTCCTTCTGTTTCTCTGGAAGGAAAAAATCTGTGGATCCTGCAATCATTGCCGGTAAAACCGTGGAATATTCTTCGTGCCAAACTGGGAGTTCAGTTTGTGCTGACAGCCATTCCGGTTCTGTTTTGTGAAATTTGTCTGGCAGTCTGCCTTCACATGGACGTCGTTAAGACCCTGTTTATACTCCTGCTTCCCGTGGTATTTACGGCGATGATGACGGTGTTTGGCTTATTTCTTGGAATTAATATGCCAAACCTGACATGGACCAATGAACTGGCACCGATCAAACAGAGTCTTGGAGTGGTGATTTCCATGTTTGGCGGATGGGCACTGGCAGCCGGAATCGTGGTTCTTTATTTTGTGGAAGGAAAGAAAATAGGAGCAGTCGGGTATCTGGGACTGGTAACGATCGTTCTTGGTGTGATCACGGCAGTATTGTATGTCTGGCTGAAACGAAAGGGTACGGAAAAGTTTACTGTATTATAAGATGGAGTTTATTGACAGTATAAAGATGTTCAAGGTATAATAGTTCCGAAAAAAGATAGAAACTATGAGTAGGAGCGTTTATAATGCAAAAAAAGATACATTTTCGAACATTTATAACAGCGCTGTCAATTGGTGTACTGCTGTTTGCGGTTGCCTCCATGTTTATCATGAATTTTGAAGATACAAACAGCCGTGTGGAGCGGCTTACACAGGAATATATAAAAAATGGGACGGTTCAAAACACAGAGACGTTAGAGGGAATATTTTCCAGCGGGATAATGAGTCTTGATTCTATCGGTAAGTTATATGGTGAGATTGAGCAAAAAGAGGAAAATATTACCAACAAAGATATAAAGCGCCTGACGGAAGAAGTATGGTTTGACCGTCTTATTTTTGTGGATGAAACCGGATGGGGATTTGATGGAGAAGGGCATTATTACAATTTTACGGAAAGTCCGAATGTCACAGAGGCGATGAAAGGAAATATTGGGATTGGAACGGCATTTGTATATAATGATAGTGCTGTAAACCAGCTTTGTTATTATGCGCCCGTAAAAAATAAAGGAAAAGTGTTTGGTGCACTGTTAGGATATTTTAATGATGAAACCTTGGAAAATATGTTGAACACAAAATATTTTGGGTATGATTCCCAGGTGTTTTTGTGCAGCCAGAGTGGCCAGATCATTGCAAGTACAGCGGATACCGGTAATGCGGCTTCGATGGGAGAATATTTCAATGACAACAGATCGATTGAAGAAACTACGGAAAAAGAACTGTTTCGGCATATGAATGACGTGGAAGCCTATGGGTTTGTGTTTCACGCGGAGGAGGGAGAAGAAGTAAATCTGCCCGGAGTAGAAAAACAGGGAGAATATCATGACATTGTGGAAAAAGTATTCTGTGAGTGTTATGATTCCGGTGAGACAAAATTATCTATGGATCACTATTTTTCAATTGACCGTCTGAAAGAAGCTTTGAAAGACAAAGACAATTTAATGTATGAATATTCGGAAGAATTTGAAGGAACTGATTATCGTTGGACAAATCTTGCCGTTCTCTGTATGGAGAGAAAAGAGGGTGAGGCTTCCAAAGTTCTTCTGGCATCACAGGATGAAACGAAGATTAAAATGGATGAAATGCGCAGTAAGGATGCCTTGCGTGAGGCGTATGAGGTAGCAGAAAATGCCAGCCGAGCCAAGAGCGATTTCCTGTCAAAAATGTCTCATGACATCCGCACGCCAATGAATGCGATTATTGGAATGACGGCACTTGCGGCAAGTCATATCGAAGAAAGAGAACGCGTGGAAGACTGTTTGAAAAAGATCACGGTTTCGAGCCGGCATCTTCTGGCACTGATCAACGAAGTGCTGGATATGTCGCGAATTGAGTCCGGAAGGCTGACATTGGCAGAAGAGGAGTTTAATCTTTCTGATCTGCTGGAGACAACACTGGAAATGATCCATCCTTCCGTAGAAGAAAAAAATCAGGAATTGTCTATTCTGATTGAAAAGATTGAACATGAAAATGTGATCGGTGACAGTTTATATGTGCAGAAGATCATTAGCAACATTATGAGTAATGCAGTCAAGTACACTCCTGAGGGTGGAGCAATCCGGGTTAATATTAGTGAAAAAAAGACAAGATTGACGCGGACCGGCTGTTTTCAATTTGTATTTGAAGATACGGGAATCGGTATGAGCGAAGAGTTTTTGCAACGCATTTTCCAGCCATTTGAGAGGGCAGAAGACAGTCGTATTGATAAGATCCAGGGAACGGGACTTGGGATGTCAATCGTAAAGAATGTTGTGCAGATGATGGGCGGAGATATTACAGTAGAAAGTCAATTAAACCGAGGTTCCCGGTTTACGGTCACCATTTTATTGAAATTGCAGGAGACAGAGGAAAGCAGAGAAGAATGTCTTGCCGATCTACATGTGCTTGTTGCGGATGATGAAGAAGTGGCTTGTGTGAGTGTATGCAGTATGCTGGAGAGCCTTGGCATGAAGAGCAGATGGGTACTTTCCGGAAGAGAGGCTGTGCAGAGCGTGATTCAGCAGAAAGAAGAAGGGGATGAATTTCAGGCGGTACTTCTTGACTGGAAGATGCCGGATATGAATGGAATTGAGACCGCAAGAGAGATCCGTAAAGCGGTCGGGGATGAAATTCCGGTCATCATTATTTCTGCGTTTGACTGGAGTGAGATTGAGCATGAAGCAAGAGAGGCAGGGGTGGATGCCTTTATCTCCAAACCGATTTTTAAATCCAAATTGTCAGCAACTTTTAAGTCGATATTTGATGATACTGCCCCAAAGAATAAAAATCCGATGGAAGTATATCGTGAGCGGCGGTATACTGGGAAAAGAGCGCTTCTTGTGGACGATAATGAGATCAATACACAGATTGCAAAAGAACTTTTGGAAATGACAGGGATTGAGGTATATACGGCAGAAAATGGAAAAGAAGCATTGAATGATATTCTGAATAAACCGGAGTATTATTATGATATTCTTTTTATGGATATCCAGATGCCGGTTATGAACGGATATGAATGTTGTACAGCGCTTCGAAATCAGGAAAGAGAAGACCTGAAAAAAGTTCCGGTTATCGCGGTGACGGCGAATGCTTTTACCGAAGATATCCTCAATGCCAAACATGCGGGAATGAATCAGCATCTGGCAAAGCCGATTGATATCGGTCAATTGCAGAGTATTCTGGAAAAATGGCTGACATTATAAATAACGAACCCCCTGGCTGCCGGTGCAGTCAGGGGCGTTTTTTATGTAGTATCATTACGGACGATCATCACGGCAGATTCAATTTGCGGTCCAAAATACGTTCTGAAATGAAGTAGAATATACCACAAAATACAAGGGAAATAATAATGGACACGATGCTCATTATTCCCAGATCGGAATAAGTCAGAGTTTCTGCACTTGTGAGAGCACCGGAGCCAATCATAACCGGAATCAATATGACAAGACTGACAATCTGCTGCACGGTGTAGGTGGCAGCATAAAAAGCAATCGAAGCGATGACGCGGTGATCGCGTACAAACTGTCCCAGACTGATTGACGTATAGATTGCAAGGATGGAATTGGCATATCCGACAACAAATGAAAGTATGGTTGTGAAATTGAAATCGCTGCTGTGGAAAAGCTGGCGTATGGCAGTAAACGTCATGTCCGGATCAAAGCCAACGGCGAGAAGGACAAAGATCGCTAATGTAGTGACGCCGAATGTGAGAATTGCCCACAGGAAGGAAACCAGAAATTTGGAAAACAGGATCTGGTTTGTGGATGCCGGAAGCGTAAATGTCAGGTAGCCCTCTCTGGTTGCGGTAGAACGATAAAACCGCAGACAGATGAAAATGTATGGCGAGATCAGGGCAAAAATAATCGCAAGCAGGCCTACAACAGCGCCAAGAGGCAGGGTAATGGACAAAAACAGCTCATTGACATCAAAAATTTCTACGATATTTAAAAAGCCACACGCAAGTGCAATGAGGACTGCAAGTCCTATGTAAATCGGCAGATAAAAGCGGTAAGTCGCTTTGAATTCGTGTTTGATCAATTTTTTTAACATTTGAATACCTCCCTGAAAAGTGCATCGACGGATTTGTTCTCTTTTTCCCGGATATCATCTACGCTGGATTGCAGGCGGACCTGTCCGTTTTGCAGGAAAATGACCTCATCCAGAACATTTTCCACATCCGCAATCAGATGTGTCGAGATAAGAACGGTTGAATTTTCACAATAATTGCTTACAATGGTGTTGAGAATATAATCTCTCGTTGCCGGATCAACACCGCCAATCGGCTCATCCAGACAATACAGATTTGCATTGCGGCTCATCGCAAGGATTAATTGGACTTTTTCCAATGTTCCCTTTGACATATGTGACAGTTTCATGTGGGAATCAATATCCAGTTTGGCGAGCATAAAGGTTGCTTTTTCGCGCTCAAAGTCATCATAAAAATCTCCAAAATATTCCAGAAGCTGTGTTACTTTCATCCATTTTGGAAAATAGTTGCTGTCCGGCAGAAAAGATACGTGCTGCTTCGTGATGACACCGGGAGCTTCCCCGCCAATTGTAATCGTTCCCTGATCGGGTTTGAGAAGCCCGTTGAGCAGCTTCAGAAAAGTTGTCTTTCCGCTGCCGTTTGGTCCTAAAAGACCGACAATTTTACCGCACTCCAGTGTGATATCCACATTATCAAGTGCCAGTGAACGACCAAATCGTTTGGTCAATCCCTTTGTTTCTAAAATAATCATAAAATAATCCTCCATTTAATAAGAAAGTTTAGTCTTTATCCCATGCCTTTTGAATAAAATCCAATTGCTTTTCCGGTTCAAAACCAAGAGATGTCAGTTCGCTCCGCAGCTTTTTAAGATGTGTGAGGGCAAGCTCGGAACGCATTGCTTCCAGCATCGAATGATCACTGGTAATACGCCGGCCGGCAGTCCGCTCCGTGATCAGAAGTCCATCCCGTTCTAATTCGGAAAGTGCCCGCTGCATCGTATTGGGATTAACGTTGGCAGAAGTTGCCAGTTCCCGGACCGATGGAAAGGGTTCACCGGGTGAGTATTCCCCGGATAAAATGAGCCGTTTTAGCTGTTCCGTTAATTGGATATACAAAGGGCGGTCGTTGGTGAGTTCCCATTGCATAGCGCTTCTCCTTTCTTGTATTATTGTATTAAGCGATTAAGACAATAATACACCTGTGGATTAACATTGTCAAGTAAAAATGAAAAAAAAATGAAATGTTCGTAAAATTCGACGTGATTCTCCTTTTATCACTTTACTTTTTTTGGTGATGGTGCTAAAATAATTCTTAGTGATAAATAATTTCAATTAATAAGGAGGATTCTATAAAAATGGCTAGAGCAAAACAATCCATGGATGGAAATACAGCTGCCGCTCATGTGGCATATGCCTATACAGAAGTAGCTGGTATCTATCCGATTACACCTTCTAGTCCGATGGCAGATACCGTTGACCAGTGGTCTGCAGCGGGACAGAAGAACATTTTTGGAAACACAGTAAAAGTAGTTGAGATGCAATCAGAGGCTGGTGCAGCAGGTACCGTACATGGTTCTCTTGCAGCAGGTGCACTTACAACCACATTTACTGCTTCCCAGGGACTTCTTTTGATGATTCCTAATATGTACAAGATTGCAGCAGAGCAGCTCCCTTGTGTATTTGACGTATCTGCTCGTACCGTATCAACGCAGTCTTTGAACATTTTTGGAGATCACAGTGACGTTTACGCATGTCGTCAGACAGGTTTTGCTATGCTTGCTGAGACAAATCCACAGGAAGTTATGGACTTGAGCCCGGTTGCTCATTTGGCAGCTTTGGAAGGAAAAGTTCCGTTTATTAACTTCTTCGATGGATTCCGTACATCTCACGAGATTCAGAAAATTGAGAAATGGGATTATGAAGATCTGAAAGAAATGTGCAACATGGACGCTGTTGAAGAGTTCCGTCAGCATGCATTGAACCCAGAGCATCCTGCTATGCGTGGTTCTCATGAAAACGGTGACGTATTCTTCCAGCATCGTGAAGCTTGTAACCCAGTATATGATGCTTTGCCGGCAGTTGTTGAAAAATACATGGGCAAAGTTAATGAAAAATTAGGAACAGACTATGATCTGTTTAACTACTATGGAGCTGAGGATGCTGACCGTGTCATCATCGCTATGGGTTCCATCTGTGACGTTGCAGAAGAAGTAATCGACTACTTGACAGCAAAAGGCGAAAAAGTAGGTTTGATTAAAGTTCGTTTGTATCGTCCTTGGTCTTCCGAGCACATCTTGAAAGTAATTCCTAAGACTGCTAAGAAGATCGCTGTACTTGACCGTACAAAAGAGCCTGGTACACTTGGTGAACCACTTTACCTTGATGTGGCTGCAACACTTCGTGAAGCCGGCAAGAATGATATCATTCTGACAGGTGGACGTTATGGACTTGGTTCCAAGGATACACCACCTTCATCCGTATTTGCTATTTACAAAGAGTTGGAGAAAGATGCTCCAAAACCTCGTTTTACAATCGGTATCGTAGACGATGTTACAAACCTCAGTCTTCCGGAAGTAAAACCAGCTCCTATCACATCCGCAGAAGGTACTGTAGAATGTAAGTTCTGGGGTCTTGGTGGAGACGGTACAGTAGGTGCGAACAAGAACTCTACAAAGATCATCGGTGACCACACAGACAAATACATCCAGGCATACTTCCAGTATGACTCCAAAAAGACAGGTGGTATCACAATTTCCCATCTTCGTTTTGGTGACAAACCGATCAAGAGCCCTTACTACATCAATCAGGCAGACTTCGTAGCCTGCCACAACCCATCTTATGTAGTAAAAGGATACAAGATGGTTCAGGATGTAAAACCGGGCGGAATCTTCATGATCAACTGCCAGTGGACAGATGAAGAGCTTGACAAACATATGCCGGCTGCTTCCAAGAAATACATCGCTGACAATAATATCCAGTTGTATACAATCAATGCGATTGACAAAGCAATTGAAATTGGTATGGGTAAACGTACTAACACAATTCTTCAGTCCGCATTCTTCAAACTTGCAAACATCATGCCAATCGACGAAGCTGTTGAGTACATGAAAGCTGCTGCTAAGAAATCCTACTCTAAGAAGGGTGATGCAGTCGTAGAAATGAACTACAAAGCAATCGATGCCGGTGTAGATGCAGTTCATAAAGTAGAAGTTCCGGCTTCCTGGGCAAATCCGGAAGCAGATGCTCCTGCAAAAGACCTTACAGGACGTCCGGAGGTTGTTAAGATGGTCAAAGACCTTCTCGAGCCAATCTCTCTTATGGATGGTGACAGCCTTCCGGTTTCTGCATTCAAAGACATTGCAGACGGACAGTTCGAACTCGGTGCTTCCGCATACGAGAAACGTGGTACAGCCGTAATGGTACCAGAGTGGGATCCAGCAAGCTGTGTACAGTGTAACAGTTGTGCATTTGTTTGTTCCCATGCAACAATTCGTCCATTCATCCTTGATGAGAACGAAGTAAAAGTTGCTCCTTCACAGATTAAACTTGCAGATGCAAAACATGCAGTAGCAGATGGAATGAAATTCACAATGACGGTTTCTCCATTAGACTGTATGGGATGTGGCGAGTGTATTACCGTTTGTCCTGCCGCTGCTAAGGGCGCAATCAAGATGGTTCCTCAGGAATCTCAGGCAGACCAGCAGCCAGTATTTGATTACCTCGTAGCTAACGTTGGTAAGAAAGACATCAAACCGGTATTTACCGATGCTACACCAATTGGTTCCCAGTACAATCAGCCACTTCTTGAGTTCTCTGGAAGCTGTGCAGGATGTGCCGAGACATCTTATGCTCGTTTGATCACACAGTTGTTTGGTGAGCAGATGTACATCTCCAATGCAACAGGATGTTCCTCTATCTGGGGTGGTCCGGCTGCTACATCACCATATACTGTAAACAAAGATTCCAAACAGGGTCCGGCTTGGGCAAACTCCTTGTTTGAGGACAATGCTGAGCATGGTCTTGGTATGTACATTGGTCAGAAAGTTCTTCGTGAGCAGACCATGGACAAAGTAAAAGAACTGGCTGCTTCCGATAAAGCATCTGCGGAATTGAAAGCTGCTGTAGATAAATATTTTGAGACAAAAGATAATACAAAAGCAAATACTGCTGCTACAAAAGCAATGGTTGCTGAGATCGAAAAAGCTGCTGCCGCTGGCTGTGAGCTTTCCAAGGAAATCCTTGATAAGAAACAGTACCTTGCTAAGAAGTCCGTATGGATCTTCGGTGGTGACGGTTGGGCTTACGACATCGGATTTGGTGGTTTGGACCACGTACTTGCATCCGGTGAGAACGTAAACGTAATGGTATTCGATACAGAGATGTACTCCAATACAGGTGGTCAGGCATCCAAGGCTTCTAACATCGGTGAAGTTTGTCAGTTTGCTGCTGCCGGAAAAGAAATCGGTAAGAAGAGTCTTGCTGAGATCGCTATGAGCTATGGTTACGTATACGTAGCACAGATCGCTCTTGGTGCAAACCCTGCTCAGGCTGTAAAAGCGATTGCAGAAGCAGAAGCTTACAACGGACCATCTTTGATCATTGGTTACGCTCCTTGCGAACTCCACGGTATCGCTAAGGGTGGTATGAACCACTGCCAGGATGAGATGAAGAAGGCTGTTAAGGCTGGTTACTGGAATCTCTTCTCATTCAACCCTGC
>CAJMFH010000045.1 GCA_905212635.1 uncultured Lachnoclostridium sp. | reverse complement strand
TATTCTGCAAATATTGTTCTCATCGTATCTTATCTCCTTATCGTTCAATCAATTATTTGCTACAAAAATACTTGACCATCTCCGTTTCTCTTTTTTGTATCTCCGCTATTCTTTGATCTGCTATAGCCGATACTCTAACTGCTGAATACAGTATCAAATAACTGCCTGCAATAAGAATTATTATAAGGACTTCAATTAGCACTTTGCTCATACAATCTCTCCTTTCAAAATAAAAAGTAGGACTATATCAGCCAAACGGAATATCTCCGTGGTTTCATCTAACTTGGTCCTATTATAACTCAAACACCCGTCTCCCATTTGGAAACCGTTTTATCGCTCACGCCAAGCCGGTCTGCCAGCTACGCCTGTGTCATATTGTTTTTTTGACGCAGTTTTTTAATAACCGCTCCTGTTACATATTGATTCATAATCTTGCACCTCCATGTTTCCATTATAAGGCAGGTGGACGGGAAAGGCTACCTACGGAGAGTAGAGACATATTCTTCCAATGTAAGCCCCCGGCTTGTAATCTCCTTTGCAGCTTCTTTTCCAACATATCGAAAATGCCAGGATTCATAGTCATATCCTGTCACCTTCTCTTTCCCTTTCGGATAGCGCAGAATAAATCCGTACTCTGCACAATGTTTGCGAAGCCAGATATTTTCCGGTGTTGTTTCCTGAGTCTGATCCAGTCTTTGATTGGCTTTTGAAGTGATATCTACACAAAGACCGGTCTCGTGTTCACTGTATCCGGAAGGTGCGACAGTTTGGAGAGCATCTTTTTCAGCCTGCTCTTCACTCATTCCCGCATTTCTGTTTTTTCTTATTTCTTCCTGTAATATCTGCGTCTGCCGTGCCGCCGTCCGATACGCACTTACTACCAAAATAGAGTATCCCGGGTTATTTGCTTCGCAGTCTGACCACATAGCTTTTAAATCTTCATACATCACTTCGGCCACATATTTTCCGTTTTTCAATCGATGAAGCTGCGGGTGAAATTCTTTGGGAATTGCCTTCTTTTTATTTACAAGAACAAGGAGATCATCGTCCTTTTTTCTTTTCGAAGTGGCTGTATTTTGAACATCCTCGGCGGTGTATTTTTCATTCTCTTTCGCCGTTTTTTCGATTCTTTCCCCCTTTTCTGACTTTCTATCATCGGATTGTGAAACCGCATAAACGGCAATGGCTGCGACATCAAAAATAAGCAGAAAAATAAGACAAATTATGGCATGTTTTCGATTTTCTCTCTTCATAAAAAGATCTCCTTTCTGAAATACAATGCCATTATAAAAAACAAATGCATCATATTTCTCTAAAAGAAGTATCTTTTTTGTATCATTTAATAGGTTATTGCCGACGAATCTGTTGTTTCATCAGACTTATCAAAATACTCTTCGGTATAAAAAAGTCCTCCAAACGAAATCTGTAATCGGTTATATTTTCCACCATTTTCCGGCCGTTCCAGCACGACATCCATCTCTACGGTATCATTTGTATTGTCAAAATTAACAAGACATTTTCGCAGCATCCGGTAGCTCTCATAATTATTTGCCAATTGCATATAACCACCATTGCCATAATACTCTGCCATCTGCGCTCTGAGTTCGAATAAAATATCACTCTCTTCTTCTTTTGTGTCAAAAAATTTTCTTACCATCTTTCCTGCCGCATTGATATAATATATTTTTTCCTGCTCCATATCAAATGCCAGCGTGTATTCCGTTTCATTTTTCTTATCCATAAATGTAAACAGCCATACCGGAAATCCATTGGTTTCATAGCTGTTATCCTGCACCAGATAATACGCTGCACTTTGAAAATCTTCCTGCAGGTTTTCTGATAAATATTGGAAATTCATCACTTTTTTTTCGATCAAAAGATCTAGCTGTTTTTTTATCTTTTCAAAGAAATGATCATCGTATTCCAGTATCTGTGAAACACTCTTCACCTGATATAAAGAACTTGTTTGCGGCCAAGTTGAAAAGATTCGGATCTTCTCTGTATAACTCAGACTGAACCCTATATTTTTATTTTCCGTCTTATCTTCCATCGCAACCTTCTGGCCAATTTTCTGATTTTCTGCCAGCGTATTTACAAAAGAGGGAATCCATAATGCTCCAAAAAACAAAACGGCTGCCACCAAAACCATAACTATTATTTTTACTGCTTTTTTCAAGATTCCACCTCCTTCGGAAATTGAATGGTGATCGTCGTTCCCCGATTCTCCACACTTTGTATTTTCCATGAAGCCTGATGCACGCGTACGATTTCCGCACAAATTGTCATTCCAAGTCCTGCCCCGCCTTCTTTTCGCGAACGGGATTTATCGACCATATAAAATGGCTTGATCACATTCTCAAGCTCACTCTCTGGGATGCCTTTTCCTTCGTCCTGAATCCGGATACAATAACCATCCTCCGTCATGTTTCCCCGCATTTGAATCTGCTGTCCATACTCCGATGCCTTGCATGCATTTTCCACCAAATTCGTTAAAAGCGAAAGGATTAACTCTTTATTTCCCCGAATATAACCTTCCTGCATTTCATAGGTAAATTTCACCTGTTTTTTCCGCAAAACGGGTGCCAATACCTTTTCTACTTCTTCACCCAGATTTTCTGCAGCCATCTGTGGTAATTCTATTTTCTCATTTTGCAAAAGAAATAAGTGTAACAATTTATACGACAAAGTCTCCAGTCGTTTTCCCTCTGAAAAGATATAGTCTGCTGCCATCATTTCTTCTTCCTGCGACAATGACATGGACCGGATTATCTCCGCATATCCAATGATCGAAGTAAGCGGCGTTTTCAATTCATGCGCAAATGCCGCGGTAAATGCTTCCTGACTTTCTACATGCTCCTGCATTTCCTGCATCTTTTTCTGCAATTCATCTGCCATGCGGTTAAAATCTGCCCCCAGCTCCGCAATTTCGTCTCCTCCGCGGATTTTGACCCGTTTTTCCATATTTCCGTTGGCAAATTCACCGGTCGCCGCCGACAATCCTCGTACACGGTATGTCAACAGCCACGAAATAATCAAAGAAAGAACTGCTCCGATTAATAATACAATACAGATAATGTATCGATATCTCTGGGTCGTGTCCTGTCTCTGTGCAAATACTTCCCCAAGATCTGTCTGTGTCTCGATATAATACCCCTTCAAATTTACCGTTGTCATCATATAACTAACGGTTCTTAAATAATATTTTCCCTCATCGGAGCAAATTTCATAGGCCTTATGTTTATGATTGACTTTCTCTAATAAAGAACTGTCTTCCGTCCGCTTTTCCGACGCATAGATTTGTTTCTTTTCCTCATCGTAAACAAGAAAGCTGCCCTTTCCCTCTTCCATACTCTCCTGCAAAGAATGCATAATTTCTTTCATGTATTTATTTTGCTTTGCGCTGTATTTTTTCGGGAGAAGTTCTACCGCATTATGCAGTGTAGTACGATACATCTCATTGTGGCTGTTTCCTACTTCAATCTCTCGTTCCATCGATGCTTGAAATTGAGCATAGATCATCCATGTCCCACTGATTGTAAACGTAATGGTGATTAAAATAAAAAAACTAAAAAATATCTTCCAATAAAATTTCAAATCATACCTCCAAGCGATAACCCACTTTATAAACCGACTGTATTTTATCTCCCCAATTCAATTTTTTCCGTAATCTCTGGACATGCAGATCAACCGTGCGGCTGTCTCCCATATAATCGCTGTCCCATATATTTTCATATATCGTTTCGCGGTATAAGGCAATGTTTTTATTGCGCACAAAAAATAAAAGCAGTTCAAACTCCTTCCAAGTGAGCATAATCTGTTTTCCCCCCTGCATTACCGTTCGCGAGGAAAGATCGATCGTCGTATCAAATATCTCTATTTTGTCTTCCATTTTATGATAGCGGCGAAGCACCGTTTCAATTCTCGCCTGTACTTCCAACATCTCAAACGGCTTTGTAATATAGTCCTCTGCCCCGGCACGAAGTCCCTTCACTCTGTCATCCAGATCTCCCATCGCCGTAATAAAAATGACCGGTATTTCTTTTGTTTTTATGTACTCCAGCAGTTCATATCCATTAATCCCCGGAAGCATAATATCAAGAAGAATCAGATCATAATATCCGCCCTCGATAGTATCTGCCGCACTCTCTCCATCAAATGCCTGTTCACAATGATATCCCGCTTTGGTCAGGCTCATGCGGATAAGATTGGATATGGGTTCTTCATCTTCTACAATCAATATTTTAATCATTTTTCACCGTTCTCTTTCTAAATGGTGCAAAACATCTGCACGAAGTCCTCTTACTATTAGTAATGGTGGTCACTCAGTGAACACAAGCGACCACCTACTGGTCACTTAGTGGTTATTTTATTTCAGAAGTGACCACTAAGCTATTCTTTTATTCTATAAAGCGTATTGTTTCCTTCTCCGATTTTATCTATTAGCTTTCTTGCTCCAGTTCTGGATCTATAATTACAGGTTGCCATTACTTTCTGCATTGAAATACTTCCATTTTTCCGGATATAATCAAGTACCATGTCCTCTTTCGGCATAGATTTTATAATCACTGACTCACTACTCTCCGTTGTATTTCTTAAATCAGCAGCCCCCGGAATGTATACCACTTGTCCGACTTCGAGTTTTAATGTTACCCTGTCATTACGCTCCGAGAACTCAAATAACAACCAGTAAACAATCATCCCCTGATCATTTACTGGTCACTTACCAATCCTTTTTATTCTTTCCTACTGGCAAAGTTTCTTCACGGTCGCATTGATCACTTTTCCGTCGGCTTTTCCTTTCAGATCCCCCATAACGGCTTTCATGATCTGTCCCATATTTTTTGTCGCTACGACATCGGCAAATTTTTCTGTGATGTAGCTTTCCACTTCCTCCGCACTCATCATCTGCGGCGCAAATTCAGCGATGATATCGTATCTAGCCTGATATTCTGCTTTCAGATCTTCGCGGCTGTCCGGACAGCTGTCAATCTGCTCTTTTACGGTCTTCATTTCCTTTAAGATCACGCGTCCTACAATCTCTTCGGAAATGTCATCGCGGCATCCTTCATCGATCGCTACTTTTTTCGCAGCGGATACTAAAGATGAAATCGCCTCTTTTCTCACTTTATCTTTTGCCTTCATTGCGGCAATCATTTGTTTTTGTAATTCTGCAAACTGCATGTTTCAAAACCTCCTATTTTTTCAATAATTTCCGTTCTCTTAAGAAGCGGAAAAATTCCCGGTATGCTTTATCGTAGATCCACCATCCAACCTGTCCGACGGCAAGGAGGATCCATTTTTGCGCTGATCCGTTAAATGCTGCCTCCTGGATCAATATGTTTTCAAAAAATAAAACGGTCGGGATATATATTATATTAAACAAAATCCAATTATAAATCAACTGTCTGCGCATCTTTTTTTTCGGATCTTTGATCTTATTTGCCTTTTGGAATACAAATTCACTGAAAATTATGTAAATGCCGAATCCCAGATAAACAAAAAAATTGAACTTATCCGGATTTAAAAAGGCATCCAGGACTGTGCAGATCACGCACTGCATCAATCCGGCGGGCAGTCCATAACGAAAGATAGCATATCCCACAAGATATGCTGCCAATGCTGTCAAAAACAGCGTATTTACCGTCACAAAACTTCCTGCCACTAGAAGCAGGACAGAAAGTGCAGATAACATTCCCACTCCTGCTATTCTTTTTGTCTGCTCTACATGCATGTACAAAGATCGCCTCCCATACATTCACACAATGTGTCGGCACACCAGAGATCACAGCAGAGATTTCCGGTTCCACAGGAATCGTATCCGCCGCCATAACTTCCATAACCGCCATAGCTTCCGCCACCGCCATAACCGCCGCCAAACGGACTTCCAAACGGGCTTCCCCCATAGAATCCGCCGCCATTTTGCAGCTGCTGGTAATATTGACGGTACTGCATATTTCCCGGCTCCATGTCCATCGCCTGTTTTGCCTGCTCGAGTGCCACATTGTTATTGCCAAGTCCCATATTGGCGATGGAACTATAATAATACCATGCCGCATTGTGATTCGATATTCCATTTAATACATTTAGCGCCTCATTATAACGGCGCGCCCGGATATAATTCATGGCTGCCATCATATGCTGCTCATCTTCGCTGTAATTTTGACGTCCCTGACCAGCACCAAAACCGCCAAATCCGCCAAAGTCTCCATAACTTCCTGTCGCTTTTCCGGAACGCTCATCCACGATTCGATTGTAGGCTTCCTGAACCTGTTTGAATTTTTCAGCCGCCGCATTCGCTTCTGCTTCCGATTTTCCCGCATAAGAATCTGGATGGTATTTACGGCTCAGATCACGATATGCTTTTTTAATCTCACGGTCACTGGCATCTCTTGTCACACCTAAAATCTGATATGGGTCATTCATTCTTTTTATCCTCCATCTTCTCTTCCTCTAACTGGATCTGTTTTTTCTGAAGTTCTATCTTTACACCTTCGTACAAAATATTCCGTAAGATCGTCACATCCTGTTCCAATGGCAATTTTTCAAATTCCACGATAGCTGCGCGCATCGTTCCTTCCAATATATCCAATACATTTTGGGGGAAATCCGTCCTTTCTTCCTGTTCAAAAAAAGGATTAAAACTTCCCTTTTTCCGATCTTTTTCAAGATCCATAAACGCATCCAGAAAATATATGTATTTTCCCAGGAAGAAGCCAAACCGGCGGAGCGTATTCTCAAAGGGATCTTTTTTATAGCAAAACAATTCTGCCATCAAGGCACCAAATGGCCGGCTGACAGCATCCGGCTCTGTTACCTGTTGTTTTTCAAGATTGGCTAATTCTTCCAACTGCGTCTGTATCACTTCTGCCTTTTCCGGATATTTCTTACGGATCTTCTCTGCCCTCCGATGAAACGCTGTCTTACCTGCCAGCCCGGAAACACTTTTTTCGTCCTCCCAGTCATCCAGAAAATGGTAATACGAAAGAAGAATGTTCATATCCGCCGCATATTCTGTAATTTCATTTCGGATCATCCATTGCTTTTTCGCCGGATGCACAAGACACCGTTTCTGCTTCGTTTCTTCCGATGGCTCATAAAGAGATGAAAGCAGAAGCACCAAAAATGTCATATCATACGTAAGGGTCATCTGCCCGGTTCTGCCATACTGCTCTTTCAGGCTCTGACAGAGACCGCAGTAAATGCCTTTGTATCTTGCAAATTCCCGAATCTTTAATTCCGGTTTATTGGTTATGACATAGCCAAACATAAAAAATCCTTTCTTTCGATGCTGAAGCGAGGACTCCCTAAAAAACAAATGCCTCTTACATGCAAGCATGACAACGCATTTGCTTTTGGCTGAGCAAGTCCGGAATAGCTAACTTCTGCGGATAAACTCAAATTTACATTTTGGACAGCGGATGGCAATCTTTCCACGTCCTTTCGGCACACGGATCATCTGATGGCATTCCGGGCAGCGAAAAATCTTTTTCACGCCATCCCGTTCCTTCACTTTCAGTTTCAGATAATTAAAGTAATTTTTTACCCGGTTAAACACCGCCATAAATTTCAAATTTTCCTGCTGTCTCTTATAAATATTTTTCGAGAAAAAGCGGAAAAAATATACAAAAATAATCACATAAGAAAATAAATTTAAACCAAGCCTTACCTGTGGCACACGGATAAATAATCCGACAACCCAGATTACAAGATAAAGGACAAAACAAAACATGCTGAGCTGGTCACTGCCATATCTTCCATACATCATTCTTTGAAATCGTTCACGTAATCTCATATTGCATCCTCCTATTTTCTTTCTTAATAAAGAACCATTGTACACAATAGATATGAACAATCCGTGTCCTTGTTTTAAATAATTATTTACAAACTTGAAAATCCTTATGCGTTATTTTTTCTTTTGCCCTTTATGTATTTCACCGTCTCATACACCGAGATCACGATCCATATCACGATCAGCGCGAGAAAAATCCAATCTGCGATTCCACGTTTTGGATGAAGCATCGTCAAACGGAGCACGTCGATCAATATCATCACACCCGTGCATACCCAGCACGAGATTACACCATTTTTCGGGTCTCTTACTGCATTTGTTGTAGCCATACTATCGTCTCCTTACATTGTTATTTCGTAACTATCCAGGACACCCCGCCCACACATTGATCCTGAATAGTTACGTTATTTCATTGATATGCCAAAATGCTGATACGTTTTTTCTGTCACCACACGACCGCGCGGCGTGCGCGCGATAAAACCATTTTGTATCAGATACGGCTCGTACACATCTTCAATCGTTCCGCTGTCTTCGCCGATGCTTGCCGCCAGCGTATCCAGTCCAACGGGACCACCGGTAAACTGATCGATCATTGTCATCAATATATTGCGGTCCGTGCTGTCTAACCCAAAGGTATCTACTTCCAGCAGATCCAGAGCAAAATTTGCAACTTCCAGTGTGATCTTTCCGTCGTATTTCACCTGGGCAAAATCACGGACGCGCTTTAACAGACGGTTGGCAAGACGTGGCGTTCCTCGGGAACGCCTGGCAATCTCGATGGCTCCCTGTTCGTCTATTTCCACCTGAAATACCTTTGCTGAACGTTTTACAATTTCTGTCAATTCTTCTACCGTATAAAATTCGAGGCGGTGTACTACACCAAAACGGTCGCGGAGCGGTGCCGTCAGCATACCTGCGCGGGTCGTCGCCCCCACCAGCGTAAACTTTGGCAGATCCAAACGGATACTTCGTGCAGAAGCTCCTTTTCCGATGACGATATCAATCGCATAATCTTCCATCGCCGGATATAACACTTCCTCCACCTGACGGTTCAGGCGGTGAATTTCATCGACAAAAAGCAGATCTCCCTCTTGCAGGTTATTGAGGATCGATGCCAGTTCGCCCGGCTTTTCAATCGCCGGACCGGAAGTAATCTTCAGATTCACATCCATTTCATTCGCAATGATCCCGGCAAGGGTTGTCTTTCCCAGTCCGGGAGGCCCGTACAAAAGCACATGGTCAAGCGACTCGCCGCGCGCTTTTGCCGCCTCGATATAAATTTTCAGTTTTTCCTTCGCTTTCGCCTGTCCGATATAATCGCTCAGCAGTTTCGGGCGAAGGCTGTTTTCCGTACGGTTTTCTTCTTCAAATAATTCCGTTGAAATCACTCGTTTTTCCATAGCCTGCTCCCTTTATAAATATTTTAAACTTGCCTTCAAAATATCTTCGGTTGTCATCTCATCTGTCAATGTTACCTTCTTTACGGCTTTCACGGCCTCGGTACTGCTGTATCCCAGCGCCACCAACGCCTGAATCGCATCGTTGGCGCGATACCCCACATCTCCGGCACCGGCTGCTACCTCTGCCGCATTCTGCTCTCCCTGCGTCAGCATCGTATCCACAGCCTCTTCAAAGTCCACCTTATCCTTCAGTTCAAGGATCAGTTTGCTTGCTGTCTTTGCCCCGATTCCCGGTGCCTTTGAGATACTTTTGGCGTCGTCCGACAAAATAGCAAACCGGAGAGCATCCGTATCCATAATGGATAAAATTCCCAATGCACCTTTGGGACCGATTCCATTAACTGTAATGAGGAGTTGAAACATTTCCCTCTCATCTTTCGTCATAAAACCGTATAACTGCATCGCATCTTCGCGTACGTGCATATACGTATATATCTTCACTTCATTCCCAATTCTTGGAAGTTTTTGAATCACCGATGCCGGAACGAGAATCTCATATCCGATTCCCCGGTTTTCGACAACAATCTGTTGTTCTGCCACCATATCCAGCTGTCCTTTGATAAAATGTATCACTTCGATTTCCTCCTATACCAGCGTCGAAAATACTTTCAAAAAGTGTTGCATAACCTGTCGTTTGATCGGGCGGTTTTTCCACTCTTCATACGTGATCTCACGGCTTACCCGGAATGTCTCATCAAAATCTTTCCGCACTTCCTGCAAAAATTCTTCATTATAGATCCATATTCCGTTTTCATAATGAAGATAGAAACTGCGGTAGTCCATATTGATCGTTCCCACAACAGCACAATGCTCTGCCAGCACAACCTTTGAATGTACAAAACCCGGAGTATACTCGTAAATACGGATGCCGCATTTCAAAAGTTCGCCATAATAATATTCTGTCATCCATTTTACATGTTTTTTATCCGGAATATTCGGCGTAATAACACGCACATCCACACCGCGGCGCTTTGCCTCCACAAGACTTCTTGTCAATGTTTCCTCTAAGATCAGATACGGCGTCATGATATACAACGTCTTTCCCGAATAATTGATCATCTGCTTGTATACGGAACCGACAAAACTTGTCTCCCCCAAAGCCGGTCCGTCCCGCAGCACATGGCAGTACACGTCATTCTCCGGAAACTTCTTCATCGGACGGTAAATCTCCGGATCAATGTTCTTCTCCGAAGAACTGACTACCCACATCTCCAAAAAGGTTACGGTAAGTCCCCAAACCGCGTCTCCTTCGACACGGATTCCGGCATCCTTCCATACCCCAAAACGCTCGATCAGATTGGCGTATTCATCCGCCAGATTGAATCCGCCGGTATAGCCGATATTTCCGTCAATCACGACGATTTTCTGATGATCGCGGAAGTTCATATACAGCTTACTTGCGTACTTATGTATCGGATTAAAAACCTCAACCTCAAATCCTTCTTTTCGCAGATTGGCGGCAAAATCTTTTCCGGTACGGAAAAGTGCTCCAAAGTCATCATATAAAAATTTGACTTTCACGCCTTCGTGGATCTTGCGGAGTAAAATTTCATGAATCTGATCCCAGATCGCCCCTTCTGCCACGATAAAAAATTCGATAAAAATAAAATGTTCCGCCTGCTCCAGATCTTCAAAAAGGTCCTCAAACGCATCTTCTCCAAACGGATAATATCTTGCCTCATTGTTTTTAAACAACGGACTTCCCATCGCTGTCATATATTTGGACATACGGGAAGAAACCGGATGTTCCAGGGAAAATCTTTCCGACACTTCCGGATCCTGTACCAGCCGATTATCTGTCGCTTTCATCTGTTTGGCAATCGCTTTGTTTAACTTATTCTTCTTTCCAACCTTCCCCCACAGGTTAAACATGATCAACCCGGAAATCGGAAAAATCAGGATCACACACATCCATGAAAATTTGTAAGCATCATTGTGCTTGTCATTTGTCAATGCAATGATTGCAATCAGCGCACTGATTTCCAGCAAAATATAAAAAGATGTCGCATATCCTCTCAATATAAATGGAATTATGATAATAATTGCAAATTGAAAAAGCACCAGCGCCCCCACGATACAAGCCCGCAAAAAACCACTAAAACTGCTCTGCATCCTGCCCTTTAACTTTTTTAAACGCTTTTTCGGATTCTTCGTTCTATCCATATCGTTCTCCCTTTTACGTTTATTCGTAAGTTCTGCGATGCTGTAAACATATACCCTTGAGCATCGTTAAATAGTAGTATAACACATTTTTGCCCTTTTCTACAAGCATTTAACTTGAAAAGTTATTTCTTCTACGTTATACTGTATTTGTTTGAAAAAAATCCAATGGAAGGAGTGGAACACCATGCAGAAAATTGACGAAACAAAAAGCCTCACCCCCGGAGATGACCGGAGTCGGGCATGGAAAGCCATTTCCCTGTATACCGGTGCGTCCTTGTCGGATCTTGTGATCTTTGACATCGAAACTACGGGACTTTCTGCCAATGTTTCCTCCCTTTATCTGATTGGTGCGCTTTGGTACGATACACAGAAAAAAGAGATGAAAATGTGCCAATGGTTTGCCGATGATTACACCAGTGAATGTACGATACTGGAAGCCTTTTCTTCTTTTGTATCCGGCTTTTCCACTATCGTTCACTACAACGGTTCCGGATTTGATATCCCATATCTTGAGAAAAAATACCGGTTTCATCATTTGGAGAATCCGTTTACTGCACTACGCTCTTTTGACATTTACCGGGAAGTCCGCAAAGAAAAAGCACTGTTTGACAGTTCTTCGCTCAAATTATCGGTTGTCGAAAAACTCGTCGGCTTTTTGCGGGCTGACAATTACAGTGGAAAAGAGTGCATTCAGATTTATTCGGAATTTATGCAGCAGAAAATATTCCGCAGTCCGCAGGCAGAGAAAGAAAAAGAAAAACTTCTCCTCCACAATGCCGATGATCTGCGTGGAACACTGCTTAGTTCCCTGCTGCTCTATTATAAACTGCCGCTGCATTTTTCTGACAAAGTTTGGAATACAGATACACTCTGCATCGCATGTCAGACGCAGGAAAACGTTCCGTTCCCCTGCGGAAGGGAAACCGATGATTTTATTGTATCTTTTGAAGAAAACAGGGCTTGTATCACCCTTTTCTGTACCGAGGGGTGCTATTGTCATTTTTATGAAAATTACAAAGACTATTTTTATCTGCCGGAAGAAGATACCGCCATTCATAAAAGCGTCGGAATCTATGTGGAAAAGGAATTTCGCGAACCGGCGAAAGCTTCCAACTGCTATTTAAAAAAAGCCGGAAAATTTGTACGTTTTCCAGCTTCTTCCAGTGATTGCCTGACCCGGCACGGCTTGACATTGTTCCGCGAAAATTACCGCGCCAAACCGGTCTTTGTCTTAAAAGACGAAATAGAAAAACAGGACTCCCTCTTTTGGGAAGAAGTCCTGCCCTATATTACATCTGTTTAATGTATTCTGCATAACCGAGTTTATCCAGTTTTTCGGCTTTTGCAGTTACACCGTCTTTCATTTCTACTTTGTATTCTTTCAATTTCTTACGCAGTTCCATATCCGATACCGAAAGAATCTTAGCAGCAAGAATACCTGCATTGGCTGCGCCATCGATTGCCACGGTAGCAACCGGAATTCCGGATGGCATCTGTACGATGGAATACAAACTGTCGACACCGCCGACCGATTTTGTATGAATCGGAATACCGATTACCGGCAGATCAAACAATGCGGCACACATTCCCGGAAGATGCGCTGCTCCGCCTGCTCCGGCGATGATTACTTCGATTCCACGCTCTTCTGCCTTTGTCGCATAATCGACAAACACATCCGGCATTCTGTGTGCGGAGATGATCGTCATCTCGTATTCAATTCCGAATTTTTCAAGCATCTGCGCTGCCTTCTGCATGATTGGCAGATCTGAGTCGCTTCCCATCAAAATTCCAACTTTTACCATTTTCTTATCCTCCTTTATTTGTCATCCTGCGTTCAGGATTCCTTACACATTTCATTTAAAGCCTGCGTTCCCTCAAGTACAAATTGTCCCTGACGGATCAATTTGATCTCGCTTCCATCCGGACGGACCACATCGATGTCCCCGAGTTCATCATACGGGATCGTAATGTCAGTATGGCAGTTAAAATACGCCTTTGTCATATCCGTCTTTCGAAGTGCGGAGCATTCATTTTCCTTTGCCACGATCTCCTTGCCGTCCGGGTTGTGCAGCACGATGTCTTCACTCATCGAATAGCAGGTGTCACCGACCGCAAAATGCGGACCTGTTTTCTCCGCGATCAGAATCGGAAGTTTGGCTTCAATATCAAACTTACGTCCCATCTCGTATGC
>CAJMFH010000044.1 GCA_905212635.1 uncultured Lachnoclostridium sp. | reverse complement strand
GCAGTGGTGAGCCGACGTTGCGAAGGCGGGCACGGCACTTCGGAAAAAAGGGAAAGCAAGTTAGGTAGTAGTGAGTTGCCACTGCCAAGTTGCATGCACCGTTTTGGAATACATAAACTATGAAAAATTTTGCTTGCATATTTTGTGTGACATGTTATAATATCATAAAAATCTTATTATCTGATTTGGTTCAAGTCAAAAATCCAGAAAGAGAAAATAATACAAAAGGGGGATATTCGATGGAAGATAGAATGGTAATTCAGCATTTAGAGGAAATGCGAGATTCGTTGAAAAAGATGAAGGTGGAATTGGAAGAGAGGCTTCAAGGGACACCGTCTGGGACATTGGAATGTAAGATGTGCCGGACAACACAGCAATTTTATCAAAGAATAAACGGTAAGATGAATTACATTAGAAAGTCAGATAGAGAACTTGCGGAGAGACTTGCGCAGCGAGACTATGACAGAAAATTATTAATGAACATAAATGACAAAATTCACCTGATTGAAAAATTTCTTGCAGTATTTAATTTGGAAAAAATATACAATTTATACGATGAATTGACTACTGCCAGAAAAAGTCTTGTCAAACCATTATTAATAAGTGATGCAGATTACATAAATCAATGGAAGCGGCTAAATTTTGAAGGAAAGGAATTTGCGGAAGGAACACAGGAAATTTATACAGAGAGAGGAGAAAGAGTGCGCTCAAAGTCTGAGAAAATTATTGCAGATAAATTGTTTTTAAAGAATATTCCGTATCATTATGAACGACCAATTTATCTTAAGGGCTTTGGAAAGGTTTATCCGGATTTTCACTGCCTTAATATATATCAGAGAAAAGAAATTATTTGGGAACATTTTGGGATGATGGGGGATGCGGAATATAGTAGAAAGGCTTTAAAAAAGATGGATTTTTATACTCAAAATGGTTATTACCACGGTGATAACATCATATATACTTTTGAATCCTCTGAAAATCCAATGAACACGAAAACCGTTGATTTATTAATCGAAAATCACTTTTCTCATTGTTTCCCGGCACCAAACATGCTATACTAAAGAAAATGATTAAGGAGTGACCTCGGATGGTTTATAAGATCGCTCTCTGTGATGATGACAAAGAATACATGAACGAATTAGAGAAAATGCTTACGGCATGCCGTCAACAGGAAGATACACTGGAAATTGTAAAATGTACATCAGGAGAACAATTATTACAGAGGAATGTGGATGAGACAGATGTCATATTTCTTGACATTCAGCTGGAAGGAATGGACGGAAATGAGATATCTGTTGAACTCAGGAGGCGTGGATATCAGGGAGTTTTAGTGCACTGTTCGGGAATTTTTATGCCGACACCCGAGACAATTAAAATTTCGCCGTACCGCTATTTATTAAAGCAGTCTGAAACGGAAGAAATCATGAAAGATCTGCGGGATATACTGGAAGAGATTGCGCGGCGAAAAGAAGTTTACAGTATTGAAGCATATTATATGCGTGAAAAGATTACGGTTCAGGTGGCGGATATTATGTATATTACCCATCATAAGAATGGGAAAAGTGTGCTTCATATGAAAGAGCCCCTTCAGAATTTGTATGCAGAGGCAAATATTATCGCACCTTATTCCTTTAAAGAATTGATGGAAATGCTGGAAAAATCAGATTTTGCCATGCCACACAGCAGTTATATTGTCAATCTGCATTATGTATCCGGGCTGACAGAGGCGGATTTTGTTCAGGTGGGATCCGTGAGATTGTCTGTTTCCAGAGCAAAAAAGAATGAATTTAAAAAGAAAATAATGGAATATTTTGGAAATAAATACAAAAGGTAGGACGGGGTTATGAAAGAAAATATAATTTACAGTATTTGTATGCTGATTTCCACGATCGTAGAAATTTATCTTGTTTTTGATTTTTATAAAGCATTTCATGCCAAAAAAAGTTTTTTTAACAGACGCGGCAGAGAACTTGGACTGGCTGCCATTGTTATTGCACTGAATACCATTGCGAATCTGCAAAACAGCAGCCGGCTCAATTTTATTGTGTCATGTGGACTTTCTCTGCTCGTGGCACTGGTTTTGGTGGAGGGAAATATTCTGCTCCGTTTATTTCACTGGCTTATTGTAATTGCTGTCTGTATGAGCGCAGAATTGGTGTTTTTCTTTCTGCTAAAGGTTTCCGTGAATCTGCCAACCAATGAAATATATAGAAATCAGTTTGCGATGATAAGCAGTATTATTGCGATAAAATTGATTGAATTTGTCATTTTAACAATGATTAAACAGATATCAAAAATACAGGTAAGAAAAATATCGCTTAAAGTATTTGGGGCATTTATTATTATTCCGATTGCTACAATAGGGCTTACGGTACTGATTCCCTACATTCGTGTCGGAGGGGATGAGCTTACACTAAGAGATGTAGCGATGATTGTCTTATATCTTATTTTGCTTTGCGGAAATATTATTTTGTTTTACGTTTTTACAAAATACGGTCAGTTACAGGAGCAGAAACTGCTTCTGGAGATCAGTCAGGCAAAATACGATGAGAGAAAAAACTGGCACGATAAGGAAGAGAGCATCGAAAGAAATTACAAAGAAAAAATACATGATATTAAATATTACCTGAAACAGATCAGTATTTATCTTGAGGAAGGACAGGAAGAAAAAATCCGGGAAGTGCTTGACAGCTTGCAGATGGGGATTCATAACGAGGAGAAAAATATCATCTGTGCCAATCATTTTCTCAATATTCTTTTGGGCGATTTTAAGCGGGAAGCGGAAAAAGATAAGGTAGAGACAGAGGTGTTTGTAGAGGCGGGATTTAAGATTGAATTTATGAAAGAAATTGATGTCACTTCTCTTTTTGGCAACCTGCTTGATAATGCACTGGAAGCTGCCAGAAAATGTGAGGATGGGAAAATATGGATCGACTTATATATGCAGAATGATGGAAATTTTGCTGTTTTCCGCATAAAAAATACGTATGAGGGAACCATTATTCAAAATGGCGACCGGTTTGTTACGACAAAGGAAGAAAGAAGTATTCACGGTATTGGGCTGCGTAATGTAAACCGGATCGTTGCATCGTATTCCGGATATATCGAAAGAGCGTATGACGGAAAAATTTTTGAGACGATGGTTGTTATCCCAAAAATGTTGTCCTGAAATTACAAATATTGCACTTAAAATGCAAATATTGCACCTTCGGTTGAAATCGATAAAAAGATATGTAATTATGAAGTTATCAATTTCAAACGGGAGGTGTTTTTTACATTAACACGTTTGTGTTTACCGTGGATATTAGTGTGTGAGAAAATAGAAAAAGGATTATTAGAATAATACAAAAGAGCGGTTATAAGAAACGGATGAGAGGAGAAAGTTTTTTGCGATAAAAAACAACAGTACAAAAGATAAATACGAAGAAATATTTGGGTGGATAAGCTGGCTCCGGTATGTGTTTTATACATGCCGGAGTTTTTTTAAAACGTTCGTCCCTAAATTTTACCGTTTGTAACAAAATGGTGTTTTTTGGGAAAATATATGTTACAATAAAAGAAAAGGATAAGGAGGCGGTTGCTATGAAAAATGCAATATGGTTGTTGTTATCATTGATGTTATGTTTGGTTCTTTGTCCACAGGTATATGCAGAAACTTATGTGGAAAAAGATAGTGTGCGGTATACGGCAGACGGGAAAACCGTAGTATCCAGCGGCAAACAGTCGGGAACGGTAAAAATTGCCGAGGGCGCAACAAAGATCGCCAAAGGTGCTTTTTGCGGATCGCAATTGAAGGCATTGGAATTACCAAAAAGTCTTCAAAAAATAGAGGCGGGTGCTTTTGAAAACTGCACCAGACTCCGTACGATCAAAGTGCCCGGGGAAAATCCATATATGGTGGAAAAAGACGGAGCATTGTATACAAAAAACATGAAAAAACTTTTGTATGCCGGAGTGGCAAAGGGAACTCTGATGCTGCCGAAAAAGACGACGCAGATCGCAGCCGATGCTTTTTATGGAAATACAACGGTGGAAATGGTATTTATCCAGGGGAAAATGAAGAAACTTGCGAAGAGAAGTCTGGCATATTCCCAGATAAAAGACGTTACCTTGCCGGATTCGCTGCGCGAGATCGAAGACGGCGCATTTATGGCATGCAAAAAATTATCGGATGTAGAAATTCCGAAAGGGGTAAAAAAGATTGGAGCCTATGCGTTTGAATACTGTTATGAACTGGAACGTGTGGTGCTGCCGGAAAAATTAACAACACTTGAAAAACAAAGTTTTCGTTACTGCTACAGTCTGCGTAATATCAAGCTGCCAAAGAATCTTCGGACGATAAAAGCGGGGGCGTTTGAAGATTGTGGATTCAATCGGCTTGTTATTCCAAAATCTATAAAAAGTATTGGAAGAAATGCGTTGCAGGTGACAACAAAAAAATTGATATTTGAGGGAAAAAATATTCCGAAGATCGCAAAGCAGAATGCCTGTGAACTGGGAGAATATGATGAGGAGTATGCGGATTTTGACAAAGGGGTTGTGCAGCTGGACTATATGGATATTATATACCGGATGCCGCACGGTATTGGAAAAATCAAAGTGCCGGCAGAAAGTACAGGTACGTACAAGAAGGCATTGAAAGGGAAAATAGAGTATCAGGAACTGGAATATTAGCAATTAGAATATTAGTAATGAGGAGGTTGTTTTTATGGATTTGGGTGATATTATTCTTGCAGTAATCGCTGTAGGGATCTGGGCAGTTATTTTCTTCAGCGGTTACCGGTTATTTCGTATGAAGAAAAATATTGAAGAAAAGGGAAGCAAGGTGGCTTTTCGGAAAATAGTTTTTTGTGAAGCCCTCCTGATCGTCAGTGGGATAATTCAATTATGGGCTGTGATGTATCCGCCGTTTGCCGTTTACACATGGGATAAAGTGTATACCGGATGGGTGGAAAAGATTATTATGGTTGAGCGCGCCTTTTATTTACTGGAAACGGTAATTATGCTGCCGATTGCTATCCTGGTGGTGGGGATAATGGCAGTAAGAAAGGACAAGAGAGGGGGAAAAAACGATGAAAAGAACAATGATTAAATTTGCAATATTTGGAATCTTGTGCGCGGCAGTCTTTCAGATCGGTCTGACAAATGAAGTTTATGCCAAAACAAAGCAGATTCCACTTTCGGATCTTGAGATGAATCAGCTTTGTATACAGTCAGGGAAACTTTGTGCGTATTACAAGGATGAGGACGGAATCAACCAGAAAGCGGTTTTCAAAAACGGAAAATGGAATAAGGAAATGGTGAAAGATTCCTATGTTGAAAAAGCAGGAAAAAAGCAGTATTATACTGTGTTTCCGGACAAAGAGGGTTACATCGAAGTGGCACCGGATGCCAGAACGATAAAACTGCATAATACAAAAGGAAAAACGTTAAAAACGATAAAAATTAAAAATGCAAATAGTATGCCGGTGGCAGAGGAAATAATATCGGCACAGCAGGCAGGAAAGAATCGTATTTTATTGCACATCATGGGAAAGAAAGCAAAGACAAATACGGCAGTTATGGTCACAAAAAACAGTGGGAAAATTTTATGGAAGAAGAAAAATATCGGCGACCGTTGTATGATTGTTAAAAATACATTATATGCATACCGGTATGAGAAAAAGGCAGAACAGACAGATGTGTTGTCAGTCTATTCTGTAAAGAATGGCAAGAAGGCAAAGAAACAGATCAATCTTTCTGCAATACGGTCAAAAGTGAAACAGATAAAAGCAGAAGATTCCATTACCGATGTTGGATTTATGTTTGCAGAAAACGATGGAAAACTTTATGCCGGATACGCTTCCGGTATTTATGAGGTGAAAAAGAATGGCACGATGAAACTTTTGATCGATGGAGAAATGAATCAATTTAGTGAGCAGCAGGTAGTAAATTTTGCGGTAACGAAAAAGGCAGACAAAGTTTATATTTTGACATCACAGGAAAGTTATGACGGAGAGGCCGGAGATCTGTTTGTCTGTGACACGGCGACAGCAGGTCAGATTCCGGCATTGCAGGAAAATGTGGAGAAAATTTACGACGACAAATTGAATGCAGAAAATTAGCAGGGAGTTTCTGAATGAAAAAGTTACACAAAATAACGGTATTACTTTTACTGGCCGGCTTGCTTTTTGGCAATGTAACCGTTTCACAGATTTGTGCCAAACCAAAAGCAGAGGCAGAAGACGAGGATGAGGAAATCCTTCTCGACGATAACGAACTGGATTCCTGGGAAGAAGAGGAAGTGTGGGATGATGACGAGGAATACGACGAGGAGGATTTCTATGACGATGATGAGGGGGATGACGATACCATCCGTCTCACTACCGCAATAAAGAAAAAATGGGAGAATCATTATACGGCAGAAGTTACGATCAAAAATCTTACGGATGCTTCGATCGATGACTGGACGATAGGGTTTCAATGTAAAGATGAAATTGAAAAAATATCTAAGGCAAAGATCATTGGATATCAAAAGAATTATTATTATGTTCAAAGCCTTGACGGCAGACAGGATATTAAAGCAAACGGCAAAGTGACTTTTGAAATAACCGTCAAGTATAAGGGAACCATAAATGAAATAAACAGCGAATTCTGTGCCGATGACTGCGAGATAAATAAGGACAACTATTCCGCCACATATGTCGAACATCCTATGTGGAAAGACAGTGTATCGGGGGAGATAAAGATTCACAACAAATCAAACAAAAAGATCAAAGACTGGCGGCTCCTGTTCACCAGCAATGTAAATAATTGGAAAATACTAAACGCCAGTATTGTCTGCCGATATCTTAATGATAATAATGAGATGACGTACATAGTGAAAGGAACCAAAGAAAATAAAGATATTGACGCGAATAAAAACAGTTCGCTATATTTTACTGCGCAGACGGACAAAACAGCGGTAAAAGTGAATCCGCAAAAACTTTATAAAAAGGATGTGGATGCAGAAGAATGGCAGGGACAAGAAGAATCTGCGGAACTTACGGAAGATGATTTTATGGAATATTCGGACTATCTTGCGTATTTGGAATTGGAAAAGGAAGAAAAAAAGAAAGAAAAATGGAAAGAAAAGGAGACGGACACCTTAATGAAGTTAAGAATGGGAAATACGATTATGGGAGTTGTAGTGGAAGCTGCGTTTGAGAAGGTGTTTGAGGTTTTGGTGGAGAAGTAAAAATTTGATTTTTGTGCAAAATGCCCTTTGAAATTCTCTAAAAAATTGTGTTACAATTATTGGAGAAAGGAAGGATTTGAATGTACAAAATAGGCGATTATGGCGATTATATTGTAAAGCCGGCAAAAGGCATCTGTAAAGTGGAGGATATTCTGCATCTGGATATGCCGGGAGTTGACAAAAAGCGGATGTATTATCTTTTGATTCCGACAAACGATGCGGCTGGGAAGATTTATATGCCGACAGATACGAAAGATGCGCATGTCCGCAAAGTGATTTCAGAGAGTGAGGCGCAGAAACTGATCGATGAAATTCCTTTGATCGAGGAACTAAAGATTCCCAATGACAGAATGCGTGAGCAGACATATAGCGATGCAGTAAAAAGTGGCGATCCACACCAATTGATCGCTGTGATAAAAACATTATATATAAGAAGAAAAAAGCGTGAACAGATGGGACGAAAAAGCACGGCAGTAGACGAGCGGTATTTTGCGCTTGCAGAAGACACACTGTATTCGGAACTGGAAGTCGCCTTAGAAAAAGATCACGCGGAGATTTATCAGATGATCTGTGAACGATGTGAGAAAGACTGAGATTTCCCATACATAAACCCTACACCCCCTGCATACAATGAAACAACGAGTATACAGGGGGTAGTTTTTTGAAAACATATATCGAAGAGCGGGCTGTCGAGATTGCCAATTATATCGTGGAAAATGGGGCGACGGTGCGACAGACAGCAAAGAAATTCGGGGTTTCTAAGAGTACGGTACATAAGGATGTGACCGAGCGGATGGAAGAAATCAATCCACGGCTGGCGGCAAAAGCCCGGAAGATTTTAGACATCAACAAGTCAGAACGGCATATCCGGGGTGGAATGGCGACAAAAGAAAAGTATCATCATTTACATGAGACAGTGTGAGAATTCATTTATCCAAGGGCGGTCATTTTTTATAAAATGTTCGCCCTTTTTTCACATCTCAAAATCTTGTTTTTTGTAAAAAAAAGTGGTATGATGTAAGTTACTAGATAAAAAATCTCAATAAAACGCAGTGCTTCTAAATAAGAAAGCACGCCAAAGGAGGGAATTACCTTGGGAAATTCAACCTTTAGAGGAGGAGCGCATCCGTACGAGGGAAAAGAACTCAGCATGGATGAGCCGATTCGTGTGATGGAACCGAAAACCGAGATGGTTTTTCCGATGTCCCAGCATATCGGTGCTCCGGCAACTCCTACGGTAGCAGTAGGTGATACAGTCAAGATGGGACAGATCATCGGCGAAGCGAGTGGATTTATCTCTGCCAACATCGTTAGTTCTGTTTCGGGAACTGTGAAAAAGATCGAACCGCGTCTGACGGGGTCCGGTGCCAAGGCAACTTGTGTTGTGATTGAAAACGATGGAGAAGATACTCCGGTAGAAGGATTAGGAGAAGACAGGGATTACACGACACTGTCCAAAGAGGAAATCCGTCAGATCATCAAGGATGCCGGTATTGTCGGAATGGGCGGAGCCGGTTTCCCGACAAATGTGAAAGTAACACCAAAGAATGAAGAGGAAATTGAGTATGTAATTATCAATGGAGCAGAATGTGAGCCATATCTGACTTCGGATTACCGCTTAATGCTTGAGCGTCCGGAAGATCTCGTTATGGGCTTGAAAGTGCTGCTTCAGTTGTTTGACAATGCAGAAGGTATTATCGCGATTGAGGATAATAAGCCGGAAGCAATCGCCAAATTGCAGTATCTGACACAGGAAGAGCCGAAGATTACGGTGAAACCGTTGAAAACAAAATATCCGCAGGGAGCAGAGCGTCAGGTTATATATGTGACGACAGGGCGCAAGATTTATTCGAAAATGCTGCCGGCAGATGCGGGATGCGTTGTGGACAATGTGCAGACGGTACTGGCAGTATACGATGCAGTGTGCAAATGTACACCGTCGATGACCCGTGTTATGACACTGACCGGGGATGCGATGGCACAGCCGCAGAACTATAAAGTTCGTTTTGGTATGAGCCATGCGGAACTTTTGGAAGAAGCGGGCGGACTTGTGGAAGAGGGCGCAGAGAAGATCATTTCCGGCGGCCCGATGATGGGTATGGCAATGTTTGATCTCAATGTACCGATCACCAAGACCAGTTCTTCCATCCTTGCGATGACGAAGGACGAAGTCGCAGCCAATGAACCGACAAATTGTATCCGTTGTGGACGCTGTGCAAGCGTTTGTCCGAGCCATTTGGTTCCACAGAAGATGGCAGAGGCAGCAGATCGCCAGGATCTGGATCTGTTCCAGAAGTTAAATGGTATGGAATGCTACGAATGTGGTACCTGTACCTATGTATGTCCGGCGAAGAGACGTTTGACACAATCCTTTAAGCAGGCACGACGTGCCGTGATGGATCAGAGCCGCAAAAAATAATTTGCGCAGATAAATGGAGGTTATTTGAGATGGAGAAATTATTAAATGTATCATCATCTCCTCATGTACGAGACAAGTCATCTACCAAATCCATCATGAGAGATGTATGTATTGCACTGATTCCTGCGACATTGGTAGGAATTGGAAACTTTGGTGTACGTGCCCTGCTTGTCATTTTGACAACATGCGTCAGCACCGTGCTGGCAGAGTATGTATGGCAGAGATTAATGAAACAAAAAGTAACAACCTACGATTTTAGTGCACTTCTGACAGGTCTTTTGCTGGCACTCAACCTGCCTGCAACATTGCCGCTTTGGATGTGCGTGATCGGCGGTGTATTTGCGATTATCATCGTAAAACAGTTGTTTGGTGGACTGGGTCAGAACTTCATGAACCCGGCACTCGGCGCAAGATGCTTTTTGATGCTGTCATTCAGCAGTGCCATGACAAACAGTTTTGCGATTCCAAAAGGAAATAAGATCTGGGGCGGTTATCAGGCAACATTGGATGCGGTTTCCAGTGCGACCCCATTGATGCAGGTAAAAGAGGCTACCTGTCAGGCAGACCTTGCAACGACGCTGAAAGACATGTTCCTTGGTACAACTTGGGGAACGATCGGTGAGACATCTGCACTTGCTCTTTTGATCGGTGGAATTTACCTGATCGCGAAAAAGATTATTGATTGGAAAATTCCGGTAATTTACATAGCAACATTTACCGTATTTACTTTGATCTACAGCTGCGCAACAGGCGCATACGTTCCGGTATTTATGGAATGGTGCGGCGGCGGTTTGATGCTTGGTGCTTTTTTCATGGCGACAGATTATGTAACAAGCCCGATCACATCCAAGGGAAAAGTATTGTATGCGATCCTTCTTGGTCTTCTGACCGGATTGTTCCGTTTCTTTGGAGAATCCGCAGAGGGTGTTTCCTTTGCGATCATCATTGGAAACCTGTTCGTGCCATTGATTGAACGAGTTACCATTCCAAAGGCATTTGGAAAGGAGGGCAAAGTCAATGAGTAGTGAGAAAAAAGAACGCTCTTTTGTGGTTGATGCGATTATTCTCTGCGTCATCACATTGGTTCTGGGAGGTATCCTGGCTGGTGTTTATACCATGACAAAAGGAACCATTGCCCAGAGACAGGCAGATACAGACAGTGAGGCCTGCAAGAAAGTCATTGCTTCCGTAGAAGGTGCGACCGTTGCGGATGCCGCTGACGATGCCGTAGCACAGGCAAATGATTTCCTTACCAAACACATTTTGAATTCCTCAAAAGAAGTAGAAGAGGAACAATCCGAATCATATTCCAAATATGTCAATGTGACAACGGTGAAAAAACTTCAGGTAAATGGTTCTGATGCCGGATATGTGTATATTGCAGACGCGAAAAAGGGTTACGGCGGAAGCATTTCCTTTGTACTTGGTGTGTACAACGGTACTGTGACAGGCATCGAGATTACGAGCCAGTCAGAGACAGCCGGACTTGGTGCAAACTGTGAAAGCGATAGTTTCAAAAATAAATTTGCATTGGACAAAGGTCTTCAGTATCCTTCCAGTGACGAAATTCCGATGTTCTACAAAGCCGGAACGACACCAAAGGACGAAAAAGGCCAGATTGAGGCAATGTCCGGAGCAACCGTTACTTCCCGTGCGATTGCCAATGCAGTTAAAGGAATCCTTTACTATGATAAAGAGTTAAGGGGGGCTGAATGATGAATAAATATACAGAACGTCTTCATAACGGTATTATCAAAGAAAATCCGACATTTGTCATGATGCTCGGTATGTGTCCGACACTTGCTGTTACGTCAAGTGCCATCAACGCGATCGGCATGGGACTTTCTACAGCAGTAGTATTGACTTTGTCCAATATGATGATTTCGGCACTGCGCAATATTATACCGGATCGTGTACGTATTCCGGGATTTATCGTCGTTGTTGCGTCTTTCGTAACCATTGTGCAATTGCTTCTGAAAGCGTATCTGCCGGCTCTTGACAGCGCACTGGGTGTATATATCCCGTTGATCGTTGTAAACTGTATTATTCTTGGACGTGCCGAAGCATATGCTTCCAAAAATCCGGTTATTCTATCGGCGATGGATGGTATTGGTATGGGCCTTGGATTTACGGTCGGTCTTACCTTGATCGGTATTTTCCGTGAAATTCTCGGAAGCGGATCGATCTTTGGATTCCATTTGATTCCGGAGCAGTTCCACATTGCTATGTTTGTCATGGCGCCGGGTGCATTTTTCGTACTTGCCGGTCTGACTGCGATCCAGAACAAATTGAAAATGCCTTGCGCAACCAATACACCGGAAGCAGAAGAAGCTGGATGTACCGGAAATTGTGCAGCATGTGCGAGTCATATTGAAACCTGTGGTCATACACCGGAAGAGAGAAAGGGGGAGGATGACAAATGACAATCTTTACAATTCTCTTTACGGCTGCTCTTGTAAATAACTTCGTACTGAGCCAGTTTATGGGTATCTGTCCATTCCTTGGTGTAAGTAAAAAAGTGGAAACAGCAGCAGGTATGGGAGGTGCGGTTGTATTCGTTATCACGATCGCCTCTCTTTGTACCAGTATTTTATATAATTATTTGCTTGTTCCGGCTCAGCTGGAATATTTGAACACGATCGTATTTATCCTTGTGATCGCTGCCCTCGTGCAGTTTGTAGAGATGGTTCTCAAGAAAATGATGCCGGCTCTTTACAAATCACTTGGTGTTTATCTGCCATTGATCACGACAAACTGTGCTGTACTTGGTGTGGCACTCCTGAGTGTGCAGAATGAATACGGCGTGCTTGAGAGCGTTGTAAATGGTATCGGCGCTTCTCTTGGATTCCTCCTTGCAATTGTTCTGATGGCAGGAATTCGTGAAAAATTGGAAAACAGCAACATTCCGGAAGCTTTCAAAGGCACACCGATCGTACTGATCACAGCCGGTCTTATGGCGATTGCATTTTGTGGCTTTGGCGGCGTGGGATTCTAAAGAAAGGGGCGAATTCATATGAATACGATACTTATTTCGATGGTGCTCCTTGGAGTTCTTGGAATCGCTATCGGTCTTTTGCTTGGTGTAGCAGGCAAGTTTTTTGCAGTTGAAGTGGATGAACGTGTAGAACAGGTCAGAGAGTGTCTGCCGGGTAACAACTGTGGTGGTTGTGGTTATGCCGGATGTGACGCACTGGCAGAAGCCATTGTAGCCGGAAAAGCAGAGGTAAATGGATGTCCGGTCGGCGGAGCACCTGTTGCAGAGAAAATCGGCGCAATCCTCGGTGTAGAAGCCGGAGAAGCCGTGAAAATGGTGGCCAAGGTACGTTGTGCCGGAACCTGTGAGCAGGCAAGTGTCAAATACAACTATGTAGGAGCGCAGGACTGCCGTCAGGCGGTAATGGTTCCCGGACGTGGAGACAAGGCTTGTTCTTACGGATGTCTCGGACTTGGTTCCTGTGTGGCAGCCTGTCAGTTTGGTGCCCTGTCGATTAAAGACGGCATCGCATCGGTTGATCCGGAAAAATGTGTCGCTTGCGGCAAATGTGTGGAGACATGTCCAAACGGCGTAATCTCACTCCAGCCATATGACACCAAATATCAAGTAAATTGTAATTCAAAAGATAAAGGTAAAGACGTTATGAGTGTCTGCAAAGCCGGATGTATCGGCTGCGGCCTCTGCGTAAGACAGTGTGAATTTGGCGCTGTTACATTGGAAAACAACCTTGCAACGATCGATCCACTTAAATGCAAGGGCTGTGGAAAATGTGCAGAGAAATGTCCGAAGAAGGTTATTGCGTAGTATCTTTGGCACCTCTCCCTTGCAGAACGAATTTCTGCGAAGAAGAAAAACGGATGCTTCGTGCAGAAAGATCTTTGGCATCTTCCCCTTGCAGAACGAATTTCTGCGGAGGAGAAAGCGGGACTTTCTTTCGAAGAAGAAAAACGGATGCTTCGTGCAGAAAACTTGAAAAGATATAAAGGAAAAAGCTTCGATTGCGGTGCAATCGGGGCTTTTCCTTTATAATCTTTTCTTCAGACAGTTCTGCACTCCACATCTCCTTCTTCTCAGGAAATCCCGCGCATTCTCTGCTCCGCAGAAATAGTTCCGCGTGGGAAGGTGCCCAAGATCCGTATGGAGGAGGGGAGTACCCCGGAAAGTGGGGAAAGGGGGATGCTTGCGGGGTGCGTTGCCGATGCAAGGTTGAGTCATGCACCC
>CAJMFH010000043.1 GCA_905212635.1 uncultured Lachnoclostridium sp. | reverse complement strand
AATTATCAAAGGGCTGGTCTGCTTACATTTTTCCGAAAAACAATTTACGCTATCAGATTGAATAAAAAGCATTGACACGATGGCAGTAGGTTTGCTATAATTGTGATTGCTTGCGGAACTGATGGAATTGGCAGACATGCAAGATTTAGGTTCTTGTGCCGAGAGGCGTGTGGGTTCAAGTCCCACGTTCCGCATAAAAAAGACCCTCTGGGTCTTTTTTGCGTTTTGACATCTAATTGGCGTGGAAGCATATTGAAAATTAGCAGATTGGTTTTAGGGAACTCCGGCTGTTGGTGTTTGGCATCATTTTTGACTTGAATATTGAAAAAAATTCTCTGGACCATAAGAATTTGAGGAGAATGTGGCTTAGGAAAATTTTCTTAATGAGAAAGTCAAATAAGAAAAAGAATATTTTGGCTTGGAGACAAATTTTTTCTGTAAAACCACAAAGCGAAGTTTGTTTTTGTGTCCCTGATAGACGAAAGTGGAATCTGGGTCAAAACGAGAGTGATATTTGTGTGGTCTGGGGAGAAAAACAAAGGATAAAACCACAAAAAGGGAAGTTCCGCTTGCTTTTTCTGCCCCCCAAACGGTATAATTTAAACCAAGTTTCTGTTTTACAGAAACTGGAAACTACAGGACTTTGGAGGTGCGAAATGGCAAAACAAAATATTTATGATAATGAGACGTTTTTTGAAGGGTATAAGAAGATCCGGGATAACGAGGTAAATGCCAATAATTTGTTTGAAATCCCTGCTTTGTTTTCTATGATGCCGGATTTGACCGGGAAAAGAGTGCTGGATCTGGGGTGCGGTTTTGGGGAGCATTGTATGCGGTGCATCCGGCAAGGAGCGGAAAAGGTAGTGGGAATTGATATTTCCGAAAAAATGTTAGAAGTTGCGAGGAAAGAAAACAGCGATGCCCACATAACATATGTGAATATGCCGATGGAAGAAATTTCGCAGTTAAATGACCCCTTTGATATTGTAGTAAGTTCGCTGGCGTTTCATTATGTGGAGGACTTTTCGGGCGTGGTTAGAAATATATATGATCTGCTTGAGCCGGGCGGAAATTTTATTTTCTCGCAGGAAAATCCGTTGTGCACATGTCATACCGGAGACAATCGGTGGACAAGAGATGAAAATGGACAAAAACTGTATTTGAACCTTGCCAATTATGGTGTGGAAGGCGAGAGAGAATCGGTGTGGTTTGTTGACAATGTGAAGAAATATCATCGCACATTTTCGACGATAATCAATACGTTGATCGAGGCGGGATTTACGGTCGAAAAAATGATCGAACCATTGCCGACGGAAGAACTGCTTGAAAAGTACCCGGATTACAAGGATTTATTTCATAAGCCGGATTTCCTGCTGGTGAAGGTGAGAAAATAAACTGTGAAATAGGAGGATGATGCGGCACTTGGAAGTATCAAAAAGAAAGGAGAGCAGACATGAATTTTCAAACAATGAATGAGGCTGAGGTGACGATAGAGGAAGAACGGATTACGATGCACGCAAAGGACGGTACGAACCTGTTCAATGGCGTAAGTGGCACGTGGAAAGAAACGGTATTTCCGTATTATTACATAAAGGTGCAGGGGGACTTTATGCTTCAGTGTAAAGTTAAGGTGGATTTTAAGTCGGTGTATGATTTGGGCGCTTTGGTCATTTATGAAGAGGAAGATAAGTGGATAAAGTTTGCTTTTGAAAATGCAGATACCGGAGAACCGGCGATTGTATCTGTGGTAACGCGTGGCACGTCTGATGACTGCAACGGCGAGCCGATCGCCGAGGAGGAAGTGTGGTTAAAGATATGTCGTCAGGAGAATATGTTTGCGATGCACTATTCAATAGATGGTAAAAAATGGAAACTTGCCAGAATCTGCCGCTTGGAATTGCAGAATGAAGTTATGGCGGGAGTATCGGTTCAATGCCCGACAGGAGATGGGTGTACGGCGTATTTTGAACAGTTTGAATTGGGGAAAAATCCATATAAAGACATCCGTAATTTGAAATAACTTTTGAAAAATAAAAGAATAAAGGGGGGCAGCGTCAGTCCCCCTCAATTACTGATTTTACAAGCTGCCAGGCGATGCTACCCTCACGCAGAAGCGATAAGGCATCTTCGAAACGAATCCATTTTGCGGAATCCACTTCACCGGATAGTGTAAAATCTTTCTTTTTAACGTTAGCTTTGTAACCGAGCATTAACATTTCTTTCTTTTCATAGGGGAAACTGCGGACAAAAGTAAGGGATTCGACATCCTGTCCGAGCTCTTCTTTTACTTCGCGGATAACGGTTTCCTCGGCAGATTCACCAAGTTTCATAATGCCGGCGACACAGACATATTTGGAAGTGGAAACGTAGTTTTGGCGGAGAAGTGCGAGTTCCCGCTTATTATTTACGACGGCGGCGATGATGCTTGTGGTGAACATGTCCCATAGTGGGATTTCGCAGGATTCGCAGTAGGGGATGAAGCCCTCGTCGCCAATCTCTTTCTGGATAAGTTTTGAGCCACAATGTGGGCAATAAGTAAAATGCATAATGTTCTCCTTATTTTTATTGCAATGTGTTATAGTAACGTTTTTTATCTTCGTACATTTTTTCGTCGGCATATTTGAGCAGGGTTTCAAAAGGAACCTCGTGGTGCTCGGCAAATTCGACACCAAACGAAAGGCTGACGGAACTGGAAGCGGTCGTGTCACGAAGTTGGTCACAGCAATGCTGGAGGCTGCTTTTGGAAATCCCTGTCAAAACGACAGCGAATTCATCGCCACCGATGCGGTAGACATTTTCACTGCCAAAGCAGTCGCAGAGGATTTTTGCGGCATCACAGATGTATTGGTCGCCGGCAAGATGGCCTTTGGAATCATTCATCCGCTTCAGACCGTTGAGGTCGCACATAACGATAGCAACAGACTGGGAAACATCGAAATGATTGTCATAAGCCCAGGCAAGTGCGGTACGGTTTTTGCAGCCGGTGAGCTGGTCGTGAATGGCGTTCTGCTCCAATTCATGGGAGTAGTCACGAAGTCGAATCATCATGGAAATGACAAATTCCATCATATTGATTAAAATGGAAATATTATCCATATATTCAGCAGGAGGATTGTCGACTCCGTAAAAGCCGATGGATTTCCCGTTGATTTTGATCGGTCCGGTAACGAGTGTCTGAATTCCCTGCGGTTTTAATATATGATACAGGGACTCGCTGATGCTGCGGTACTGTTCCATGTCATAGATGATAATATTGTGTGACTTTTCGTATTCTGTGAACCATGCTTCCAGCATGCCGTCATAGGGAATGTTCTGTAGATTTTCAATTTCCGCGGAAACGCCTTCACGGCAGTACTCATAAGTGTTTGAATATGTGCCGTCTAAATTGTCTTCGAAGATATAGGCACGATCCGAACGCAGGTTTTGGCAGATATATTGTAAGATTTGATTGATGATGCGGTCCGGCGACTCTGCGGAAGAGGCGTATCGTATCATTTCCGTAATAAATTCCTCGTGATTAATTTTCTCCATGTGCACCACTATTCCTTTTCCGTTGTGTTTATTACCTATGATTATATCACATTGCAATGGGGATAACAAATGATTTATTTGTGAACTTCAAAAACATTTTCAATCTCATCAATATGATCAAGAAAAATGTCTGTGATATCCGGATCGAAATGTGTTCCCCGGTTTTCTTTGAGGATTGCTACGGATTTTTCACGGGTAAAACCTTCCTTATAATGACGGCTTGAACGAAGGGCATCATACACATCAGCGACGGCCATGATTCGGGCAGAAAGAGGAATGGATTCGCCGGATAATCCTTCGGGGTATCCGGTTCCATCGTATTTTTCATGATGGTATAATGCCATGTCATGTGCGATTTGAAAATATTCGTCGCTTTCGACCCCTTTCAGAGTTTCATCTAAAATGCGCGCCCCCTCTACCGGATGTGATTTCATGATCGCAAACTCTTCCTCGGTAAGTTTTCCCTTTTTCTGTAAAATAGAATCGGGAATGGATATTTTTCCGATATCGTGTAAATGCGCTGCATCTGCTACCATTTCTGCATATTCACTTGTCATTTGCGAGGTAAAGCGGGAATCGTGCAGCATCGCATGAGTAAGTACCTTTACAAAGTTCCCGGTGTTTTTAATATGCAGACCTGTGACGCCATCGCGAGCTTCGATGATCGTGGCAAAACTTCCGATCAAACTTCGCTGCATGGCAACTACTTTCTTTGTTTTTCTTGCTACATCCGTCTGAAGGCGTTCTGTGTAATAATACCGATCTGTAATTTCAGTCAAAATGATTATGGAGGCGTATTTCATATCGTCATGATTAATTTCTCGAAGGGAACCTTCATATACACATTTTTCGTACACTTCGTGCTGGGTGCATTCCGTATCAAAACGGGTTGTGACAAAGATTAATTCTTTGTTTTGTATTTGCTCACGGATAAAAGAAATAGGATCATGGTGCGTTTCCTTTACAAAATCCAGAAGCTGTTGTGCCCGATTGTTTGCATAAGTGATCTGATCATCAAAATCAAGTACGATGAAGCCATCCTTCATACGTTCGATGGCTTCCTCTTTTGCCAGTTTAATTAAATCAAATAATTTGTATCGTTTGATCAGCTGCTCCAATAAAATGGTACAAATGATGTAAGCGGGTACTGTCGAATCATAGCCGCCGGTAAGCCGGAAAAGAAATGCCAAAAGTCCCAGAAAACATGTTACGATCATGAGTACTAAAAGAAATACCTGTTTGCGGATAAGGCGCGATTTATGCTGAAGAGAAAATCGTGTACAAGCAAAAAACATGCTGACAAAATAGAAGCTAAAAAAGGCTGTATACAATTTGTAGACAGGACCATGTGTTAAAATCAAATGTGGAAATAAACCGGAATAGGAAAAGGAAATATGGCTGTAAAACAAGGTGTTATAATCACTGGTAAAAACTAAAACAGAGATAAAGGCAGCAAGGGAAAATAGAATACATTTTCCTGCTTTTGGAATCGAAAAGCCACAATATTTCATTACAAAAATATACATTAAATAGAGGATAAATGGTTTTGCCAGATAACTTATGCGTACAGCCTGCAGTGCCAATTCTTTACCGGTTGCAGTGATTTCCAAAGTATAACCATAGGTGTTTATCAAAATAGCACCGACAAGAAGCAGTAAAAGAGTCTGAAATTTGGAAGGGCGCTGTCTGCTGATGTGAATCAGTTCATAAAACATGAATGATATTCCTAAACATTGTAAAATGAGTAATGTATAATACATAATACATATTTCCTCCATTGTAATAATCCTTTTTGCTTTTGCTGTTATAGCATACTTCATTATAGCATAAAAAAAATAGTATGACAATTTACGCTATCTTTGTAAAATGTTTCCTTTGCAAAAAAACAGAAATATGTTACAATAAATTGGTATATACTTTTAGGTGCGGGGAATAAACAAAAGGAGAACGATTATGGAGAACAAAGAGTTTAAACCGTATATTCCAGCCGATAAAGTAACACCGGAATTTACGGCAACATCGATCATCATAGGTGTTTTGCTTGCGATTATTTTTGGAGCGGCAAATGCGTATCTTGGTCTGCGTGTGGGAATGACGGTTTCGGCGTCGATCCCGGCAGCGGTTATTTCGATGGGAGTAATCCGCGTAATTATGAAGAAAGATTCGATATTGGAGAGTAATATGGTGCAGACAATCGGTTCTGCGGGTGAATCTCTGGCGGCGGGCGCAATTTTTACGCTTCCGGCATTGTTTTTATGGGCAAATGAGGGAAAGACGGAAGCTCCAAATCTGCTTACGATTTCACTGATTGCTTTAGTAGGTGGAATTCTTGGTGTACTCTTTATGATCCCGCTTCGCAATGCATTGATCGTAAAAGAACACGGGGTGCTGCCATATCCGGAAGGAACTGCCTGCGCCGAGGTGCTTTTGGCAGGGGAAGAAGGCGGTGCCAGTGCCAAAACGGTCTTCGCCGGAATGGGATTGTCTGCTGCTTTTAAATTTATAACAGATGGCCTCAAAGTAGTCCCTGGTGTGATCACGGCGCCGGTCCGCTCGCTGCGGACGGCATTTTCAGCGGAAGTATATCCGGCACTTCTGGGTGTGGGTTACATCTGCGGGATCCGGATTGCATCGTATATGTTTGCGGGGGCGATTCTTGGCTGGTTTGTGCTGATTCCCGCCATTACGATTTTTGGTGGTCCGACAACGATGTATCCGGGAGATGTGCCGATCGCACAAATGTATGCGGAAGGCGGCGCAGATGCCATATGGGGAAGTTATATCCGCTATATCGGAGCCGGTGCTGTTGCAGCGGGTGGTATTATCAGTTTGATCAAATCGCTGCCGCTCATTGTTTCGACGTTTAAAGATTCGTTAAAAGGACTGAAAGGCGGGACGAAAGCAGGAAGTCTCCGTACAGATCAGGATCTGGATATGCGATTTGTCCTCAGCGGTTCTCTGATTTTAATCCTCGTGATCTGGCTTCTTCCGGCAATTCCGGTTTCCCTGATCGGAGCATTGCTGGTGGTTGTGTTTGGATTCTTCTTTGCAACAGTATCTTCCCGTATGGTTGGACTGGTAGGCAGCAGTAATAACCCGGTTTCGGGTATGGCGATCGCGACATTGCTTTTTTCTACTTTGGTTTTGAAAATAACGGGCAATACGGGCGTGAGCGGAATGATTGGTGCCATTGCCATTGGTTCCGTAATCTGTATCGTGGCTGCAATGGCGGGTGATACGTCACAGGACTTGAAGACGGGTTATATTCTGGGGGCAACGCCGAAAAAACAGCAGATTGGAGAATTGCTTGGTGCCGTTGTGGCAGCGTTTACCATCGGCGGAGTGCTGCTTCTTCTCAACAGTGCGTGGGGCTTTGGAACGACAGAACTGGCGGCACCGCAGGCAACATTGATGAAAATGATTACAGAAGGTGTTATGAATGGAAATCTTCCGTGGTCCCTTGTTTTTATCGGTGTCTTTGCGGCGATTGCCGTAGAAGTACTTGGAATTCCAATCCTTCCGGTGGCAATCGGTCTTTATCTGCCGCTGGAATTGTCGGCAACGATTATGATCGGAGGCGTGATCCGCTGGATCGTGGACAAGAAGTCCGCAGGCAAAAATGGTGAAGCAAGTGGCGGCGTGCTGTTCTGTTCGGGACTGATCGCCGGAGAAGGTCTGGTTGGAATTTTGCTTGCAATTCTTGCCGTTGTTGGCGTAAGCAGCAAGCTGGATCTTTCTTCTTATATAAATACCGGAATGATTGGCGGAATTGTACTTCTTTCTGTCATGATTGCCTGTGTATTTATTTTTGCATTGCCGAAAAAGAAGGTTGACCGATGAAAAAGAAAAAAATAGTAAGTGCAAATTATTTGGATTTTATTCCCAGACACTGCCCGTCATTACAATACACGATGGACAATCAGGGAAAAATCACATTGCTTCAGGAAAATAGAGGTGTATTTCACTTTCTGGCACAAAAAATGTTGAAAAAACCCAAAATATCACAGATCCATTTGGATGAAATGGGAAATTTTATATGGCCGCTCATTGATGGCACAAGAACGGTCTATGAGATTGCGGAGCTGGTAAAAGAGGAATTCGGTGACAAAGCAGAACCGCTGTATGACCGGCTGGTGCAGTATATCCGGAATCTGGAAGCATATGGTTTTGTTGAAGTGCAGGAGGAGAAATAGGAAACGGAAAGATCAGAAATGATTTGCTGGGCTTATTGGAGAACCGGAGAAAGTTCTTGACAAACCCATCATCCTCTGATACGATAGGTTCATAAATGCGAAGAAGAGAAGAAGTAGTGATAAAAAAGAACTCACAGAGAGCTGCCGGCTGGTGAGAGGCGCAGAGTATCGTTTGTCATGAATACATCTTGGAGCATCCGACTGAAAGAGAAGCAGGAAGTAGGTTTGGACGGTGTTGTGCCCGTTACCGCACAGGGATATCAAAGCGATTGCTTTTGTATCTTGCTGAGCTTGAAAGTGTGAGCTTTCAAGGAAAAAAGGTGGTACCACGAAGAAATACGACAAAGTAGATTCGTCCTTTTGCAAATGCCGTTCCGGCAGCTGCAAAAGGACATTTTTGCGTGCAAACAACGAGACACGCATTCGGTGAAATTTTCAGGTGTCGTGCTTGCTTTTAAAAGGGCGCTTGGTGGAAGAAAGGCAACCTAAACTAGAAAAACCAACCAGCAAAAGACAAAAAATAATAACAAAAAGGAGACCCAAAATGAAAGTATATGACGAATTGGTTGCCCGCGGATTGATCGCGCAGGTAACAGACGAAGAAGAAATCAAAGAACTGGTAAATAATGGAAAAGCTGTTTTTTACATCGGTTTTGACCCGACGGCGGACAGTCTTCATGTGGGACATTTTATGGCACTTTGCCTGATGAAACGTCTTCAGATGGCCGGTAATAAACCGATTGCCCTGATTGGCGGTGGTACAGCGATGATCGGAGATCCTTCCGGAAGAACCGATATGCGCCAGATGATGACAAAAGAAACCATCCAGCACAATGTTGACTGCTTCAAAAAGCAGATGAGCCGTTTTATCGACTTTTCAGATGGAAAGGCGATGGTAGTAAACAATGCAGACTGGCTGTTGGATCTGAACTACATGGAAGTATTGCGCGACATCGGACCTCATTTTTCTGTCAACCGTATGTTGTCGGCAGAATGCTACAAGCAGAGAATGGAAAAAGGTCTGACATTTTTGGAATTTAACTACATGATCATGCAGAGTTACGACTTCTACGCATTGTTCCAGAAATACGGCTGCAATATGCAGTTTGGCGGCGATGACCAGTGGAGTAATATGCTCGGGGGAACCGAACTGATTCGTCGTAAATTGGGAAAAGATGCGTATGCGATGACCATTAACCTGCTGTTAAACAGTGAAGGAAAGAAAATGGGTAAAACGCAGTCCGGCGCAGTATGGCTGGATCCGGAAAAGACAAGTCCGTTTGACTTTTACCAGTACTGGAGAAATGTCAGCGATGACGATGTGCTCAAATGCCTTCGTATGCTTACGTTCCTGCCGCTTGAGCAGATTGATGAGATGGACAAATGGGAAGGAAGCCAGCTCAATCAGGCCAAAGAAATTCTTGCCTTTGAATTGACCAAAATGGTACATGGAGAAGAAGAGGCGGCAAAGGCGCAGGAAGGTGCGAGAGCTTTGTTCTCCAGCGGAAATGCAGCACAGATGCCGGAAGTGGAATTGACCGATGCCGACTTCGAAGACGGACAGATCGGAATTCTGAACCTTCTTGTAAAAGCAGGACTTGCTCCATCCAACGGAGAGGCGCGTCGAAACGTACAGCAGGGCGGTGTGTCCATTGATGGAAATAAAGTGGAAGATGTTCGTGCGCAGATTTCCAAAGACAGCATCGGAGAGGACGGAATCGTTCTGAAACGAGGCAAAAAGAAATTTATGAAAATTGTAGTTCGCTAAATATGGAAGAGAAGGTATTTTAATATGCAGAAAAATAAACGAAACCAAGTACCAATGATATTATTTGTCCTTTTGTTTTTTGCGGTGGTGGCAGCGAGCCTGTACCAGCCGCAGAAAGTGAAAGCGGCAGAAAAAGAATTTATCGTCGGATTTGATGCGGAATTTCCACCGTATGGTTATCTCGACGAAAATGGTGAGTATGTCGGATTTGACCTTGATCTTGCCGAAGAAGTTTGTAACCGCAATGGCTGGAAACTGGTAAAGCGACCAATTTCCTGGGATTCCAAGGATTCCGAACTGGCTTCCGGAGCGATTTCCTGTATCTGGAATGGTTTTACGATGAATGGACGTGAAGACCAGTACACTTGGACGACACCGTATGTCGATAATTCTCAGGTCGTTATCGTGAAAAAAGGCTCCGGGATTCAGAAACTTACGGATCTGAAGGGGAAAATACTTGTTGTACAGGCGGATTCTTCCGCACTTGCGGCATTGACGGGTGACGATGCGACAAAAGAAAACAAAGCCATCTGCAAATCATTGAAAGAATTGCAGCAGGTCGCAGATTATAACTCGGCATTTATGAATCTTGAAAGTGGAATGGTAGATGCGATCGCGATGGACATTGGTGTGGCGTCCTACCAGCTTTCGGCAAAGAAAGACCAGTTTGAAATGCTGGATGAGCGTTTGTCGTCGGAAGAATACGGTGTCGGATTTAAAAAAGGAAATACCGAACTTCGCGATACCGTCCAAACGACACTGTTGGGAATGCTTTACGACGGAACATTTGAAAAAATTGCCAAAAAATGGGAATTAACAGACAGCATGTGTCTGAGTATGGATGACAAGACCTATATTGATGGTGGAAAAGTGCCGGAACTTGACACGAGCAAACTGACAAAGAAAGACGATGGTGCGGCAGCAGAAGAGACGACAGAAACTGCCGGAAGCGTCAAAAAACAAGGTGTTGGACAGATCGTTAAACAGCTGGCACAGGGAATGCTTGCTACATTGGGAATCTTCTTCTTTACCTTGTTATTCTCTATGCCGCTTGGACTTCTCGTAATGGCAGTGCGTATGTCGAAGATCAAACCGCTGCAATGGATCGCTAAGATCTATATTTCCATTATGCGTGGTACGCCATTGATGTTGCAGCTTTTGGTAGTCTTTTTTGCACCGTATTATTTATTTGGTATATCAACGTCGTATCAATACCGTTTTTATGCGGTGTTAATCGGTTTTTCACTGAATTATGCAGCTTATTTTGCCGAGATCTACCGTTCGGGAATCCAGAGTATTCCGGCAGGACAGCGCGAGGCAGCGACCGTAATGGGATACAGCCGCAGCCAGACATTTTTCCGCATCCTCTTCCCACAGATGGTAAAACGAGTGATGCCGCCGGTTACCAATGAAGTGATCACGCTGGTAAAGGACACATCGCTTGCCTTTGCCCTTGCGTATACGGAAATGTTTACGATGGCAAAACAGATCGCAGCATCACAGGCTTCCTTGATGCCGTTGTTTGTCGCCGGTGTATTTTATTACATCTTTAACTTTGTAGTGGCGGCAGTGATGGAGCAGATTGAAAAGAAACTGGATTATTATCGTTAGTGAGGAGGCAGTGACATGGCGAAAGAAACGTGTATATTGGAAATGAAACAGATCAGGAAAAGTTTCGAAGGAAAAGAAGTGCTGAAAGACATCAGTTTAAAAGTAAATGAGGGCGAGGTAGTCTCGATCATTGGGCCATCGGGTTCCGGAAAATCGACATTGCTGCGCTGCGCGACATTTTTGGAGCAGATTGACGGCGGCGATATTACATACAGTGGAAAAACCGTCGTGAAAGACGGTGTTTATCCTGGGAAAAAGGAACTTTGGGAAGCCGGACAGCAATTTGGGCTTGTGTTCCAGAACTTTAACCTGTTTCCGCATTTTTCCGTAATGAAAAATATTACCGATGCACCGATCCACAATCAAAAGAGAAAGAAAGAAGAAGTGTTTGCAGAGGCACGTGAACTTTTGAAAAAAGTGGGATTGGAAGAAAAAGAAGACGCGTATCCGTGTGAATTATCCGGTGGACAGAATCAGCGTGTCGCAATTGCCAGAGCCCTGGCGATGCATCCGAAAATGCTTTTCTTCGATGAGCCGACATCGGCACTGGATCCGGAGATTACGGCAGGAATCCTGCGTGTCATGAAAGAATTGGCGGCAGAAAAAATGACGATGGTGATCGTTACCCATGAAATTCAGTTTGCCAAGGCGGTTTCAGACCGCGTCATTTTTATGGATGGCGGCGTGGTTGTCGAAGAGGGAACGCCGGAACAAGTCATTGACTCTCCGGAAAATGACCGGACGCGAAGCTTTTTACAAAAATTACAAGTGTAGAGAAAATATAAAAGGAACTGCTTATAGGCAGTTTCTTTTTAATAGGATTGACATAATAGGAAATAAATGGTAAAATATAACAAAAATACCGCGCAGATAGTTGAAAAGACAGAATGCGTGATGGGGAATGGACAGGAGGAAAAATGATTCAGAAAAACAGCAGAAAATGGATGATGGGAGCCGTTTTACTGGCAGCAGGAATCTGCCTTATGCCGGGAAAACCGGTTTCAGCAGGAATGGAAATAAATTCCTATGGGGAATTGACAGAATGTACGGATTCACCGGTAGTAAATATTGGGGGAAATATTTCTTCCATTGGAAACGATGCCTTTGGAAACCAGAAGATTGTACGTTTTTCGACACAGGGAAATGCGTATTATACGACGATCAATGGAGCACTTTGCAGTAAAGACGGAACGATTCTGGTAAAATGCCCGAATCAGAAGAGCGGTTCCTTTACGGTGCCTTCTTCGGTAAAGAAAATTTATGCAAATGCCTTTTACGGATGTAAAAAACTGACTTCCGTTACCATTCCAAGTTCTGTGGAATATATTGGAAGTAATGCTTTTGCCGATTGTACAAATCTTCAGACCGTTCGAATGGAGGCAAAAGTGGATACACTGCGCGAAGGAATCTTTGATGGATGCGTGTCATTGAACTCGGTCCGCATTCCGGGAACGGTAAAGCGAATTGAGCGTGATGCTTTCAGACGGTGTAAGTCGCTTACGAAAATAACGATTCCGGAATCGGTTGAGAGTATGGGATACCGGGCTTTTTATGCCTGCGAACGCCTTGCTTATGTGAATTTGTCGTCTAAAATGGATACGATACCCTATCAGGCATTTTATAAATGTTTTAAATTGAAAAAAGTAGATGGGATAAGCAAAATCAGGTCGATTGACAGTTCTGCATTTTATGAGTGTGAGCGGCTGGAAGAGATTTCGCTTCCGGCGACCTTGGAGAGAATATCCGGGTATGCATTTTCGGGCTGCCGCCGGCTGGGAAAAGTGGTTATTCCGAAAAATACGGAAAAAATTGAAAATCATGCCTTTGAAGAAGCCGCGTCTTCGTTTGAGGTAAAGGCTGGAAACCCATCTTATACGGCGCGGGAAGGAATGCTTTTGGATGAAACGGAAACCAGCCTGATTCAGGCACCCGTGAAAGGAAAAGGTGTTATTCATATTCCGGATACGGTAAAAAGGATCTGTTATGGGGCACTGACCGGAAGTGAATATCGTACGATCTTTCTGCCCGCAGCGGTTACAACGGTCGATCGTGGCTGGTTTGAAGGAAGTAAATATCTGGGAACCATTGTTCTCCCTGAACAGACACAGGAAAATGTCGGAGGATGATATTACCGTGAACAATTGAAACGGCTCAAACAGATCCGCCTCAGTGATAATAATAAAAATTTCCGCAGCCAGCAGGGCGTTATTTACACAAAAGATGGAAGAGAAATGGTATTTTTCCCATCCGGAAAACGAGGAACCATCAATCTTCCAAGCACCTGCAAGTACATTGGCAGCAGACTGGAGTACAATCGTCTGAGCAAGATCACCATTTCCGATTCCAACAAGTATTTCCGGGAAATCGACGGTGTTCTTTACAATGTGGCAGGTACAAGTGTACGCGCATTCCCGCTGGCAAAGACCAGTTATAAGATCCCGGCAAAATGTAAATCCATCGGCTTTTTGAAGAGCGGAAAGGCGGACATGAGATGCCGGAAGATATCCGTGTCTTCGAAAAATAAAAAATATTATGCAAAAAATGGCGTGTTATTTGACCGGAATACCGATGAACTTTTGTATTACCCACCGGCGAAAAAAGGCGCTTACACGGTGCCGAAAAACACGACAAAGATTGCAGGAGATGCCTTTAAACAGGCAAAATACCTGACCAAACTTACAATCACGAAAAATGTGCAGCGAGGTTACGGTACAAAATACCGTTTTGCCGGCTGTGATCGTTTGAAAACCGTGGAAGTAAAGGCGGGAAAACTGAATTATATCCGCATGAATTTTGACGAATGCAGCAGCATCCGCAAACTGGTATTTCCGTCCAATATTATGACGACGGATCTTCGCTGGCTGCCGGCTGGAGTGACGATTTACGGCTGGGAAAACACAGGCGCAAGAGATACTGCCAAAATGTACGACGGAAAATTTGTCAGCCGCGGAACGATACCGGCAGTGGTTGCCGGACCACGCGTACGTAAGATTGTCGAACGTTATGAACTTTCCTGGAAACGCTCCGCAGATGCAAGCGGTTACCAGATTTATACAGGAGATGCTACATTGAAAAACATCAAGGGAGCATCTACGACAAAATGCTATGTCAAAAATGTAGACCACTACGGTGAGATTTACATCCGCGCATATCGCATGGTACATGGCAAAAAAGTGTATGGAAAGGCACGGAGGTTAAATTGAGATTCTAAATGAAGAGTCTAATCCCCCAGCTATGCTGGGGAGAATGGAGTAAGCGGAA
>CAJMFH010000042.1 GCA_905212635.1 uncultured Lachnoclostridium sp. | reverse complement strand
TAGGAAGTGCTTTCTCAAGTGTTCCCTTTGGACCTTTAACAGTCACTACATTGTTTTCTTTAATCTCAACAGTAACTCCTGCCGGGATTGCGATTGGATGTCTTCCGATACGTGACATATCTAAATCCTCCTTAACTTAGATTCTCGGAATGAGTCTTTGCTCACTCTGTTTTCAGTTTCAATTGTTCAGTGCCTACCAAATGTAGCAGAGAACTTCTCCACCAACGCCAAGCTTTCTAGCTTCTTTGTCAGTGATTACACCGTGGTTTGTAGAAATGATTGCTGTTCCCAGTCCTCCAAGTACTCTCGGAAGATCTGCGCTGTTAGCGTATACACGAAGACCTGGTTTAGAGATTCTTCTAAGTCCTGTGATAACTTTCTCATTCTTGTCTGCACCATATTTTAATGTAATATGGATTGTTTTGAATACTCCATCTTCTACGATGTCATATTTCTCGATATATCCTTCATCTAATAAGATATTTGCGATTGCAAGCTTCATCTTGGATGAAGGTACATCTACTGTATCATGTTTAGCAGTATTTGCATTACGGATTCTTGTAAGCATATCTGCAATTGGATCGCTCATAGTCATTACATTTTCCTCCTTAACTAGATAACAAGTTCGGTCTTACCAACTTGCTTTTTTGACACCTGGGATCTGGCCTTTGTATGCCAACTCACGGAAACAAATACGACAAATTCCGTATTTTCTCAAGTATGCATGTGGACGACCACAGATTTTGCAACGGCTGTATTCTCTGCTTGAAAATTTAGCTTTACGCTGCTGTTTAATCTTCATAGACGTTTTAGCCATGAAAAACCCTCCTAACTATTTCTTAAACGGCATACCAAACTGTGCCAACAATTCACGTGCTTCTTCATCAGTCTGAGCAGTAGTAACAAAGATAACGTCCATACCACGTACTTTATCTACTTTATCATACTCGATCTCAGGGAAGATCAACTGCTCTTTGATACCCATAGCATAGTTTCCACGACCGTCAAAGGCATTTGGATTTACACCTCTGAAGTCACGTACTCGAGGCAGTGCAAGGTTGATGAGACGGTCAACGAACTCATACATCTTTTCACCACGAAGTGTAACTTTACATCCGATTGGCTGTCCCTCACGGAGTTTGAAGTTTGCTACAGATTTCTTAGCTCTTGTTACTACAGCTTTCTGTCCTGTGATAATCTCAAGGTCACTGATTGCTGTATCCAAAACTTTTGAATTTTCCTTTGCTTCACCAACGCCCATGTTGATAACAACTTTGTCGAGCTTTGGTACTTGCATAATATTTTTGTACTCGAATTTCTTCTGCAATGCAGGAACGATTTCGTTCAAATACGTTTCTTTTAATCTAGCCACTTTAAGTACCTCCTCTCAAATTAATCAATCACTGCGCCAGTTGCTTTTGCATAGCGGACTTTGTTTTTACCATCCTCAGTTTTGAAACCGATTCTTGTAACTTTTCCGTCTACTACATACATTACGTTGGAAATGTCAAATGCAGCTTCTTCTTCAACGATTCCGCCTTTTGCATTTGCCTGATTTGGTTTCACATGTTTTTTCACCATGTTTACACCCTCAACTTTGACTTTTCCATCTTTTACTTCGATTACTTTACCTTCTTTATCTTTATCGACACCGGCAATAACGCGAACGGTATCACCTACTTTGATCTTTGATGTTGCCACTTCAGGGACACCTCCTTATAATACTTCTGGAGCCAAAGATACAATTTTCATAAATTGTTTATCTCTCAACTCTCTAGCTACAGGTCCAAAAATACGTGTTCCTCTTGGGGTCTTGTCATCTTTGATGATAACTGCTGCATTTTCATCAAAACGAATATAGGAACCGTCTGGACGACGAATTTCTTTTACTGTACGAACAACAACAGCTTTTACTACGTCACCTTTTTTAACAACGCCGCCTGGTGTTGCATCTTTGACCGTAGCAACGATGATATCGCCAACTGCTGCATATCTTCTAACGGAACCGCCGAGTACACGGATGCAAAGCAATTCTTTTGCACCGGTATTGTCAGCAACTTTAAGTCTCGTTTCCTGCTGTACCATAATAGTAACTCCTTTCGAAATTTTGAATATAACAAAATTTTTGCTTTTGCAAAAAACTATCTAGCTTTTTCGATTACTTCTACAAGTCTCCATCTCTTATCTTTGGACAATGGTCTTGTTTCCATAACTTTTACTCTATCACCGATGTTACATTCATTCTGCTCGTCATGAGCTTTCAATTTATACGTTCTCTTTACGATTTTGCCGTAAAGTGGATGTTTTACGTTGTCAACGACAGCAACAACGATTGTCTTATCCATCTTGTTGCTTACAACTTTTCCTACACGAGTTTTTCTAAGTTTTCTCTCCACAACAAAGTCCTCCTTTCTTACACCTTCTAGTTAGCGGCTTTCTGTTCCATGGACATTGCTGTCTGGATACGAGCGATATTCTTTCTAACTTCTTTAATTCTACTTGTGTTATCAAGCTGGTTTGTTGCGTTCTGGAATCTCAAGTTAAAGAGTTCCTTCTTAGCAGCTACTAACTCGTCATTTAATTCGGCAAGTGATTTACCATTCAAATTGTTCATGAATTCCTTACTCTTCACTGCCCGCACCTCCTTCTAAGTCTGCGCGTGAAACGATCTTACATTTTACCGGCAATTTGTGTGTTGCAAGACGAAGAGCTTCTCTTGCTGTCTCTTCTGGTACACCGGCGATCTCGAACATTACACGTCCTGGCTTAACTACAGCTACCCAATATTCCAAAGCACCTTTACCTTTACCCATTCGAGTTTCAGCTGGTGTCTTAGTTACCGGCTTGTCTGGGAAAATCTTGATCCAAACTTTACCACCACGTTTGATGTAACGTGTCATAGCAATACGGGCTGCCTCTATCTGATTGGATTTAATCCAGGCTGGCTCTGTTGCAACGATACCAAAATCACCGTAAGTAATCTTGTTTCCGCGCAAAGCTTTACCTTTCATAGAACCACGAAACTGTTTACGACGTTTTACTCTTTTAGGCATTAACATTATTTATCGCTCCCTTCCTTTGAACTAGCCTTAGCTGGTTTTCCACCTTTGGTTGGAAGTACTTCACCATGATAGATCCATGTTTTAACACCAATCTTACCATATGTTGTGTTTGCTTCTGCGAAACCATAATCAATATCTGCACGAAGTGTCTGAAGTGGAATATTTCCTTCGCTGTAGAACTCTGTACGAGCCATATCAGCTCCACCAAGACGTCCGGAACAAGAGGTTTTGATTCCTTTTGCACCTGCTTTCATCGCTCTTCCCATGCAGGATTTCATTGCACGACGGAAAGAAATACGATTTTCAAGCTGCTGTGCGATATTCTCAGCAACAAGCTGTGCATCGCTGTCTGGTTTCTTTACTTCTTTGATATCTACGAGAATCTTCTGATCTGAGAACTTAGCAAGCTCTACTTTCAATTTCTCGATCTCTGCTCCACCTTTTCCGATTACTACACCAGGTTTTGCTGTATATACGATAACTTTAACACGTCCGGTTGTTCTCTCGATCTGAATCTTGGAAACTCCTGCATGATACAGTTTTTTCTTCAAGAACTCACGGATCTTATAATCTTCTACAAGAGCATCAGCGAAATTTTCCGGCTCTGCGAACCATTTGGATTCCCAGTCTTTGATAACGCCGACTCTCAAACCATGAGGATTAACTTTTTGTCCCATTGTTATTCTCCTTTCACTATCTCTCATTCAAGATTACTGTAATATGGCACATTCTCTTTTCGATTCTGTAAGCCATACCACGAGCTCTTGGGCGAATTCTCTTCATTGTCGTTGCTTTGTTTGCAAAGCACTCTTCAACGTAAAGATTTTCCGGATTCATTCCATTATTATTTTCAGCATTTGCAATTGCAGATTTCAATAACTTCTCAATTACAGATGATGCATATCTAGGGTTATATGCCAAGATACCAAGTGCTGTCTGTACATCTTTGCCGCGGATTGCATCCAATACAAAGCCAGCTTTCTGTGCGGACATTCTTGCATATGACAACTTAGCGGATGGTCTAGTATCTTTATTCTGGTTTCTTTCTTTCTTGATCTGTGATCTATGTCCTTTAGCCATGGATGAAACCTCCTTTCAATATTTAAAACATTATCTGCCTTTTTTCTCATCTTTTCCATGTCCACGATAGGTTCTTGTTGCAACAAACTCACCGAGTTTATGTCCTACCATATCCTCTGTAATATATACAGGAACATGTTTTCTTCCATCATGAACAGCGATCGTATGACCTACCATGCTTGGGAAAATCGTAGAACGACGTGACCATGTTTTAATAACTTGTTTATCTCCAGATTCGTTCATGGCATCTACTTTTTTAAGAAGATGCGCATCAGCGAATGGTCCTTTTTTCAATGAACGAGCCACTAGCTTTACCTCCTTTTATGCTTTATTTTGCTAAAGCTTTACCATCTCTTCTTCGAACGATCATCTTATTCGACTGTTTGTTTTTCTTTCTTGTCTTAAGACCAAGTGCAGGTTTGCCCCAAGGTGTACATGGACCTGGACGTCCGATACCGGTCTTACCTTCACCACCACCATGTGGATGGTCATTAGGGTTCATGACAGAACCACGAACAGTTGGGCGGATACCCATATGACGTTTACGTCCTGCTTTACCGATGTTGATCAGGTTGTGCTCAGAGTTTCCAACCTGTCCGATTGTTGCACGGCAGTTGATTGGAACCATTCTCATTTCGCCGGATGGCATACGAAGTGTTGCATATTTACCTTCTTTTGCCATAAGCTGTGCACTGTTTCCTGCTGCACGAACGAACTGTCCGCCGTGTCCGGGATAAAGTTCAATGTTGTGTACCAATGTACCAACAGGGATGTCTTTGAGTTCAAGACAGTTTCCAACTCTTGCTTCTGCTGTCTCACCATTCATAACCTGCTGTCCGACTTTCAAACCGGCTGGTGCAAGGATATATGCTTTCTCGCCGTCTGCGTAGCAGATCAATGCGATATTTGCTGTTCTGTTTGGATCGTATTCGATGCTCTTAACTGTTGCAGGAATTCCATCCTTATTTCTCTTAAAGTCGATGATTCTATATTTTCTTCTAGAACCGCCTCCGCGATGTCTGACAGTGATCTTACCCTGTGCATTACGTCCGGCATTTTTCTTAACGGATGTTGTAAGGGATTTTTCCGGAGTTGATGTTGTGATTTCGGAGAAATCGTATCCGGACATCTGTCTTCTAGAAGGTGTATATGGGTTAAATGTTTTAATTCCCATGAGTTACACTCCTTTCAATTCAATCAAATGTTTCTTATAAGCCTTCAAAAATTTCGATATCAGCGCTATCCTCTGTCAACTGAACGATAGCTTTCTTTCTCTTAGCAGTTTTACCTGTTGTCATTCCACGTCTGCGGTTTTTGCCTTCGCAGTTCATTGTGTTGACTTTCGCTACTTTTGTACCAGCGAACATTTTTTCAACTGCTTCTTTGATCTGACTCTTTGTTGCCTCAGTGTGTACATAGAATGTGTATTTCTTCAATTCCATGCCAGCCATAGATTTCTCTGTGATAACTGGTTTTGAGATAATGTCATAATATTTCAAATCTGCCATTATGCGTACACCTCCTCGATTGCTGCAACTGCACTCTTTGTCAAGATGACATTGTCATATTTCAAAATGTCATATACATTGATGGAGTTTGCGAATACGCCTCTTGCGGTAGGAATGTTGCGAACAGAAAGTGCTGCATTTTTTCCTTCTTCCGCTACTACGATGAGCGCTTTTTTCTTATCTAAACCGTTCAAAAGGGTTGTGATTGTCTTTGTCTTAGGAGCGTCAAATTCCATTCCTTCAACAACAACAAGTTTTCCCTCGTTTACTTTTGTTGTCAAAGCAGACTTAATTGCAGCTGCTTTTTCTTTTTTATTCATTTTGAATGAATAATCTCTTGGTGTTGGAGCAAATACAACTCCGCCGCCTTTCCACTGTGGAGCACGGATCGAACCCTGTCTTGCATGTCCGGTTCCTTTCTGTCTCCAAGGTTTTCTACCACCGCCACGAACTTCAGAGCGTGTTTTTGCTTTCTGTGTTCCCTGGCGTTTGTTAGCAAGTTGTAACACAACTGCCATATGAACCAAATGTTCATTTACTGGAGCAGCAAAGATAGAATCGTTCAATTCCATTTTACCTGTTTCTTTGCCTTCCATATTGTAAACAGATACGCTTGCCATCTGTGTCATCCTCCTTTCCGAAAAGTTATGCCTTAACGGATTCTTTAATAATAACAGTTGATTTCTTAGGTCCCGGTACTGCACCTTTTACCAAGAGAAGATTGTTTTCTGCATCTACTCTTACTACTTCAAGGTTCTGGATAGTAACCTTTACAGCACCCATCTGACCAGGCATTTTCTTGCCTTTGAATACTTTGCTAGGATCCGATGCGGAACCATTGGAACCTGCATGTCTATGGAATTTGGAGCCGTGACCCATAGGTCCTCTGGACTGTCCGTGACGTTTGATAGCGCCCTGGAATCCTTTACCTTTGCTTGTTGCTGTTACATCAATCTTGTCACCAGCTTCAAAGATATCTGCTTTGATTTCCTGTCCTAATGTGTACTCTTCTGCACCGTCAAGTTTGAACTCTGTAACAAATCTCTTGTTGTCCACACCTGCTTTGGAGAAGTGTCCCTGCATTGGTTTGTTGACGAGTTTCTCACGGATATCGCCAAAACCAACCTGTACTGCACTGTATCCGTCTGTCTCTTCATTTTTGATCTGAGTTACATAAACCGGACCAGCTTCAAGCACAGTAACCGGTGTCAAAACACCGTCTTCGTTGAAAATCTGAGTCATTCCAACTTTTGTAGCTACGATAGCTTTCTTCATCTTTCTTTACCTCCTAAATTCTACAGCGGATCACTTTCATAATTGGTCGTTTCTCACAGGTAGAAACCTGATCCAAAAAGCGGAAAGTAATCATCCTAGATGGTTTTCCCTGATCCCGAACCGGAGGACCGCTTCCAACCTTAGGACCGGGGCACTATTTTCACCCCGTAGGTTTCACACCTTACTTATATTAAATGAATTATTTCATTTTAATATCAATTGCAACACCAGCTGGCATTTCCAAACGGGATAATGCATCAACTGTTTTCTGTGATGGCTTAAGCACATCGATCAGTCTTTTATGAGTTCTCTGCTCGAACTGCTCTCTGGAGTCTTTATATTTATGAACGGCTCTCAGAATTGTAACAACTTCCTTCTTTGTAGGAAGAGGTACCGGACCGCTTACTTTTGCTCCTGTTTTCTTAATTGTATCAATCAGTTTGGCTGCTGCCATATCGATTAACTGATGATCGTATGCTTTTAAAATGATTCTCATTGTCTGCTGACTTGCCATAAAAAAAGCCGCCTCCTTTTCGTACTGAATTAAATAATAGTTCGTACGACAAGTGGTGACTGTACACTCATCCGTGTGTGTCGTGCCGGTTCACACGAAAATGCCACATCGTGGCATACTTTCTCACACGTTTATCTGCTCTCTATCTGGCAGAAACTATGTTACGTACAGTGACTTGCCGTCAGGTTTACCGACCGTGATATGCTGATCTACGGTCTCTTGACATTCGCTCCACGGAAAACCCATCCATCGGATGGCAACCTCACGCTTCTTCGCTATCATGTCACAGCAATTGCTATTATACACTAAGTTTTTGGGGAATGCAAGTACTTTTTTTATTTTTTGCAAGCTATTTTTCATCGTTTTCAGATTTTGTAATTTAATAAGACAAGTTTGCGTAGCGTGGGCGCTTTCGCTCCAACAAACGCGCAAGGGTATCGGCATGCCAAACACACATGCCTGATACCCGCGTGTTTATACCCACTTTCCGCAAACTTGTCTTATCAAATTAACAATATTCAAAAAATGAAATAATTGCAAAAAACAAAAATGTACCAGCATCTTAGTATCTTGTAAAAAAGGCTGCCCCTCGCTTCAATGTTGTCAAGTGTGCAGCCTTCTTTTTCTACTCTTCTGCTTTCTGTACTTCTACAATCGCATCCTTTTTCATTGGGATACGGCAGTTTTTGTTATTTCCAAATTCTACGATCACAACATTATCGTCCGGCATGTCAATCACGACACCATAAAATCCGCTTGTGGTCAGGATACTGTCACCTACAGCAAGACCACCGATCAATGCCTGATGTTCTTTTTCCTGCTTTTTCTGTGGACGGATCGCAATCAGCCAAAATACACCGATGATAACTACCACATAAATGATCATTCCAACTGTTCCCATTTCTTTACCTCCTGGCTCTGTTACGAGACTTAGTATTCATTAGATTCCATGGAATCCAATTTTTTCTTTTTATATTCTTGAAAGCGATTTTCTTCGATCGCATCGCGAATCTCACTCATCATTGTATTATAAAAATAAAGATTATGCAAGACTAATAATCGAAGTCCCAGCATTTCTTTTGCTTTGAGCAGATGTCGGATGTACGCACGCGAGTAGTGGCGGCACGCCGGGCACCGGCATCCTTCCTCAATCGGGCGGTCATCCAGTTCAAAGCGTTTGTTCATCAGATTCATCTTTCCCAAATTCGTATAGGCGTGTCCGTGGCGGCCATTTCGCGCCGGATATACACAGTCAAAGAAATCTACGCCTCGTTCGACACTTTCCAAAATGTTCGCCGGCGTTCCGACGCCCATCAGATACCTTGGTTTGTTGTCCGGAAGATGTGGCACAACCTCGTCTAGGATATGATACATCTCTTCATGGCTCTCTCCGACAGCCAGTCCACCGATCGAATAGCCCGGCAGATCCAGATCGGAAATGCGCTGTGCATGCTCGATACGAATGTCTTCAAAAGTTCCTCCCTGATTGATTCCAAAAAGCATCTGCTCTTTGTTGATTGTATCCGGAAGAGAGTTTAAGCGGTCCATCTCACGCTTGCAGCGCTCCAGCCAGCGTGTCGTACGTGCAACCGATGCTTCCATATATTCACGTGTTGCCGGATGCGGTGCACATTCGTCAAATGCCATCGCGATCGTCGATCCCAGATTGGACTGAATCCGCATACTTTCTTCCGGCCCCATGAAAATCTTTCTTCCGTCAATGTGTGAATGAAAATAAACGCCTTCTTCTTTGATCTTGCGGAGTCCTGCCAGGGAAAACACCTGAAATCCGCCGGAATCCGTGAGAATTGGACGATCCCAGTTCATAAATTTGTGAAGACCACCCATTTTGCGGACGACATCATCCCCCGGTCTCACATGAAGATGGTACGTATTGGAAAGCTGCACCTGCGTTCCGATCTCTTTCAGATCCATCGTAGAAACCGCACCTTTGATTGCTGCAACGGTTCCTACATTCATAAATACAGGCGTCTGAATATCCCCATGCGGGGTGTGAAAGGTTCCTCTCCTCGCTCTTCCCTCTCTGGCTTTTATCTCAAACATTGTCTTCTCCTTTATCTTTTTTTGGTGTCAATAGTATCGCGATACGAAGATATCCCCAAAGGACGATTGGAAGCAGGATCGATGCTCCCAGACAGGCTTTAAACAGCCCCGGCGCCTGTGGCGACGTCGTCAGTGCCGCAATTAGTGTAATAATATATAGTGCGAGCAAAAGAAGGATTCCAACCATCGCGATAACCCGGATGGATTTTGGATATCTGCTTTTTGGCTCTTTTTTTGTGTCAGTCATTGTCTCCCTCACTTTCTCTGCGGATACGCGTTAAATGCTCATTGAGTTTCTTTTCGTAACCCTGCTCTGACAAATTGTAAAAATGTATGTCTTTACAGGCATCCGGCAGATATTGCTGTCTGGCATAATGGTTTTTGTAATCGTGGGCATATTTATAACCGATTCCATGTCCCAGTTTGGCTGCCCCTTTATAATGTGCGTCTTGTAAATAGGAAGGAATTTTGTAATCCGGATGTGCTTTCACAAATTCCATTGCACCGTCGATCGCCATGATCGCCGAGTTGCTCTTTGGCGCACATGCCACATACGTCGCTGCCTGTGCAAGGATGATCCGTGCTTCCGGCATACCAAGCTGCATGACCGCCTGCGATGCTGCCGTCGCCACGACAAGCGCCTGCGGATCCGCATTGGACACATCTTCTGCCGCGCAGATCATGATGCGGCGTGCGATAAACCGGATATCTTCGCCGGCATAGAGCATCCGCGCCAGATAATACACCGCAGCATCCGGATCCGATCCCCGCATACTTTTGATAAACGCAGAAATGGTATCATAATGATTATCTCCGGTTTTATCATAACGGATTGTCCGCTTCTGGATACATTCCTGCGCCACTTCCAGCGTAATATGCACCTTTCCGTCCTCGCCGCGCGGTGTCGTCAGGACACCAAGTTCAATCGCATTCAGCGCCATGCGGGCATCTCCGCCGCTGATCTCAGCCAGAAAAGAAAGCGCCTCTTCATCCATCTCGGCATGATAACTGCCAAGTCCTTTTTCCACATCCGTAACCGCCCGTGTCAAAAGCGCCTTGATATTTTCTTTGGAGAGTGGATGCAGTTCAAAAATGATGGAGCGGGAAATCAACGCTCCATTTACCTCAAAATACGGATTTTCCGTCGTTGCTCCGATCAAAATGATCGTTCCGTCCTCGACAAAAGGAAGCAGATAATCCTGCTGGCCTTTATTGAAACGGTGAATCTCGTCGATAAATAAAATCGTCTTTTTGCCGTACATTCCGCGGTTTTCTTTGGCTTTTGCGACCACTTCTTCCATATCTTTTTTTCCGGCAGATGTCGCATTGATCTGTAAAAATTCCGCTTTTGTCGTCGCTGCAATCACTTTGGCAAGTGTCGTCTTACCTGTCCCCGGAGGACCATATAATAGGATAGAACTCAATTTATCCGCCTTAATTGCGCGGTATAGTAATTTATCCTTTCCAATGATATGTTCCTGCCCCACCACTTCATCCAACGTCGTTGGGCGAAGGCGCGAAGCCAGCGGAGACTCTTTTTCCTTATTCTTTTCATTCATATATTCGAGTAGATCCATATTTTACTTCCTCTATCTATCTTACATTTTCCTCCGGTTTTGTCAACCAGTTCTTTTTCAAATGCCTGTATTTCTCTCTCAGGGACCTCATACGTGATCGACACATTTTCCCCATAATCGACATTTTCTTCTTTCAGTTCTCTTGCGGCTGCCAGATATTGGATTTTGCCCAGGTCAACATAATCCGTGCCTATGGTTAAGCGGTAACCGGCTTCTTTTTGGCGGATCTCACAGTTCTCCAGTGCTTCTTTCGTCGCCGCCGAATACGCCCGCACAAGACCGCCGGTTCCAAGCAGTGTGCCGCCAAAATATCTCGTCACAACAGCAAGGGCGTCATGCACCCCGGCTCCCACAAGCAGATCCAACATCGGTCTTCCTGCGGTTCCCGACGGCTCTCCATCATCGCTGCATCGTTCCACTTCATTTTTCTCGCCAAGTACATACGCAAAACAGTGATGTCTGGCATCATAATGTTTTTTCCGGATCTGATTTACGATATTCTGCGCTTCTTCCTCCGATCCAATGGGATAGATTTCTCCGATAAACCGGGATTTTTTTTCTATTACTTCAGCGTTTCCGCCCTGATATATCATCTTTATCGCTTCTGGCATTTCCATTATCCTTTCGCCCCTTTTACAATAGTGTACTAATTTTTCTTTCCCTTTGCAAGACTTTTTGGTATACTATAAGAAAAGGATCGAAAAAAATTCAGAAAGGATGGATATTTTCTATGAATTTTAGCCGAAGAAATACGGTCGAGCGGGCGAACCGGCTCAAATCTCCTGCCACACACCGTTTGAATAAATGTAAAGTCATGGCATTAAGAGTTGTTCTTATCTCGCTTGTCGTTATCGCCGCTGTCGCATTCAGCGGTGTGTCCGGTATCGTAAACGGACTGATGGAGACGGCACCGGGCATTGACTCGATCAATGTCATCCCGGATGGTTATGCAACCACCATATTAAACAGCAAGGGAAAGACCATACAGACCCTTGTGGGAAAAGAGGCCAACCGCCAGTACGCGACGCTGGATACCATTCCGAAGCATCTGCAAAATGCTTTTGTCGCCATTGAGGACGAGCGTTTCTGGGTACATGACGGAATTGATCTTCAGGGAATTTTCCGTGCGACGTTCAGCGGTCTGACCAATGGCGGAGAATTTCATCAAGGTGCCAGTACGCTCACACAGCAGCTTTTGAAAAATCAGGTCTTTAACGGGGGAGAAGAATCTACTTTTGCCCAGAAGGTCGAACGAAAAGTGCAGGAACAGTACCTTGCGATCCAGCTTGAGAACCGTCTGACAAAAGAGCAGATCCTCGAATATTATCTGAATACGATTAATCTCGGGCAGAATACACTCGGCGTTCAGGCAGCCGCCAAACGTTATTTTGATAAAGATGTATCGGAACTGACCATCTCGGAATCCGCTGTCCTTGCGGGGATTACACAGAACCCTGCCGGCTACAACCCGATCACACATCCGAAGCGAAATGCCAAAAAGCGGACAACCATCCTTTCTTATATGAAAGATCAGGGATATATCACTTCCGATGAATACGAAAAAGCAATGGCGGACAAAGTATATGCCCGCATCAAAGCTGTAAACAAAGAAACGACTGCCACACAGACGACCACTTCTTATTTTACGGATGCTTTGATCGATCAGGTCATCTCGGACATGAAAAACGAACTTGGCTACACAGAAACGCAGGCTTACAATGCCCTGTACCGCGGCGGTCTTACGATTTATACCACCCAGGATGCTTCGATCCAGAAGGTCTGTGACAATGTGATCAACAATCCTTCGTACTATCCGTCAGGCTCCACATATCAGCTCAGTTACCAGCTCACCGTAACCGATGCCAAAGGTGTTGCACACAATTACAATGCCGGTACAATGAAAAACTGGTTTGCAAAGAAGAAAAAGAAAAAAATTCCTCTTTATTATACCGACAAAAAGGAAGCCAATCAGTATATTAAAGTATACAAAAAGGCAATGTCAAAAGGCACCGGGTGCCAGGTAGAAGGCGAAAAGATTGATTTTGTCATCCAGCCACAGGTTTCCTTTGTTGTAATGGATCAGACGACGGGGCAAGTCAAAGCGATCTGCGGCGGCCGCGGAGAAAAAACTGCCAGCCGTACTCTGAACCGCGCCAGCACGTCACTGCGCCAGCCGGGTTCCACGTATAAAATCCTTTCTACGTACCTGCCTGCCCTCGACACTTCGGGTATGACACTGGCAACCCAGCAAAAAGACGAGCCGTATTATTATCCCGGCACAAAACGCCTTGTCAAAAACTGGTATCGCGGCTACCGCGGCACTGTGACAATCCGCAAAGCGATTGCTGACTCCATGAATGTTATCGCTGTCAAAACACTGGAGCAGGTAACCCCGAAAGTTGCCTATGACTATTTGTTAAATCTTGGATTTACTTCTCTTGTAGAAAGTTACACCGATGCAAGTGGAAAAATTTACAGCGACATTTCCCTGCCAATGGCACTTGGCGGTCTGACAAAAGGAGTATCAAACCTCGAACTGACAACCGCATTTGCCAGCATTGCCAATGGCGGTGTGTACAATAAAGCGACTTTTTATACAAAGATCATTGACCACGATGGCAATGTTCTGCTCGACAAAACACCGGTTGTCACAAAGACACAAAACAAAAAAGGCGAGGACGTAACGGTCGTCACAACGTCCTCCAGCAAGCAGGTCATGAAAGATTCGACCGCATTCCTGCTCACAAGCGCAATGCAGGATGTCGTAAATTCAGGTACCGGAACCGCCGTAAAACTGCGTGGGATCAACGTACCGGTTGCCGGAAAGACCGGAACTTCTACCGGAAATAAAGACTTGTGGTTTGTCGGCTATACGCCATATCTTACCGCCGGAATCTGGGGCGGATACGATGCCAGCGAAAAACAAAGCAACACAACCTATCATAAGGCAATCTGGAAAGCGATCATGGAAAAATTGAGTAAAAAACATAAAGACGAAAAAGCGAAATTCACGATGCCATCTTCCGTCGTTGCGGTGCGAACCTGCACCGTATGCGGAAAACCATTGGCTGAAAACCACTACAGTTCCCGCAGCAAAAAGGAATATTTTGCCAAGGGAACTGTACCGGAAGAAACGTGTTCGGTTCATTGATAATTGTAACTATTCAGAACTCCCCACCGCCCTCAATTCGCATTTTCGAACAGCGGTCCTGAATAGTTACAATAAATTAAGTTCTTTGATATATCGTGCTACTGCATCCTGCCATGCCGGAAGCAGGGAAAAACCGTTTGCGACGAGTTTTTCTTTGCTCATCCGGCTGTTTTTTGGCCGTTTTGCTTTTACCGGAAATTCTCCACTCTTCACCGGCGTCACAGAAACGTCATTCATGCCGGCTGCGCGGAAAATTTCTTTGGCAAATTCGTACCAGCTGCAAATTCCTTCATTTGTCGCGTGGTAGGCACCATAGCGGTCACTTTCGATCATATCAACAAGCAGCCTTGCAAGATCATACGTATAGGTTGGAGAACCGATCTGGTCATCGACTACTTTTACCGCCCCATTTTCTCTGCCGAGGCGGAGCATTGTCTTAATAAAATTATTGCCATTGATTCCAAATACCCAGGAAATACGGACAATAAAATATTTATCCACATACTTTTTAAGCGCCAGTTCGCCGTCATATTTGCTCTGCCCATAGGCATTGAGTGGCGAAGCCTTGTCGTCCGGCTCCCACGGTCTCTCACCATCACCGGAAAAGATGTAATCGGTACTCAGGTAAAGCATTTTGCAGTCCAGTTTTTTACATATTTTGGCAATATTTTCCGTGCCGTCCACATTGACTCTGCGGCAGATCTCGGTGTCGTCTTCTGCGCGGTCAACCGCGGTATAGGCACTACAGT
>CAJMFH010000041.1 GCA_905212635.1 uncultured Lachnoclostridium sp. | reverse complement strand
GCCCTTAGGAGGGCCAATATTAAACCACCACTTGAAGTGGTGGTTGATAACTTAGTTATAATCCTTTTTGAAAAAATCACTTGCATCGGATAGTGTACTGTGTTATACTGTCGGAAAGCAAGTGATTTTTTAGTCTGTATATAATAAGTAAAATTTCGAATAAAGTGGTGTATCATTCTTGCTTAAATTCCAGAAAAATAACTACAAAGCAGGAGTGAAAAAGGATTCGGAAAAGTGAAAGCTTTTTCATTACAAAACTCCTGCAAAACACAGAAGGGAGATTTTGAATGAAGAGAAAAAGAAAAATCAGAACGAAGCCGGCAGTAATACGCAATTACAGGGATACGTTGTTTCGAATGCTTTTCCGGGACAAAAAGAGACTGCTTTCTCTATTCAATGCAGTCAACGGAACACATTATGATGATCCGGAAGAATTGGTAATTACTACATTGGAAGGAGCATTGTATCTTGGCATGAAAAATGATGTCTCCTGTATGATCGACATGATGATGCAGTTGTATGAACATCAGTCAACGGTCAATCCCAATATGCCACTGCGAAACCTATTTTATGTATCGGATCTACTGCAAAAATATATTTATGAAGAGGGGCTGGATATCTACTCCAGAAAGCAGATTAAAATTCCAACTCTGAAATTTGTGGTATTTTACAATGGAGAGGAAGAGCAGCCGGAGCGAAAAGAAATTCGTTTGTCAAATGCGTTTGCTGCCGATAACGGAGAGAAAAATCTGGAGCTGGTTGTGCTCCAGCTAAACATAAACAAAGGAAAAAATGAAGAACTGAAAGAAATTTGTCAAACATTACAGGAATACACAGAGTTTACGGAAAGGGTGCGCGTACATAGGAAAGAAATGCCATTGGAGGATGCGATACGGACGACGATAGACGAATGTATCCGGGATGGAATCTTAAAAGAATTTTTATTAAAGAACAAAGCGGAGGTGTATCGCATGTGCTTGTATGAATTTGATGTGGAACTGCACGAGAGAGTGCTTCGGGAAGAAGAAAGAGAAGAGGGAAGGCTGGAAGGAAAACGAGAAGAAAGAACTCAGGCGAAACAGGTCTTTAGAGCATTCTTGAGTGGAAAGACCCCGGAAGAAATCGCAAAAGAGTTGGATATCCCGCTGGAGGAAGTAGAAGATCTGGTGTTGTGATGGCAATGCAGACGAAAACGGATAAGAAAGAGGTGCGTAAAACGTGTCTCTTTTTTAGTATATTCAGTAAGATAAAATAGAAGATAAAAATTACTTGACCTGTTGTAGTAATTATGCTATACTCTAACTACGTCAGACGTACTACGATAGACGTAGCAATGACAAGCGTAATAATTTGCCGCTCCGGCAAAAGATCAAAATGTGCGAAAGGAGGCGGGCTTTTGATTAGCAGCGATGTGATTCGGGGATATAATGATACGATGATTTTATATCTGCTCCAGCAAAATCCTTCGTATGGATATGAGATTTCCAAAAAAATCCGAATGATTTCTGAGGAAAAATATATCATTAAAGAGACGACATTGTACTCGGCGTTTACAAGAATGGAGAAAAACGGGTACATTGAATCGTTTTCCGGCAATGAGACAGGAGGCAAGCGGCGCACGTATTATCGTGTCACCGAAGAGGGGAAAAGGTACTATGAAGAAAAGTGTAAAGAGTGGGAAGTGACGAAAGAGGTTGTGGATAAGTTTATTATGAAAGAAAGGATGAGCCAAGAGGATGGAAGCAATTAGAGAATATCTTAACAATATGTTTCTGAATCTGCCGGAAACGCCGCAGGTGCTTCGTGCCAAAGCGGAATTGATGGAGATGATGGAAGACAAATACGAAGAACTGACCGCAGAGGGGATGTCAGAAAAAGAAGCCGTAGGGACGGTGATCTCAGAATTTGGCAATCTGGATGAACTGGCAGAAGAACTCGGAATCGGGGACTTTATGAAAAAAGAAGAGGAGCCGCAGGAGAAAAAGAGCCGTCATGCAGACCGCAGATGGGGATTGGAAGAAGTAAAAAAATATGTTGCCTTTGCAAAAACACATGCGATGTATGTTGCCCTTGGAGTAATGCTCTGTATTTGGGGACCGTTTGTGGAATCTGTGATAGATGGAGCGGTCGATCAGGGATATATTGGGGCAGTGATTGGAAATCTGCTGGGAAATACAGGAATGTTTCTGATGGTTGGCGCAGCGGTTGTGCTTTTTATACTGGCATCTATGAAGACAAAGGAATACGGAAAAGTCAGCCGGTATACGATTGCGCTGGAAGAAGAGGCCGCAGCGTATATCCGTGAAAATCAGGAAAAGGATGAAAAACGCCGCGTTTTAACGACTTGTATTGGTGTGTTCCTGTGTATTTTCAGCGTGGTGCCAAGTATGGGCTCGGGATTGTGCCGGAATCTGTTCGCGGAAGCAATTTTAAGCAGCAGTGTGTTGTTTATCGTAGGAATTGCGGTATTTATGTTGGTATTTGGAAACAGTTTGAAAAACCGCTATCAGGAATTGGCAAAAGCAACTGCCAATTATGAACGTGAGCAACCGTCAAATATGTATGGGGCAGCAGAGGCACAGCCAATTTACCAAAAGCAGAAAGTGCCGGCATTTGCGATCGTATTGATCGTTATATTCGGTGTGCTGGTATTGAGCCTTGGTGCTATCATTCCATTTGCAATCTACCGCGGAAGCGTGAATTTATCAACCATGACGACTGAAATGACAGAGGAAAGCCAGAATCTGGAAGAAGCAGCAGCTCCGCTTCAAACGATTTACGTGGATGCGGACGCGATGACATTAAATATAGAAGTAACGGATGAAGTGAGCCAGACTTCCATTCAGTATCAGGGAGAGGAAAGCCGGAAACCGAGCATTGAAAATACAGAAGGTACGCTTAGTATAAAGAGCCGGTCGCACGGGTTTTTTGTACATTTTCCATTTGGAAACTTAGCAGGAAAATGTACATTGACGTTGAAAATTCCGACATCGATGGTTCAAAATACAAAAATGAATATTACTTTGGATGCGGGAGATGTGCATTTGACGAAGATTCCAAGTGGTGAGATCACGGCAGATCTGGATGCCGGCAATCTGATTGTTTCAGAATGTACACTGGATAATATCAAAATAAACGCAGATGCCGGAAATGTAGAACTTAGAAATAATTTCATTAAAGCAATAGAAGCGGAAGTGGATGCCGGCAATTTTGAAATGTATTTTGACGGACCAAAAGGTGCGTACGCATACGACCTTTCAGCAGATCTTGGAAATGTTTCTATCAACGATGAAAAGCATGCAGGTATTGAAAGTGAATATAAGGTCGAAAAAGATGCGAATGCGGCAGGCTACGAAGATTATCGCCAAGTGAAAGCAGAAGCCGATCTTGGAAACATTGAAATTCATACAAATTAGAAAGGGGACTTTTATTATGAAGAAAGACAACATATTTTGGGGTGTGCTGCTCCTTCTGGCAGCAGTGTACATATTGGCACACAGCCTTGGATTTACACCGGACATCAGTCTGATGCGCATTGTGATCGGTATCATTTGCGTGATGTGTTTTATCAAATCCGCAATCCGGCTGGAATTTGGCGGAATGCTGTTTTCGCTGGCAATCCTGCTGATCATGTTTGAACATGTGCTAGGCATCGAGGCTTTGACGCCGTGGCCGGTTTTGTGGGCAGCACTTTTTGGCAGTATTGGTCTGAATATGATTTTTGGAAGCCGTGCAAAAGAGTATCGCAGGCACAAAACACACCGCCGTGTGGAAACCTACGGTGAGGGAATGACAGATGCCAATGCTTCCGACGTCGATGGAGACAGCGTCGTGCTGACCGGAATGTTCAATGGAACAAAGAAGAATATCAATTCCAATGCGTTTAAAAAGGCAGTCATTGACTGTAAATTCTGCGGAATGGAAGTAAATATGGACAATGCCGTCATTCAGTCCGGAAGTGCGGTTGTTGACTTGAGTGTATATTTCTCCGGTGTGGATATTTACATCCCGTCGAACTGGCATGTGGTAAATAATACCGACTGCAGTTTTGGCGGTGTGGAGGAGCATCATGTAAGCGGCGTGACAGAAGATGGTCCGACCTTAGTGATTGAAGGAAATGTCCGCTTTGCCGGAGTAGAAATCTACCGGATCTAAAAACAACGAAAAAAGACTTGACGAATCGTATGAATTTGTGGTACTATATTCTAGCGATGAATTAGGTCTTTTTTTTATGCCTAAATTTTTACTAACAAATAATCACGGAGGTGACGTAATGCGTACTAAAATTACATTGGAATGTACAGAGTGTAAGCAGCGTAACTACAACTTGACCAAAGACAAGAAAAACCATCCGGACAGAATGGAAACAAAGAAATATTGTAGATTTTGTAGAACACACACATTGCACAAAGAGACAAAATAATTTTTGTCGTTGTAATGTTGGGGAAAGGATGTGTGCCCGATGAGCGAAGCAGAAAAGACTTCGAAAGCAGGTGGCTTCTTTAAACGTGTCAAAGCAGAGTTCAAGAGATGTACATGGCCAAAAAGAGAGGAATTGATTCGCCAGTCCGCACTGGTGATCGTTGTTTCTGTTGTTCTTGGCGGTGTGATCGCTGGTATTGACTGGCTGATCCGTCTTGGTCTGCAGGCAATTGGACTATAATTATTTTAGGAGGTTGCTATGGCGGAAGAAGCAAAATGGTATGTAGTTCATACTTATTCCGGATACGAGAATAAGGTAAAAGTTGACATCGAGAAGACAATCGAAAATCGTAACCTTCAGGATCAGATCCTTGAAGTTATGGTGCCGATGCAGACGGTTGTTGAGGAGAGAAATGGAGAAAAGAAACAGGTTCAGAAGAAAATGTTTCCGGCCTACGTTCTCCTGAATATGGTGATGAATGACGAGACCTGGTATGTGGTTCGAAATACCCGCGGCGTGACAGGATTTGTCGGCCCGGGATCCAAACCGGTTCCTCTTACCGCAGAAGAAATTGCCAACATGGGATTTCTTGCTCAGGCAGAGGAAGTACCATACAGTATTGGCGACCATGTTCTGGTTACCAAAGGTGTATGGCAGGATACACATGGTATCGTGCAGGAAGTTCACCCGGCAAAACATATGGCAGTGATCGAAATTGACATGTTTGGCCGTGGAACACCGGTAGAAATTGATTTCTCAGAATTAGAAAAGTTATAGAAGTGAAAATCAGGAGGTTTTTATAATGGCTAAGAAAGTTGAAGGATATATTAAATTACAAATCCCAGCTGGAAAAGCAACACCAGCACCACCAGTTGGTCCGGCACTTGGACAGCATGGTGTAAACATTGTTCAGTTTACAAAGGAGTTTAATGCAAAGACAGCAGGACAGGAAGGAATGATCATTCCTGTAGTTATTACTGTTTATGCAGATAGAAGTTTCAGCTTCATCACAAAGACTCCACCGGCAGCAGTTCTTCTTAAGAAAGCTTGTAAGATTGAATCCGGTTCTGGTGTACCAAATAAGACAAAAGTTGCAACAATCTCTAAAGCAGAGATTCAGAAGATTGCAGAACTTAAGATGCCTGACTTGAATGCAGGAAGCGTGGAGGCTGCTATGAGCATGATCGCTGGTACTGCAAGAAGTATGGGTATCACAGTAGAAGACTAATAAAACTTAAGTGAAAATTTAGACATCGCAAGAGACTTATGTCATTTGGACGTTGTGGGAGAACAGGAACTTGTTACTAAGCTCCTACACATTCGTTAATACCACTAGGAGGTTTGAATCATGAAAAGAGGTAAAAAATATGTTGAGGCTGCAAAGCTGGTAGACAGAACAGTTCAGTATGATCCAGCTGAGGCCATTGACCTTGTAAAGAAAACAGCAGTTGCAAAATTCGATGAAACAATTGAAGCGCATATCCGTCTTGGTGTAGATGGACGTCATGCAGACCAGCAGGTACGTGGTGCAGTTGTACTGCCACACGGAACCGGTAAAAAAGTTCGCGTTCTTGTATTTGCAAAAGGTGATAAAGTTGCAGAAGCAGAAGCAGCTGGTGCTGATTATGTTGGCGGCGAGGAACTCATTCCTAAGATTCAGAACGATGGATGGTTTGAGTTTGACGTAGTTGTAGCTACTCCGGATATGATGGGCGTTGTTGGTCGTCTCGGACGTGTACTCGGACCAAAAGGCTTGATGCCAAACCCAAAAGCAGGAACTGTTACAATGGATGTTACAAAGGCTGTTAATGACATTAAAGCAGGTAAGATCGAATATCGTTTGGACAAAGCAAACATTATTCATTGTCCTGTAGGAAAAGCATCTTTCACTGCTGAGCAGTTGAATGATAACTTTAACACTTTGATGGATGCTATCGTAAAAGCAAAACCAGCAAGTGCAAAAGGACAGTATATGAAGAGTGTTACAATCACCAGTACAATGGGACCTGGTGTGAAAGTAAGCACAGTAAAATATGCATAAAAAGTAACTGATCGGTTACGAAAAAAAGATATTGACAGTACCGCCAAGGTATGTTAATATAAATTTTGATGACTGCCGTAGACAGTAGGTATAGATGGTCCTTCGGGATTTCAGATGTGTAAGTGCAAGAGCCGCCTACCGAGGAGTAAAGAATGTGGATTTACGTCCCCTCTTTTTGCTATGGCGAGAAGAGGGGGTTTTTATATTACGTCCGTATATATTCTTTTCGGCAGAAAATATATAAGGAGGAAATGACTCATGGCTAAAGTAGAGATCAAACAGCCAATCGTAGACGAGATCAAAGGATATGCAGCAGACGCAAAAGCAGCTGTACTTGTTGATTATCGTGGTCTGACTGTTGAGCAGGATACAAAACTTCGTAAAGCATTGAGAGAAGCCGGTGTTGTATACAAAGTATACAAAAACACAATGCTTGTTCGTGCATTCGAAGGAACTGATTTTGCACAGTTGGATAAGGATTTGGAAGGACCTACTGCAGTTGCATTTTCAGCAGAGGATGAGACCGCTCCAGCGCGTGTTCTTAATGACTTTGCAAAAGAAGCAGAGGCACTTCAGTTCAAGAGCGGTGTTGTAGCCGGCACATATTATGATGAAGCCGGTATCAAGACATTGGCTAACATCCCATCAAGAGATACTCTTATCTCTAAATTGCTTGGAAGCTTGCAGTCACCTGTTACCAACATGGCACGCGTTCTTAATCAGATCGCTGAAGCTAAAGGAAATGGTGAAGAGCCAGCAGCAGAAACAGCAGAATAATCTGCCAACAAAGAAAAATATTATATTAAATGGAGGAATTTAAAATGACTACTCAGGAATTTATCGATGCTATCAAAGAGATGAGCGTTTTGGAATTAAATGATTTAGTAAAAGCTTGCGAAGAAGAATTTGGTGTATCTGCAGCAGCAGGTGTTGTTGTAGCAGCAGCAGGCGACGGTGCAGCAGCAGGCGGCGCTGAGAAAGACGAGTTCGACGTAGAACTTACAGAAGTTGGACCAAACAAAGTTAAGGTTATCAAAGTTGTTCGTGAAGTAACAGGTCTTGGACTTAAGGAAGCGAAAGAAGTTGTAGACGGCGCTCCTAAAGTAATCAAAGAAGGTGCTTCTAAAGACGAAGCTGAAGATATCAAAGCTAAGGTAGAGGCTGAAGGCGCTAAAGTTACATTGAAATAATCAATCCCATAGTGCTTTGAATAGAAGAAGCGGATCGCGAATGCGGTCCGCTTTTTTAGTGTTGTATTTTTTGATGTTTTTGCTTATAATAATAGTGTGACTATTATACACAAAAACACCAATAAAAGTGTGAGGAGTGAGCTTATGGAACGTTTTATTTTGAAAAAATTATTGGACTGGAAGAATTCTCCCTACCGAAAGCCTTTGATTCTAAAAGGTGTGCGGCAGGTAGGAAAAACATGGGCGTTAAAAGAGTTCGGCAGATGCTATTATGAAAATACCGCATATTTTAACTTTGATGAAAATGAAGATTACAAACAGTTTTTTGAAACAACCAAGGATGTCAATCGAATCCTGCAAAATCTGATGCTGGCAAGTGGTCAGAAGATTGTGCCGGAAAAGACCCTTATTATTTTTGATGAGGTGCAGGATTGCCCGAAAGTGATCAATTCTATGAAATATTTCTGTGAAAATGCGCCGCAGTACCACATTGCCTGCGCGGGTTCCCTTCTAGGCATTGCGCTGGCAAAGCCTTCGTCTTTTCCGGTTGGAAAAGTCAATTTCATGCAGATTGATCCGATGACGTTTTCGGAATTTCTGCTTGCTAATGGGGATGAAAATCTTGCTGCTTATTTGGAAAGTGTGGATACGATTGAGCCAATTCCGGATGCATTTTTTCATCCTCTGTACGAAAAATTAAAGATGTACTATGTCACGGGAGGTATGCCGGAATCGGTTTTAATGTGGACAGAAGCCCGTGATGTCTCTGCGATGCAGGAAGCTTTGGCGGGGATCATTGGTGCTTATGAACGTGATTTTGCAAAACATCCAAATGTCAGTGAGTTCCCAAAGATATCCATGATTTGGAAGTCCATACCTTCTCAACTGGCAAGGGAAAACAAGAAGTTCATTTACAAGGTTGTTAAAGAAGGTGCCAGAGCACGTGAATATGAGGATGCTCTGCAGTGGCTGGTGGATGCCAGATTGGTGCACAAGATTTATCGCAGTTCTGCTCCCGGACTTCCTATGGCGGCTTATGATGATCTGTCAGCATTTAAAATTTATCTGGTGGATGTGGGATTACTTCGTCGTTTGGCAAAATTAGCACCTACTGCATTCGGTGAAGGGAACCGTCTGTTCACGGAATTTAAGGGGGCATTGACTGAGAATTTTGTACTTCAGACATTGATTACACAGTTTGAAGTGGTCCCTCGTTATTGGACACAGACCAATCCTCCGTATGAAGTGGATTTCCTGATTCAACGGGAAAATGATATATTTCCGGTTGAAGTAAAATCAGAAGCCAATACTTCCAGCAGAAGTCTCAAGAAATTCAAGGAGTTGTTTCCGGATAAAGTAAAACTTCGTGTGCGTTTTTCGCTGAATAACCTGAAATTGGATGATGATGTACTCAATATTCCATTGTTCATGGTGGATCAGGCAGACCGATTGATTGGAATGGCATTAGAAAAACGAAAGGTAAGTGGCATTGATTTAGCATAAAAATCTCCCTATACGCATAGTTTTTAGAAAAGCCTTAAAAGGAGAACTTCGTGAGTTATTTCCGTAAGATGATATATTTACAGGAAGAAGGACAAGAACGCGGAGGATATATAAAGGCGTCCGGAAAACGTGAGTGGATCCGCTTGGAAATACATTTGATAAATGTAAATAAATGGGAAAACAAACCGGTGACGATTGTGCTGAAAGGACAAGATGGAACATATAATCAGCTGGCGGGAACCGTTTCTTCAGAAGAAATTACGAGACTGGAGTGCAAAGTGGGAGAAAAAGATGAAGTGATCGGAATCTGGATTGGAGGAAATGGAAAAGCACAGATGGGAGAAGGGCAGTTGCCCGCTGTGGAGAGGGAGGCTTTTCAGAAGAAAGAAAAGGTTGTCGTGGAAGAATCTGAGATCGAGATGACAGAAAGGACAGACTCTGTGCTGCAAGAAGAACAACAGCAAGAGAAAATTCCGGAGACAACAGAACATGAGATAGAAATGACAGAAGCGGCAGATTCCATGCTGAAAGGAGAACCGCAAGAAGAATTACAAACAGAGGAACCGCCGGAATTTATCGAAGTAGAGATGGAAGAAGAGCATAATTGGAAGTATGAATGTGATAAACTTTTTTCCACACATACGGCGATGTATCCATTTTCAGATGATGAGGTGGATCAATGTGTTCAGATCGGAACAGAGGATTTTGGAGAATTTCCACAAAGGTATTGGACGTTGTCGGAAAATCCGTTTTTAAAGCAGGGATTTTATAATTTTGGGCATCTGCTTTTTGCCAGAATTGGAGACCGGGTGTTTGTCGGAGTGCCGGGAAGATACCATAAACGCGATGTTTATCTTGGGAAATCGTATGGATTTTCGTATTTTAAAAGTGTGCATAAAAGTAAGTTAAAAATGGGAGATTTTGGATACTGGATGATGGAAGTGCATCCACAGCCTTTGCAGGCAATGCAGGGAGGCTGGGAGGCTGCTTCTGATATTAAAGAGAAATCGAGTATGTCTGGATCCAATATCCCACCTGAAGGAGATACGCAAGCATCTGTGGACCGGCCATAAGCTGACCGTACCACGGCTTTCCGTAATCGCTGGGGGTATTTAGAAAATGATCCAGTTTTTTCGGGTCTACGATACCGGTCAGAGGTGAATTTACCGCATGAACCATTTCGTAAAGACGCTCTGCAAGCAGTGTTTCATAGGCGGGATCATAAGTCTTGGGATAAGGGCTCTTTTTGCGGTTTAATACAGCGGCGGGCAGAAGTCCTTTTCCTGCGTCGATCAAAAGGCTCTTTGTCTGACCGTTGTGGCATTTCATGTCCCACGGGATGTTATAGACATACTGTAAAATGCGGTGGTCAGCAAATGGTACACGGGCTTCCAGACCGGAGTACATACTCGTTCGATCCATTCGGTTCAGGAGAGTCATCATGAACCACCGGATGTTGAGCCATGAGATTTCGCGCCGTCTCGCCTCTTTTTCGGAATCTTCCGCGAGACGCGGGGTGCAGGAAAGCGTGGTCTCATAGGCTTCATTGGCATAATCTTCCATTTTCAGGGAAGCAGAGAACTCATCGTAAAGCAGAACCCTTCTTGCGTTAAAATCATATGACCACGGGAACATATTTTTTTGCCAAAGCGATTCTTTATGAAACCATGGGTAACCGCCAAAAATCTCATCTGCACATTCGCCGGTCAAAGCGACGCGGTGTGTCCGGGAAACCTGTTCGCAAAAGTAGAGCATCGAGGATTCCACATCTCCCATACACGGGAAATCACGCGCATCGACAGCTTTGAAAAGGTAGTCTGCCTGCGTTTCGTTGTCACATTCGAGAAGGGTGTGATGCGTTCCCAGATGTTTGGCAGCCAGCTCTGCAAATGGGCGGTCCTGACTGGATTGAAACGAATTTGCCTGAAAATTCACATCATTGCCTTTGAAGTCAAAGGAAAAAGTATCTAATATGGCATCTTCTTTCTTCAGATACATCTGGCAGATCGCAGTAACGAGTGAACTGTCCAGTCCGCCGGATAAAAAACTACAGATCGGAATATCCGAGACCATTTGTCTGTGAATGCTGTCACAGAGAAGAAACCGCACGTGGCGGATTGTATCCGCATACGAATCATTATGTGGTGCGGCTTCCAATTTTCGGAAAAAGTGATGCCGGCAGCCGGAGGCGGAAATATGAATGTATTCTCCGGGGAGAAGTTCGTGCATTTCGGCAAATCCACCATTTCCGAGCGTTCTAGCCGGACCGAGAGCAAAGATTTCATTCCAGCAGGCACGGTCTGCCGCCGGTTGAATGCCATAAGCAAAAAGGGCTTTGGGCTCCGAACCAAAGACGACGGCGGAGTGGTCAAAACTGTAAAAAAGTGGTTTTACTCCCAGAGAGTCACGGACAAGATAGAGTTCTTTTGTCTGATGTACATAGATGGCAAAGGCAAAAATACCATTTAATTTTTCGAAAAAAGATGTTCCCATTGCCAGAAAACCATTCAGGATCACTTCCGTGTCACTTGTGGTTGACCAGCTCATGCCAAAAGGTTCCAATTCTTCGCGAAGTTCGCACGTGTTATAAATTTCGCCGTTGTATACAATGGAAGCACTGGCGCCTTTATACTGCGCGGACATTGGCTGCCTGCCACCGAGGATATCGCGGATGGCAAGGCGTGTGTGTGCGAGACCGGCGTGGTGGAAAAGAAGTGTATTTTCATCGTTTGGGCCCCGGCTCCGCAGAGAGCGTCTCATGGCAATCAGGCGTTTTCTCCAGGGATTTTCGGGAGAAGTCCCCTGATATCTGCTGCTGAGATAATTTTGATCGGATTGATAAAATCCTGCGATACCACACATGAAAAAGCCTCCTTTATTTTGGATCCGGTCCCTGGATCACAGGCTGTAACTGTCGGGCATCCAAAGCTGCCTCGATTGTATCCGTCAAAAGATCAATGTGTGCGATCATAGAATTTGGTTTTGATTTGTAATTATCCTGACCGAAAGGAATGAAATAAATATTCTTTGTGTTGAGCAGGATGCCGATATTTTTCAGGTTCATTCCCAGAGCGTCATTGGTGGAAAGTGCGACGACGAGAGGCCGGTTGTTGCGAAGATGTGCTTTTGCAGCCATCAGGACAGGGGTGTCAGAGATGCCGTTCGCAAGTTTTGACAATGTATTTCCCGTGCATGGCGCGATGACAAGGATGTCAAAAAGAGCACCCGGACCGATCGGTTCGGCATCCGGAATCGTCGTGATCGGTTTCTTTCCGGTAATTTTTTCTGCCTTTTCAAGAAAGTCAGCGCATTTTCCAAAACGGCTGTCCGTCGAAGAGGCGTGATCCGAAAAAATAGGATACAGATTGGCACCGGTAGATGCCAGTTTTTCCAGTTCTGCAAATACCTTTTTGTAGGTGCAGTAGGAACCGGTGATCGCGATGCCGATATTTTTTTGTGATAAATCCATGGACATAAGTTACCTCCTTAAAGATCACAATATTTACAGATTTCTGCGGCAAGTTTGCTGCCAGCTGTCTTAGGGGCATATTTTCCGGGGATTCCCGGACAGTTGATCAGGATGCCGTGAAATGTTTCCGGCAAAAGCAAAGGGCCGGACGCCACTTGAAATACGTAACAATCTGAAGGAATATACGTGAAAAAAGAGGCGGCAATCGGGACATCCGGAGCGGTATTTATAATGATATTTGTCTGGTTAAGATGCGATTTGTTGCTGCGTATTTTATCGGGAGTGAAACACTTGTAACCATTTGCCAGAGCGGAGGAAACGGATTTTGGATTTTTCTCTGTGATGACTATTTTTTTGCTATAATTCGAAAAAATCCGCGCTATTTCCTTGCCACATCTTCCGTATCCAATAAGAAGAATTTTAGATTCTAATATAGAAAATGGTGTCTTGGACATGACCTGGGCGAGAAGCCCTTCTGCGGTCAGACGGGTATTCAAACGTCCAAAGGATGGACTTTGCAGCACATCATAACAGGGAATGTCATGTTTGGTACAATAATCGGTTACCACCGCCGGAAAATTTCCGCCGATTATAATATGATCTGGTGTAAGTTTTTTAATAAAAGACTCAATGGTAAAAAATGGAAGGAGAGTTGTAAAAAGGGATTTTCCGTTTTTTGTAAATGGAATTCCGGTGAGGACAACTCCTTCTGCTGGAAAATTCTCCCAACGATCCAGAAATTTTGCGCCATATGACGCCAGACAGTGGCGGGCATAGTCGGTGCGGGCATCTGAGGGGAGAATGGTAATATTAACAGACATAGGCAGCATTCCTTACTGTGTTTAAAATCAATATATGATTCGTTTTTTTCGATGTGAAAATCTTGACATAAGAGGGAAAAACGATTATACTTATTTCATGTGAGGCGACTCACGCTAAACATTGTTAAGATTTCCGTGCAGCCGGGGAGATAGCGGTGCCCTGTACCTGCAATCCGCTATAGCAGGGGTGTTGTCCCATCGAGGGTCTTTTGACGGAGAGCTGCCCAAAGTAAGTGGCGTTGACACTTGGGTCTTGCGCAACAGGAACTTGTGAACCGTGTCAGGTCAGGAATGAAGCAGCACTAAGCAAAACTTCTTGTGTGTCGTAAGGGCGCCTGGGTTGAGTTAACTGTAGAGGTAACGTCCATTGAGATTGATTCGAAGCGGGGCGCACGGATTTTTTATATTTGACGGATTTTATCTGGGGAAAAAGGGCGACAGTGCCGATGCGGAGGTATCGTATGAAAGAGAAAGTACAATTGACAGAAAACGCAATGAATTCGATTGAAAATGGTGCTGTTTTGTATGAGAAGGATACGAAAGTGGAGTCGATTGCTCTTCTGGTCAAAGGAAGAGTGGAGCTGGTAGCAGATGGTATCAGTATGGTGTTGGGAACAGGAAATTTCCTGGGAGCGTGTGATATTGGAAAAGAAATACATTCCTTTACATATAATGCAAAAGACGATTGTGCCGTTTTTGTCATTCCTATTGAGGGGATGGCGGGCATCGAACATATATTGGCGGAAAAGCCGGATTATCGGGGACTTCTTGTTACCTCTTTAAACTATTTTCTGGCAGAAATAAAAAAACAGTTACAGCATTTAAGAGAAGAAAATGAAAGCCTTTGCGGCTTTATCAAAGAAAAATATGAATTGTGCAGTCAGGTTGCCACGATGTGCGGCTTTGAAGTGTCTGTGGAAAATGCACTGCAAAAGGTTGAAAACTGTATGCAGCAGTCATTGCAGGAGCCGGAAGATCTTGGAAGATACTATCTGGAGTGTGCAAAGATGCCGATTGAGGCGCAGAAAAAATTCTTTTGTGGCAGCCAGTATGTAGCGATGTACCATTACCGCGAGCAGTGTGATGTGGTAAATGAATTTTTGTCGTACTGCCGTGAACAGGGCGAAGTATTACACCGGTTATTCCGGTGCCTGATCTTAGAAGAAGATGCCCTTTTCCAGACAGTTGGGAAACTGGCACTGGCACTTTTGGAAAAAGGTGTCCGCGATCCGCGTATTGATCAGTCGGTTGATCAGATTGTGGAAAAGATCAATGAGACGGAAACATTTCTTACCGAAAAAGCGGGAATTTCCGTACAGCTTGACAGGGATAAAATGGAGCGGCTGTATTTTGCACTCTTGTCCGGAGAGGGACAGACGCAGGAAGAGATCGAAAAACTGGATGAGCCGGGAATTGAATATCTGTATGAATCACTGGGGCAGATTGTCGAATATGCGCCGGTTCATATGCGGGTGAAAAGTGAATTTACGGAGGCGGTAGAAGCCTTTACGGTACTTCCCGATAAATTTGCAAGGACGCCGGAAGCGACGGAAGTGCGTAAAAATATAAGTAAATTATATTATGAAATATATGAAGCTGTAGTAAAGAAAAGTATGGACGATGAGGACATTCCATTGGCAGTGCGCCTGTTTTTGGATTATGGGTTTGTCAGTGAGAAACTGCTCACGGACGAGGAACTGGATACCATGCTGCGTCTGCGCCCGGAAATGGATCCGGAGGAGGACGGATGCCGTGTTTATACGATGTCAAAATGGCTTCAGGCGGTTTATGACGGCGTGAAAGAGACTTCGAAAAATGAGTTTGACGAGGATTTTACCACCTATCTGCGGCGTCAGGTGAAAGAGCAGAAGATCACACAGAAAGAGATGGACGAGGCAGTCGCAGACAAAGAGCAGCGAATGCATTTTGAGTGTCAGAATATGTTCCGCTATGCTTCCCGAATCATCAATGGAAATATTACGATGTTTGTGCCAATCCTCTGTTCCGATGGAATTTTCAGCAATATAAAAAATTCCTATATGACGGAAAAACGGTTAAATGATACGATCCGCCAGATTGAAAAAATCGATTATTCCATCTTTTACCGAGAGCGTCTGGCAAGTTATGAAAATGTAGATATCAATAAAGCAACGATCATTGAGCGCGTGACACCGGATATTATATTATTTCCGATATATGGGCGGAATACGATCATGTGGCAGGATATCACCGGCAAGCGTCGTACATCCAAAGGCCGCTTGTTTGTTCCGATCTGGCTGGAAAAGGAATTGAGTCTGGAGATGGTTCATCTTTTGGGCAATTTCCGATGGGAAAAATGCCGTACCGAGACAGGAAGCCATTGGAACGATTTCCGTTATCCGTCTCTTACAAGCGAATATACGGATTATTTGCAGTTTTATAAGAAAAACAGCGAACTCTCACAGGAGAGAAAAAATAAGATCCGCGCGCAGCTTGTTCAGTGCAACAATAAACATAAAGAAGTATTTTTGAAGGATTATGCAGACTGGATTCTGCGTGAGGCACGCGGGGCAATGAAACTGAGCCGGGTGGCAAGGACGATATTATTTACTTATTGTCCTTTTTCCGCAGAAACGATGAAAGCATTGGAAGGACAGACCGCTTACAGTGAGGCTGCAAAGAAATACATTCGTGACAACCGCGCTGCGAGAAAGAGTCTGGATATGATGATGCACAAATGGGCAAAAGCAGGGCTGGAGGTACCACAGGAAATTACAGCAACGGTAGAATATTTAAAAGGATGAAATAAATGGGCAGATACGATAGCAGCGTACGATGTGCACAGATACGCGAATTAATTGAAGAAAAGCAATATTTGGAGGCAATGGAGGAAATCGAAGAACTTCGTTTCGAAGAAGTTCCTACGATCACGGATCTCTATCTTTTTGCCAACCTGTTTTTGAAAGCAGAAAAAATGGATATTGCAAAAGAATTATACTACACAGTATATCACAGAACATCTTCGCGCCCTGCCCTGTATCGTCTTCTTATGCTCACGATCCGCATGGGGGATCTGGAAGAAGCAAAAGAATTGTATCAGGCTTATGAGATTGTGTCGGGAATGACACTGGATACCTATGAATTGAAATACCGTCTGGCAAAGGCAGAAGGTGCTTCTTATGAGAATCTGATCGAGATTCTGAAAGAATTGAAAAAGAACGAATATACGGAAGAATGGGGATACCAGCTTGCCAGATTGTATGAAGTGCAGGGAAGACGGGAAGACTGCATCGCTGAATGCGAGGATCTGATGCTGTGGTTTGGCAGTGGCAAGATTGTGGATAAAGCGCGAGAACTGCGCGAACGCTGTCTGAATCCGCTCTGGCAGAAGCCGAACTGGGGAGAAATTCCGGAACCGGAAGAGCCGGAGGACGAGGAAGAGGTAAAAGTAGCCTATGCTCCGGCGCAGGTTATGGACATTGCAGCGGGGGAAGAACCCCAGCAGGAACCGGAAATCCAACCGGCAGTGCTTGGGGAATATGACATGGCAGGCGAAGTGGCTGAGGAGTCCGAGCCGGAAGAAATGATTGAGGAACCAGTGGAAGAGGAACTCGTTGAAGAGCCTGTGGAAGAAATTGTTTCTGAGGAAGTGGAAGAAGAACCTGCGGAAGAAAGCGTTTCTGAGGAACTCGTTGAAGAGCCTGTGGAAGAAATTGTTTCTGAGGAAGTGGAAGAAG
>CAJMFH010000040.1 GCA_905212635.1 uncultured Lachnoclostridium sp. | reverse complement strand
TAATATTTTCATGATTCTATTGGTGACTTTCGCGAAGCAGAAAGGCGGATTATAATAATGGCAGAAAAAGATCAAAATAAATTAAAAGCATTGGAAGCGGCGATTGCACATATCGAAAAGGAATACGGAAAAGGTTCCGTTATGAAATTGGGAGACACGGCAGCCACGATGAATGTTGAGTCAATTCCGTCCGGGTCATTGAGTCTTGATATCGCACTGGGAGTTGGTGGAGTGCCGCGTGGACGTATTATTGAAGTGTATGGTCCGGAATCTAGTGGTAAGACGACCGTTGCCCTGCATATGGTAGCAGAAGCACAGAAACGTGGCGGAATTGCCGGTTTCATTGATGCAGAGCATGCCTTGGATCCGGTATATGCCAAAAATATCGGGGTAAATATTGATGAGCTTTATATTTCACAGCCGGACTGCGGCGAACAGGCATTGGAGATTCTCGAGACGATGGTGCGTTCCGGTGCGCTGGACATTGTCATTGTAGACTCAGTAGCTGCACTTGTTCCGAAGGCAGAGATTGACGGGGATATGGGAGACAGTCATGTTGGTGTGCAGGCTCGTTTGATGAGTCAGGCACTTCGTAAATTGACCGGTGTCATCAATAAAACAAATTGCGTGGTTATCTTTATCAACCAGCTTCGTGAAAAAATCGGAGTTATGTTTGGAAATCCGGAGACGACCACAGGTGGACGTGCCTTGAAATTCTATTCTTCTGTACGACTGGATGTTCGTCGTGTGGAAACTTTGAAACAGGCAGGAGAGATGATCGGCAACCACGTTCGTGTGAAAGTCGTAAAGAATAAAGTAGCACCGCCTTTTAAAGAGGCAGAGTTTGATATCATGTTCGGAAAAGGAATTTCCCGTGAAGGGGATGTTTTGGATCTGGCAGCAAAAGAAGATATTATTGTGAAAAGTGGTGCCTGGTATTCTTATAAAGGTGAAAAGATTGGACAGGGGCGTGAAAACGCGAAAAAATATCTGGCTGATAATCCGGCAGTATTTGATGAAGTGGAACTTCTTGTCCGTAATAAATACTTAAATCCGGAGGCAGAAGAGGAGCAGGAAAAAGAAGAAACTCCCGCAGCTAACAAAACAACAAAGGAAAAGAAAGAATCTGACAAATAAGGAACAACATTTGTCATAGAGGAAAAAAGAGCGACGTTATGTCCGGATAAACCGGATGTAACGTCGATTTCTATCATAGGTCAAAGAGGAGATGCGGTCAGGAGGAAAGAAAATGGCAGATAAGGAAGAGAGATATCAATTTACGGATGAAGAGGGAAAGCGCGCGGCAAAAAAAGCGATGGAATGGGTTGCTTATAAGGATCGAACCAAAAAGGAACTGGAAGAAAAACTGTATCGTGCCGGATTTTCAGAAAAAGCATCAACACAGGCAATGGATTATGTTATGTTATTTGGCTATATCAATGATCGCAGATATGTAGAAAATTATCTGATGTTTCAGACAGGAAAAAGAAGTAAAAAAGAAATTTACTTTAAATTGCAGCAAAAAGGGATTTCTCAGGAACTGATTGAAGAAATTGTATTGGAACAAGGCGGGATTGATGAACAGGATGCCATTGAGTCACTTACTTTAAAAAGGCTGAAAGGCCGGGAGTTTTCAGAACTCGACCGCAAAGAAAGAGATAAAATTTTTGCGTATTTAGGACGAAAAGGTTATGAAATTTCACAAATAAAGAAAGTGTTTTCTAAACTTGACATTTGAGCATAAAAAGTGTAAAATTTAAGTGTTGTATTTATGTGCAATGATAATTAAATAAAGGAGGTGCTCTTGTGCCACAGTTGACGATCGGTTTTGTGGTTGGCTCAATCATCGTAATTCTTGCTGTAATTGCTATTTCGGCATTGATTGCATGGAAAAGTGCGATTTCTTACCGTATTAAAGTTGGTGAAGCAAAGGTTGGAAGTGCAGAAGAAAAAGCAAGAGAGATTATTGACGATGCTTTGAAGACAGCAGAGACCAAAAAACGTGAAGCTCTTTTGGAAGCCAAAGAGGAGAATCTTAAGGCGAAAAATGATCTTGAAAGAGAGACCAAAGAAAGAAGAGCGGAGATTCAGCGCTATGAAAAACGTGTGCTGGGTAAAGAGGAAACTTTGGACAAGAAATTAGAAGCACTCGAGAAAAGGGAATCCAAACTCACGGCAAAGGAAGCTGATTTCGAAAAAGAGAAACAGAAAGTCGAAGAGCTTCGTGAAAGCCATTTGCGTGAATTAGAAAAGATTTCCGGACTCACCTCCGAACAGGCGAAAGATTATTTATTGAGAACTGTAGAGGAAGATGTAAAACATGAGACTGCAGTTTTAGTAAAAGAGTTGGAACGTCAGGCAAAGGATGATGCAGATAAGAAAGCGAAAGAATACATCATCAATGCAATTCAGAAATGTGCCGCTGATCATGTATCAGAAGCTACGATTTCTGTAGTGCCATTGCCAAGTGATGAGATGAAAGGTAGAATTATCGGACGAGAAGGTAGAAACATTCGTACGTTAGAAAACCTGACAGGTATTGATCTTATCATTGATGACACGCCGGAAGCTGTTATTTTATCCGGCTTTGATCCGATTCGCCGAGAAATAGCCAGAATCGCTTTGGAAAAATTGATTGTGGATGGTAGAATTCATCCAGCCAGAATCGAAGAAATGGTTGAAAAAGCAAAAAAAGAAGTTGAAACGATGATTCGTGAAGAAGGAGAAGCAGCGGCATTGGAAGTCGGTGTACATGGCATCCATCCGGAACTGATTCGCCTTTTAGGAAAAATGAGATTCCGTACAAGTTATGGTCAGAATGCCTTAAAGCATTCGATTGAAGTAGCACATCTTTCCGGATTGCTGGCTGGAGAGATGGGAGCAGATGTCCGCATGGCAAAACGTGCCGGCTTGCTTCATGATATTGGAAAATCCGTTGACCATGATATGGAAGGTTCTCATATCCAACTTGGTGTGGAATTGTGCCGCAAGTACAAAGAGTCCGCACTGGTCATCAACGCAGTAGAAGCTCACCATGGAGACGTAGAGCCAGAGAGTATGATTGCCTGCATTGTACAGGCGGCAGATGCGATATCGGCAGCACGTCCGGGAGCGAGAAGAGAGACGTTAGAAACGTACACAAACAGATTGAAACAATTAGAGGATATCTCAAACAACTTCAAAGGTGTTGACAAATCTTTTGCCATTCAGGCAGGTAGAGAAGTTCGAGTGATCGTGGTTCCAGATCAGATTAATGATGATGAAATGGTATTATTGGCTCGTGATATTTCAAAACAAATTGAAGCCGAGCTTCAATATCCGGGACAGATTAAAGTTAATGTGATCCGAGAATCCAGAGTTGTTGATTATGCAAAATAAGCAGATCATTTACTATGTCTAAAAGTAAGGAAAGTATTGAAAAGAGAATTTTCGATACTTTCCTTTTTTGTACCGCGGCAAAATAAATTACCGGTTAAGCCGGTAAATATGATTGATTGTATTGTAATCCTGTCTTTGTACAAAACAACCAAAAATTGGCACCATTTTTATTTATTATTACTATATATCAAATGTATATTTTACAAAAATTGTATACTCGGAGAAATAATCCGAGTGTTCGGATAACCAGTCCACCGCGTAAGTTCCTATTTATTGGTATGATGGAAAAGAAAGTATTATAGTGATGAAAGGAGAAACGTTATGAAATCAGACAAAGAAAATTTAAGTATTGATGAAAGGATTGGTAAAAATCTAAAGGCGTATCGAAAAATAATGGGATATGAACGAAAGGAAGTGGCAGAGGCATTTCATATCACGGACGATGCTCTGTATCGGATTGAAAAAGGACAAAATGGTTTGACGAGTGTGTATGCCTATATTCTTGCGACTCAATTTCGGTGCGATATGAATTTTATTTTTGGAGGGACGGAAGTGCCGGAAATTGCAGCGGCAGACGAAATAGATATTGTGAGGCTGCTGCGGCATTGGGCGGATGTAATTGAGAGTCAGAGAAAAAACTAGAAAGGGGTGGGGCCTGGTATGAAAAAAGTATTGATCGTTACAAGTAATCAGAACACAAGACAAAAATTGGAAAATATCGTCAGAGAACAGAATCCCGGTAATACCATTTACATTACAAATGATTTGGAGAAAGCATATGAGATTATATCCGTTACTACGATACATCTTTTTCTTATAGATATCATGCTGCAGCCACGACAGAGGGGCGGAGATGTATCCGGTGCCTTTTTTATTCAAAATGTCCGGAGGATAACGAGATATCAATTTACGCCGGTTATTGTATTTTCTACATTAGTAGACCGAGCACTGCATATGTATGCAAGACTACATTGTTATGCCTACGTGGAAAAGCCGTTTGATGCGGGGAGTGTGAAAAAACTGGTTGCTGAGGCGTTGTGTTTTTACCCGGGTGTTACAGAAAACCGGCAGATTTTCTTTCGCAAAGAAGGGGTGTTGGAAGCGGTTTTTATCAATGACATTATTATGGCAGAGGGTAAAGACAGGGATATTATTTTGGAGACGACAAAGGGAAGACAGAAAATATTATATCGCAGCTGCCGTACACTGTTTGAAGAACTGGATTCACCTCAATTTCTATTTTGCAGCCGTTCCGTTATCGTGAATCGGAATTATATAGAGAGGGTCGATGCCGCCAATGGATATTTGTATTTACGAGGGATAAAACATGCGATTTTGATGGGAAAGCAGAAAAAATATGATTTTCTAAGAGAGATAAAAAGAGGCTTATTATAAAAATGGCAGCCTTGCGAAGAAATATTCGTAAGGCTGCCTGTTTTTATATCGTCGAGAAAAAGGATTAGTTTACAGAAGATGTATTCTGGTCAACAGTATCCATCATGTCCAAAACTTCAGATACTTCACACTCAGCAACAACCGCTTTTCCGAGATCGCCGTAATCAAGAGTGAATGTACCGTCGCCATTGTCTTCTACACCAAATGTAATAGCTAACTGTGAAGACTCATCGTTGATCGTCATAGTGCCATCGCCATTGTCTGTAGACTCGCCGACAAAACTTGCATTTTCGTTAGATTTTGCATCAACAACTACCAATACAGAGAATGTTCCCTCATCGTTCATAGCAAGAAGGATTGCAGAATCATCGTCATCCTCAGGTGTTCCGGCATATCCGGTAGTAAGGATTCCTTCCAGATCTTTCATAGAAGTAACCTGTCCTGAAGAACTGCTGTCGTCAGAAGATGATGTATCATCGGAAGAATCTGACTTAGCTTCCTCAGTTGCTTTTGGAGCTTCTGTAGCCTTAGGTGCCTGAGTTGCTGTTGTAGTAGTTGTAGTGGTTTCTTTCTTGTCTCCGCATGCTACCAAAGTAAAGGACATGAGAGCAACTAAACCAAGTGTTAATAATTTCTTTTTCATAGTTTTATTTCTCCTTTATGTTTTTTTAACTCGTGTGTTATTATATCTGACAATACGGAGAAATGCAAGCGCTTTTACGAAAATGTTGTTAAATCATCGAAAATGTCAATAGAACTTCTGCGAAAATTGCGCGAAAAGCACATTTTTTGTTTCAAACGACATACCATAAACGGAAAAAATATTTTATAATAGTATACAGAAAGGGATGATAAACAATGAAAGTATGGATTTTAGAACAGGATATTTCAAGAAGTGAAAATCTTGAGAGAATGATAAAAAGATTTTTGGAAAATGCCGGCGCAGTCAGCCAGATCAATACGTTTCAGCGGCCGGGAGAGGTAATTACGGCATTGAAACAGCGTAAAAGTAAACCAGCCGTCTTATTTGTTAATCCGGATTCGTTTGATATGAAGTATTCCGGACTGAATCTTGCTCACAAAATTTTTGAGAAAAAAATGGATATCAGTCTTGTGCTGGTGTCGGAATCAATTGGGTATGCATATGATGGCTATGCCTTTTGTGCAGAAGGATATGTGTGGTATGGGAAAAATTTGCAGGAGCAGCTTAATCACATTTTGAAGCGATTGTATTACCGGTATTCAATGGAAGTGGAGCAATTGGAATTTTTTGTAAAAAGACAGTGCATTCAGATGCCGCTGTCTAAAATATCGCATATTGAATCCGATAATCATTATTCCGTGATACATACTGACCGAGGTCAGTCCTATCGGAGTTATGTGAGTCTCTCCACCTTGTATCAGCAGCTGGCGGACCGTGATAATTTCATTATGGTAGGAAAGAGTTATGTGATCAATACGATACACATTAAAATGTTTACCAAGGAAGAAGTGGCACTTCAGGAAGATATCAGTATTCCGGTGCCGGTTCGCCTTCAAAAAACGATTTATGAGACACTTACAACGCAAATGTCGTGATATCAGCATAAATATCATGCAATTTATTGACTTTTCAGGCGTGGATATTGTATAATAAAATTATCTTTATGCTAGAGGTGGTCATGGTTGAAAATTGCGATAGTAGATGATATGCACCGCGACAGAATATGCCTGGTTTCATATATAAAAAAATATTTTGCTACCCGGAATGTTCCCTACGAAATTGTCGAGTTCTCATCGGGAGAGGAATTTTTGGACCAATTTGCCAAGGATGAGTATGATCTTGTTTTTCTGGACATTTATATGAAACGGAAAAATGGGATGGAAGTGGCAAGAGAAGTATATCAAAAGGATTCCGAAGTGTCTATTGTGTTTCAGTCCACTTCGGATGAATTTGGTGTGGCAAGTTATGCAGTACATGCGCTGTATTATTTGCTGAAACCGTATTCTGAAGAGGATTTCATACAGGCGATGGACAAATACCAGCAGCAAAAGGGCTTTGAAGAGCCGGTACTGGATTTTGTCAGCGAACGGGTAGAGGTCCAGCTGGAATACCATAACATTTACTTTCTGGATACGATAAAGAGAAAAACTGCGGTACATACAAAGAATCATGTATTTTTGACCTCTTCTACGTTTGCAGAGATATCGGGGATATTATTGAAAGACCGGCGTTTTTTGATGTGCCGCCGGGGAGTTTTAGTAAATATGGAAGCGATTGAAAAAGTAGAATCAGAAATGTTTCGTTTGAAGAATGGGGAAAGTGTTCCGCTTCATTTGCGTAATAAATCGAAGATTAAGCAGGAATATCTTTCATTTATGACAGAAAGGATGCATTTGCAGGAATGAAAAATGGTTGTTTGAAAAATGGAATCAAACTATGGTTTCTGGGGATGATAGCTGCCCTCTGCCTTCTTCCGGGGATTCCTGGAAGAGCGGAAGAACGGGAAGAAATTGTCTATGAAGAGGACCATACATTTCAAAATGGCAGCATTTTAGAAATCGAAAATCAATGGGCGGTTTCGTATCTGAAAAATCATACAGAGACATCGTTTGAGGTGAATTGTGATAAAAAGGAGATAAAAGAATATCTGGAAGAATTGTGTGACGGTTTCTTTACCTGTAAGGTGGTTGAGGATGGTATAACGTATACCGGGGTTCCTCTTTTTGTGGAATTTGAGCTGAGTGATTTTGATACCCGGTCCACGGAAGAACAGGAAGTCCGGCTGCAATTTACAACATTGGAAGGATTGGCGTTTTCAGATGACTGTGAATCTTCGTTTACTATGAAATTTCAATTGCGTTCTGCCTATGAAGAAAATGTTGAAATTGATTATTTCCCGGAAGAAATGGTATATAGAAGAAACTGGCTTATCCCGGTTCAGTCACAGGAAGAAAGTGAGAATGCGGCAGCGCAGTTACAGCAGCAGATTACAGAGGCTTTTGGAGCAGCCTATGGTTTGAGCAGTGAAGTCGATCTGTACGATGGTGTCTGCCTGGAAGTGGAGGATATTGACCTTTCGGAGGTAGATTTTACCAAAGCAGGGGAATATTCGGTTAAAGTACAGTTACAGATCAATAATGAACAGCAGGAAACCTTTTTCCTGTCGGAAGAGAACAAAACGGTGGAAATACAGGTTTATGTGGCGGAAGATCCCTGTGCAATGTATAAAATAGGAGAAATGATCCCGGGTTACACCGTATTTTCATGGCTCGGAGAAAACGACAAAGAAATTAAAATTTATTATGTACAATCCGATAAAGAATTGGCACAGAATGAACTCGAACAGACCGAATTTACAGAATATTCGGCAGACAATTACTGGCTGGATGAAATGCAGGAATATCCGCTTCTTTATCTGAAAAATGAACATTTGCAGGAAGACAAATATTATTATATGTATGTGGCTTCAGGCGGAGAAAAATTGCAGTATTTCCGTTTGAAGAAAGAAAAAGACGTGGTGGAATTCAAATCCTATGAAGGAAACCGCGATGGCGGAGATGTTGAAGAAGAAAAACCACGTTTGGAAGGGAAAATTCCGGAAAATGCAGAGCAGGTAAAAGCGGAAGGGAAAGAAACGCAGGATACCGTAAAAGCATCTCCGGCAACAGGCGAATATACGATGACAGACCATGGAGTGACCGTTTCGGTGCCATCGGCAACCCTGAATGTTTCAGGGGAAGATGCCAAAGTCAATCTTCATGTAAAACATACTAAAACCGGAAAAATATCCATTCAGGTTACGAAGCTGGATGGTACGGCGGTTGAAAAATTACAGGGAGCGAAAGTACGTGTCCCGTACCCGGATATGGGCGACGCCGCTGTTTTGAATGTGAAAAACAAAAACGGTGATACGGTTGCGAAAGCAGCATACAGGGAAGAGCAGGGAGTGGCTGAATTTGAAGTGAATGAACCCGGAACTTATGAGATTCAAACGGAATCTCAGAATCAATCTGTATCCTCGCAGGGAAGAAAGATGTATCATTGGATCTTTTACACTGCACTGGCGGCTGTCATGGCGGTGATTATGGGCGGTACGATTGTCGGAGTATGGCGCTACCGGAAACGCAGATAATTATTAGAGAGACTGGAGGACACTATGCGGCAGGGAAAAGTATTACAGATAACATTTTGTGTTGTGATACTTTTTTCCTGCGCTTTTTTTACCTTTTTATACTGGAATGACAATAAATATAAAAACGATCCCAATGAGGGAATCCGGTATCTCTATGATAACTGGGAATTTTATTATGGCGTGCTTCTGACTCCGGAAGATCTGAAAAACGGAGATACGAAAGGTGCCTATATGGAATATGTGACAATCGGAGAAGTGAATAATTATTCGAACCACAATCCATATCGGAAGGCGCATGGCTGCGGGACGTATGTGCTTCATCTTAAACTTGCGCCGGAAAAAATGCGCTATGGGGTCGAAATTCCGGAAATATATTCGGCATACCGATTTTATGTAAATGAAGAACTTGTCGGGCAATGTGGCGATCCCGGCAAAAATGGAACTGACAATAATTACCGGGAAGGAATACAGACAAAAATGTATTCTTTTGAGGCGGCGGGCGACTGTACGCTGATTCTGGAAACGAGGGATGAATCACATTACTACAGCGGAATGACATATCCACCGGCATTAGGCACGGAAAGCGTGGTACTGCACCGCGTTTACCGACGTATCATTTTTTATACGACGATTGCCGTGCTGTGTGCGTTCAATATTTTGTTTACATTGTATTATTGTGCGAAGTTCCGGAGTTCTCTTAAAGAGCAGGAGCAAAGGAAAAATGTCATGATTTTTACCGGAATCGCCTTTTGCGGCATTCTGTTTATGGGATATCCGCTGGTGCACTATCTCTGGCAGTGCCGGGTGCATCCGTGGTACACGATTGAATTGATGTCCGGTTATGTGATAACATTTTTGATCGTACTTTTGCATAATCGTCTGACTCAGACCAGACATATTATGGAAAAAGGGGTAGGTCATGGCATAGCAGTGCTGGCAGCAGTCATGTGTGTGATCGTATTTTTATATGGAAATTTTTCTGCGCATCTGACTCTTCGTATGGAAGTGGGATTTTCCTTTGTTGTATTTTGGTATAAGATTATCATTGCATTTTATCTTGTAGGAAGATCCGTGCTTTCGGTGTACCGGCAGCAGACGGAAGGGGTTCCGCTGCTGACAGGTTCGCTATTCTACGCTTGTAGTTATATGTGGGATCGACTGTATCCCAAATTTGAGCCGATTTACGGTGGATGGTTTGCCGAATGGGCGACAATCGTTATGATCTTTGCCAGCGGGTTTGTATTGTAGAGAAGGCTTCTTCAAAATGCAAAGCAGGCGGAATTGCTGCAAAAGCAATATGAGGAAATGGAAAAACAGATGAAAATACAGGTCCGCCATATGGAAAAGGTAAATGAGACGGTAGAGTACAATCGACGGATCCGCCACGATTTTCGGCATCATCTTCATGCTATTGACACGCTTGCCAAAGAGGGAAAATCAGAAAAAGTTTCGGAGTATGTAGCAAACCTTAGTGAATACCATAAAAAGGGGCGCAGTCAGGGAACTTTGTTCTGCAAAAATACAGTGATCAATGCGCTGTTGCAGTATTACGAGGATAATGCAGGGCAGAGTGAGATCGAAACAGTGATCCGTGTTTCTGCTGATGAACATTTGCCGGTTCCCGAAGTGGAATTTTGTATTATCATCGGAAATTTAATGGAAAATGCGATCGATGCTTCCCGCACACTTTCCCGTGAAAAACGGAAAATAGAATTTTACGGCAAACAGGAGGGTGCCATGTATCTGATTTCGACTACGAACTATTACGAAGGCGGGATTAAAAAGCGGGGAAAACGGTTTCAATCGTCCAAACATGCCGGCGATGGTGTGGGAATCTGGTCGGTAGAAAAAGTTGTGGAAAAATACGACGGCATGATGAATGTAGAAGTGGGTGAGGAAAAATTTGAAGTGAAAATTGCAATTCCGGTTGAGTAAAAATGGATAGAGTGCCGTCATGAGCCAAAAGCACGATTAATAAGGAGGATACGAACAACTGTCGCGCTCAATGAGACGACTGGGAAGTTCTATACGGACGCATTCTTTGTGTTCTCCTTTTTTCTGGTCTAATAACAGCATCAGAGCGAGATGCGCCATCTGCTGCTTGGGAATGTGAATCGTTGTCAGCAATGGTGAGGTGCACTCCGATTCCCGGATGTTATCAATGGATATAACAGAAGGGTGGTACCCTCGCTTTTTTGACTTTTTTATAGATTTTAATACGCCAACCGCAGTGCAGTCGTTCGCGCAGAAAATTGCCGTTGGACGGCTGTCTGAAGTTAAAATGCGGTTCATTATCTGAAATCCCTCGACTTCGGTCTGATTACTTGGATGTACAAAGTGATAATCGAGTGGAATCTGGTGGTTCAGCAGTGCCTGATAGTAACCGATGTAGCGGGACTCATAAGTACAGTCGCCAATATAGGCGATTTTTTTATGTCCAAGAGAGATTAAGTATTCGACGGCAGTTTTGGCAGCAGATTCCCCACTACAAATTACTTCATCGTATTCATAGTTTGTTGGATTGCGGTCGATGCCGGCGATATAGGAATAACGTTTTTTTACAAAGGAAATTAATTCCGGTGGACATTTTCCCAAAATGATAAGACCCGTGTTTGATTTGCGGGAAATGTATGCCGGGGTATCGGATCGTTTTTCGGTTTGAACCAGTTCCGGTGCCCGGTACGGAATCATGCGTGAAGAAGGATCGGTGTTTGTGTGAAGAAGATCAACTGTGCTGAGCATTTCTCCCAAAAGACAACCGTTTTTTTGAAGCTCATCCTGAATGTAAACATACAATTCGCGGAAAAAAGGATCTTTATCCAGGGAGTCAAATCGTGTGAGAAAGATATCGACTGAAAATGGCTCGGAGCAGGAAGTGCTTCCTTTTCGAAGCGCCTGTGCTGCCGTATTGGGAAGATAATGCAGTTCTTTTGCAATACGCCAGATGGTTTCTGAAAGACCGGGAGTCTGACAATGATGACCGGGGTCAGACAGCACTCTGGAGACGGTAGCGGGAGAAGTCCCTGCAAGTTCAGCAATTTTTTTTATCGACATGATAGTTCAACCTTCCTTTCCAAATAAAAATCTTTGCTCGATCCCAAATAGTATGAATGAATAATGAAAACGATTTCAAAAAATACAAAGATAATCATCGCTTAATTCATTCACGTTATATGTATATTACGATAAAATCAGGAAAAAATCAATAGAAAACGTTCTCAAATTTGCATATTATATTTTTGAAAAGGATATCGTACAATGGTAAAAAAACAAGGGGGATATGGATCATGAAACGAAAAACAAGATTTTTATTAGGAGGGGTTCTGGCTGTTTTTATTCTGGCTGCTACGGCCTGCGGGAGGGAAAATAAAAAGGCAGACGAAATCAACGTAGGATATTTTAACAACGTTACACACGCACAGGCACTATTGATGAAATCTGAAAAGAGTTTGGAAAAGAGTGTTGGTGACGGAGTGAGTGTAAAATGGACCGCGTTTAATGCCGGCCCTGCTGAAGTGGAAGCTTTGTTTGCCGGTGATATCGATATTGGATATATTGGGCCGGTTCCGGCGCTGAGCGCGAATGTAAAATCCCAAGGGGATATAAAGATACTGGCTGGTGCGACAAAGGGAGGAGCTGTCTTGATTCAGCGGAAGGGAGCAGGCATACGGTCGGTTGGAGATCTGGCAGGAAAATCCGTTGCCATTCCGCAGATTGGAAATACACAACATTTGAGTTTGTTGAAATTGTTGAAGGATAATGACCTGAAACCAGTGACCGATGGGGGAAATGTGACAGTCAATGCCGTGGCCAATGCAGATGTCGCAAACACCATGCAGCGCGGGGATATTGATGCTGCACTAGTGCCGGAGCCGTGGGGAGCGACCCTGTTAGAACAGGGTGCCGAGATGGTGCTTGATTACCGGCAGATTTATCTGGATGGGAAATATGACGTGGCGGTAGTCGTTGTGCGGAAAGAATTTATGGAAAGTAATCCGGAACTTGTTGCAAGATTCTTAGAACAGCATAACCGGATAACCAGTCAGATCAATGAAGATCCGGAAACTGCGCAGAAAAAAGTAAATGCGGAACTGAATATGGCAACAGGAAAATCTTTGAGTGAAAAAATAATGAAAGAAGCATTTGGAAGAATTCTGTTTGAGGCGGATTACAACCCCGATGCGATTGAGAACTTTGCACAATTGAGCAGGGAACATGGATTCATCCGGGAAATTCCGGAAAAGGATGTATTGTATGCCAAAGCAGAGAAGGGGGGAGAAAAATAGCGATGTCTTTGATATTTTCGAACATTAGCAAAACGTATCCGAATGACGAAACCGCTACATTAAAAGATATAAATCTTGAAATCGGGAATGGAGAATTTGTATGTATTGTCGGAAAATCCGGATGTGGAAAGAGTACACTTTTGAATCTGGCAGCCGGATTGGAGCAGCCATCCTCCGGCAAAATAAGCCTGGACAACAGGGAAGTTACCAAACCGGGGGCAGACCGTACTGTCATGTTTCAGGAACACGGATTGTTTCCATGGCTGACAGTGTTGGAAAATGTGGAATTTGGGATGAAACTTGCGAAAATTCCACCGGCACAGCGGCGTGAGAAAGCAGAATATTATTTGAACATGGTTCATCTGCACCAATACAAGGATTATTACATACACGAAATTTCAGGGGGAATGCGCCAACGCACTGCCCTTGCGAGAGCGCTTGTCATGGATTCGGACATTCTTTTGATGGATGAGCCGTTTTCGGCTTTGGATAAACAGACCTCTAATTCTCTGCGCGAGGAATTACAGCGTATCTGGATGGAGACGGGGAAAACCATTTTGTTTGTAACACACAGCGTTGAAGAGGCGGTTTATCTGTCTGACAGAGTGGTTGTGTTATCAGCGGATCAGGGAGATATTGCAGAAATTATTCCGATTGATCTTCCCCGCCCGCGTCATGTATATGATCCGCAGTTTGTTGCACTGCGCCATGCATTATTAGATGCAGTACAACAGTCAGCGGCAAAGGAAAGGATGTGAAACGGATGGGAATGCTTCTCTTTTTAATTTTGTTGATCGTATTGTGGCAGGGATTGTATTGGTTTGGTGTGGAAATTTTTGCCGTCTTTAAGTCATATTCGGTTCCTTCTCCTGTGGGAGTGGGAGAATGTTTTATACGGCTGGTGTCAGACGGAAGTCTGTTTCAGGCGGCAGGATATTCTTTGCTTCGGGGAATTGCCGGATATGCGGCAGCGGTACTCATTGGAGTTCTGCTTGGCTTGCTGATGAATCATTTTACCTATTTGCAAAAGAATTTGAAACCGGTTGTGCTTGGAATACAAACACTGCCAAGTGTCTGCTGGGTTCCGTTTTCCATTTTATGGTTTGGATTATCTACACAGGCAATTCTTTTTGTGGTTGTAATGGGGGCGGCATTTAGTGTGGCCATTTCTGTCGATAATGCGATAAGAAATGTTCCGCCTATTTATAAAAAAGCAGCGCTTACTATGGGAGCGCAAAAGCAGCAGATGTATCGCTATGTCATTTTCCCGGCATGTCTTCCCGAACTGATTTCCGGTTTGAAGCAAGGCTGGTCATTTGCCTGGCGCGCACTGATGGCAGGAGAGGTCATGACGACTTCGACTGGGTTAGGGCAGACATTGATCATGGGAAGGGATCTTGCCGACATTAACCAGGTCATGCTTGTCATGATCGTTATCATTCTCATAGGAATGCTCATTGATAAGTGTGTTTTTTCAGTAATCGAAAAACGTGTTATGCGGAAAAGAGGATGAATTTTGTTTGACAAGACAAACTACCTTGTGCTATAATGAATCACGAAAATGATCTTCGGGGCGAGGTGCAATTCCTCACCGGCGGTAACAGCCCGCGACCGATGGCAGGAGCCATTGCTGATTTGGTGCAATTCCAAAGCCGACAGTATAGTCTGGATGAAAGAAGATATCTCAATAGTGATATGAAATTTCAGGACCCCGACAGGGGTCCTTTTGCGTGCAAACAACGAGGCACGCAGTATACGGGAATCTGTCGCATTGTGCTTGCACAATATGCGTACAGATTATCGTATACTATGTGACGACTGTCACGACGATGAGCGCCGAAGGCGCGAAGAGTGCGTGTCTCGTTGTTTGGGCAGCCCTCGAATATGTGACGACTGTCACGACGATGAGCGCCGTTGGCGCGAAGAGTGCGTGTCTCGTTGTTTGATCGACCGTGCCGTGGCGGCAGAAAGGAGAATCCGCATGACAGAAGCAGAACAGTATATGCAGCAGGCGCTGGACCTGGCGAAAACAGCTATGGGTCATACGTCTCCCAATCCAATGGTTGGCTGCGTGGTGGTGAAAAATGGAAAAGTAGTGGCGACTGGCTGCCATGAAAGATACGGGGAATTTCATGCAGAAAGAAATGCTCTTACACGATGCAAAGAAGATCTGACAGGTGCAGACCTCTATGTTACGCTGGAGCCGTGCTGCCATCAGGGAAAAACGCCTCCCTGCACCGACATCATTATCGAAAGAAAGATTGGCCGCGTATTTGTCGGAGCGATGGATCCAAATCCTAAAGTGGACGGTGGTGGAATAAAGATTCTGCGGGAACATGGAATCGAAGTCATTACCGGTATATTGGAACAAGAATGTCTGGCATTAAATGAAATATTCTTTCATTATATTACAACAGGGCTTCCGTATGTGGCGATGAAGTACGCGATGACATTGGATGGAAAAATTGCCAGTGCGAACGGGGATTCGAAGTGGGTTACCGGCGAAAAAGCAAGAGAGCATGTACATTTTTTGCGAAAAAAATATTCGGCGATCTTAGCCGGCATTGATACCGTTTTGGCAGATGATCCATTGCTTAACTGTCGGACGGAAGAAGGCGTGGATCCAATCCGCGTGATCTGCGATTCACATCTGCGTCTGCCGATGGATAGCCGGATTGTGAAAACGGCGGGAAAGATAAGAACCATCGCTGCGTACACGGACGCAGAGGAAGAAACCAAGAAAAAGCTGGAATCTACAGGAGTAGAATTGTTGCAGATTTCCGAAAAGAACGGTCATGTGGACTTGGAAAAATTGATTCGCACATTGGGCGAAAAAAAGATAGACAGCATTTTAGTGGAAGGCGGAGGAAATATCCACGGTTCCTTATTGCAAACAGGACTTGTGAATCGTGTGTATGCGTATATTGCTCCGAAATTGATCGGTGGAAAGGACGCATTGTCGCCGGTTGGCGGAGAGGGTATTGAAAAAATGAAAGATGCCGTCGTATTACAAAATCAGGAAATACTCCATCTTGGCGCGGATTATTGTATCCGTGGAGATGTGGTGAAATGAGGTGAAAGTTGTGTTTACCGGAATTATTGAAGAAATTGGCAGTATCGAGCAGATACAAAAAGGTGTGCAGTCCGCTGTTTTGTCAATTCAGTGTAAGAAAGTGCTGGAGGGAACGAAAATCGGTGACAGCATCGCCGTCAATGGCGTATGTCTGACGGTAACGAGCATGCATGCCAATGGATATACAGCGGATGTGATGGCGGAGACGCTGGAGCGGAGTTCGCTGGCAGGATTGAAAAAAGGAAGCCATGTAAATCTGGAGCGGGCGATGCCGGCGGATGGACGTTTTGGCGGACATATCGTAGCAGGACACATCGACGGGACCGGGATTGTGGAAGAAATTACCAAAGATGAGACCGCAGTCTGGTACCGGATTTCGGCGGGCGAGGAGCTTCTCCGTTATATCGTGGAAAAGGGCTCGATTGCCATCGATGGAATCAGTTTGACGGTAGCCAGAGTCAGCGGGAAAGATTTCTCGGTGTCCATTATCCCTCACACGCAGGGAGAAACGACGCTTTCCGAAAGAAAAGTCTCGGATGTTGTAAATCTGGAATGCGATATTATTGGAAAATATGTAGAACGCCTCTGTGGTGCTAAAAAAGAAGAACCTAAAAAAAGTACCATGACGAGAGAATTTTTATTGGAAAACGGATTTTGATCCGGAAAGGAGACAATTATGTCAGAACAATTTGGAAAATTAGATCAGGCACTCGAAGATCTGAAACAGGGCAAACTGATTTTGGTCATTGACGATCCTGACCGCGAAAACGAAGGAGATCTGATCTGTGCGGCAGAGCATGCGACGCCGGAAAATGTCAATGCGATGGCGAGCCTTGCCAAGGGGCTGATTTGTATGCCGATGAGTGCAGAATATTGTAAAAAACTGGGATTGGAACAAATGGTGGAAGTAAATACGGATAATCACACGACCGCATTTACCGTGTCCATCGATCATGTCGATACAACGACCGGAATTTCCGCGTTTGAGAGATCTCTTACGGCGATGAAAACGGTGGAAGATGAGGCAAAACCGGAGGATTTCCGCAGACCGGGCCATATGTTCCCTTTGCAGGCGCGCGAAGGCGGTGTGCTGAAACGTGCCGGCCATACGGAGGCGACGGTAGATCTTATGAGACTTGCCGGGCTGAAAGAGTGCGGACTTTGCTGTGAGATCATGCGCGAAGATGGTACGATGATGCGTACGACCGAACTGCTGGAATTTGCCAAAGAACATGGTTATACGGTCATTACGGTGGAGGAAATCATCAAACGTCGTCTGGAGCATGAACTTTTGGTAGAGGAAAAAGCCAATGCAAAACTTCCGACGAAATACGGAGAATTCCGCATCCATGGTTATGTCAATAAATTAAATGGCGAGCATCATGTCGCTCTTACAATGGGCGATATTACAGACGGAAAACCGGTGCTTTGCCGTGTGCATTCGGAGTGTCTGACCGGCGATGTCTTCGGCTCAAATCGTTGTGACTGCGGCGAACAGCTGGAAAATGCGCTGAAAATGATTGCCAAAGAAGGACGCGGGGTACTTCTCTACATGCGTCAGGAAGGTCGTGGCATCGGTTTGATCAACAAACTGAAAGCGTATGAATTGCAGGAGCAGGGGTACGATACCGTCGAGGCCAATGTAAAACTTGGTTTTGCACCGGATCTCCGTGAGTATGGAACCGGAGCGCAGATTTTGTATGACCTCGGTGTGCGGGAACTTCGCTTGTTGACCAACAACCCGACGAAAATCGCGGGGCTGAACGGTTATGGTATTCATATCGTCGAGCGTGTCCCGATTCAGATCGCTCCCAAACGGGAGGATTTCAAATATTTGCTTACGAAACAGGAAAAAAT
>CAJMFH010000039.1 GCA_905212635.1 uncultured Lachnoclostridium sp. | reverse complement strand
AGCAGTTCTATTTCCTTACACAAGAAAATTATGGAACGATAAAAAATATTCACTTTAAAGATATAACGATGAAAACTCCTGACTACAACCACAACCTCGGCAGAAGTGGTATTTTATGTAAAGCAAATTACGGGGTGATTGAAAACTGTTCTGTAAATGGAGCATCGATTCCTACGTATGCAAAAGAAATAAATAGCAGTACAGGGCAAGTCTACATATATGACAGACTGTGTGAGTGGGGTGCTCTGGCAGGAGGAAACTTTGGTACGATCAAGGGAAGTTATACCAAAGACATCACGTTTGAAGGAGGCGGAGAGGTCTATCCGATCGCGCATGAACTTTCGCAGAGTACGATTGAAAATTCGTATTATGAGGCAGAAGTAGAAACCGGAGAGGTCGCAAAGACAGCAACGCAGTTTAAGTCCGGTGAAGTGTGCAGCCTTTTGAATCAGGGTGTGACGGATGGAAGCCAAGTTTGGTATCAGAACATTGACAATGACGGAGAGCCGGATGATGCTCCGGTGGCAGACGCTAACCACGGAACCGTTTATTATGGTTATCAGGACTGCAAGACAAAGGGATATTCCAATAGTATATTACATGATACACCATACCATGAAGCGAACTACACTACTGAAAATAACGTGCTGACAGGGGGATGTAAAACAGATCCTTCGCACACGGTAACGATGACATTGACGGCAGAAGATGCGGCATATGATGGAAAAGAGCACAAAGCCGTATTAAATAAGACATACAGTGATGCGTGGGGCGAGGCAGAATCCGACGCGGAAATTGCCTACACAAGAGACGGCAAACCGACAACCGATCTGACGAGTGCTGGAACGATCAAGGCATCTGTCACGATGGGAGACGTAGTGATTGAAGTGACGTATACAATTAAAGCAGGATCGACCCCAACGCCGACCCCGGCAGCAACGAACCAACCGAGTGCTGCACCGACGGCGACACCGGCAGGCACGCCGACCGCAAGTCCATCCGCAGTACCGACGATAAGTCCGGCTGCACCAGCATCGGCAAATCCAAATCCGGAAAACACTCCTTCGGCGAATGTGCCATCGGGCGACAAAATAGCCGAGACACCGGTACCAAGCGATAAACCGAGTGTTGCACCAAACGAAACACCGGGCGAAACCAAAGCACCGAAAGCCACAAAGGCACCACAGGCAGAGGGAACAAAAGTAAAGTCAAAAAAAGGCGACACCTACAAAGTAACGGACACTTCCGGCAAGACACCGGAGGTCAAACTGACAAAGAGTGCCGCGAAAAAGAAAGCAAAAACCGTTGTCATTCCGAAGACGGTAAAAATTGACGGCGTAAAGTATAAAGTGACATCGATCGCGAAAGAAGCATTTGCCGGCAGTAAAAACCTGAAAAAGGTTGTGATCGGAGCAGAGATTGAGAAAATCGGGGTAAAAGCATTTTATAATTGTCCGAATCTGAAGTCCGTTACGATCGAATCTACCGGCTTAACGGCAAAGACCGTTGGCACAAAAGCATTTGCAAAGATTCACAAAAAAGCCGTTGTGGGAGTGCCAAAAGCCAAGAAGGCAGAATACAAAAAATGGCTGAAAAAGCGCGGAATCGGCGGCAAACAGAAGATTATGGGGCAGTGATGGAAGATAGAAATAGTATGAAATAAAGACTTGGAGGAAAATTATGAGACGAGAAAATTATTTTAACAACAGAAAGATCCGCAGACAGGCAAAGAAAGTCATCTGCATTGCAACTTTGACGGCGACGATGCTTACCAGCATTCCGTTTGTATCGTATACCGATGCGTATGCGAAAGGACAGACGACACTGGAGGAAATGAAGGCGCTTTCGATGCCGACGAAAAATGACATTACTTACAATCTGTCGGATGCGTCACTTATAACGGACAAAACAATTGTGGATTATTTTGGCAGGGAGACGACGGTAAAAGTCATCGAGATCAATATTACAGAAAATAGAAATTATATCATCAAAGGAAGCAATGAGATCAATGGTGAGCTGATCGATACCCATATCGTGGTGGCAGAGGGAGTCGAAGCAAACATCATCTTTGATGGTGCCACGATAAAAAATGACAGCCTGTATGGCAATGATCTGGGTGGAGGTGCGACCATTTCGTACAGTCCGTTGTTTCCGGTTATGGACATTGAAGGAACAGCGAATCTCTATGTACAGGGAGATTCTTCCTTCACTTCTGCGGCTGCGACGGAAAACCCGGTGATCTGCGTAACCGGGCAGATGACCTTAAAGGAAGGCACGGGAAGTCTGAAACTTGCCACGGGAAGTGGTGAGGGCGTATATTCGCAGAACCAGGTGATCTGTGGATATAAAAAAGGAAAGTGGGGAAACGTAACAATCAATGGGGGAAAACTGGATTTTACCGGAAGAATCTATAATGTAGATCAATTTACAATGACCGGAGGAACGATTACGTCTAAAGTGGATGAAGGTCAGGTTATTTTGGCGAAGGACATCAATATTCACGGGGGTGTATGGGAACACACGCAAGAGGAGGCGACGCCTTTAGGGGTGATAGGGGCGTATGACAGCATCACGGTTTCCGGCGGAAGTCTGAACCTGCTCCGGGGAAAAGAGGCTGGTGGTTCCTGTCGTGCGTTCGACGGTGTCGGAATCCGCATCATAAAGGGGACGATACGGCATGACAATATGGATATTTCTTATGCTTGTGATGCGTATGCAAACAGGCTGCAATCGAAATCGTTTACTCTTAAAAATTTGCCGGCTAATGCCAAAGTGAAGGCAATTAATGGTGTGCCGAGGGCGGATTTAACAACAACATCCAAAGGAGAACTGGAGAATATACTGCTGGCGGACGAGTGCAATGTCAATGTTATTGAAATCGAAAACGATAAAAATCTTTATAAGTATAAATATGCAGCGGACACCGAATCAATGGAGCCGGATACGGACACGAAAGTATACAATGTTACACTGAAATTTATCAATGAAGATGGCAGCACGACGAAAAAAACCGTTAAACTTGCCGATGATTTCACGATACAGGGGCAGTATTTTGATGGAGTGGATTTCTATGAGTGCCTGGATGCAAACGGCGAAGTGGTTACGGATACAAATCCGTTTATCATAAGCGAAAGCAATACAGAACTGACGCTTAAGAAAAAGACGGTTACTGTTACCATAGATGGAACCAAGATTGAGGGAAATGTGATTCCGGAAGCAGAACATATATATGGAATACTTCCGGATGGCGGAGAGAAATGGACACAATGTACTGACTTGGCTTATCCGGGAGACGTCATGAAGGAGGATACACGACTGGTAACCATCCCATCCCAAAAAAGAGAGGGCAAATGGTTTGTGGAGTTTGGAAGCCCGGATAAGATGTGGTGGATCCGAAACCAGATTTATAACAATAATTCGTTAAATGTTGTGTTAGTGAATGACTTGGATTTTGAAGGCGAAGATGCAGAAAGCCTGATCTCTAACTATGGTAACCCGGAGTATTATGGTATCTTTGACGGAGATGGTCATGTAATTAAAAATATGGAGTGCAGAAAGTTGTATGTGCTTCCCGAACGAAATTATGGTGTGATCAAAAATGTGCATTTTAATAATATTCGCATTCAGGAACCTGATTCGAATTGGTCGCGAAGCGGTATTATCTGTGGAAATAACTATGGAACCATCGAAAATTGTTCGGTTGAAACTTGTGAGATTGAAACGTTAGGGGAGAATCAGTACAGTGGACCAACGAAAGAATTGGTCAAAGGACTGAATGTATACGGTGCTCTTGCCGGTGCAAACTTCGGTACGATCCGCGGATGTTTTGCAAGTGGCGTCACATTTAGCGGAGATGGAGTCAGCTATCCGATTGCACAGGATTTTTCACAGAGTAAACTGGAAAATGTGTATTATCAGGCAGATGTGGAGTCCGGAGAGGTCGCAAAGACAGCAGCGCAGTTTAAGTTCGGTGAAGTGTGCAGCCTTTTGAATCAGGGAGTGACGGATGGAAGCCAGTACTGGTATCAGAACATTGACAATGACGCAGAAAAAGATGCGCTTCCGGTGCCGGATCGTTCGCATGGAACTTCCCATGGAACGGTATACAGCGGCTATCAGGGATGTACAAAGGCATATTCCAATACCGAACTGCCGGATACACCATCCCATGAAGTAAACTATACTGCTGAAAACAATGTGCTGACAGGGGTTTGCAAAGCAGATCCTTCGCATACGGTAACGATGACATTGACGGCAGAAGATATCGTTTATGATGGAAAAGAACACAAAGCCGTATTAGATAAGACATACAGTGATGCGTGGGGCGAGGCAGAAGCCGACGCAGAAATCGTCTACACAAGAGACGGCAAACCGACAACCGATCTGACGAGTGCAGGAACGATCAAAGCGTCTGTCACGATGGGCGACGCAGTGATTGAAGTGACGTATACAATCAAAGAAGTGCCGACCCCGGCACCGACCGCAAGTCCATCCGCAGTACCGACGATAAGTCCGGCTGCACCAGCATCGGCAAATCCAAATCCGGAAAACACTCCTTCGGCGAATGTGCCATCGGGCGACAAAATAGCCGAGACACCGGTACCAAGCGATAAACCGAGTGTTGCACCAAACGAAACACCGGGCGAAACCAAAGCACCGAAAGCCACAAAGGCACCACAGGCAGAGGGAACAAAAGTAAAGTCAAAAAAAGGCGACACCTACAAAGTAACGGACACTTCCGGCAAGACACCGGAGGTCAAACTGACAAAGAGTGCCGCGAAAAAGAAAGCAAAAACCGTTGTCATTCCGAAGACGGTAAAAATTGACGGCGTAAAGTATAAAGTGACATCGATCGCGAAAGAAGCATTTGCCGGCAGTAAAAACCTGAAAAAGGTTGTGATCGGAGCAGAGATTGAGAAAATCGGGGTAAAAGCATTTTATAATTGTCCGAATCTGAAGTCCGTTACGATCGAATCTACCGGCTTAACGGCAAAGACCGTTGGCACAAAAGCATTTGCAAAGATTCACAAAAAAGCCGTTGTGGGAGTGCCAAAAGCCAAGAAGGCAGAATACAAAAAATGGCTGAAAAAGCGTGGAATCGGCGGAAAACAGAAGATTACGGGGATGTGATCCGGAACGAGAGAACATAACCGATAACGATGGAGGGAAATATGATTAGAGAAAGTTATTTTTATAACCGGAACCGGCAAAACCGAAATCTGCGGGGATCCCTCCGCAGACGGGCAAAGAAAGTGATCAGCATCGTGGCATTGGCGGCGACGCTGGTTACGAGTATTCCATTTGCGACGTATACCGATGCGCATGCGAAAGGACAGACGAAGGCCGGGGAAATGAAGGCGCTTACGATGCCAGAGGAAAACGTGACTACGTATGATCTGTCAAATGCAGCATCCCTTATAACGAATAAAACGTTTATGGATTACTATGGCGAGAAAATGACGGTAAAAGTCATCGAGATCAATATTACAGAAAATGGAAATTATAAGATTACGGGAAGCAATGAGATCAATGGTGAGTTGATCGATACTCATATCACAGTGGCAGAGGGAGTCGAGGCAAATATCACCTTTGATGGGGCGACGATAAAGAATCAAACCAAGTATGCGGTGTGTTCACAAAGGACAAGTATCATATATAATCCAATATTTCCGGTGATGGATATTTTTGGAAATGCCAATATTTACGTCGAGTCAGATTCAGAACTGATGTCTGCGGGGGCAGAGGAAAATCCGGTTATTCGAGTGACCGGGAAAATGACGGTAAAAGACAGCGAGGCGGTCTTAAAACTTACACCGAGGGCAGATGAGAAAAACCCAGGTGAAGGTAAAATGGTAATTTGTGGTAATATGACTGGCGCGATACAGCCGGCTGGCAGCCTGACGGTCGAGGGTGGAAACCTTGATGTCACGGGATACATCAAGTCTATCGACAAGTTTATAATGACCGGGGGGAAGATTGCATCAACATGCCGGTACGCGGATGTGAGTACGGTGGTGTTAGCAAATGACATTACCATTGCCGGAGGAATCTGGGATCAAAACTTTGATGCAATGTATGGTAAGCAAAGCTTATTTGAGGCATACAGAAATATACAAGTTAGTGGAGGAAATATCCAGATAAGATGGCTTCAAACAACTCCTTGGGATGTCGTGGCATTTTCTTCTCCGAGTACACATATTATCGGTGGAAATCTTAAACCGGGTGATGGATTTGTGCTTGAGGATACGTTGGATGCGTATGGAAATGAGACAAAGCTTTTTGATCTGACAGGCCTTCCGAAAAATGCAGATGTGGAAGAGGTCAATGGTTACCCGGTCGAGGGGATACAGACGACATCGGACGGAGAATGGAAGAATGCCGCACTTCCGTGTTGTTCCAATTTGATTAAGATGAAAAATGGTACGCTGTATAAATTCAATTATGAGTATGACAGTGAAAATCAAAAAAGAACGATGGTGGCAGATACGGAAAATTCACCGGTTGTTCACGATGTCACATTAAAATTGACAGAAGAAGATGGTACGCCGATCGGGAAAAAAGAGATTCAGGCAGTTGACGGTTTTACGATGAAGTCAGAATACTATGACGGCAAAAATTATTATACGTATGTTGATGACAACGGGGAGCAGCTTTCGGAGATTCGCATTGAAAGCAGCTCGGAACTCACACTAAAAAAGAGCAGCACGGTAACTTTGGACGGGAAACCATTTGCCGGAGAGATGGTGCCGTCAGATAGCATGTATATGTGGGAAAAGGATGATTATTTTTACGGTATATTTTATCCGGGAGATCCGATACCGTCAGGGAACAATATTGTATTGGAGCGAGTGCCATCCGTTCAAAAAAATGGCGAGTGGTATGTGAAATTGCAATCGGAAAAGGATGTAATACAGATTCAGAACATGATGCAAATAGATAATACAATCAATGTTCTTCTGGATGCAGATTTTGATTATAATAAGGTGCGCACCTACCTCCCTGGTTTGCTTGGATGGACGAAGTATTATGGCGTTTTCGATGGAAATAACCATACCATTTCAAATGTGAGAAGGTCCGATACGGGTTATGAGGTTATCACACCGCAAAATTTTGGCACAATTAAAAACGTACACGTTAAGAATATATCAGATAAATGCTATGGTGGTAAGCATACTCGTCAGGGGATTGTCTGTGGAGACAATTATGGAATCGTTGAAAATTGTTCGGTGGAAAGTGCTGTGATTGAAACCGTGGCGCAAAAGGAAAATTCTATTTATGGTAAAGTAATGGAATACGGTGCTCTCGTCGGTGGAAACTTTGGTACGATCCGGGGATGTTTTGCCAGCGATATTACTTTTGATGGAGAGGGAGTGACCTGGCCGCTTGCCCACGAATTTCCGTATAGTACGATCGAAAATACATATTATGAGGCAGAGGTGGGGTCCGGAGATGCCGCAAAGACGGCAGAGCAGTTTGCTTCCGGCGAAGTGTGCAGCCTGTTAAACAAGGGCGTGACGGACGGAAGCCAGATCTGGTATCAGAATATTGACAACGACGCAGAGCAGGATGCCGCTCCTGTGGCAGATACTTCCCACGGAACCGTTTATTATGGGTATCAGGGCTGTAAGACGATGGGATATTCCAATACCAGGCTGCCGGATACACCACGGCATAAACTGAATTATACGGCAGAGGGAAATGTACTGACCGGCGTATGTACGGATGATTCTTCGCATAGAGTAACGATGACATTGACGGCAGAAGATGCGACATATGATGGAAAAGAACACAAAGTCGTATTAAATAAGACGTACAGTGATACGTGGAAGGAAGCAGAGACAGACGTTGATGCGAAAATTGTCTATACGAGAGACGGCAAACCGTCGACCGATCTGACAAGCGCAGGAACGATCAAAGCGTCTGTGACAATGGGCGACGCAGTGGCCGAAGTGATGTATACGATTAAAGCCACTCCGACGGCGACACCGACGGCAACCCCGATGGCAAGTCCGTCAGCGGCCCCGACGGCGACCCCGACCGTAAGTCCATCCGTTGTGCCATCGGCAGGTCCGACAGCAACGCCGGCAGGCACGAATCCGGGAAGCGTCCCTTCGGCTGATCCGTCAGAGGGTAACAAATCTACCGCGACACCGGCACCAAGCGACAAATCCGTCATTGCACCGGGCGAAACCAAAGTACCGTCAGCTACCAAGGCACCGGAGACAACAGGAACGAAGATTGTGTCAAAAAAAGGCGACACCTACAAAGTAACCGACACTTCCGGCAAAATACCGGAAGTCGAACTGACAAAGAGTGCAGCCAAAAAGAAAGCAAAAACGGTTGTAATTCCGAAGACGGTAAAAGTGGATGGTGTGAACTATAAAGTGACAGCAATTGCGGAAAAAGCATTTGCCGGCAATAAAAAACTGAAAACGGTTGTGATCGGAGCAGATATCGAGAAGATAGGGGCAAAAGCATTTTATAAATGCGTAAACCTGAAAAAGGTTACGATCCAAACCACCAAATTAACGGCGAAAACCGTCGGTGCAAAAGCATTTGCAAAGATTCACAAAAAAGCCGTTGTGAAAGTGCCAAAAGCAAAGAAAAAGGCATACAAAAAATGGCTGAAAAAGCGTGGAATCGGTGGAAAACAAAAGATCGTAACAGACTAAAAGGAGAAACCATGGAAGAGTATCCACTTCAGACGGCGTTTGGAACGCCGGTAAATATCTGTTTTGTAAGCGATGAAGGGTATGCGGAGCCACTCCGCACCGCCCTGTATTCGCTTCTATGTAACCGGGATAAAATGCGGTTATATGACATTTTGATACTGTATGAAAATTTTTCGGAAGAGGCGAAAGCACGGATACTGCGGCTGGCAGAAGGCGAACAGGGCGTGCAGATCCGTTTTATCGATATTGCGCCGGTTCGCGACCACTTTCCGAAAACTGCCAATGCGTACTATACGGCGGCGATCAATTACCGTCTGTATCTGTTTGACAATATGTTTACAAATTATGGGAAAATGCTGTATCTGGACTGCGATATGATCTTTCTGGAGGATGTAGGCAGATTGTTTGACACAGAACTCGGAGAGAAGGAAGTGGCGGCAGTGCGTTCGGAGGATTTCCGGGTGCTTTCAAAGACGAGGCGCGCGGTGTATCTCGATGATTACCCTTATAATGTGGATAACTACCGGACCGACGGACTGGGAATGCAGCATCCGGAAGATTATTTTAACTCCGGTGTCCTTTTGCTGGATCTGGAAAAGGCAAGACAGAGAATTACAATGCCGCAAATCTATGAGCTGCTTGCCAGACACAAATACACATTCAGCGATCAGGATGTCCTCAATATGCTGTTTGATAGCAGGGTGCTTCCGCTCGATATCCGCTGGAACTATATGACCTGCGTGGCAGAACAGCTTCAAAGTGGAAACCGTTACAGTGAAGAACTGTATGCCGACCTCCGGCGTGAAGATCCGGCTGTGATTCATTACGTAGGACACAGAAAGCCGTGGAATGCCGACAAAATTTTGTCAGAGCATTATCAATATTATCGTGGGAAGCTGGAAGAACTGTGAAATAAGTGGAAAATGTCCTCTGCTTTCTTTGTTTTTCTACAAAAAGTGCAGGAAAATCACATATGTGCTTGTCAAAGTACGCGGGATATTTTATAATAGTGATGTTATGGTCAGAGGATCTGACTGGATTACTATTATTTGAAAAATGGAAAGTACGGAGGTAACGGAAAATGGAAATCGTATGTTTGGACTTAGAGGGAGTTTTGGTGCCGGAGATCTGGATCGCATTTAGCGAGGCGACAGGGATTCCGGAATTGAAAAAGACGACGAGAGACGAACCGGATTATGATAAATTGATGAATTTCAGACTTGGAATTTTGAAAGAGCATGGACTTGGCTTGAAGGAGATTCAGGAAACCATCGCAACGATCGATCCGATCCCGGGAGCCAAAGAGTTTTTGGATGAACTTCGCAGCATGACACAGGTTATCATCATCAGCGATACATTTTCCCAGTTTGCCGGGCCGCTTATGAAAAAATTAGGATATCCGACGATATTCTGCAATGAACTTGTTGTGGCAGAAGATGGCGAAATTACAGGATTTAAGATGCGCTGCGAACAGTCAAAACTGACGACAGTAAAGGCACTTCAGTCCATCGGCTACGATACGATCGCAAGTGGAGACAGCCACAATGATATCGGAATGATTCTTGCAAGTAAAGCCGGATTTTTGTTTAAGAGCACGGATGCAATCAAGGCAGAATATCCACAGCTTCCGGCGTATGAGACATATGACGAACTGATGGCTGCGATTAAGGAAGTATTGTAGAATAGTAGAATAAAATGAGAATGAATGAATTACAGCCGGGACAATGTGCCTACATACAGGCAGTAGATGGCGAGGGAGCACTTCGCCATCATCTGCTTGATATGGGGTTGACACCCGGTACAGAGATTACCTTACAAAAGATTGCTCCGATGGGGGATCCGGTCCAGATTAAAGTTCGTGGCTACGAACTGACGCTTCGTTTGGAAGAAGCGCAGAAGATCGAGATTGATGGAATCCATCCGGAGGAAACCTGCAATCCGGAAAAGGAACGGGCATATCAGGCAGTTCCCCATCCGGGAGTAGGAGAACTGGGAAAAGCAAAAAAAGAAAGAGAAGAAGATGAAGCAAGAAGACTTCCCAAGGGAACGCCGATTCGGTTTGCCCTTGCCGGAAATCAAAATTGTGGAAAAACCACGCTTTTTAACCAGCTTACCGGGGCAAATCAGCATGTCGGAAATTTTCCGGGTGTGACGGTAGACCGGAAAGACGGTACGATCCGCAACCATCAGGAGGCGACGGTGACAGATCTTCCGGGCATTTATTCCCTTTCCCCTTATTCCAATGAGGAAATTGTGACAAGGGATTTTTTGCTGGATTCTAAACCAACGGGTATTATTAATATTGTGGATGCATCAAATCTGGAACGAAATCTTTGTTTGACGATGCAGCTGATGGAACTTGGAATTCCGATGGTACTTGCACTCAATATGATGGATGAAGTGCGTGCCAATGGGGGATCCGCGCGAGTCAATGAGTTAGAGGAAATCCTTGGGATTCCGGTTGTGCCGATTTCGGCAGCAAAAAACGAAGGAATTGATGAACTTATCAGCCATGCCATGCATGTAGCGGAATTTCAGGAGCCGCCGGGAAGAATTGATTTCTGCCCGGACAGTAATCAGGAAAAGGATCCAATCGGGGCGGTGCATCGATGCATTCATGCAGCAGTGCATATGCTGGAGCCCGAGGCAAAGGCAGCAGGACTTCCGGTTCGTTTTGCAGCGACAAAAATGATTGAAAATGATTATCTGATCGAAAAAGAGATGCGGCTTTCCGATGAGAAAAAGCAGGCATTTCAGCAGATCATTGCCGTGATGGAAAAAGAGACCGGATTAGACCGAGAAGCGGCCATTGCCAATATGCGATTTACTTTTATCGAAAATTTGTGTAAGAAGACACTTGTGCGCCCGCATGAGAGCAAAGAGCATCACAGAAGTATGATGATCGACCGTGTACTGACTGGGAAATATACAGCAATTCCGTGCTTTATCGGTATTATGGCATTGGTGTTTGCGATGACATTTAATTTTCTCGGAGCCTGGCTGTCAGACCTTATGGCGCTGGGTGTCGATGCTGTGATTTCGTGGATTGACAAAGGTCTTACGGCAGTCCGGATTAACCCGGTTGTGCATGATCTGGTGGTTTCCGGAATCTGTCAGGGCGTGGGAAGTGTACTTAGTTTCCTGCCGACGATCGTGACATTGTTTTTCTTCCTGTCAATTTTGGAAGATACCGGATATATGGCGCGTGTGGCATTTGTCATGGACAAACTGCTGCGAAAGACGGGATTGTCAGGACGGAGTTTTGTGCCGATGTTGATTGGATTTGGCTGTTCGGTGCCTGCTATCATGGCAACGCGTACGCTTTCGAGTGAGCGTGACCGCAAGATGACGATCCTGCTCACACCATTTATGAGCTGTAGTGCAAAATTGCCAATTTACACGTTGATGATCAGTGCATTTTTCCCGCGAAGATACCAAGCACTTGTGATGGTCGGACTGTATCTTTTTGGAATTGTATGCGGCATTTTATATGCATTGATCTTGAAAAAGACAAAATTTAAGGGCGAACCGGTGCCGTTTGTGATGGAACTGCCAAATTACCGCCTTCCCTCTGCCAAAAGTGTGGTGCAGCTGATTTGGGAAAAGGCAAAGGGATTTATCCAAAAAGCATTTACCATTATCTTTTTGGCATCGATCATCATATGGTTTCTGCAGACATTTGACATTCGGCTTAATGTCGCAGCGTCAGCGGACGAAAGTTTGTTGGCAATAATTGGAAGCCTTGCGGCGCCGCTTTTTAAACCGCTTGGTTTTGGCGATTGGCGCATTTCCACGGCATTGATTACCGGATTTACAGCCAAAGAAAGTGTGGTATCGACACTTACCGTTCTCCTGGGAGGAGATGTATCGCAGATACATACGTTATTTACGCCATTTACGGCATTTGTTTTCTTAGTATTTACCTTGTTGTATACGCCGTGTGTGGCGGCGGTTGCTACCGTGAAAAGGGAAATGGGAAGCAATAAAGCCGCATTTTTGACCGTAGTGGCGCAATGTGTGATTGCGTGGGTGGCTGCATTTGCCGTACATGCATTAGGATTTTTGTTTTAGAATGAAGATAACAAAGGTACGAAACGAGTTGAAGTTTCGTACCTTTTTGGCAAAAGCTCAAATCTAGTTTAGTGCACGCACCGCCCTAGTAAAAACCTCAAACGATTTTTGTTTTGCGAAATTGTTTTTGGCTGTTAGGTTTTCGCATAGTACTCAAAATACAGCTATTATGAGCTGCCGCATTTCTATTAAACTTGATAGATTTTAAATATACGGTATAATTGAATAATTTATAAGTTTGATAATAAAGTTCATACAATTCTATAAAATTTTCAAAAGACATCAATTTAACAATATTCCATAGTGCCAATTCTAAAATAATTTTTCATATAAACATATCCAATTTTGATAATTTAATGAGATAGGCAAAATCTAAATTATAATATTGATTCGTTTGCGGGTTTACATTATAATTACGAGCATATGATTTTAATTTAAAATAATAATTGTTATAATTCAAAAAACTTTTTGATTCATCTTTCATATTAATTAGCACCCTTTCTTATCTGCTTGTTATTAATGTTACAAAGTATATCATAAACAGAATTGGCTATTGAATCTTTTTTACAGTCTCCTGATTTCTCCCAAATTTTACTTAACTTTTACACAAACAAGAATTAGATTATACAAAGTGGTGCTAAGGTAAAAGAAAATGAAGGAGAAAAGAGGAAAATACTTATGAACGAGACAGCGAAAATTATATTTGGTTTGGTGGGTGGACTTGCAATGTTTCTGTTTGGAATGAATTCCATGAGTGATGCATTGCAGAAGGCCGCCGGGGAAAAGATGAAGAAAGTTCTTAGTTTTCTGACAAAAAATCCGCTGATGGGTGCGCTCGCGGGTGCTCTTGTTACGGCAGTGCTGCAAAGCAGTTCAGCGACGACGGTTATGGTGATCGGATTTGTAAGCGCCGGACTTATGAGCCTGCCACAGGCAATATCCGTTATCTTTGGTGCCAATATCGGAACGACCATGACGGCGCAGCTCATGGCATTTAAAATAAGCAATTACATTTATCCAATTATTTTCATCGGATTTATGCTCCAGTTTTTAGGAAAAAAAGAAAAAGTAAAAAATATCGGAATGGTTATCCTGTCATTTGGATTGCTTTTTGAAGGAATTGAAATTATGGGAAGCGTTATGAAACCACTGGCAAATAGTCCAATCTTTGTAGACATGATGGTTCAGGTAAAACATATTCCGGTGCTTGGTGTCGTTCTCGGTGCTGTGATGACACTTGTTGTACAGAGCAGTTCGGCGACGATCGCGGTACTTCAAAATTTTGCATCGCAGCCAATGCCCGATGGAGTGACAAGTGTAATAGGACTTACCGGAGCGATTCCAATCCTGCTTGGTGATAACATCGGAACGACTATTACTGCTCTATTAGCATCGATCGGTCAGTCGAAAAACGCCAAAAGAACGGCGATTGCACACAGTATCTTCAATATAAGCGGAACTATTGTTTTTGTATTTATCATTCCTTTTTTTGCAAAATTTGTACAGTTTATATCACCAAAAGGAAATGAAGTAGATATCATTTCAAGACAGATTGCAAATGCACATACGTCGTTCAATGTGATTTGTACGATCATCTGGCTGCCACTTATTCCAATTATGGTAAAAATTGTAAGTGCTATTGTCCGCGGAAAGGACAAGACGGTAGTGATGGATCAGGCGCCGCAGTATTTGGACGACAAGATGATCGGCAAACCGCTGCCGGCAATGTACCTTGTATCAGAGGAAATGAAACGTTTGGCAAATTACAGTGAAATGATGGTCAGTGCATTGAAGGACAGTATCAGCGGTGTAGGTGGAAGTTACGCGAGACAGCAGTATGACAATGCGTACCAGACGGTAAAAGAACTTCAGGAGTGTATTTCCATATACATTACGAAATTGTTTTCAAGTGGAATGCTCACGGAGCAGCAGTCGGAGCAGACGGCAGGATTTTTATTTGTTACCAATAATATTGACCGCATTGCGGACCGGTGTGCAGATATTGCGGCAGCGAGTGATGATATGCAGCTGCATGGCAAAGATCTTTCGGACAAGGCAGTCGCGGAACTCCGACAATGTATTGAAATTGCTCAGAATCTGTTTACAGAAGCAATGGATTCGGTGATCAATGGCGATTCTGCGGAAGCAGAAATAGTTATTAAAAACCGTGGTAAAATGAGAAAGGCGCAGAAGAAAAATACGAAAGCGCATCTGAACCGTGTGGAGAAGAAAATATGTGATCCGGCGTTGACACAGGCGTATTCAAGCATTCTTTACAATTTGGATCGTGTGGCGGATAACTGTGTTGGCATTGCAGAAGAGACAATGGACGGTGTTGTATTTGTCAAATTGGAAGAAGAACAGATGGAAGAAATGAAACTGGAATTGGAGGCAGCCGTATGATCTTCACACTTGGGGCATGCCTACAGGAACAGAAAAAGACGGATTTACCGGAACTCGGGGAGGACATGCCTTCCCGGGTTTTTGTGACAACAGAAGCCGGCGCAAAAGCCACGTTGGAACAGGCACAGATGCGTTATGAAGGGGAAGTGCAGCTTTCCGAAATCGGATTCTGCAAGGTGGAAAACCAGCAGGAGTGTATGATTGGTTCCTTTTATATTCCGAAACTTCTGGATCTTCTTGGAAAACGGTATGCCATACTTTTCTTTGTCAATGAAAAAAATATTGTGCTTGTGGATAACAGTGATTTTTCATATCGTCTGATCCGGCGGATTCAGCGAAAGAAAATGAACCGGGAGATGACAAAGGAAAAATTTCTCTATTATTATATTACCGAGTTTATCCATAGGGATCTGGAATTGCTGGTTCAGTATGAAAGACGGCTGATGGAGATGGAAGAACGCATTTCGGAAGGGCACGCAGGGCATTTTCTGAGTGATTTTTCGCCTGTCCGCAAAGAACTTTTGACGCTCCGCAGTTATTACGATGAACTTATGGATCTCGGACGGGAATTAGAGACGAATGAAAATGGATTTTTTGCAAAGAAACAGACGAAATATTTTGGTACGGTGACGGATCGCGCCGACCGGCTTATGTCAAAGACGGTGCATCTTCTCGAATACGCCGGACAGGTCCGGGATGCCTATCAGGGTTATGTGGATGCCAGACAGAATGCCAATATGCAGTTTTTGACCGTAATATCGACCATTTTCTTCCCGCTTACACTCATCACGGGATGGTATGGCATGAACTTTCAAAATATGCCGGAATTACGGAGTGGATACCCGGGAGTGATCTTTGCCAGTGTACTTGTTGTCCTGCTATTGATCCTTTATTTTAAGAGAAAGAAGATGTTATGAAAAACATTGCTTTTTTTAAATATAAAGATTATAATAGAATAGTAACAGAAAACTGAATAAGCAATATGACTTGGGTGGCTTCAAGGAGGAAACACTATGAAAAAGAGGAAACTTGGAACCCGTGGAATATTGATGCTGACATGCATGAGCATTATGATTGTTTCTGTTTTTATCACTGCATTCATCGGATTGATGGGTGTTGACAAGATGAATCAAAATGGAATACAAAATTATAATGGTGCAATGAACGATGGGTATAATAATGAGATTAAAACTCAAGTTCAAACAGTAATTTCTTTAATTTCACACTACTATCAATTGTAAGAATCTGGCAAAATCACAGAAGAGGAAGCAAAAGAGCAGGCGCTGGAGGCAGTTCGAAATATGCGGTACGGCGACGATTATGATAAAGATGGAGTAAATGACGGTTATTTTTGGATTGATTCGACCGATTATACCCTGGTAATGCACCCGATCCTTGCCGATCAGGAGGGCGATAATCGAAAAGAAATAAAAGACCAGAACGGCGTTTATATTCTCCAGAATATCATGAAAACAGCAGAAAAGGGCGGTGGGTTCAATGAATTTTATTTTACAAAATCGGATGGAAAGACGATAGCGCCAAAAGTGGCATATTCGGAAGAATTTAAGCCGTGGAACTGGGTCATTACCACGGGAAATTATGTGGATGATATGCGCTCACAGCTGAAAGATACCAGCCATAATATGGACGCGATCCTTGAGAGAATTTCATTGCAGCTTACGATAGCCGTTGTTGTGATGCTGGTAATCGCAGTATTTGTCTGCTGGGCGGCGACGAAGGCAATTCTGCGTCCGATCATTGAACTGAAAGAAAATCTTGTAAAATTTTCACAGGGAGATGTGGATTTTGAGGTGAGTAAAAAAGCCCTTCGCTGCCGCGATGAAATAGGAATCCTCGGGCAAAGTCTTGAAAAAGTCCACGATGTGATGAAACAGATCGTGCAAGAGATTAAAAAAAGTTCCCATGCAATTGTGGAAATCGGAAAAGTTATCAAACAGAGCTCCGGCGACAGCAAACAAAGTTCCGATGAAATGGCAAGCGCGATTCGTAATATTTCGGATGGTGCGGTTGCGCAGGCAGAGGGAACTCAGGATGCTGCCAATCAAATTGAAGTGATGGATGAGATGATCGCAAAAATGAATGACAAAATTCAGGTGATGGATCAGCTTTCACGTGAGATGTATGAGGCAGGAAACAATGACGGTGTCATTATGACAGAACTTGAGCAACGGAATGATACGACAAAGGGTGCAATACATAATGTGGCAGAGCAGATTGAAAAGACCAATGCGTCTGTACAGGAGATCAAAGAGTGTACGCAGCTTATCGCACAGATCGCGGAAGAAACCAATCTTCTCAGTCTGAATGCCAGTATTGAGGCGGCGAGAGCAGGCGAAGCAGGAAAAGGGTTTGCTGTCGTGGCAGATCAGATTAAGCAGCTTGCCGATGAATCGCAGGCATCGACGATCACAATTGAAGAGATTGTGGATAACCTTTTAGAAGAGTCTGCCGAAATGGTCAGCACAATGAGTGTTCTGGACGGAGAAACGAAAGAACAGCAGTCAAAACTGGATGAAACAAAGAGCAAATTTGCCGAAGTTTCGGACAAGATTGAATTAACACAGACTAACATTCATGCTGTTTTTGAAAGTGCCAATGTATGTCATGAGGCTGCTGACAAGGTAAATGAAGTGATTATGTCTTTGTCGGCGATCTCGCAGCAGAATGCCGCTGCTACCGAACAGACCAGTGCTTCTGTCGGGGAAATGAATGAAAATATCAAGAAATTATCGCAATTTGCGTCCGAATTGGACGAGATTTCGGATGAACTGCTTCGGACAATGAGTTTTTTCAATTAATACAATGAACGGCTCCCGCATATAATTGTTAAAAAAGCCGGGAGGCAGACTTGTGACTTGTACAGAAGCGATTTATTCGGAACAGGTTTTGGATTATATTGTCTCTTCGTATATCCGCGAAGAGACGTTGGTGGAGAGATACCAGCCCACATGTTACAGCCGGATCAGCAGCGGTGGAACGATTGTATACCGCGAGGAAAGCAGGATTGACAGTCAGACGATCAATCAATTTGGCTATGGTGTTGTGCCACATGTATATGGGCTTATGGGATACGAAGCTTTGGAGGCTGCCGGCGTGATGCAGATTCGCAGGCAGCCTTATTTGGATCTTTATGGACAGGGAGTGATCATAGGATTTGTCGATACCGGCATTGATTTTACGCACGAAGCATTTCTCAATGCTGATGGTACGACGCGCCTTCATTCCATCTGGGATCAGACCATCCGTGAAGGCGGGCCGTCACAGTTTGATTACGGGCGTATATTTTCGGAGGAGGAGATCAATGCCGCGTTAAGACAGGAGCAGCCTTCTTCTTATCTGCCGACGCGGGATGAGATTGGACACGGTACGTTTCTGGCAGGTGTGGCGTCAGGAAACCAGATCCCCGGCAGGGAATTTTCCGGTGTGGCACCACTTTCCCAGATCATTGCCGTCAAATGCAAAGAGGCAAAAAACAGCTACCGCGAATATTACCGCGTACCATCGAAGGTTCCGTGTTATCAGGAAAATGATATTATGGCGGGCATCATGTATATTTTACAAGTGGCATATTCACTGGGGAGACCCGTTGCAATCTGCGTCGGGATGGGGAGCAATCTGGGAAATCACGACGGAGCTTCTCCGCTCTGTCATCTCATCGACATCAATAATATGGCAGGGGCAAGTATCGTCGCGTGCGCCGGAAATGAAGGGGCTGCCGGACATCATTATGAAATTACCAGAAAGGAAGAAGAAATTCAGATTGATGTACAAAGGGCAAGTCTCGGTTTTGTCTGTGAATTGTGGTGGCAGACACCGGGAAGTGTGTCTTTTGACGTGATTTCTCCGGGTGGAAGTTCGCTTGGACTAACCCGTGCAGAGGATGGGTTGCAGCGTCAGAAACGTTTTCCCATTGAAAATACAAATCTTGAGATCCGCAGTGGACGGCTTCAGGGGCAGACGAGGGATCAGGTGATTTTATTTCGGTTTGAGGACACGAAGCCGGGTGTGTGGAAAATAATTGTCACCTCCAGACAGGACAATCCGAGATATCATATGTGGCTTCCGATTTCCCAATTTTTGGAAGGAGAAACGGTGTTTACCCGCCCGAATCCGGACACGACGATCTGCGAACCCGGAAATGCCCGAAATGCAATCACAATATCAGCCTATAACCCGGTCAACAATGCCTTTTATGCACAGGCAAGCCGGGGGTTTACGCCGAACGGCATTATTAAACCGGATGTTACGGCACCGGGGGTTGAGATCTCCGGACCTTATCCCCGTGATCAATATGGTACAATGACCGGAACAAGCGTCGCCGCCGCTGTCACGACCGGCATCGCTGCACTCTTTTTACAGCAGTTCGATGTCGCCGGCCTCAACGGAAATATCGTGCCTGAGCTGCTGATCCGCGGAGCGTCTCCTCGCGGCGGGGAATATCCGAGCCGGGAGTGGGGGTATGGAACGGTCGATGCGTATGAGAGTATTACCTTTGAATGATGCGGACCACAGGTTTCCGTATCGGGATCCGCTTGCGCTTAGAGAACGCACGCAGCGGTGGCGTTGGGGGTAATTAGGCCGGAATGGCCGGGGGGGGTGGAAATATCTGAACAAAAACAGGGGTGGGCCGGTGAGACCAAAGGGCGGCGCGGGGTG
>CAJMFH010000038.1 GCA_905212635.1 uncultured Lachnoclostridium sp. | reverse complement strand
TACAATGAAGTGTGCTGAAGCACACGTAGGTCATTGGTGACAGATGGTACAATAAATATATTCTGTATAATTTAGAGATCTATGAGAATGGAGATAGAATATGGCAAAAAACAGAAAGCAGAAAAAACCAAAGAAACATCCTAAGTTTTGGCTGGGCTTTAAAATATTTATTTTATTGATTCTTGTGACGATTCTTGTCGGCGGTATTGTATTTTATTTCAAATACGGTAAAGACATTTTTGCGATGCAGGATGAAGCAGTCCAGATGGTAAGTGCTTCGACGGAAGAGACGTTCCGTGATTCGGAAACGACGATTGCCTACAATGCGAAAGGCAAACAGATTGCGGTCCTTAAAGGGGATAAGGATTCGTATTATGTTCCGATCAGCGAGATTCCGCAGTATGTAAAAGATGCATTTATCGTTACCGAAGATAAAAAATTCTACCAGCACAATGGGGTTGATGCGGAGGCCAATGTCCGTGCCTTTTTAGCATTGATCAAGAACAATGGTGAGATTACGCAGGGAGCAAGTACGATCACGCAGCAGCTTGCCCGCGGTGTCTTTTTGAACCAGAAAAAGACCTACGACCGTAAGATTAAAGAGATTTTTGTGGCTCTTGAATTGGAAAAAAAATATACGAAAGACCAGATTTTGGAATTTTATCTGAACAGCATTAATTTTTCCAATGGACATTATGGCATCGAGGCAGCAGCCAGGGGGTATTTCAGTTCCAGCTGTAAGAATCTGAGTCTGTCGCAGCTTTGCTTCCTCTGCTCGATTCCAAATAATCCGAGTCTTTACGACCCGTTGAAACATAAAGATAACACAATGAAGCGCCGTGACCGCATTTTGAAACAGATGTTAGATGACAAGGTTATCACGCAGGAAGAATATGACGTGGCGGTGCAGGAGAAAATCGAGCTCAATATTACGGAGCCGGTTAAACGAAATTATATCCAGACCTTTGTGACGTATTGCGCGACAAAGAAGATTATGGAAAAAAATGGATTTGAATTTCAGTACAGTTTTGATTCGACTAAAGAGCAGGAATCCTATCAGGATGACTATGACACGGCATATGCGGATGCGCAGAAGGAACTATTGAACAAAGGATACCGCATTTATACGTCGATTGATCTGAAGAAGCAGAAAGCGTTGCAGCAGGCGATCAATACCAATCTGGAAAATTTCAAAGAGAAGGGAACCAATGGTATTTACAAAATGCAGGGCGCAGCGGTCTGTATCGACAATACGACGGGACGTGTCGTGGCAATCGTCGGCGGACGAAGCCAGAAAACCAGCGGTTACACATTGAATCGTGCGTATCAGTCGTTCCGCCAGCCTGGTAGTAGTATCAAGCCATTGATTGATTACACTCCATCTCTGGAACGCAATTATACACCGGATTCTACGGTAAATGACCACAAGTTTTCCGGCGGTCCGTCAAATGCAAGTGGCAGATATTATGGACATGTATCGCTTCGTTTTGCTTTGGAACAGTCATTGAATACAGTTGCCTGGCAGCTTTTTGAAGAGCTGACACCAAAAGTAGGTCTTCAGTATCTTTTGAATATGCATTTTAGCAAGATTGTGAAAAAGGACTATATCAATGCCGCATCGATCGGCGGTCTGACCTATGGATGCAGTGCACTTGAGATGGCATCCGGTTTTGCAACACTGGAAAATGATGGAAAATTCCGCGATCCGACATGTATTGTAAAGATTTTGGATTCCGAAGGAAATACGGTGGTTGAAGACCACGTTGATGAAACGTATATTTATGATTCGAAGGCAGCCAATACGATGGTTGATATGATGGAAGGTGTCTTTACCCGTGGTACGGCGCGCGGACTCAGTCTGGATACCGGTATCGTATGTGCCGGAAAAACAGGTACGACAAACGATCACAAGGACGGCTGGTTCTGTGGATTCACGCCATACTACACGACAGCGGTATGGATTGGCTGTGATACTCCGACGGTTATCAGTGACCTGTCCGGATCCACCTACCCGGGACGAACCTGGAATACGTTTATGAATGAGATTCATCAGGATCTGGAAAATAAAGTGTTCCCATTTGAGGAAAAGGATGAAAGTGACTCCTCGGATTCAAGCAGTTCCAAGAATTATTCTTCACAGGGGTATAGTTCTTCAAGTAAGGCAACGGCGCAGCCGAAGGCGACGAAGAAGCCAAAAGCGACGAAACCGGCGATCGTCGAAGAACCGGATGATCTCTATCCGGATGACGAAGCAGATACTTCCGGAGATACCACACAGGGCGGGGATACTACGGATAACACAGGCGGTAATGCCGGCACCGGGGATACCGCAGGAGCAGATGCTTCACAGAGTGGAAGCACCAGCAATGATGACACCACGTATAATCAGGATGATACGACGTATCAGGACGATAATAATACGCCACAGCAGTGATGGCGGGAGTGTTGGTATGTTTTTAATTAAGTAAAGGAGTAGTTAATTTTATGCTTACATTCATTGATGAAAGTGGATACCCTCGTCCGACGGATTCGACTAAAAATCCTATTTTGCTAGGGGTCTGCATCCATGAAAACGATATCAAACCGATAACGAACCAGATATATAAATTGAAAGGTTCTATTTTATGGAAAGCAAGATGAAATAAAGTCTACTAAGCTTATTCGAGAAGCAACTATTACTAAGAATCGAACAAACAACAAAGCATATGTTGAGGGCATGGTAGATATTATTTCATCTTATGATGTTGCTATTTTTGCGGTTATTATGGATAGACCGGATGAACCCATTATTGTTCCGGAACATCATCTTCCAAAGCAGTATTATCTTCTCTTGAAAAAGGTTGAATTTTACTGTAGTCATCATCACTATGGTAAGGCGATGATGATATTTGACGAGGTGCATGAAGAGGCTGATCGAAAAATTGCAGAAGCCATTACAGGCTTCCTATTTAGAACAGAATTTGGACGTTCTTTCCAACATATTTTGGAAATGCCTCTTTTTGTAAGTTCTGCCGTTACTCCGGCAGTACAGTTTGCTGATATTTTTGCTGGTATTGTAAGACACTACTACGAGAATGAACTTGATAAAAAAGAACCAGAAACCGAGTTCCAAAAGTGGCTTGTAGAATTCTTTAATAAATTACATAATCTTACAGAAAACAATTATACGCCTAAAACTCATTTTGTTGAGTACGGTTTTCAAAAAATGGGTAAAAATTTCTTGTATCCTGTTAGTGATAAATATGCCGCTTCGGAAGTTTGCGAAAAAATATAGATATTTTTGAATAAATTTTGGTTGACTTCATACAAATATGGTGTATAATATTATTAGAGTCATATGTTGTTCCGTCCTGGAGCTGCACAGGACTCGTAATATCAACAAAAATGTCGCACTCACATTTAGTGGGTGCGATTTTTTGCTATTTATAGGAAGCAAGAGGAAATATCCAATTTCATGCTCAAAAAATCAAGAAATTGCAAGTTGTCTATGATATATTAGGAACAAGGTAACTATTCAGGACACCCCTCTCCCACACATTCGCATTTCGAACACTTCGTGTTCTTTCCCGCCTTTGACAAGGCTAAAAATGCTCATATGGGGAGGGGAGCCCTATTAGGATCTAAATGTATGGAAATCAAAGCCTCTTACGTGCAAGCACGACGATTCATTGATTTCCATACATTGATCCTGAATAGTTACCAAGAAAATGTTCAGCTGATGATTTTCTGAAAAGGAGCGCAGAAGAGGGCGTTCCGGAAGGAGGCGGCAATGAAAAATTTTTATGTATTAACGGATGCACTGGAATGTATTGAAAACAATATTTGCGAGGAAGTTGACAGTCAGTCGGTTGCCGATTATTGCGGCGTGTCGCTGTCAAGTCTGCAAAAGTTGTTTCGGCTGGCATTGCACCGGAGCGTGAAAGATTATATTTTGCGGCGCAGAATTAGTCTGGCAGCCAAAGATATTCTGAATACGGACATGAAAATGATAGACATTGCTTACAAATATCAGTTTGGGTCGCCGGAAAACTTTGTCCGTGCTTTTAAGAAAATATGGAAGATTACTCCCACGGAGTACAAAAAAACATGGCGGTTTTCTGAGATATGCCCCAGACTGGATTATCAATTTCAGGAAGGAGCAGATGAAGATATGGCAGCAAAAAGAGTGGATATCAGTGAAGCCTATGATGAAATTTGCAGAATGAAAGGAACCTATGTGATTTGTTTTGATATTGTGGGGCTTATGCCAATCAATGATATTTCAAGTGAGGCCGGAGACTTGGCGATTCTGGAATCCTTAAAACGAATCGAACAGGTCTGTACAGAAAATATGTTACAGCTTCGCATTGGCGGGGATGAATTTGCCTTGATAACAGGAAGCGGGAACGAAAACGATGTAAAAAATATCATCGAAAAGGTTCTTGCGCACAATGGAGAAAAAATTCTGTGGAATAATAAAGAAATTTCATTGAGTCTCCGGGCGGGGCTTTGCAAAGTGCCGGATGGAAACTTGCGCTACAATGAGTTTTTTGAGGAAATGCACGAAGCCATCAATACCGTGCGAAAAAAAGGAAAATTAAGTTGAAAATGCCTGAGCAAGCAGGGGTGCGTGAAGGCAGCCAAAAGGGAAGCAAGCCCAAAGGTAACAAGCAAGCAGGGCAGTTTACTGATGTTTTTGAATAAATTTTGGTTGACTTCATACAAATTTGGTGTCTAATCTTATTAGAGTCATATGTTGTTCCGTCTTGGAGCTGCACAGGATTTGTAATATTAACAAAAATGTCGCACTCACATTTAGTGGGTGCGATTTTTTGTTGGTAGATAAAGTGCTTGCAATTTATCCATATATCTTTTACAATAAAAATGGAAATTGTTACCAGCAAGTGGCACTTTAAAGAATTTTAGAGCAGGGGGGAACTATGCAGAAAAAAAGCAAGACGAATGATCATGAAATTTCGTTGCTAATAACATATGGAAGTATTCTGGCTTGGATGGGGATTTTCTTTATATGGTTCCTTGTCCCGGGAGAGTTTGTTCCTAAATTTGTGAATTATCTTGTACTTTGGTTTCCGACAATAGGCCAGATGATATCCTGTTATTTTGCAGTGCGATTTGTAAGACAGAATCCCGATAAACGAAAAAAGGGAGTGGGGGGTATCGTATTGGTGTTAGTTTTTTATATTGGAACAGCGCTTTTGTCATTTGTATTAACCCGAATGCATGTTTCGCTGATGAATGGGAGGAACTTATGAGTATAGATAAAAATAATGGTGTGTTGTGGTACGTTCTTTCTTTGGGAATGTCGATGAGCTATCTGCCGATAAAAGGAATTGTATTGATGATAGGTTCTGCATCTTTGCAGGGCGTTATTCCGGTGATTATATGGCAGACTGTGGCTGTTGGTTTTAGCATTATTGCGCTTGGAAACCAGAAAAGCAAAGAAGATTTTACACTTTCTATTGTGAGTATGATATTTGCTATTGTACTTGCGGTGGTTGTGGCATTGTTTGAGTGTCTGTAAAGATCGTGAAAATGAAGAGGAGATAGTATATGAAAAAACTGAAAGACAATGAAATTTCATTGCTAATGGATTTTACCGGGATTCCAGTGTCAATACCGTTGCAAGCATTGTTTACATTTTTTTCAAGCGGAGATATTTCTACGGAGGCAGTTGTGTTTTGCAATTGGTTCCCGGTGATGTGGCAGATGGCAGCTTGCTTTTTTGCAATACGGTATATCCGGAAAAATCCAAATGACCGGAGAGACGGTGTGATATACCTGGGTATATCATTAATAAGTTATATAGGATGTGCCCTTTGGGGACTTTTGACGACTGAAATGACACTTCATCCATGGGGATTAAAATAACAGGAACACATGTTTTGTGCTTTGAGCTCGATTTTTGCCGTGGTAGAAACTGTACTTGCTTTAGTTGTGGCATTGTTTGAATGAGTGTGATGAACTTAAAAATGTACTTTCATGAGGAAGAGGAGTAAAAAAGAAATGATAAATAAATCAAAAAAAAGCAGATACACCGCTATGTTTATCTCAATATTTTTACCTAAACTGGTGACCATGGGATGGAATGTAAGCGAGGTAAATGCCTTTGGTTTTTTCTTTTTCGCAGCAGGATTACAGCTGCTTGCAGTGCTGCTTGGTGTGCAGGCAGTAAAAGAATCGAAGAATCAAAAGGATAAAGTGCTGGGGATTATAAGCGCGATTTATGCGGGAGTATGGATGATTCCGGATATTGTGATATTTGTAGTTGCAAATTTAGAATTACAGGCATTCGTATGGGGGAATAACAGATGATAAAAGCGATTAAATTATTTATAGGATACATACTTCGATCATTAGGAGCTGGTTTTGTCATTATATGGGATATTCGGATGATACCGCTGGCAACTGCATTTGCAAGGGAAAGATTGGATGTATTTGTGATACTTTGCTTTTTCATTGTGGTATTACAAAGTGTCGAATTTGTCTTTATTGCCAATATTGGGACAAATGACGAAGCGCCGCTGGAGAATAAAATATTTTTATATCCATTAAGTTTGCTCCCGGCTGTTGCTATAATTGTGTATTTGCTGTATCCGTATATTGTTTAGGACTCAAAGGGGGGCTATGAGTTATGAGTAATAAAAAAAGAGAAGTTAATGATTTCGAACAGTCAATAGTGTTATCAGCTACATGTATTCCGATGGCACAGGTATTCATACTGATTGTAGGCAATATGCCAACAGTTTTGGCATTATTCTTTATTTGGTGCCCGGTAATATGGCAGATGTCAGCAGTCTTTTTTGCAATAAGGTTCTTAAAGAACAACCTGGGTAAAAAAACAAAAGCCTGGGGGTGCTTGATTTTTGCAGTGGCAGTGCTAATGTTTGTTGGTTTTTTTTGCACTTGCAATTACGACATGGGATACGTCACATTTTGGATGATACAGAAAAGGCACCAAACAACAGGGCAGCCGCACCAATCTCGGTGCGGCTGCCCTGCTCTATATCCGCTCAGCAATTACTGCTGACCATATTTTTTCAAAATCTTCTGAATTCTTTCGGATGGATCCAACAAGTTTGCGATGGATGAATCATGGTTCAAAGTGTTGATAAGAAGAGCGATGTACTTGCTCATGTCAACGTTAATGTAGTATTCTTTGGCAAGTAGTTCTTCCGGCTGGTAGACAAGGTTTGTTGTCATGACGCGGTAGATGAGACCACTTTCGAACGCTTTGTCAAATTTTTCCAAACCGTTTGTGAAAAGACCGAAAGTAGCAGCGACAAAGATACGGTTTGCTTTGCGGCGTTTCAACTCGGTAGCGACATCGATCATACTTTCTCCGGAAGAGATCATGTCGTCGATGATGACTACGTCTTTGCCTTCTACGTCAGCACCGAGGAACTCGTGAGCAACGATTGGGTTGCGGCCTTCGACAATTTTTGTATAATCGCGGCGTTTGTAGAACATACCCATATCGACTCCGGCAACACCGGCAAAGTAGATGGCACGACCGGTAGCACCTTCATCCGGGCTGATGATCATCAGATTCTTTGGATTCATCTGAATGTCTGGAACATTTTTCAGCATTGCTTTGATAAACTGGTACGTTGGCTGAATGGTTTCGAATGTATTCAAAGGAATGGCATTCTGGACACGAGGGTCGTGTGCATCAAAAGTGATGATACTTTCTACGCCCATGTTCGTTAATTCCTGAAGTGCCAGTGCACAGTCGAGAGATTCTCTGGAGCTGCGTTTATGCTGACGGCCTTCGTATAAAAATGGCATAATGACAGTGATTCGTCTTGCTTTTCCGCTGACTGCGGCGATGATACGCTTCAAATCCTGATAATGATCGTCGGGTGACATGTGGTTGACTTGTCCACAAACTTTGTAAGTGAGGCTGTGATTACATACATCCAATAAAATGTACAAATCTTTGCCGCGAACGGATTCGTTTAAGAGACCTTTGGATTCGCCGGAACCAAATCGAGGGCAAACGGCATCAATCAGATAAGAATCTTTTTTGTAACTCGTAAAATGAATGGATTCTTCATCGTTACGGCTCTCATTTCTCCATGATGCTACGTAATTGTCCACTTTTTCTCCGATGGCGCGACTGCTTTCCAGGGCGATGATACCCAGATCTCCATAAGGGATAATGTCTGCAAAATTGTCTTGACTCATTACTGTCTCCTCCAAAAAATAATTGTGATTGGTTTGTATATATCTTGAGCCGGCAGATTAGTTCTGTCTGGCTTCAATAACTTTTTTCAGGCGAATGTCTTCGCCGGTAACTTTAAGAAGCGTATAGCCGCTTGTAAGGCGTGAGAAGATGCGCTCGCTGTATTGTTCCCTGAGATCATCAAAAGAAAGATTGGTTGAGATGATCGTCGATTTCTTATGAACAAGACGGCTGTCAATTACCTGATATAACTGTGAGGTGGTGAAACTATTGGTCAATTCTGTTCCAAGATCATCCAGAATCAGAAGATCACAGTTCATAATATAAGAAACCGTCGTACTTTTTTCCAATGAACTTAACTCACGGTCAAACTTGTTCTTCTCTAAAATATCAAAAAGACCGATAGAAGTCAAGTACACAACCGTATAAGATTGTGATAAAAGTTCCTTTGCGATACAGTGAGTGAGGAAAGTTTTCCCGACTCCGGTGTTGCCATAGAGCAGGAGATTTTGCTCGCAATCCCCGAAATTATCGCAAAAAGCGTGTGCTGTCATAAGAATACGGCGGATGTTATCGCGAGGGGTGAGTCCCGTGCTTTCTTCAATATAATCATCCGGATAATAGGTAATGTCAAAATGAGAAAAATTTTCAATATCCAAAACTTCTTTTAAATTCGACTGCTCATAAAGGTATTCCACGATCCGTTTTTGAAAACAGTGACATTTTTTATCGCCCACATAACCGGTGTCGTGGCAGTCCGGGCACGTATAGATGGGATCCAGATAATCTTCCGGATATCCATATTGAAGCAGCAATTCCTTTTTCTGTTTGGAAATCTGTTCTGTTTTTTTTGTAAGTTCCGTCATACTATTGTAAGAACCCTCTAACGCAGCCCGTGCTGCCAGTACAGACATATCACGCATTTCATCTTCCAATGCTCGGTATGCCGGAATCTTCTCCCGGATCTCTTTCTGACGCATGAGATGAATGCGGTTGTTTTTTAACTGGATTTTATCGTAATCGGAATATAAAAAACTGAACTGCTCATTTAATAACTGCATAATTTCCTCTTTTCTTTATGGCTGCAAAAGCTGCTTCTCTAAATTATCATAATCGGACTGGCTGTATGTCCTTTGTGGAAAATTCTGAAACTGGTTTTTTCGTCCGCTTTCTTTTTTCTTTCCGGTGGCTTGCTTCTTCCGATGGAAGGACTTGTCACATTCTTTGATATCGTCAAGCGTCTTTACGCCCTTTTTATGCCAGTCGGACAAGATGCTGGCGGTATAATTCAGGTTTGTGTCGCCGGATTGCAGCACGGTGCGGTTACAGGCCTCTGCGAGGATGTCATCCGAAAAGTGAAACTCTGCAAAACGGTCAATGATCGCACGTTCTGCAGGAGCAAAAGCACGCTTGATGCCAAGTGCTGTGGCAACAACTTTATAAGTGCCGTGAAACTGGTGGGTTTCCTCCATCGCTTCCTCCGGGGTGCGAATCCCCTTTTTCGCCCAGTCCAAAGCAATGGCTTCAATGTATCGTGAACTGCGCTTGTCTCTTGCCAGCGCGGTTTCATACAAAGTAAGGATCAATTCACGGGAAAAACCAAGATCCGACATCAGGTACAAAATCAACTGCATGTGGGCATCGGACATCGTCGTTCCCAAAAGTGACTCCACAGAGTTGAGGCAGGAGTTGATCTCAAGATCCTTCTTAAGTGCTTCTGCCATAAGAGGTGTGTAATTCTGGCGTGGTGGAAGTTCACGGGTTACTGTTGAAGCCGAAGCAGAACGGACCGTTGAAGGTTCGGAGACAGTCGGTTGTCCGGCAGCAGAATCAATCCTTGCCGGTTCAGACGGCATATTATCTGCCGTAGTCCGTTCTGTCGATGCGGAAATCTCCGATAACGCTGCACCGGAAACATGTGATATAGAACCCGGACCGGAAAATGATTCTGAAGCTGTCGGTGAAGGTTCCAAAGGGAGAAGGCACAGATGCGTGATCTCGCCGTCCTTTTCTTCAATCTCCAAAAGCCCCTGCTTTTTCCAGTAGCGCAGTGCACGAAGAATGTCGGCTTCTGTATTGGAAAGCATATCTGCCATCATTTCAATCGTCAAAACCGGGGTAGCCGTTCCCATCTGGCGCAGAAGATACAGATACACCTTTACAAAACTTCCGTTTGCCTCCGGCATATAGGTATCGATAAACGCATTGGGTATGTAAGTATATTGTTGTGAAAATTGCGTTGTCAATGAAAAACTCATATTGGTCTGCGGCCCCCTTTTTGATGTGCGCGCCCCATGTCTGAAAACACATTTTTAAGATGGGGCACCTTGAATTATATGCTAAAAATTCAAATCTGTAAATAGGCAAAAAATTGTACCATTTTAGTAGAAAAGAGGCTGTGGATAATGTGGATAATGTGGATAACTCTGTGAAGAACTTTTTCAAACAACTCAAAAACAAATGTTCATGTACGAAATTTCGAGGTTTTGTGAAAAATAACTGGTAAAAAAAGTTATTCACAAAAAGAAAAAGCAAAAAAAATATCCACAGCCTTTGTTTTCTACAGAATGTTGATAAGGCTGTGGATAATGTGGATAAGTTAGCACTTGACAAGGTCTTCCCCAACTTCTACAATGTTTCCGGCTCCCATAGTTATTAACAAGTCATCGTGCATTAAATTTTTTTTCAAAAAGTTTTTGATGCTCTCAAAATCTCCCAGATAGGAAACGTCTGTTCCCAGTTTTTCCAGTCTGTCAGCAATGTCCTTTGAGGAGATGTCGCCGGGATCTTTTTCACGTGCCGCATAGATGTCAGCGAGCACGACATGATCTGCCATGGAAAGGGCATCGGCAAAGTCGTCCAAAAAGTTTTTCGTACGCGAATACGTATGTGGCTGAAACGCGACATAAAGCGAACGATGCGGATAATTTTTGGCAGAAGCCAGTGTCGCACGGATCTCCGTCGGATGATGTGCATAATCATCGATCACGGTTGCTCCCTGGAACGTTCCCTTGTACTCAAAGCGGCGCTCGGTTCCCTTGTATTTGGAAAGCCCCGCCTGAATTGTCTCTGCCGGAATTTCAAAGAGAGAAGCCAGCGCGAGGGAAGCCAGCGTATTGGAGATATTGTGCTTGCCGACAATGTTCAATTTGTAATGGGCTCCCGGCTTACCGGATTTTACCAACGTAAACTCGCCGCAGCCAAGTTCGTCATAAGAAATGTCCGCAGCCGTAAAATCGGCGGAAGTATTGTCTACGGAATATGTCAGCACGCGGCAGGTAAGCCCGTCTGTGATTTCCTTATAATTATCAATATCCGCATTGATGATCAATGTTCCATTTGCCGGAAGAAGCTCCGCAAAATGGCGGAAACTGTGTCTTACATCGGCAAGATCGTGGAAGAAGTCAAGGTGTTCTGCTTCTATATTCAAAATGATTCCAATCGTAGGGAAGAACTTCAAAAAGCTGTTTGTGTATTCACAGGCTTCGGTAATGAAGGTATCCGATTTCCCGACGCGGATATTTCCTCCGATCGCCGGAAGAATACCACCGACGGAGATTGTCGGATCCAGACCTGCTTCCATAAGGATGTGTGAAGTGATGGAAGTGGTCGAAGTTTTTCCATGTGTTCCGGATACTGCGATGGCGGTCGAATAATTTTTCATGACCTGACCGACCATGGAAGCACGTTCCATCATAGGAAGTCCGAGCTCTTTTGCACGGACAAACTCCGGATTGTCTTCTGAAATTGCTGCCGTATAAACGACAAAGTCGATGTCTTGTGTTATATTTTGGGCTGCTTGTTCATATATTACTTCTATCCCAAGAGTTTCCAGGTGCTTCGTGATTTTGGATGCGGTCCGGTCGGAACCGGTGATCGTAAATCCCATCGTGTGTAAAAGCTCCGCGAAACCACTCATACTAATACCGCCGATTCCGATAAAGTGAGCTTTTCCCGGGTGACTAAAATCGATTTTATACATATTGCTAACCATCCTTTTCTAATATCTAATATATTTATTGTAAAACGAAGAGGTGAAAAAAACAAGAAGAAAACGGCAGGATTGGTAAATTGTGCATTTTACACAAAAAAAATAAATTTTACAAAAAATATTTGTGAAAAGTATTCACATTTTACTTTATATATGTTATAATGTGTTTATGTTTCACGAGACCTGTTAAAAATTCACGAGTTTGACAGGCATAATTACAACAGGGGGTGATCTGATGATCAAAAAAGAAATGATAGCTATGTTGCTGGCAGGAGGACAGGGCTCGCGACTTGGAGTACTTACGGCAAATGTAGCAAAACCTGCTGTTGCTTTTGGGGGAAAGTATCGTATCATTGATTTTCCGTTGAGTAACTGTATTAACTCCGGAGTAGATACCGTTGGGGTGCTTACACAATATCAGCCGCTGAAGCTGAATACGCATATCGGAATTGGTATTCCGTGGGACCTTGACAGAAATGTCGGAGGAATATCGATTTTACCACCGTATGAAAAAAGTACAAGTAGTGAATGGTATACAGGTACAGCCAATGCAATTTTCCAGAACTTAAAGTATATGGAGCAGTATAATCCGGATTACGTTCTGATCCTTGGCGGAGACCACATTTACAAAATGGATTATCAAGTGATGTTGGATTTTCACAAATCAAACAATGCAGATGTGACACTGGCGACGATTCCTGTACCGATGGAAGAGGCAAGTCGTTTTGGGGTTTGTGTTACAGATGACAACAAACAGATTGTGGAATTTCAGGAAAAACCGGAACAACCAAAAAGCAATCTGGCATCTATGGGAATTTATATTTTCTCCTGGCCGGTGCTGCGCGAGGCACTGATTACGCTGCGTGATCAGCCGGGATGTGACTTTGGAAAGCACATTATACCATATTGCCATGAAAGAGGTGACCGTATCTTTGCATACGAGTTTAATGGTTATTGGAAAGATGTAGGAACGTTGGGATCGTATTGGGAGTCCAATATGGAACTGATCGATCTGATTCCGGTATTTAATCTGTATGAAGAATTTTGGAAAATTTATACAAAAAATGAGTGGCTTCGTCCACAGTACATTGCGAATTCCGCTGTAATCGACAAGGCAATCATGGGAGACGGCTCGGAAGTGTATGGAGAAGTGCATAATTCCGTCATTGGTTCCAATGTCGTGATTGAAGAGGGGGCGGTTGTTCGTGATTCCATTGTTATGAGTTCGGCACATATCGGCAAAAATACGGTATTGAACAAAACGATTGTTGCAGAAAATACAACCATCGGCGCAAATTGTGTATTGGGTGAAGGCGAAGATGATGTTGTAAATCAGGTAAAACCGGATGTCTATGCGTTTAATCTGGTAACGGTTGGGGATGATACCGTGATTCCGGACGGTGTGACAATCGGTAAGAATACTGCCATATCAGGGGTGACAACGAGTGAGGACTATCCAAACAATACGCTGGAAGCCGGCGGAACTTTGATAAAGGCAGGTGACATCATATGAGAGCAATCGGAATTATTTTAGCAGGTGGTGAAAGCCCACGGATGCGGGATCTGACCAAGAAAAGAGCAACATCCGCGATGCCAATTGCAGGGGGTTATCGCAGCATTGATTTTGCGCTGAGCAGTATGGCAAATTCCCACATCAGTAAAGTGGCGGTTTTTACACAATATAATTCAAAATCACTGAACCAGCATTTGAATTCTTCAAAATGGTGGGATTTTGGACGTAAACAAGGGGGATTGTTTGTATTTACTCCGACGCAGACCCAGGATAACAGTTACTGGTATCGTGGGACGGCGGATGCGATCGCACAGAACATTGACTTTTTGAAGGCAAGTCATGAACCATATGTTGTAATCGCTTCCGGAGACTGCGTTTATAAACTTGATTTTAATAAAGTTTTGGAGTATCATGTTCAGAAAAATGCAGACATCACAATTGTGACAAAGGATCTCGGGGAGAGGGATGACCCAAGTCGTTTTGGTGTTGTCTCTGTGGATGAATCGGGACTTGTGACGGAATTTGAAGAAAAACCGATCGTGACGTCAAAGACAACGGTATCCACAGGCATTTACGTAGTTCGCAGAAGGCAATTGATTGAGATGATCGAGCGTGCGGGAAACGAAGGATGTTTTGATCTGGTAAAAGACATTTTTGTACGTTACCGTGGCCTGAAGAAGATTTATGCGTATCCAATGAATTCCTATTGGAGCAATATTACGACCGTGGAATCTTATTTTGAAACCAATATGGATTTCCTGAATCGTGATATCCGCGATTACTTCTTTGCACAGTATCCGACAATTGCATCGAAGATAGAAGATCTGCCGCCGGCAAAATACAATGCCGGATCCAAAGTGAGAAACAGTTTGATTTCGAGTGGATGTATTCTTAATGGCGAAGTATCGGACTCTATCTTATTTAAAGAAGTATATGTAGGAAACAATACGGTGATTCGCAACTCAATCATACTGAACGATGTTTATATCGGAGACAATACGTATATTGAGAACTGTATCGTGGAGAGCCATGATACGATTCGGGCAAATTCCAATTATGTAGGTGATCCGGAAGATGTTAAAATCGTGCTTGAGACGAATGCCCGTTATGTATTGTAATCTGCAATGTAACGGAGGGGGGTTCCTGAATCGTTACGCTGCGGAAAATGAATGAAAAGCAGAAGAGAGGATATGGGTATGCAGGTAACAGACGTTCGGATTCGGGTTATTGACAGAGACTCGAAGATGAAGGCGATAGCATCTGTGACATTCGACGATTGTTTTGTCGTTCATGATATCAAAGTGATTGAAGGGGAAAAAGGATATTTCATCGCGATGCCAAGTAAGAGAACACCTGACGAGCAGTTTCGCGATGTCGCTCATCCAATCAACCCTCAGATGCGAGCAGAACTGGAAGATGCGATTCTTACACGTTTTCGTGAAGCATTGCAGGAAGAAGCAGAAAATTGAATTTAGGCGTGTAAGCGATGTGACACGCAATCAAATAAGACTGGTCATGGCTGCGGCGGCAGCTGTGACTGGTTTTTTTGGTGCGCAGGCTTTTTTACAAAACCCTTGCCGATAAGCCGTGAAATTGGTATAATAAAAAGATAATGGAGATTTGGAGGCGCTTATGAAACTGATTGTAGGATTAGGAAACCCGGGGAGAGAGTATGCAGGAACAAGACATAATATCGGATTTGGAGTCATAACAAGACTTTCTGATGAATATCATATTTCATTAAACAGCAAAGAGCATAAAGCCGTGTGTGGCAAGGGATTTATCGAGGGCGAAAAAGTGATACTGGCGCAGCCGCAGACATTTATGAATCTGAGCGGTGAAAGTGTGCGGAGTATCGCCGATTATTATAAGATTGAACCGGAAGATATTATTGTGGCGTACGACGATATTGACCTGGAAGTGGGACAGATCCGTGTGCGCAGAAAAGGAAGCGCAGGCGGGCACAATGGCATCAAAAATATTATTTCGCATCTTGGAACGAATGAATTTCCACGCGTTAAAGTGGGTGTAGGGGCGAAGCCACAGGGAGGCGACCTTGTCAATCACGTATTGGGACATTTTTCCAAGGAAGATGAAAAGAAGATGGATGAAGTGCTGGATGAAGCTGTCGCAGCCGTGGAAACGATTGTGACGCAGGATGTGGATGTGGCGATGAACCGCTTTAATGCGAAAAAGAAATAGGAAATTTTTGGAAAGGAAAGAGAGATTTGGAGACGTTATTTGCCCCTCTTGGGGAACTGGAAGAATATGACCAGCTCATACGCGGGATAAAACAGGGTGAATTTCCGGTTCAGCTGATCGGATGTATGGATACCCAGGAGAGCCATATGATCTATGGGACAGGGCGCGATAAGAGAATCCGGCTTGTTATCACACACAATGAAGTGCGGGCCAAGGAACTTGTCGAAGATCTGAAACTTTACGACCACGATGTCATGTATTATCCGGCGAAGGATTTCATCTTTTACAGTGCGGATGTGCATGGACAGGCGATTGTCAAAGAACGGCTGAAAGTCATCAAACGCTTGTTGGAAAAGGAAACGCTTACCGTCGTAACGACGCTGGATGGGGGTATGGACTATTGTCTGCCGTTTGAACGATATCAGGAAAACCGGATTCATGTGGCCGAAGAAGAAATTCTGGATCTGGAGGAGTTTAAGAAAAATCTTGTTGCCATCGGCTATGAAAATACGGGACAAGTGCAAAAAGAAGGCGAGTTTTCGGTGCGCGGAGGTATTATCGACGTATTTCCGCTGACCGAAGAATGCCCATATCGTATCGAACTGTGGGGCGACGAAGTCGACGGAATCCGGCGCATTGATGTAGAGAGCCAGCGTTCGGTCGAGACCGTTTCCGAGATCGAGATTTATCCGGCGACGGAAATTTTTCTGGAAGAAGACCGCATTTTAGAAGGAATGCACCGCATGGAAGAGGAGATGCAGTCTTGCGTGCGCCGGTTTGAAGAAGAGGGAAAGAAGGAAGAAGCTTCGCGGCTCCGCCAGAGTGTGGCAAATTTCCGCGAGACCTATGAAGTTTATCACGGACTCGTAAATCTGGAAAGTTATGTCAGCTATTTTACAAAAAATGTAAGTTCATTTTTTGATTATTTTAAGGGAGAAGATGTCTGCGTTTATCTTGACGAGCCGGCACGCTGTATCGAAAAAGGCGAAGCGGTGGAGTATGAATTCCGCGAGAGTATGGTAAGCCGTCTCGAAAAGGGATATATTCTGCCGGGACAGATGGAAGTTCTGTTTTCGCTGCCGGTGCTTTTGAAGAAATTGTCGGAGCTGCCGTTGCTCCTTATGACGGCACTCGATATGAAAGTAAAGGAATTTAACGTTGCGCATAAATACAATTTTCAGACGCAGGCAGCCACTTCTTACAATAACAATTTTTCGCTGCTTGCAAAGGATATGCTGCGGCTGAGGAAAAACGGATACCGTGTGCTGGTGCTGTCCGCCTCGGGAACGCGCGCAGAGCGCCTTTGTCAGGATCTTCAGGATTATGAGATTCCGGCGTTTTACAGCAGAGATCTGTCGCATGAACTGCTTCCGGGGGAAGTGATGATCGGCAAAGGTACACTGCGGAAGGGATTTGAGTACCCAAATCTGCGCTTTGTCGTAATGACGGAGGGCGACATTTTCGGCGGGGTAAAGAAGAAACGGAAAAAACGTGTCAAACGTTACGAAGGGGCGGCAATCCACAGCTTCAATGACTTAAAGATCGGGGATTATGTCGTTCATGAAAACCACGGACTTGGTATTTATGAAGGAATTGAGAAGATCGAGGTCGATCACATAACGAAGGATTATCTGAAAGTGGCTTACGCCGGCGGAAGCAATCTGTATATTCCGGCCACTTCTCTGGAAGTGCTGCAAAAGTACGCGGGAAGTGATGCGGCGAAAGTGCCGAAGTTAAACAAACTCAATTCGCCGGAGTGGAAGAAGACGAAAACGCGTGTCAAAGGGGCCGTCAAGGAGATCGCGCAGGAACTGGTCGATCTGTATGCAAAACGACAGGCGAAGCAGGGACACGCATTTGAAAAAGATACGGTTTGGCAGCGCGAATTTGAAGAGGTCTTTCCTTATGAGGAGACGGAGGATCAGCTGCATGCGATCGAAGATACGAAAAAAGACATGGAAAGTATCAAGGCAATGGACCGCCTGATCTGTGGGGATGTCGGATATGGAAAGACCGAGATTGCAATCCGCGCGGCATTCAAAGCTGTTATGGATGGCAAGCAGGTGGCAGTCCTTGTGCCGACGACAATCCTTGCGGGCCAGCATTACAATACGTTTGTCCAAAGAATGCGTGATTACAGCGTCGAAGTGGGGATGCTTTCCCGTCTGAGAACGCCGAAAGAAAACCGGGAGACGGTGGAAAAACTGCGGAAAGGCGCAATTGACATTGTCATTGGAACACACCGGCTTCTCGCAAAAGATGTTGTGTACAAAGACCTCGGACTTTTGATTGTCGATGAAGAACAGCGTTTTGGCGTGACGCATAAAGAAAAATTAAAACAGCTGAAAAATGACATTGATGTCCTGACGCTCACAGCGACACCGATTCCGCGGACGCTCCACATGAGTCTTGTCGGAATCCGTGATATGAGTGTACTGGAAGAGCCGCCGGTCGATCGTATGCCGATCCAGACTTTTGTTATGGAGAAAAATGATGAGATCGTGCGGGAAGCGATTCTTCGTGAACTTGGACGCGGCGGTCAGGTTTACTATGTGTACAACCGCGTCGCTAACATGGATATTATCGCAGGAGAAGTGCAGAAACTTGTGCCGGAGGCGATTGTCGCCTATGCGCACGGGCAGATGAATGAGCGCGAACTGGAGCGCACCATGTTTGCCTTTGTCAATGGCGAGATCGATGTCCTTGTTTCGACGACAATTGTGGAAACAGGGTTAGACATCCCTAACGTCAATACGATTATTATTGATGAAGCCGATAAACTCGGGCTTTCCCAGCTTTATCAGCTGCGAGGACGTGTCGGGCGTTCCAATCGGACAGCATACGCATTTTTGATGTACAAACGCGACAAGATGTTAAAAGAAGTAGCAGAAAAACGTCTTGCCGCAATAAAAGAGTTTACAGAACTTGGTTCAGGGTTTAAAATATCTATGAGGGACCTTGAGATCCGTGGCGCGGGAAACCTGTTGGGAGCCAGACAACACGGACATATGGAGGCGGTTGGATACGATCTGTATTGCAAGATGCTCAACGAAGCTGTCAAGCGCCTCAAAGGGGAAAAGGTCGAAAATGACGAGTTTGAGACAAATATTGATCTGAAAATGGATGCGTTTATCCCGGCAGATTATATTCCAAATGAATTCCAGAAACTGGATGTGTACAAACGCATCGCGGAAATTGAGACGAAGCCGGAGCGAGACGATATGGTAGATGAGCTGATCGACCGGTTTGGCGAGCCACCGCAGAGTGTATGCAATCTTCTGGAGATTGCACTGTTGAAAGCGAAAGCACACGAGGCTTACATTACGGCGGTTGTGGAAAAAGCGAACCAGATACGGATTACCATGTTTCCACAGGCAAAAGTGGCGACGGACAAAATCCCGGATCTGCTTGCGGCATATCAGGGAAAACTGCGGTTTGTACCGGAGACAACACCGTATTTTGTATATCAGCAGAATGAGGAGCCGTTGCTCCAACAATTGTCAGAACTTGTAAATGAGATGCAGAAGATCAAGGAGGAAGAAAATGAATAGAGTTGGAAAGAAGATTGTTTGCGGATGTCTTGCTGTAAGTCTGATGCTTACAAGTGTCGGATGTTCTAAGAAGACAGAAACCACTGAAGATCAGACGGCAAGTGTGGAAAAAGCGGCAAAAGTAAACAACGGGGAACTGAAGGGAGATTCGGTTGCTGTCGCTGTCGGAAAACAGGGAGTAACCTACGATGAATATCTGGTTTACAGCTGGTTTTTGAAAAACCAGTACGATTCCATGCTTAGTTCAGACGTCTGGAATATTTCGGTAGACGACCGCACGATCGGACAGGCAGCGATTGAGGATATTGTGCGTCTCATCATTCAGATCAAAGTGATGAATAAAGCTGCCGAAAGTCAGGGTGTTACACTTGGTGTCGATGAAAAAGAAGATATTGATTATAAGGCAGATCAGTATATCGCGACGATTCCGGAAGAGGTTCAAAAGGCAAATGGAATCACGACGGAGACGATGCACCGCATTTTTGAGGAAAATCTTGTGGCAAGAAAAATGTACGATGTTGTGACCGGTTCGACGCAGGTTTCGATTGATGCGGCGACGACCCAGGCGGCAAAAGTGCTTTTGTGCTATCTGCCGGCGACGGATGCGAACCGTGAGGAAGTTCGTGCACAGGCAGCAGGATACGCACAGGAACTGGCATCGTATCAGGGAAATTTCTATTCCTTTGTGAAGGAAAAGACGGGAAGTGCGCCGGAAGAAGTAATTCTGGGAAGTCTTGACAGCCGTACCAATCTGACCGCTAATGTCCTTGCTTTGAAAAAGGATGCGACAAGCGGTGTCATTGAAGAATCGGATGGCTTTTATATCGCCTACTGCCTGAAGGCAAATACGAAAAATCTGAATCAGGCATATGTAGAGCAGGAAGTGGAAAAACAGCAAAAAGATGCATTCCGCACAGCTTATGAAAAATGGGCGGAAGGCTATGAAGTGCGTGTGAGCAAGTCATTGCTTGCCAAATAAAAGGAGAAAAAAGTATGAGAGCAAGTGGTATATTACTTCCGATATCAAGCATCCCGTCTCCTCACGGAATCGGGTGTTTTGACCGAAATGCGTATCGTTTTGTCGATACACTGGTAAGCTGCGGACAAAAATACTGGCAAATTCTCCCAATGGGACCGACCGGATACGGCGACTCCCCTTACCAGTCATTTTCGACATTTGCCGGAAATCCGTATTATATTTCGCTCGATACCCTGGCAGAAGAGGGGCTTTTGACGGCGGAAGAGATTGCGGCGGCAGATCTTGAGGACGATGGAAATTATGTAAATTATGAGAAACAGTACAATCAGCGTTTTCCGCTTTTACGAAAGGCATTTGACCGCAGCGATATCGAAGAAAATGAGAAATTTCAGGCGTTTGTCTCGGAACAGCAGGAATGGCTGCTGGATTACTGCCTGTTTATGGCGATCAAGGACACCCGCAAAGGTGCCAGTTTTCTTACGTGGGAGGAAGAGTTGAAACGCCGCGATGAGGCAGCGATTGAGCGGTGTCAGGAAACGTATAAAAACGAGATCAGTTTTTACATGTTTCTTCAATATGAATTTGACAAACAATGGAAGCAATTGAAAAAATACGCCAATGATAAGGGCGTGCAGATCATCGGAGATATTCCGATCTATGTGGCTCTTGACAGCGCAGATACGTGGGCGCACCCGGAATTATTCCAGTTTACGGAAGATTTGGAGCCGATCGCGGTAGCCGGCTGTCCGCCGGATGCCTTTTCGGAGACAGGTCAGCTGTGGGGAAATCCGCTATACCGCTGGCAGTACCATGAATCGACAGAGTTTCATTGGTGGATTTCGCGTATTCGCAATTGTTTTAAATGGTATGATATGGTGCGCATTGACCATTTCCGCGGATTTGATGAATATTATGCCATCCCGTATGGTGAGGAAACCGCAGTGAACGGTGCTTGGGAAAAAGGCCCGGGAATTCTTCTTTTTGACAAGATCAATGAAGTGCTTGGTGAGCAGCAGATCATCGCGGAAGATCTTGGCTTTTTGACAGACAGCGTCCGAAATCTCTTGGCTGCCACCGGCTACCCGGGAATGAAGGTGCTTCAGTTTGCTTTTGATTCACGAGAGGAAAGCGATTACATGCCACACAATTACAATTCGAACTGCGTGGTTTATACAGGAACGCACGACAACCAGACAACGTTTGACTGGTGGAAGGAATTGTCAAAAGAGGACCGCAGCGTGGCACTTCGCTATCTGAATCTGCCTTATGGTGGCAGGTTTGTCAGCTGCAAAAAGCTGACATGGCAGCTGATCACACTCGCGCAGCGAAGTGTGGCGAAACTTTGTGTCATTCCGGCACAGGACTACCTCTGCCTGCCGGGCACGGCGCGCATCAACACGCCTTCGACGCTTGGCTACAACTGGCAGTGGCGCATGAAGAAAGATGCTTTTGATAAGGAGCTGTGCGAAAAGATCCGCCGGATGACCAAATTGTATGGAAGGTGAGGATAGGAAGGGCTGAAGTTTTGGAATAGTCGTAAAAGTTGTTAGCGTAAAAAAACTTTCGGAAAAATAAATATTGAAAAAGGCAGTTCCTTTG
>CAJMFH010000037.1 GCA_905212635.1 uncultured Lachnoclostridium sp. | reverse complement strand
ATTATCAAAGGGCTGGTCTGCTTACATTTTTCCGAAAAACAATTTACGCTATCAATAGTTCTCAAAAAACTTGACAAGCAGAGAGCGGATTAGTATTATGGAAGAAGAATATGATATTCCAAGTCAGGTATTAGGAGAGGAAGTGGAAATTATGTGTAATTTAGGCGAGGGAATCTGGGAAGATGCACTTGAGAATGGATTTGCTGAGGGAATCGAGAAAGGGATGAAGCAGGGAATCAAGCAGGGACGCATACAGGGAGAAGAGAAAACACTTCTTACACTGATTTCCAAAAAACTTGCAAAAGGAAAATCCGTTGCACAGATTGCGGATGAGTGTGAGGAGACAGAAGAACGGATCCGGGAATTGATGAAAAAATTATAGTACTGAAAATGCTGAATCAGGAAGGCTGCCAGATTTCTGGCAGTCTTTTCGCAACAAATATAGAAAGGTAGTATTACAAATGAATAATAACAAAGATTTTTTAGTAAAAGAACCGATTGGAAAATTATTGTTTCGGCTTGCGATCCCTACGGTGATCGCGCAGATGATCAATATGCTCTATAATATTGTAGATCGGATTTATATCGGGCACATTCCGGAAGTAGGGGCGCTTGCCTTGACAGGAGTAGGTGTGTGTATGCCGCTTATCATGATCTTGTCGGCATTTGCTGCACTGGTTGGAAATGGAGGAGCACCGAGGGCATCCATTCTTTTGGGAAAAGGAGATACGGATTCAGCAGAGAAAATTATCGGCAATTGTTTTACGTTGCAGATTTTGATCTCTATTGTGCTGACGGTAATTATGCTCATCGGTGGAAGAACATTTTTGCTTGCATTTGGAGCCAGTGAAAATACGATTGAATATGCAGTTAATTATTTTAATATTTATGCGGTTGGAACGATATTTGTTCAATTAACATTAGGAATGAATATGTTTATTACGGCACAGGGATTTACAAAAATTGGAATGTATTCTGTTCTGATCGGAGCCATTATCAATATCGTGCTGGATCCGATATTCATTTTTGCCTGTGGTTTTGGCGTTCGCGGGGCGGCGCTGGCGACAATACTTTCGCAGGCATGTTCGTGTATCTGGGTACTCCATTTCCTATTTGGCAAAAAAACGACTCTTCGGATAAAGAAAGAAAATCTGGGCCTGATGCCAAAGGTATTTCTTCCTTGTCTGGCATTGGGAGCTTCTCTATTTATCATGCAGGCAAGTGAAAGCGTGATCTCGGTCTGCTTTAATTCTTCTTTATTAAGATATGGAGGAGATGTGGCGGTTGGCGCAATGACCATTCTTACCAGTGTCATGCAGTTTGCCATGCTTCCTTTGCAGGGACTGGGACAAGGGGCGCAGCCAATCATGAGTTACAATTACGGAGCGAAAAATCCGGAGAGAGTGAAAGGTGCCTTTTATCTTCTATTAAAAGCGAGTCTGGTGTATTCCATTGTTTTGTGGGGATTTATTATGCTATTTCCACAGGTGTTTGCGGGGATTTTTACAACTGATGCGGTACTGCTGGCTTTTACCAAAAAAGCTCTGCGAATCTACCTTGCAGCAATGTTTTTATTTGGAATACAGATTTCCTGTCAGATGGCATTTAATTCTTTGGGAAAAGCCCTGTGTTCTATCGTGGTTGCGGTTGTTCGTAAATTTGTATTACTCATTCCGCTGATCTATATTCTGCCGGCTTTTTTAGTGGACAAAACAAGTGCTGTTTATATGGCGGAACCGGTGGCAGATACGATGGCGGTGACATTTACAGCGATTCTATTTTTCTTCCAGTTCCGGAAAGCAATGAAGGAGATTTAAGATGACATATAATAGAGAAAAATTACAAGCAGAATTGTTTGAATTGCAGGATAAAAAATACCGCGATTTTCATAGCAGATTGATCCCGGATACAGACAAAGAACGAGTGATAGGAATCCGTACTCCGGTGCTTCGCAAATACACAAAGGAATATGCACAAAGGGAGGAAGCAAAAGCTTTTCTACAGGATCTTCCTCATCATTATTACGAAGAAAATAATCTGCATATGTTACTGATTACGAGCATAAAAGAATATGAAAAATGTTTGGAAGAGGTTGAAAAATTTCTTTCTTATATTGACAACTGGGCGACGTGTGATTTCCCGGCACCAAAATGTTTTGCAAAGCATAAAGAAGAACTTCTGCCGCATATCAAATGCTGGATTGTTTCGAGGGAGACATATACGATCCGGTATGGGATTGGGATGCTGATGCGTCTGTATCTGGATGAGGATTTTAAACCAGAGTATGCGGAACTTGTCGCTGCGGTAACGTCCGATGAATATTATGTGAATATGATGATTGCGTGGTATATGGCAACGGCGCTTGCCAAGCAGTGGGAGGCGATTATTCCCTATGTGGAAGAACACCGGCTTTCGGACTGGGTTCATCGAAAAACGATTCAAAAGGCGATAGAAAGTTACCGGATCACAGACGAACAGAAAGGATATTTGCGAAGTTTGCGCGGGAAGTCCGTTTGATTATGTCCCTGATTTTAAATGATGAAAACATATGGTCTGACAAGTGACAGAAACGGGAGCTATCTCACGATAAATCTTTATTTTTATCGAAGAATAGAACAGTCTTATTGCATAAAACTCGATATTTATGCAATAAGACTTATTCTTCTTTTAAAAATATCGATTTATAACGTTCGATAGCAAGTTTCGTCGCTTGTCGGACCATACGTTTAATAAGTAACGATTAGGCCCAATGTTTGCCGCTGAATAGTTACTTTAATAATATGTTTTTACACCTTTGCTATTATAGAAAAAATAAGTCTCTGGTTTTATATGAGGGATTTAGAACACCGTCGGTACATAGAGGGCGTAGTTTGGCCCTCATGTACCGCTACGAGTGTTCTTCTAAGCGCAAGCGGTCCCGAATGGAAAATCAGAGGCTTATTTTTCTTAAAAGTAAAAGTGTAAAACTTGCCGTTGACTTTTCACCTAAATGTGATATGATACAGTTAGATACGCCTAACATGGCAGAAATGGAGGTTACTGAATCATGGAATTTCAGACAGTATTAGAAAACAGAAGAAGTGTGCGCGCGTATGATGCGTCAAAAAAGGTGACAAAAGAGCAGATAAATGAGATTGTCGAGGCAGCAATTCAGGCTCCTTCGTGGAAAAATTCACAGACAGCGAGATATTATTGCATTCTGGATGCAGACAAAAGCAGAGATTTTGCACAGAAATGTCTGCTTCACGGAAACGATAAAAAAGTAGATGGAGCAGCGCTTGTTGTAACCACTTTTGTGTCGAATCGTGCAGGATTTGACCGCGAGGGAAATCCGGATAATGAATGCGGAAATGGATGGGGTTATTATGACCTTGGTCTTCACAATGAAAATTTTATCCTGAAAGCGAAAGAACTGGGATTGGATACTCTTATCATGGGACTTCGTGACAGCGATAAGATCCGTGAGATCCTTGGTGTGCCGGAGACAGAGACCATTGTCGCTGTAATCGCGGTGGGATATGGGGCAGAGTCTCCGAACAAACCAAAGCGTAAGACACCAGATGATATTGTTAAATTCTGGTAATTGACCGGCTGGTTTTATTATTATGGATTGCAGACCGAACAAGGGGTCAATCCTTTGTTTCTGGCTTCGCTTAATGTCGTTTTGATACTGCTGCTACGTAAGTAGCGGCAGTTTTTTGTATGGTATTTTGTGCCGGTTTTTGTAATATAAACCACTTCACTTACGTCCTTTACGGAGGAAGATTTGCCGGCAGAGGATTTGGCAGTGCCCGAAGTACGATAGGAGGATCGGCTGTAGGAACTGCCGGAATGCGTCACTTTTTTGAATTTGATCTGTAAATTTTCTCCATTTGTAGTGGCAATGATACACCCCTTTTGGTCTGTTCGGTATAATGATTTGGCATAGGTTTCGGCACGGCGCACGACATTGGCAACCGGGTGGCCGTAGCTGTTATTTTTTCCGACAGAGATGATCGCCGTCTTGTACTTGGAAGACAACGCCTTTTTTACAAAAAGCACACCGTTTGCGGTATCGGAACCGTGGTGCGAAAGAAGGTAAATGTCCGAGGCAATCGGTTTCCCGGAAGCAAGGATGGAATTTTCGACACGGGCAGTCGCATCGCCCATATAGAGAAAGGAGCGGCTGCCGTAGGTGACACGCATGACGATACTTGCTTCGTTGGTATCAGAACTGCTGGCATCGGCAGAAAGAACCGTTCCTTTGCACGAAGGTGCCAGTTTTAGGACGCAACCTGTCTGTGGGTGGACCATTTTTACGTTATATTTTGAAATGGCAGATATCATACGTTTGTAGCATTGGGTCGTAGAAGCAATCTGAGGCAGGATAATCTTCTTCACCTTATAATCCGCGATCACGTCATCTGCACTTTCCATATGATCTGCGTCAGGATGCGTTACGACGAGTGTGGAAATTGTCTTTACGCCAAGAGATTTTAACTGTGACTGCAAAGTGCCGTACTCGCTGTGTTTGCCGGTGTCAATCAGAATCGCCTGACTTCCTATTTTAATCAATTCGGCATTTCCCTGAGCGACATCAAGATAGGCAAATGTTGCATTTTTTAACGCTTTTGCATTGACATTATCCGGAAACGCAGAAACGGAAAACAAAGCAAGAAACAGGATGAAAATAAAATGGAAATGATATTTGGTTTTACGTTGTCTGTATGAATTCATAAAAGGGCCTTCTTTCTATACAAATGCTATACTATTAGTATATCGAGTCAGAGGTTAAATTGCAAGGGGTGAAATGACATGAGATATGGGTGGATTTTTCCATATAAAATGTGTATAATAAAAAGTAGAAAAACCAAACCGGGAGGTAATAAAAATGACAGGAATTAAAAATTTTAATAAGGCAGAAGTGGTAACATTAAAAGAACAGGTATCTTATCAGGAAGGACAAGTTGTTTCGAAAACTATGGCGCAAAATGATCATGTCAGTGTCACGTTGTTTTCTTTTGATAAAGGCGAAGAGATTAGCACTCATGAATCCGGCGGAGATGCTTTTGTGACTTGTCTTGATGGTGTCGGACGTATTACCATTGATGGCGTGGAATATATTCTTCATGAAGGCGAATCCATCGTAATGCCGGCAAAACATCCACATGCAGTATACGGACTGGAACAGTTTAAAATGCTGTTGGTTGTTATTTTTTAAGAGACAAGGGGGGCGGCAGTGTATGAAATATGCAATGATAACAGGGGCAAGTTCCGGGATCGGGCGTGAATTTGCCAGACAATTGGCAAAAAAAGGATATTCTTTAATTCTTGTGGCAAGGCGTGAAAGCCGGTTGAAAAAATTGGCACAGGAACTGGTAAAATATGGATGCCAGACGGAAATCATTACCGCAGATCTTTCGCAGCCGGAAGAATGCGTGCGTGTAATGAAGCAAACGAAAGAATTTCCGATTAAAATATTGATCAACAATGCGGGATTTGGTGCTTGCGGGAATTTTACAGATACTGATGCTGAGACGGAACTCCAGATGATTGATGTCAACATTAAAGCGATGCATTTATTGATGAAACTCATGCTTAAGAAAATGGAAAAGCAGGGAAAGAGCGGTTATATTTTAAATGTGGCATCTTCCGCAGGACTTCTTCCGGCAGGGCCATTCATGGCGGCATATTATGCCACAAAGGCATACATGGTCAGTCTGACGCGCGCCGTGGCAGCAGAACAGCGCAGCAAGCGGAGCCACATTTACGTAGGAGCATTGTGCCCGGGACCGGTTGATACGGAGTTCAATGATGTGGCAAAAGTAAAATTTGCGCTGCCCGGCATCACGCCTCAATATTGTGCGTCCTATGCGCTCGAACAGATGCGAAAACGAAAGATTGTCATTGTTCCCAAATTTACCATTCGTGCGGCGACCACGGTGGCGCGGTTTGTACCACAGAAAATGTTAATTCCTATGATTGGACGGTTGCAAAAGAAGAAATTTTAAGTGCAGATGAAAAAGGAGAAGACTATGAATAAACATGTAGAAGAAGCGATGAAACTTAGAAATGCGACACCGATGTGCAACAATTGCGCCCAGACAATCCTTCGTGTGTATGCGAAAGAAATGGGGATGAGTGAAGAGCTTGCTGCCGCAGTCGGAAGTAATTTCGGGGCAGGAATGCGCTGCGGAGGAACCTGCGGTGCAATCACAGCAGCTCTTATGGTGCTTGGTGCCAAAGGATTTGACTCCCCACAGGCATTTCAGACCTATCGCCGGAAAATGGCAGAAAACCACGATGGCATGACTGACTGTGCGGATCTTTTACGTGCCAATGCAGAAAAAGGTGGCGAGAAAAAGACACACTGCGATAATATGATCAAGGAATCCATAGAGATCATGGACGAAGTTATGAATCAGGCGTGACGGATGAAAATAGTGAAAAAGTTACCGCTCAAACCAGTTTAGCATTTCCGCGAATTCCAAATTTTCATCGGAATGCTCGATTTCTCTTGAATAGCAGTAAACGACTTCCATCACATCGTCCATTGTCAATTCGCCGTGTTTCAGCCATCGTCCTAAGAGCAGCAGATAAATCTCGATGGTGTGGCCGATGCAGGCGTCGATTTTTCCGAGTACATTTTTGTCGTATACGGCACCGAGCAGATAGACGGAGATAAAATAGACAACCAATTGTTCCAAAACGATTTCAAGAGGAGTCAGACTACTTGTGTTCCACCAGGTTTCGAACTCCTCTTTATTTTGCTCAAAAACTTCTCTGCCCTCGCTAAATAAAAATAAACGAGATTCCACCAAAACCTCTGCCCATTGCGGATACAAGATTTCAAATTCTTCAAATAAAAATAGAAATAACCTTTCAAAAAATTCATATTCATCTTTTACACAGACACGATCCGTCTCATCAGATTCCTTCCATAAAATAAGTGAACCGGCATCATAATGATGCTGTACCGAAGCACCGGCCTGTAATATTTTTCCAATTCTATCTCGGATGCTTACACTGCGGTTTTGCATGATCCGGATCATTTCTTCGCGAACGTCTTCAAGTTCAGAAAATAAAAAGTAATCAAATTCCTCATAACTTTCATCCACGTCATCTTCGTTGGAAATAAAGGTAACAGGCTCTGTTGTATTCATTACAATTTTTGCAACTTCCGGACAGGAAAGAGAAAGCGTGATCTCGCGCAGATTCTCAAATTCTTCGGTGTGACGCGGGTATTCTCGGCAAGTGCTGCACAAACTGTCTGCCCCCATATGGATGTACATATCACATAAATTGTCATCCCGCAAAAAGGCACATTTCCCGCGTTTATTGTGGGCAAATACGCCCTCTTCCCAGTCAATATTTTTGCATAAAGTATCTTTATAACCGCCTTTATAATTACCATATTTTTCCAGATGGTCATCATCAATCACAATCTGCCATTCCGCGCAGCAGGTGTCGATACATTTGTCTGCGGTACACTGAAATTTTTTATAATAATCGGGATATAGATAGTACATTTTTGTTTCCTCTGCTTTCTGCCATACATGGGGCGCGAATTGTTATCCTTTAAAGCAATAAAAGTTTACCATTCTTTAAGGGGAAAATCAAGGGATGAGTGTGAATGATGAATTTCACGTATGAACGACCAATTTTACGTACATACAACACTTGATTTCAAAGTATAACTATGCTACGCTTTTTATATCGTTAAAAATATAGAAAATACACTAGGAGGGAATCAGATGCACACAAATCTAAAAAACACATTACAGATGAATGATCTGACTACGCAGTATGATGACGCGGCAAAAAAACTGTTGGCGCAGAAGATTATTCTGGCACACATTTTAAAAAGAATTCTGGAAGATTTTAAGGAAATGGATCCGAAGGAAATTGTTCCGTATATTGAAGGGGGAGCCAATGATTGGTGTCGTTCCGGTGGATCCCGGATTGACCAATACCAGACGATCCGATGAAAATGGCGAAGTTATCGGATTTAATACAGAAAATCAGGCAATCAATGAAGGTACGGTTAATTTTGACATCGTTTTCTATGTTCACCGCAAATGTGGTCTTACAAAAGTAATCTTAAATATTGAACCCCAGAAAGATGAACCGAATAAGTATCCAATTTTAAACCGTGGAATCTTTTATGTAAGCCGGTTGATCTCTTCGCAGAAGTACCGGGATTTCAAAGGACAGGACTATGGGGATATCTGTGAGGTCTACAGCGTATGGATCTGTATGAATATGCCGGAAAACAGTATGTGTCACATTCATCTGACGCAGGATGATGTGGTTGGAAAACATAAGTGGGATGGCGATCTGGATCTGATCAATCTTGTTATGATCGGAATATCCAATAATATTGCAGAACCGGATGAAACACACGAATTACTTCGGCTTTTAGGAACTTTATTCTCAAAAAACTTGACAAGCAGAGAGCGGATTAGTATCATGGAAGAACCAAGTCAGGTATTAGGAGAGGAAGTGGAAATTATGTGTAATTTAGGCGAAGGAATCTGGGAAGATGCACTTGAGAATGGATATGCGCAGGGCGTTGAGAAGGGGATGAAGCAGGGAATCGAGCAAGGAATTCAGCAGGGAGAAGAAAAAAACCTTCTTACACTGATTTCCAAAAAACTTGCAAAAGGAAAATCCGTTGCACAGATTGCGGATGAGTGTGAGGAGACGGAAGAACGAATTCAGGAATTGATGAAGAAACTGTAAGCAGGGAATAAGCATAAGCAAAATCGGGAAAAATTGAAAACGAGTTTGACGAACAGTATGGTAATGTATTTGCTAAACTATTTATGTATCAACAACATATGTTAGGAGGAAAAGAACATGAAAAAAACAAAAAAAGGATTCCTTTACGGATTGTCATTTGCGCTGGTGTGCACAATGCTTCCGACGGCAGATGTATCTGCGGCTAAACGCCCGGTGCTTAGTCAAAAGAAAATGACAATTCAAGTGGGGAAAAGTAAAATACTTAAAGTAACGAATACGACAAAAAAAGTAAAGTGGAAAGTTGTTTCAGGAAAAACAAAAATTGCTTTAAAGAAAAAGAGCAAAGTTTCTGTAACCATCAAAGGAATAAAAAAAGGAACTGCAAAAATACGGGCAATTATTGGAAAGAAAAAGTTGAATTGTAAAATTATGGTAACCGATAAAAAGACAGAACAAGTGCAGCCGGTTCAAACGCCGGAAATAACACAGATTTCGGAAACGCCTGCCAAAACGCCAAGTGTGGAAAATGCAGTTACACCTACGCCTGCGTCTACACCAAAACTTCCAACAAGTACGCCGACACAAACACCTGTGGCAACGGCTGATCCGAATGATACATTGACAGAAGACGGAAAAAACAAAGCGGATGTGGAGGCATTAAAAGCCCTGATTGCTGAGCAAAATGCGCAGGGTGCAAGTGTAGATGACGATATTGACGATGAGTACGAATACATCTGGAAAGAGGGAAGATTAGTTGGTATTCTTTGGGGAACGGAAGAAGAGGGGAATCAATTCAATTTAACTTCAGACCTTTCCTTTGCAGCATTTGATGCCTTGGAAGACTTGCGTGTTAATAGCAATGGGGTACAATCTTTGGATGTTTCCCAAAATAAAAATCTGCTACAATTGGAATGTGGAGGGAATCAGCTTACCAAATTAGATCTTACCAATAATACAAAATTGGAATATTTATACTGTTATTCAAATAAATTAACGGAGCTTGATGTGACACATAATGTCAATTTAGTAGAATTGGTTTGTTCGAGTAACCAGCTCGGTGAATTGGATGTATCATGCAACAAAGAACTGGAACAGTTAAACTGTAGTGGTAATTTATTGAAGGATCTTGATCTGACAACCAATAGTAAACTGGAAAAATTAAGCTGTGATGATGGCGTAACGGTTAAGGGTTATAATCCGCCCGCTAAAAATGAAGCCGATGTGACAGCATTAAAAGCCTTGATCGTTGAGCAGAAAGAGCAGGGCGCAATCATTGATGAAGATCTGGATAGTGGTATATATCAATGGAAGGGTGGAAAGCTGATAAGCATTTCTTGGACGGCTGTCGGACTGAAGGGAAATATTTCGTTTTCTGCTTTGCAAAATTTAAAGCAATTGTACATTGCAGAAAACCAAATTACCTCTATTGATGTCAAAAGTAACAATAATTTAGAAAGTCTGTACTGTGATTACAATTTTGATTTGACAAAGTTGGATGTTTCCGGCTGCGGTAATTTGAAAAATCTGTATTGCAGTGACAGTGGGTTAAGCGAACTTAATGTTTCGGATTGCAGTAATTTAGAGTATCTCTATTGTGGTGGCAATCAACTTACTTCGTTAAATGTTATGAGTAATGTAAAATTAACGAATTTAGGATGTAACGATAATAATCTGAAAGAATTAAATGTTACAAATAACAAAGAATTGGTTTATTTGAATTGCAGTTCAAATTTCTCATTGAAAGAACTTGATGTTACGAACAATGAAAAATTGAAAAATTTGAGTTATAGCAGTAATGTAATGGTTACAGGTTATAATCCCCCGGCTAAAAATGAATCCGATGTGAACGCTTTGAAAGCCTTAATTGCTAAATTAAGAGAGCAGGGAAGTGCCGTGGCAGAAGATATTAACTGTGATCAATATTACTGGGAAAAAGGAAGATTAACGTCTATTTCATGGGGAAACCTTGGCATTAAAGGAGAGCTTTCTTTTACACCATTTGAGAAACTGGATTCTCTGTTTATAAATGATAATGAGATTACTTCTATTGATATCTCGGACAATGTGAATTTGTATTGCCTGCAATGCACGGGCAATCAAATAACAGACCTTGATGTCACTCATTGTACTGAATTAAGTCGGCTGTTTTGTAAAAACAATAAGCTTTCAATGATTGACATATCCCAAAATGCACAATTGAAATATTTTGAACATGATGAAAATGTCAGCATTAAAAAATAGTTGTTTAAAGATAAAAAATAAAAATACCCCTTGACGAATCAAAAAAATGGTGCTATAACGTAGTTGTAAATAAAAACAACAGTTGTAACAAGAGAAACGAAACGCCAATTTAATATCGACATTCCGCAAACTTCCCTATGTTATCAATTTGTATGAATGGAGGAAAAGACAAATGACTACTTTAAGAGTACAAAGAAGAAACATGGAAACCAAGGCTAAAAAGCTGAGAAGAGAAGGCTATGTAACAGGTAACCTTTTTGGAAAAGAGATTGAGGGTTCGATTCCTGTGCAGATCGAAAAGAGTGAAGCAGAGAGAATCCAGAGAGAGTGCATGAAAGGAAGCCAGTTGTATTTGGAACTGGAAGGAAAAACTTACGATGTACTGATCAAAGAGATGGATTACAATACCATGAACCATCAGATTTTGGAGATTGATTTCCAGGCATTGGTAAAAGGAGAAAAAGTACACTCTGTTGCGGAGATTGTCCTTCACAATAAAGAGAAAGTTGTGGAAGGGGTACTGGAACAACTTTTGGAAGAAATTTCCTACAAAGCCACTCCGGAAGAGTTGGTTGAGAAAGTGGAAATTGACTGTAGTTCTTTGAGACTGGGTGATATTATTAAAGTATCGGATCTGGATATTGCAAAGAATGACAAGATTGAGCTTCAGACACATTTGGATACTCCGATTGTGAGCGTGGTAGCAAGTAAAAATGTACAGGCGGCCGATGAGGAAGAAGAGACGGCGCCGGAAGAAGCATAATCAAAAATGTGTATTTTCAAAAGAGCCACTATTTTTAGGTAGTGGCTCTTTTTTACTTGCCCAATTGTAAAAAATATGGTATAATTAAATAAAATTTCTGTAAAATCCAAGCGATTGTAGAAAAAGGAGGAAAAAGAGAATGAAATCTCAGGAAAAGATGAAAAAGAAAAAAGGAGTGCGCCTGGCATTAAAATTGAGTTTGACGGTGTCCATACCGCTGCTTCTGATCACGGTGATAGGAATCGCAATCAGTGCAGGAAAGCAGAACAGTATATCGAAAGACTTGGTTGAACGTGAGATCAGCGGAATTGCAGCCAGTGTAAGAGAGGCTTACATAGAGATGGGAGATGGCGCAGATTTTACAATGAGTGGTGATACACTGAAAAAAGGAAATGAGACTTTAAGCGAAAATTATGAACTCATTGATAAACTGAAACAGGAAAGACAAGTAGAATTATCTGTATTTTATGGAGATACCCGTGTTCTTACGACATTGAAGGACGGTTCAGGAAAACGTGAGATCAATACGAAAATGTCGAAAGAAGTATATGATACGATACAAAGTGGAAAAGATTACTACTCCGGTGATCTGGAATTGTTTGGAACACCGTATTCCGGTTATTATGTGCCATTGTATCAGCCGAATTCCGATAAAATTGTGGGAAGTATTTTCTGTGGACGAAGTCAGGCAGAAGTCAATGCAGCAGTCCGTAATACCGTTGTTTCCATGATTTTATCCATGATGGGTATTTTTGTGATTGCCATTGCCATCGGTATGTTTGTTATTACAAGAATTGTAAAACATCTGGATGGAGCCGTAGGAAACCTTGGCACATTGTCAAAGGGTGTATTGAATCTGGAAATGAAGAAAGAACTTGTGACAAGAAAAGACGAGGTCGGAGATATCGCTCGTGCGATTCAGAGTCTGGTCGAGTCCATGCGTGATATTATTACAAATATCACCACATCTTCTCAGGCACTTCAGGGATTTTCCGAGGAATTTTCCGCTTCCTTTGACCACATTGCAGAGTCGATTAACAACGTAAATATTGCGGTAGACGAGATTGCCAATGGATCGTCGAGTCAGGCGGCAGAGACGATGAGTGCAAGCCAGAAAGTAACGCAGATGGGAAATGCACTGGATCAGACTGCTGCGAATGTTGAGACGCTTGGCGGCAGTTCCGAAAGAATGCGCGAGTACAATAAAACCGCGGCAAAGAATCTGGATGAATTGTCCGCCATCAGTGAGACGACAAAATCTTCTGTCCTTTTGGTTCAGAATCAGACAAATCAGACCAACGATTCCGCACAGGAGATTCGTGAGGCAACCGAATTAATTACAGATATTGCCAATCAGACAAACCTTCTTTCTCTTAATGCGAGCATTGAAGCAGCGAGAGCAGGGGAAAATGGACGCGGTTTTGCAGTTGTGGCAGACGAGATCCGAAATCTGTCAGAGCAGTCCAGAGAGTCTGCGGAACATATTGTAGAAATTGTTAATACGTTGATCGCCAATTCAAATACCAGTGTAAATACCATGAATGAAGTGGCAGAAAATATTCGTACACAAAATAACAAAATTGAGGAAACCGAAGAAATGTTCCAATCCCTCAATGAAGAAATCGCAGAGGTGGCGGAAGCAATCGAGAAGATCCGCAAACAGACAGAAGCGCTTGATGTCCAGAAGAAAGAAGTACTGGATATTGTGGATGGACTGGCTGCGATTGCAGAACAGAATGCAGCAGGAACGGAAGAAACTTCTGCATCTATGGCAGAGTTCCATGAAATCATTGATTCCTGCCATGAAGCAACCAATGAGTTGACAAAACTTGCCCAGGATCTGACAGATCACACAGAAAAATTTACATTATAAATAAAAGGGGCGTTGCCGATGAGAAAAACATTTCGTGCAGCGGGACGTACGGTGGCAGTTTGTATAACTGCCACCCTTGTTGTTTTGTACAGTGGATGGGAAACGTGCAAGGAGATTGTTTTACATGAAATTAAATTCAGGAAAAAACAAAATTCACATTGCTGTCTGTGATGACAGCAAAACGGATTTGCAGGAAATCTTGTATTATACCAAAGATTATCTGACGAAAAAGGAAATACAAAACTATTCCATTACGCAGTTTTCAGAGGGAAGAAAATTGCTGGAAGCCATCGGACAGGGAGAAAAATTTGACCTGTTGATCCTGGATGTCATGATGGGAGAGTTAGATGGGATTGCACTGGCGAAAGGCATCCGGGAAATGCGCTTGAAATGTGATATATTGTATGTGTCAAGCAACCGTGAAATGGCAATGCAGGGATATGAAGTGGAAGCTGTACGCTATCTTGGAAAACCGATTAAAAGAGAAAAATTTGAGGAAGCGATGGCGTTATGTATCCGGAAAATAGAAAAAAGAAATCATAAATTTATTGTGCCGGTGGAAGAAGGCTCTGCATTATTTTTACAAAATCAGATTTATTATATTGAGGCATGTGGAGCGTATGTAAAGATTGTGGAGCGGGAGAAGGAAACGATGGCGCACATTCGGATTTCCCAAGCGGAAACGATGGTAGAGGCGGATACCTTTTTACAATGTCACAGAGGGTTTTTAGTTAATATGAAACATATCCGGTGTGTGAGAAGCCAGGAATTAGAATTGTCTAATGGGGCAGTTATCCCGGTAAGCAAGCATAGGATCAAAGAAGTAAAGAATAAATTAATGCAGTATTTAGAGGAGTAAAGCGGTTTGAAAAAGCGAGTTTGGATTGTATTTTTGATGCTATTAATGCTGTGTGCGTGCAGTGATGGGCAAAAGCAAAATACAGAAAAAATACAAGAGAAAATAGAAAGAAAAGAAACCAAAGAAACCAAAGAACAGACATATCTGACTTCTTATTATATCGAGGGAACAAAGAAATTTACCGGAAAACAAGTCCGTCTATTCAAAAAATGGATTCAAAAAAACAGAAAATATCAGAGTACGATTTCGATGCAGGCAGGGGAGAGTCTGTATGAGGAATCCCCCTATGACGATAAAGGAAAAAGAAAAAATAAAACAAAAAATTATTATGGAGCGGCGCTGATCCGGCATTATGTAAAAGAGTATGCGGAGGGAGTATTAGACTTTGGGGAAAGTGCAAAAACTGCCAAAAATTGTAAAAAGGAATGGAGCAGGATATTGTCGGGGGAAGTGGCGGAAAAATACGATTGTATCGTCGTAGATCAAAAAAATTATAATGCCGTAAAACGGGAAAAACTGACTTCACAAACCGAAGGAACGATTACCTATGAAGAGGGAAAACCGCCGTATGAGTATTATCAATTTATATTTTATCAGCAGATCGAAGGAATTCCCTGTATGAATGTTGGGACAAGCATGACGATAAAAGAGAAGAAAAGGGTTGCAAATGCAGAGGAAAAGGAAGCAAAAGGGAGAATGGCGAAAAATCAGGATCGATGGGAGCTTTATACTCTGAATGCCGGGGAAATTACGGTTCGGTATAATGCGGCAGGAGTGGATGTGTTTGAGGCAAATGCCGGGCTGAAACTTGGAAAACCCTGCGGAGAGGCAAAAGCGGTTCGTGGGGAAAAAGAGATTTTGCAGATGGCAAAGAGTGCATTGCGGAAGAAAAAAGACATTGTTATGGAAGGGGCAGAACTTGTATACTGTCCGTATTTTTCTATAGAAAAAGGGAAAAAGATTCGCGATATCGTATCGCCGTTCTGGGTCGTGCGGTATTATGAAGACGGCGAGAGAAAGCAGATCTTCTATGACGCGTATACCGGGGTACAGGCAGCTGCGTATTAGGAAGATTCTGCCAATGGGATGACGATCATGATCTCAAAGGTATCTTCTGTGTGACGGATGCGGAAAAATCCCTGTGCATCTTCTGTTAATTCTTTTATAATCTTTAAGCCGTAGGATTTTTCCCTGCGTTTTTCCATCTGCTGCAACCGTTTTTTTGTGGCACTGTTTTTACAGATAAAAACAAAGAAATGATCTTTGATGTAAAGCGACAATGTTATCTTTTTCACGGTGTCGCATTCGCCGGCGGCCCGGATCGCATTTTCCAATACATTCATGTAAAGGGAGCTTGCCTGGGTATCGGTTAAAACAAGCTGAGCGGGAGCAGAGCAGCTGTCAAACTCAACTTGAATGCCTTTCTCAGCCGCCCGGTGAATCTGTGCATTCAGCAGGATATCTAATAAGTGATTTCCGGTTTTTGCCACTGCCCGCAGAGCGGAATAATCGGACAACAGATCTGCCACATAAGCCTGTGCTTTGTCTTTGTCGGTATTCAGGAGTCCCTGAAGGGCAGTCAAATGATGTTTATTATCGTGGATCAGACGGTTTGTCTGGTCATTGTTCATTTTCAGGTTTTGATAGTTGTCATACGCCTGTTTCTGGCGCTCCAAAAGGACAAGACGGTCGACGTGGGAGCGGATCGTGAACGCGGCGAAGGAAAGGAGCGCACTGCCGATTGTACCGGCAAAAAGAGCCTGTATCCATTTTGTCGTAAAATAGGTGAAAGAGACATATCCCGGAGAAATCGCAGATTGAATCTGTGCGATAAAATTTCCATTCAGGCATTCACATAAGACGAGGAAAGCCAGCGCAATTCCGAGAAACAATAGCATATTTCGCATAAATACATTTTTCCCAAAGGCTTCTTTTACGCATAATACAAGAGTAACGAGTAAAATCGGAACTTCAAACATAGACAGTGAAAAATGTTCCAATGAAACCATGCCTGCCTGATCCAAAATCTGAACCATTCCCAGCACAAATTCCAGAAAACTGCACACCAATATAACCATGCGCAGACGACTTTTCATCTGCATGGAAAGCGAGATCAGCAAAAGAGCACACACGCCATAAGGAAGAAAGGCGGTCACGTAATCCATTTTGGAAAATGGCAGGACACAAATATCTGAGACGGCATTTGTCAAAAGATGAAGCATCGTCTGCGTCAGACAGAGCAAAGCAAATGCAAACAGCGGTGCGGACGGTTTTCCACGATAAAGCATAAAAAGACCGGCGCCCGTAAGAAAGAGGGCGAGCACAAATAAAAGCACGATCGGAACAATGCTTTGAATGGTTTGGGAAACCAATTTACTATCTTTGGCAAACGCAGAATACAATTTCATTTCCGCCGGAAAGACAGCTGTCGGATGATTTTGGTTATCGCTTCCATAAATTGACGTAGACTGGGCGATGGTAATCGTCTTGCCGGCGTAATCCGGAGGCAGCGAGACAACGATGCCCTCGTGCCGGTCATACTCTCTGGCGGGCAGTGTCAGATACCCGATTCGGTTATCGAGTTCCGGGCAGTCGGTGTATATTACTTCATTGTCTAAAAAGACCACAATATTGCTATCTACGGCACCAATTGATAACGCAGCATGATTCAGCTTTTCGTGAAAAGTTCTCTCATAATAAAAGGTCTGGCCGAGGTATTCCACACCATCATACATTCCGGTTTCCGTATTGGGCCGGATTGTCGTTCTTTTTTCCTGTTCCTGTAAAAAAACGGTCCATCCTTTTGCGTCAATATTTAATTCATTGTCCGCCGAATCATTGATCGTAAGATTATAAATACTATCTTCCGAAGGCGACGCATAATTGTATAATACATAGATAAACGCTCCCAAAATCAGGAAGCACATCAGGGTTATTCCTGTTTTATATACCTTAGTTTTCATTTGATTCTCCTCCCGTGTACTATCATAGTAAAAGGAAAATGATCTTTTGTCAATCGGCCGTTTTTCCCATTCGAGTGAAAAAACCACCCAGTTTGTTAAAAATGCAAAAAAACGCAGAAAAATGTGCTATGATGAGAAAAAATCAGAAAAAAGTGAGGTGTTTTATGATGCAAAACAAAAAATGGATTGCAGTCATGCTTATTACGTCTCTTACATTGTCCGGTGTCTCTGTGGACAATGCGGCAGCAGCCGGCAGGAAAAAGATGGCGATTAATAAGAAAAAGATGGAACTGAAAGTAGGCGGCAAACAGAAACTGAAAGTAAAAAATGCAAAGAAAAAGGTGACTTGGAGATCGTCCAATAAAAAGGTCGCGTCAGTAAGCAAAAAAGGGCTTGTGAAGGCGAAGAAAGCTGGAAAAGCCAAGATTACAGCCCGCGTTGCCAAAAAGAAATTTGTCTGTAATGTAACCGTGAAGGAAAAAAATTCAAAGAAGGCAACCGCGGCACCGATTGTGACACAATCCGGTACACCGTCAGGAACACCGGTGCCGACAGCAGTTGTTTCACAAAATCCGGTGACGACACCAACGGCTTCACCGACTGTCACACCGGTATTAAAAATGACTCCGGAACTCAGTTGTCTGACTTTGGAAGTTGATGGATATGGCAAAAAATGGGAACTCCGTTTTCAGATAAAAAACGGAACCTTCAAAACCAATTTATCCAAAGAGGTGTGCAAGTTGTCGGGAGCGTTTGCTGATCTTCAGATCACGGATCTGAAGACAAAAGACGATATCCTTACCGTAAATCTGGAAGGGGATCTTGTCGAGGAAGAAGCAGATAAATATTGGGGAGGAGCAGACATAGATTTAACAGAAATTGTAAATCATGAATTTGGAGAAAAAGACATTACAAAAATGCAGTACAATGTTCAGGTTTTGTATCCTGCGCTATTTGCGGATACGGAAAAGGTATCTCTGAAAGACAAAAAACTGTATCTGCCATTATCGGTTTCCGACATGGATTATGCAGAGGAACTTTCGGTGGAGGATTTTTCTGTCAAAGGGGCAGAAGGAGCTGCGCTGGAGGGAGTTGAGACAACCGCAGAGGCTCAGACGATTTATCTGATCTTTGCAGCATCCGACAGTATTACGGAAACCATGAAGAAACTGAATGGAGCCGTGATTTCCTATAAAAAAGGAGAAACTTCCTATCAGACAGGAATCCTATACCATGAACCGGTACTTTATGCTTCTCTTGGACTGACGAAAAGCAATGAAGAAGAGACAGTATTGCTTGGTGCACTCCAATGTGCCGGAGGCAGCCTTGATAATCTGACGGAAAAAGATCTCACATTGCAGGGAGAGAGTTTTTTGCCGGAACAATCTACCATTAAAAATGTCACATATGATAAAGATGCGGGCGTATATTCTTTTGAAATTCATATGCCGGCAGGCCTGGACGAGGATGCGATTGCCTCTTTGTATGGAACGCTGGAAGTGGCAGGAGAGAAAGTTAAAAATACATATGGTGAAAAAGAGAGTGGAACATTTTATGCGGATCTGTATCTGACCACAGAGACGGCAAATGATGCAGAACTGCCGGAAGCGGGAGGCTTCTGGGATGTCCATGGCAAAGAGATCAAAGAGGGATTTGGTACAGTCGGACAGGTTGCTACGGCAATTAAATTTGTGTACACCATTCTGGAACTGACAGGGGTTGTTGAGTCTACGGAGAGCAGACAGGAAGCGATGTATAAGACATTGCAGGAGACAAAACGGCAGATTGAAGAGCTGTCAACACAACTTTATGCGCTGTCGGTGCAGACACAGACTTCAAGCATTCAGGCACAGTACAGCACGGCTTATTCCAGATGGTATGACAATTTCTACCGCAAAGCGATGCAGCTTCAGAGCCGTACAAATTCATATCTGGCAGGAAAAAATGACCAGATGCTGAAATTACTTTTGAATACGAAGGGTGTAACAGTTTATACGGATACAAAGGGGAATGTCACCGCGCCGAAGTATGAAAATGACGGCAAAAAGTCAGAGACCGAATCGTTTGAGCAAAATCAATTATCGGCGGATAAGCCGGTGTATGAGGTATCCGGTCTGATACTGAAAGATGGCAAGACGGTGGAAGAAGTGCTGCGAAGCAATCGTACGACTTATAAAGACGCATTTGCGAATAATACACTTAACGATATAAAAGCATTGCTGCAAAAAGAATACGGTACGGAAAAAGGTACGCAGATTTATGATTCGATCTTAGTACAGGGAGCTTATGAAAATGCATATCAGTTTGAGGTGAAAAATGCACAGGGCTATCTGGAAATGTATTTATCGACCTTTCAGGCATTGCTTGACAGAGATGTAACGGGAAAAAGACCGTTGGATTATTTTGATGAAATGCTGAGCTTACAGTATAATTTTGACAGTGAAACACATTCTGCCAAAGATGAAATGCGCAATTACATCAATATGCTCTTCCATGTGTCCAGCACAATGGCATTTGAGGTTGAAAATGCATGCATGACAGCAGATACGAGTGAGTACGAGAAACTTCTGAATGATTTCATCGGCTATATGAGTGGTAATACCGGGTATCTTGACACAAATACCGAAGATGAGATCCCTTACAGCTTTGTATTAAACAGTAAGGTTCAGTTGAAGCAGCTGGTCTGCAATCCGCATTGGGAAGACGGATATTATATGGGTAAAGGATGGGTTGCCAGTCACTATTTTGATATTACAAATTATGGACAAGTTTGTTTTACAAATGGGCCGATTGAGATTCTGCTTGGAATAACGCAGACAGAGCACTTTGGGGTTGGCGAAGCATCGCTTATGAAGATCAGCGACCTGCAGGTGGCGGAGATGCAGCGCCGCAGCCGGCAGAATGGATATAATGATATTTATGCGAATCTGCAGCAGCAGATGCCATCCGCAGCCAATGTGTTATCCGCAAAACGTGGATTTATGACGCAGCCGATCCGAAGTGAACGTTTTACGTATTCCGGGGCAAGTAATAATGCCAATCTGCAGTGCATTCATGCAGGCGGTGGAAAATGGTACTATCTTCAGTGGTGCAATCATAAAAGCTGGGACAAATTGACAAATTTATGGGTGCAGACCGTGAGTGGAGGAAATTATACGACCGGTTCGTCAATTGCGATTATCGCAGCATATAAAGAATGGAATGGAAAAGACTATATTTTCCGCAACGATACCTTTGTAAAACCACTGTTCTATCTTGCAAGAGGGTAAAGTAGAAAGCAATTTGATCGAAGAAAATAGAATCAAAGTAATGCCAGGCTGGTAATCCGGTCTGGCGTTATTTTTGTCTTTGTTTTTTATCCAAGGTATGATATGATACTGATAAAAGGAACAGGGGGTAAATAATGAAAAAGATACTGATGAGTCTGCTGCTTATAAGTGTATTAGCAGCTTGTTTTGTAGGCGTAATTTTTGCGATATCGGTTGTAAAACAAGACAGAGAATTTAATGAAAATGAAGTGGCAACAGAAGTCACAAAAACAATAGATGACAAAACAAATCCGAAGCCGGAAGAGAAAGAAGTGACGGGAGATACTGTTACTGCTTCACAGGAACCCGCTGTGACACCGAAGGAAGAAACTACAGATAACGCGGTTTCTTTTCATCCGCATGCGATAAAAAGTACCAAGCCATCCCAATATATGAAGATGACTCAGATTAATGTAAATGGAAAGACGCTCGCGAATAACAAAAAATACCGTGCAAAACAGGAGATTTCGTTTGAGCAGGGAGAGAATTATACGCAGGCAGAGGGGATTCTTACGTTCCGTGGAAATAATTTCCGAGATAATCCGGTTTTGGGAACCGTTGATTTTAAACAGAATAAACTTACGGCGGATTGGACGTATCAGACCGGAAAACTCACTTCTCAGGGAAAAACATGGACAGGCAGCGGCTGGACCGGACAACCTCTGGTGGTCAAATGGCCACGGGCGACAAAGCAGATTATGAATATGTATTCCTGGGCAAAAGAAGACGATTCTCTCGTAGAAGTGATTTATGCCTGTCTTGATGGAAACATTTATTTTCTGGATATGAAAACGGGAAAGCAGACGCGCGATACATTAAATATCGGCTATACATTTAAAGGTGCCGGGGCATTGGATCCACGGGGCTATCCAATCATGTATGTGGGAAGCGGTTACAATAGCAGCAAGGGAAAATCGCGTGTATTTGTCATCAGCCTTATTGATGGAAGTGTGCTGTACACATTTGGCGACAGCGATCCATTTTCGCTGCGCGGCTCCCTCAGTTTTTTTGACTCTTCTGCGCTTGTGGACGCGGAGACGGACACATTGATTTATCCCGGCGAAAATGGAATTTTATATCTGATTCACCTTGGTACAAAATACGACGAAGTGCAGGGAACGTTATCGATAAATCCGGATCGGATCGTGAAATGGCATTATCAGGGAATCCGTACCAGCACTTCCAAATATTGGCTGGGGATGGAGGACAGTGCGGTAATCTATAAAGGGTACTTATATATACAGGACAATGGAGGGCATTTTATGTGTCTGAACTTAAATACCTTGCAGCTGGTATGGGTTCAGGACTGCCTTGACGACTCCAATGGTTCGCCGGTTATGTCGATCGAAGATGGCAAAGTGTATCTGTATGCAAGCACTTCGTTTCACTTTGGCTGGCGAAGCAGTTCCACGGCCCCGATTCCAATCTGGAAAATTGACGCAGAGACGGGAAAGATCATATGGAAAACAGAATATTCCTGCCGCTCTGTAAGTGACTTGTCTGGGGGCGTCCAGTCCACGATCGCTCTGGGGAAAAATAATCTGTCAGATAACATTTATGTTACGGTATCGCGCACGGGTGGGCTGACAAAGGGCGTTTTGGCCTGCCTTGATAAGAAAACCGGAAAGATAAATTGGGAACACAAAGCGGCGTATGCCTGGTCTTCGCCGGTCTGTGTCTACGACCAAAAGGGAGAGGGAAAGGTTATCTATGCGACCAGCGCCGGAATGATGTATCTGCTCGATGGCGCGACCGGGGAAGTAAATGATGAATTACGTGTAAGTGGCGGCTGTATTGAAGCATCGCCGGTGGTATATGAGGACCGGCTTGTGATCGGAACCAGAGGGTGCCGGATCTGCGGGGTAAAGATAGAGTAATTCAACGTCTAGGCTGCGGAGTCTGACAGAAATTCAGGCTTCCTGCCGCGTTAGATAGATTTGTCTTGGTATTTCAAAATCTTTTAATACATTTTTATTTTGTTGCATTCAAGAAAAGGTATTGATATAATTAGAATTAAAAAATCGGTTTGAAGCGGAAGGAGAAAAAATGATATTATACCATGTGGTTTCTGACAAACCTAAATACATTGGACAGCATTTTGTGATAGATGAGAAGCACCCAAATGGAGTGCATGACCGTGTTTATGAGCAGATCGACGTCGTCAATGATATCTATAGCAATCCCGAAAAATATGAAGGGGCAGAACTTGAACACAATGTCTCGGTTGCACTTCGGGAGCTGGCACTTGAGAAGGTACGCAAAGAAAAGTATCCGGAGTATCCTTCGAGAATGGCATCTTTATATGTATCGAAATCTTATAAAGAAGCGGAGCAATGGGCGGATTATTTTGCGAGCCTTGGCAGACCTACGTATTCTGTAGCTAAAATTAAAGTTAATGGAAGAGTTTTTTGCGGAGATGCTTATAAGTGTTTTGAGGGAAGTATATTTGAAAAAGAAAATCTGAGACGCGCTGAAATTTACTGGGAAAATGAACCCAATGAGGACGGAAATGAGCCTATCGTTGAAGTGCTTGTTGATGGTGAGATTGAAGTTGTTGAGATAATGAAAGAAGTAAATGCAAATATATAAACGGACATAATTAGAAACAGAAAAATGGTAATGGAAAGGAGCAAAAAATGACAGGATACATGTCGGAAATGCGTAAATTAGTCGGACATAGAACGATCATTCAATGTGCCGCCAGCGTAATCTGCGTAGATGGTAGTGGGAAAATCTTACTTGGGAAAAGAACAGATAATCACAAGTGGGCGTATGCAGGCGGGTCTGTTGAAATAGACGAATATGCGGAGGATTGTGCAAAAAGGGAATTGTACGAAGAAATGGGCATTTCCGCACAATCGCTGGAGTTCTTTTATGTAAATTCAGGCCCGGAAACACACTATATTTATCCAAATGGAGATGAAGTTTCTAACTTTGAAATCGTCTATTTATGCAGCGAGTGGGAAGGCAAACCTAAGATGCAGGATGGCGAAATGGAAGAACTAAGATTTTTCTCAGTGGATGAAATTGACCTTGACGAAATTTCGTCGCCAACAAGAAGGGTAATAGAGGAGTATGTTCGGAGATTTGGGTGAGGAATAATCAGAAAATTTTATACAAGAATATTTTACAATTATCCCCAATATCTTTCCTCTAATTCCGTATATGCTTTGTCCAAAGAAAGTGTTTTTGCACCATTGCAAATTTCCTGCTCAGCTTCATAAATTGCTTGGTCGACAGAGTCACTTTTGATAATAATAGCGTTCTGCTCCTCATGGTCGATATTGGAAATCTTGGTTGTATTGTGTGAATTTTTAATAGTCATAATTTTTCGCTCCTTTTTAGCAAAAGTATAGCATAATTATAATCAAATGGCAAGTTAGCGTAAAAAAACTTTCGGAAAAATAAATATTGAAAAAGGCAGTTCCTTTGT
>CAJMFH010000036.1 GCA_905212635.1 uncultured Lachnoclostridium sp. | reverse complement strand
TGGTTCGATTTTTTTGCGGTTATTTCCGCGATCGGGCGGCGGGGGGGGGCGCTGGGGACGGGGGGGTGTGATGGGAGGCGCGGGGGCTGTGAAGGGCTCGGGGAGCTCTGGTGTTGGGGGGGCTCTGATGTTATGAACGGCTAGGGGAGCTCTGGTGTTATGGGGGCTCTGGTGTTGTGGGGCGAGGGGACGTGGGGCAAGCATCCATTACGGACAAAATATGAAAAAATGTGGAATTATACCGTAATTTCCCACAGAATTTTTCCATTTTTTTACATCTTTTGGCGGTTTTACGGTATTTTTTTGTTTTCTATGTGCTTTTTGCCCGTAATGTTTCATTGACGGACTCGTATAATGGGAAATCGGTCATGCCGCAGAAAAAAAAATGTTGTTTGGTATGACTTTCATGCGACAGGTGGGCATGCCAAATAGGGGCATATGCAATTTGGCATGATATGAAACACAAGAGAGCTGCCCCTCCAAAAATTTTTATTCCAGGCTAACGTTTGCAGTCTTTCAATTGTTTACCTCAAACAATTTATTGTAATAAATAATGTTTTTGCGTTTCAATCTTGGGATTTTGTTTCAGATATTCTCCACTGGTCTGCCCTATCTTTTTTGTTAAGATATCTGTATAGATTTTTACGCCTGCCCCCCTCAACATGTTTACAAAGTTCTGCATTAGTCATCCATATGCTCCCTTCAACGCTTATATTTTCTGTAATTTTCTTCTAACTATTTTCTTGCCTCCACCCCGCTTTCTCCAGACACCCAAGCCACATCTGCGCCAATTCCTCATGCCCACGCCGTGTTGGATGCGTGCCATCCAAGGTTTCATAACGGATTTCCTCTTCCGGAAGATCCATTAACATAATGTCATCGCGTTCGTTCACTGCTTCGCGAATTGCCTGATTGTATTCTTCAAGCGCCGTCCCGGCATACATTTCATGATATTTCCAGTTGGGATTTTCCCGCATATAACTTCTTGCGATCGTTGCACACAAAATGCGTGCAGACGGATAATTACTGCGAAGCCGCTCCAACATTTTTCGGTAATCCTTCGCAAACACTTCGACAGGAACACCAAAGCCAAAATCATTTGTTCCCATATAAACGAGTATCACATCCGGATACTGATCCATTTTATGCAGTGCGGATGTTCTTTTCTCACTTGAGGCTCCCGGAAATTCGCCACTCACCTTGCTTCCCGAAAATGAATTATTGATACATAAATTGGCTTTCAAATATTGATTCACTTTTGCCCACCAGGTATCACATACCGAGGTCAAGCCATTTATTTTCTGCCTGTCCTCATCATAATACACTTTGTAGTTTGATGGAATATACCCTTCGTAAGTGCTAATTGAATCTCCTAGAACAGATACCAGCATACTTTTGTTCTCCCTCATTGTTCTTGCAAAAATTTTCTAAAACTAACTAAATCCGTTACTTCTAAAATTATATTAACATATTAAAAATCAATTTACAATTCCTTTCCAAACTTACTCTTGTATTTTTACTTTCACCATTTTATAATAATAAGCAGAAAAATAATTCGATTAAATAAGGAGACGGAGCGATGAAGAAATTGTTAAAAATTGGATTTTTCTGCATTCTATTTCTGTTATGCAATTGTCAGGTGCTGGCGCAGAAACCCGAACATGTTTCAAATAAATCAATGCAGAAATCAGGGAAAAAAGAAGAAATCGTATCCGCCTTTTCTTTTTGGATCAATAAAAACTGTTGGTTATATGGCAGTTCTGAATACGCAGATACTCAAAATAAAATAAAGATTTATTATAAAGACAAAAACGCAAAAGAATATTATGGCTACCTATTTGTTAGGACGAAAAACGGATGTGACAAATTGGCTTTTTTAATTAAGAAAAATAACGGCTATCAGTCAGAACCTTTATATGTGAAAAAGGTAAAAAAAATAAATAATAAACTATCCTATTTAGGTAAAGATACCTTTTTCTTTGCCAGTCAAAATGCAAGTAAACCACAATTCCCAAAATCTTCAAAAAAGAAAACAGCTTTTATTAAAAGAGCTAAAAAGAAAATTAAAAACCTTCTCACGCAGAATGCTAATAGCAAAAAAACAAACTATGACATTTACATTTTAGATTTTACAAATGCAGATATTTATGCAGATGTTATTGTCATAGAAAACAAGAAAAAAATGTGGCTGAGCGAGGTGGTAAATGAGATCAAATGGGACGACGGAAAAACAAGAAAAAATCTCGCGCGATTTCAGGGGCAGAAAAGTCCGATGATTGATTGGACCAAGGCGGAAAACCGGGCAGATTTCAAGAGACAATTAGAACTGGCGGTGTGTAAATTTAAAGTTAGCGCCTAGAAGTGTGCCCCTTATTATATGCCATTCTATTTCGTCCGCATTATATCCCACCCCTTTCTTTACAAACCTACCCAACCATGCTAAACTTTCCATAGATAACATGCCGATATATAATTATCAGGGTCGAAAAGTCAAGTGTCGTCCATGCTTGCATGGAAAGACGATTGACCTTGAGACCCGCCCAAATATGAGAACGCAGCATTGCGATGCGGAGTTCGAATATTCGAAGAATTGCGAAAACAACATGGAAAGGAGCGCCAAAATGATCATTTTCCACATCGATGTCAACAATGCATATCTGAGCTGGGAATCCGTGTACCGTCTGCGTGAAGAGGGCGAAACACTGGATCTGCGCACAGTCGCAGCGGTTATTGGTGGCAGCGAAAAGACGCGGCACGGCATTGTTCTTGCCAAAAGTCCCATCGCCAAAACTTACGGCATCAAAACGGCGGAAACCCTGTCGGATGCCCGAAAAAAATGCCTGAATCTTTTGGTCGTTCCTCCGCGCCACGACATTTACCGTGACTTTTCGCACCGATTGATCGAATATTTGAAGTCACTCACAGATACTGTGGAACAATTCAGTATTGACGAGGCTTTTGCCGATATGACAAACAGCAAATTATTGCAGAAACATTCTGCTGTTGAAGCTGCTAATTTCATCCGCACAGAAGTGGAAAAACGCTTTGGATTCACCGTAAATATCGGCGTTTCTTCTTGTAAAATATTGGCAAAAATGGCGTCCGATTTTGAAAAACCAAATAAAGTGCACACCCTTTTCCCCGATGAAATCAAGGAAAAAATGTGGCCGCTTCCGGTACGCGACTTATTTTTTGTCGGCAAATCTTCGGAACAGAAATTATACACGTTAGGGATTCGCACAATTGGCGAACTTGCGGCGTTTGACCCCGTTATATTGCAGAGCCACATGGGAAAACACGGGCTTTTGATCCACGAATACGCCAATGGCATTGATCCGTCGCCGGTCGCCCCACGCACTCCGGAAAACAAAGGGTATGGAAATTCAACGACACTTCCCAGCGACGTAACAGATTCTTTGGAAGCAAAAAAAATTCTCCGCAAATTGTGCGATAAAGTGTCATCGCGGCTTCAAAAGGATGAAATGCGCGCTTTTGTCGCAGCCGTTTCGATCCGCGACAATGAATTTCACAATATCAGTCACCAATGCAGTATGGTATCTGCGACCAACGATCCGGACACATTATACACACACTGCTGCCAGTTATTTGACGAGATCTGGGACGGTTCGCCGATCCGCCTGCTGGGTGTTTCCACCTCAAAATTGACAAAACATGCTGCCGAACAGCTCAATCTGCTCGATATGCCATTTATCGCTGCTTCGGATGCCGAAGAAAAGAACACTCTCTCGGCAAAAGAATATTTTCAGCGCCAGACAAAATTAGACGAAGCGATTCAAAAAATAAAGACAAAATATGGAAATGATGCTATTACAAAAGGAATCTGATTAGAAGGGAGACGATAATATGCCTATTACAAGTAATACGATAAATAACGATCCCAATCGTTCGGGAAATATGGGGGCAACTGCTGCTCGCCGCACATTTCGCACCGGCAATTCCACCATTACACTACGCGAAGGCGAGACACTAAAAGGCGTTGTAAGTGATGTTCACGGCAATGAAATTACCATTTCTCTTGACGACGGCACTTCTTTTACCGGTCATTTGCCCGAAGCCTCAATGTATTCGATTGGGCAAAAAGCCGCCTTTCTCATCACCAGCCTCGACAATGGAACGATTTACATGAAAGCCCTGTCGTCTGCCTATCTTCTTGGCATGGAGGATACGATTGAGCAGGCACTTGAAGAGGCAGGACTACCGAAAAGCCCTCGCAATCTCGACATTGTGCGTAGTCTCCTCGAAAATAAGCAATCCATCAGCCGGGAAAGTATTAACACGTTTATGCAGCTTTGCTCGCGCTATCCCAATGCGGACGTCAGCAATGTGATCACAATGTACCGCCTCGGGTTTCCGATGGATGAAGCCTCGGTTGCGCAATTTGACACCTACCAAAATCAGCAGCATCAGCTTCTTGGCCGCATGAATTCTCTGACGGATTCCCTGACAGACCTTCTCTCGGAACTTTCTGAAGAAAATGTTTCTGTTGCCCGTTATGCCGCCGGAGAACTACTTTCTACTGCCCTAGACTCCACGCCATCTCTGGAAGAATTTCAATTGGCTGCCAAAGAAACATTGGAGCAGCAGACCGCAGAAACAGAATCCGGTGTTAATTCCGAAACTTTGACATCTTCGGATTCTCCCGAAATTTCCGAGGAAACCATTTCCCCACAGGAAACACCGTCCGCGGAGGAAGCTGGTTCGAACAATCCTTTGTCGCGTATGCGTCAATTGTTTTCAAACATCACAGATAAGGTAAATACGAATTTAACTAACGGCGCGGCAGCCGAAGAACCGAGATTTATTCAGGAACAAAGCGGCCACATTCTCACTGCTGCCGAGCGAGAATCCCTCGCAGATCTATTTGCCAATTTTACAGATTCTGACAAATTAGTTGCCAACTTACGAAATGGTTCCGCCACTGCGCGCGAACTGCTCGGAGTGCTTCATTCTGCTCTTCCGAAACTTTCCGATTCAATGATCCGCGAACTTTTTGCAAATCCATCGCTTGGCAAACTGGTCAAAGGACAGTTTCTGTCAAACTGGACCATTTCTCCAGAGGGCTTAAAAGAGGGCAATGGCATGGATTCTTTGTATCACAAAATTTCGTCAGAACTGGATGATCTACTGCATCTCAGCCAGATGTTTGCCACCCGCCCTTCCGGCGAAAGTGCTGTCAACACAACGAATGATATGCAGCAGAATCTACAGTTTATGAAAACGTTAAATGAACAATTTGCTTACATGCAGCTTCCTTTGAAACTGTCTTCCGAAAATGCCCACGGCGACCTTTACGTCATGACAAAAAAAGAGGCTTTGCGAAAATCGAAAGACAATCTCAAAGTCCTCCTGCACCTTGAAATGGATCACCTTGGACCGCTGGATATCCATATCACCAAAGAGCATACCAATATTTCCACCAAATTTTTCGTTGCCAAAAACGATGCCCTTCACTTGCTCGAAAAAAATGTCGGTCTTTTGAAAGATGCCCTAAACGAGCAAGGTTACAGCTTCTCCTCGGAATTTGCGGAAAAGAAAAAAGACATTGATCTCGTCCACGATTTCATCGAAACCGAGGCACCGGTCGGAAATATCACAAGGTACAATTTTGATTTGAGAGCGTAGGAAATCATAGTTTCTTCCCTGCACTAAAAACAGTCACTCACGCTGGATTTCTCTTTTGGGGTTGTCGCACTAAGTGATTAGTGTGGCAGCCCCTTCTAATGCCAACTGCGACTTGCCACCGAGGGGGCGCTACTTTTCTAGCATTACGGTCAAATCCTAGTTTTTCCTCTATTTGCACCGTAATTCCGCCCTCTTTTTTACCATATTTTTACAAATTTTAATTTTTTACGGTATTTTATCTTGTTTCGTGCAAAATAATACCGTAATAATTTCCACTTTTTTACAGTCATTTCCTATTATTTACATAATTTACGGTAAAACCGCGTTCCGTAATAAACTTTTTACCGTAATTCTTTTTGAGCGACTTCCCCATACTTGCTTTAAAAGCAACCTATCTGTAAGGTTTCTCTCATTTTGGCTGCTTTTCAAACTTTCACGGTAACGAAAAAGCAGCCTATTCTAGTGAATTCTACTGCTTGGGTTGCCTTTCTCTCATGCTGTTATCGAAAAAAACAGCCAAAACAAGAATTTCTTCTCGTTTTGGCTGCCTTGCCTTAATTCATAGATTTAGTTGTTCGCAGTCGAAGTCGCCATGGGCGGCTCAGTGGTAGCGCCCCCTCAGCTTCGCTTCGGCGGCAAGTCGTCGCCAGCATTAGAGTTGACGGCTTCCGCCGTCAAGGCTGGCTCCTATTTCACTACGATATTGATGATACGTCCAGGGACGTAAATTTCTTTTACAATCTGCTTATCGCCAAGTTTGTCTGCGATAGCTTCTCTGCCGGCGGTAAGTGCAGTATCTTTATCAGCATCAATGGCAAGTTTTACAGTTGCACGAACTTTACCATTAACCTGAACTGCGATTTCCTGCATTTTCTCAACGGTCTTTTCTTCGTCGTATTCCGGCCATGCATTTTCATACAGATATCCTTCAAATCCCATGATCTGCCACAATTCTTCTGTGATATGTGGTGCTACCGGGTTCAAAAGATGGATCAATGTCTTGAAATCCGCCTTTGTCAGTTTGCCTGCTTTGTAGAAGTCATTGATCAGCGCCATCATCGCCGCAATTGCTGTATTATACTTCAGGTTTTCAAAGTCACTGCTGACCTTTTTGATTGTCTGGTGAATCTTTGTCTCAAGTTCCGGTGAATATTCGTCACCATCGACAACCATATCCTGTAATTTCCATACACGCTCCAGAAAACGACGGCATCCTTTTACGCCATCATCCGACCAGGCTGCTGCCGCATCAAATGTTCCGATAAACATTTCATACGTACGAAGTGTATCTGCACCATACGCACTTACAATATCATCCGGGTTGATAACGTTTCCACGGGATTTACTCATTTTCTCGCCATTTTCGCCAAGGATCATACCGTGAGACGTTCTCTTCTGGTATGGCTCTTTCGTAGGCACTACGCCCTGATCGTACAGGAATTTGTGCCAGAAACGAGAATACAGAAGATGAAGGGTGGTATGCTCCATTCCACCATTGTACCAGTCAACTGGAAGCCAGTATTCCATTGCCTCGCGGCTTGCAAGTGCTTTGTCATTGTGCGGATCAATATAGCGGAGGAAATACCAGGAAGATCCTGCCCACTGTGGCATCGTATCCGTCTCACGCTCTGCCTTGCCACCACAGCAAGGACAAGTCGTCTCTACCCAGTCGCGGATATTTGCGATTGGAGACTCGCCATTGTCGGTCGGCATATAATTGTCAACTTCCGGAAGTTCCAATGGAAGTTCTTCTTCCGGAATCGGAACATATCCGCATTTTTCACATTTTACAATTGGAATCGGTTCACCCCAGTAACGCTGTCTGGAGAATACCCAGTCACGCAGTTTGAAGTTTGTCTTTTTCGTACCGACGCCTTTTTCTTCCAGCCATTCAATGATAGCTTTCTTTGCTTCTTCTACCGATTTTCCTGTAAGGAATCCGGAATTTACAAGAGTTCCTGTAGCAACATCTGTGAACGCTGCTTCTTCTACATTTCCTCCTTCAATTACTTCAATAACCGGGATATTAAATTTCTTTGCGAACTCCCAGTCACGGTCGTCATGTGCAGGAACTGCCATGATAGCACCGGTTCCATAGCTCATCAATACATAATCCGATACCCATACCGGAATTTCTTTTCCATTTACCGGGTTCACTGCTGTCAAGCCCTGAATCTCGACACCCGTCTTTTCTTTCGCAAGCTCGGTTCTTTCAAAATCGGATTTTCTTGCTGCCATCTCACGATAAGCCACAATCTCTTCCCAGTTTGTGATCTCATCTTTGTATTTATCAAGATATGGATGCTCCGGAGAAACAACCATATACGTTACACCAAATAGTGTATCCGGACGAGTTGTATAGATACGGAGTTTCTCTTCCTTATCTTTGAGCTGGAAATCCACCTCTGCACCATGAGAACGTCCAATCCAGTTTTTCTGGGAAACTTTGACACGCTCAATATAATCCACGTCATCCAGATCATCAATCAATTTATCTGCATATTTGGTAATTTTTAACATCCACTGACTTTTTACTTTGCGGACAACTTCGCTTCCACATCGCTCGCAGACACCATTTACAACTTCTTCATTGGCAAGTCCGCATTTACAGGAAGTACACCAGTTGATCGGCATTTCAGATTTATAAGCAAGTCCTGCTTTAAACAATTTCAGGAAAATCCACTGTGTCCATTTGAAATAATTCGGATCGGTTGTATTGATCTCGCGATCCCAGTCAAAGGAATAACCAAGTGCCTGCAACTGCGCTTTAAAACGTGCTACATTCTGCTTTGTAACTTCTTTGGGATGAACTTTATTTTTAATTGCATAGTTTTCTGTAGGAAGACCAAATGCATCCCATCCCATCGGATAAAGGACATTATATCCCTGCATACGGCGCTTACGCGCTACAATATCAAGTGCTGTATAAGGTCTTGGATGACCTACATGCAAGCCCTGTCCGGATGGATAAGGAAATTCCACCAACGCATAAAACTTTGGCTTTGAATAATCGTCAGTAGCTGCAAAAGCCTTTTTCTCTTCCCAGATCTTCTGCCATTTTTTCTCAATTTCTTTCGGGTTGTAAGATGACTTCATGTCAATTCCTCCTAAATTTAACTTTACATTTTTACTTCTTTTTTAACACCTTATGGATAACCTTTACAGACGTTTTTCGTCCGATTTCATCCGTCAGTTTATATGTAATCCGGTAATCTCCCGGTTTCTTTGTATTGACTCTGCGCACTTTTGCATATTCATACGACTCGTCTTTTCGATACTCAATGAACGTTTTCACACGCCGCGTCGCATCATACCCCGTCGTATTCCGTGCACGAATCCCCTCCATAACTTTGTACTTGCGCTCTCCGTACGCGATGCGCCTTTTCTTTGCACCGCGGATCACGGGTTTCTTCCTATTATATGGGTTTCTCTTGCTCCATATATCAGTCGGATCGTATCCGGAATATCCCGGCACCTTAATTGCCCGCGGTTTGCCGAGCGGCCCCGGTTTTTTCGCATTGTAAATAACCACTTTCGTGCCAACCGGGCAATTGTCATAAATCCACTTGGCATCCTTTACGGTCAGACGAACACAGCCATGCGATGCCATCGTTCCGAGCCGATTGTAACTGCTATTGGACAATGTTCCCGGATTCTGCTTGTGATACCAGACAGAATGAAACAAAATACCCTTATAAATACGGCTGCAATATTGTCCATAACAAGGTCCTTTGAGCACATGCCAGCGCATCCGCTGCTGAATCCGAAATGTTCCCGTCGGCGTTATGCGGCCGGTAGAACACGGAAATGCCTTGATGGCCTTTCTCTTTTTATAAACGGTGACGGTATTTTGCAGCTTATTGATTTTAATAACATAAGAATCGGTTTTCTTTTTCGCCGTTTTCTTTGCCTGTGCCGCTCCCGGTATCAGCAATGCCAGAAAAAGCATTAAAAGGCCAATCCTTACCAAACTTCTCGCCCTGTTTTTCATACTCTCCTCCAATACAACTCTCCACCCCTGACATCACGTATCTTTTATTATATCAATTTCCTGCGTTTTCGTCAATACGCGCCGACTTCTCTTCTGTCAAAAATTCACATGATCCGGATCGCCGTGCATTTCATCACGATTCAATCCATCAATTGCTGCAATTTCTTCTTCCGTCAGCGCAAAATCAAATACCTGTGCATTCTGTATGATTCGCTCTTCTTTTGTTGATTTTGGAATTGTAATAATTCCATTTTGCACATCATAACGCAGGATAACCTGTGCCACACTTTTTCCATGACGCTTTGCAATTTCCAAAAGAACCGGATCTTCAAAGCAGGCACCCCGTCCCAGTGGACTCCATGCCTCCGGCACAATATCGTGCTTCCTGCAATACTGCCGCAGGCTCTGACGTGTCAGATACGGATTACACTCAAACTGATCCACCGCCGGCGCAATGTTGGCTTTCACACTGAGTTTTTCCAAATGATGTTCCAAAAAATTACTGACTCCTATTGCCTTTACAAGACCTTCCTCATATAGTTCTTCCAATATTTCCCATGTTTCATGAATTTTTTCAGGCACCGGCCAATGAACCAGATAAAGATCCACATATTCCAGCCCCAATTCTTTTAAACTGGACTCAAACGCTTCTCTCTGTCTGCCTTCCCGCTGCTTATCATTCCACAATTTTGTCGTAATAAACAATTCTTCCCTTGGTACTCCACATGTCCGAACGGCTTCTCCTACTTCTTTTTCATTAAAATAAAACGCCGCTGTGTCAATCAGACGATATCCGTTTTTTATCGCCGCCTGCACTGCCGGAACCGTATCCCCCTCGGACTTATACACGCCAAGTCCAAAAATTGGCATCTCTACTCCATTATTCAATGTCACTCTTGATTGTAATGTCTGCATTCTTTCCTCCGCCTTTCTTTCCATTGGTCTTGCGCTTTCAGTATACCCCATCTTTTCTTTTTGCGCAAATAAAAAGTCTATTAACTGCGTTTCTCCCATATAATAAACTAATACCCTTACTAAGGTGATTTTATGGATCAGATTCTTCTTTGGATACAAAACTACGGAACACCGGCTATTATTGTACTCATTGCGCTGGAATACGCCTGTTTTCCTATTTCCAGCGAACTTGTCCTGCCATTTGCCGGAGCCTTTGGTGCAGGTCATGGTACGCCGCTGTTTCTTCTTATTATATATAGCAGCATTGCCGGACTTGCCGGAACCACCTTGACCTATCTGATTGGACGCTTCGGCGGCTCCCCGCTTCTCGACCGATTGATGCGCCGATTTCCCTCCACCGAAAAGCCCATCCTTTCTTCCTACCGCACTTTTGGCGACCACGGAAAAATAGCCGTCTGCCTCGCGCGCGTAATCCCTCTTTGCCGCACATACATCGCTTTTGTCGCCGGTTCTTCCAAGCAGTCTTTTCCTACTTATGCCATCTTTTCCGCAATCGGAATTACACTCTGGAATAGTGTCCTCATCACCCTGGGATATTATGGATACCAATACCGCGACACCTTTTTCCATTATTTCAATCAATACAAAACCATTATCCTCGTCGTGGGGGTGGGACTGCTTGTACTGCTGCTTTTCCCGAGACGGGAACGGGAGTAGCGGCACCTACTTGGTAAGCGTATAATAGGTACTTCTTGCTTTTCCACACTGCGTAAGAAGTTTATCCTTTACCAATTTCTTGATTTTCCGCAACGCAGTAGATTCGCTTACTCCAAGTAGATTCGCTACATCTTTTTTGGTAATTGCCTGATACCTTTTTGCATATTCCAGCACTCGCCGTTCTGTTCCGTTGAGGATTCTTATCTCTTCTATCTCTATCTCTTCATTTTCTTTATTTTCATACCCTGTATTTATATTTGGTAAAATAATCTTAAACGTATTCCTTGTCGTTTCAATTACAGGTTTTTTATCTGTATTTTTATAGGCATTCATAACCTTAGTCAATCCTGTGCCATATGCCTCAATCAAATGTAAACGATAAAACACATCTGCCAGTTCTTCATTTCTACATACTGAAATCCCCACCATAACATCTTCCAGCTCAACCCCCGGCACAAGCCCACCAACAGAAACAAATTCTATTCTATCGTCAAATATACTGATTAATCCACTGGCATGAAATGAATATTCTCTATGAACAATAAGATTCAGCAATGCTTCTCTCACTGCAATTTCCGGATAATCTCTAATCTCAACCCGCAATAACTTTTCTATTGTAGCATGCGTCTGATTATGAATATCAATATAATCATACACTTCCTTCATTTGCTTCAAAATCGACCCGGTAAATTCTCGTCGATCTTTAAAAACATTTTGATCTGTCCCTTGAAAAACAGCCACTTTAATTGTATGAACGCATTGATCTGATAAAAGCAGAGCCAGATTACTATAAATCCCCTCTTTGTCCATCAATTTCAAAGTCCGCATCTGCTGCACACCAAATTCCATCTGCCGACTCGAAAATTCCCTTTTCACCGCTTCAAAAGTAAGATCTTGATTCAAACTGCGCATATCTTCAAAATGATCCCCATCTGTCTCTTTTATCATCCGCCGAATCGCCGTATCTGTAGCCGGAACGGAAGAATACCCTTGGCGAACATACACACCTTCCGGACGCATCCCTTTTTTAGCTATATAATACGGCCGCTCTGTTCCTCGCTGCACATTCACGCAAACAACCTCTTCCCCATTTTCTTTAAGCGTTTCATAATGAAGAAACATCGTCAAATCCGGTTTAATAGCATCTCTGACCATATTGCTGATTTGTAATGCGACAGCATCCGCATCTTCAACCCCAATTATTTGTCCATCATCCTGAATCCCTATATATAACTTTCCCCCATCACAATTAGCAAACGCAATAATTTCCTTCTTAACATCCTCCACCACAATTCCTTTCAATTCTACCAATTCGCTTTCATGAAAATCCATTTTACCATCCCCTGAGTTTTATTTTTATCATTATATTAAATCAATTCAATTTTGTCAATAGTTTTTGACGTGATTTTGAAGCGATTTTAAAACAATTTTGAAGCGATCATGACTCAATTATTTCAATGATTCTCCCGAGACTGCTTTCTAAAAATGCAGTACCTGCAATATCATCTATTTTACAGGCGGTTTACCTGACAAACTTTATAAACGACTGAAGGAATTTCATCTTTCGCCTGATGCCGATTACACACACTTTTCCTATTATAACGGATTGGATATTATCAAAAATTTTGAACTTGAAGTACATTATTCAAACACAGCTGTGCAAAACGAATCCATACAGAAAGTAATTACAGAAAAGAAAAAACCGAGTAACCTAAGTTACTCGGTTCATTCAAGGCGACAACCAGATTTGAACTGGTGATCAGGGTGTTGCAGACCCATGCCTTACCACTTGGCTATGTCGCCATATATAATATATTATATCATTGCTGTCACATTTATGCAACATTTTTTCGATATAATGTTTTTCAGATAAGAAATCTCCCCGCAAGCGGGTCCCCTCTTATCTGAGTGTGTACATGATAAGGAATCCTCCCGCAAGCGGGTCCCCTCTTACCACAAACAATGACTCCTACGGGAATCGAACCCGTGTTACCGCCGTGAAAGGGCGATGTCTTAACCGCTTGACCAAGGAGCCAGATTCGGTCTCGCGCTTCTGCGAACCGACATCAAATATACTACCATACTTTTCTTTAGAATGCAAGCATTTTTTTGAAATAATTTTTATATTTTTTCAAGTTCCGCATTTTGATTGACAAAACAAGAAAAACATGGGAAAATAGGAAAGCGGACGACTTTATGCCAATCCGCAAAACAAAACATTTATATGGAGGTTGAAAATGAAAACAAAAGCAAATATAAGCAAGCTCATTTTTACAATATGCGCCTTGTTCTTTTGTATGTTTGCGCTTTCTCCTGCGACTGTGCAGGCTGCCGAGGTCACATCAACGATTTCCGTTGACCGTGCGACCGGAAAAAGTGCATATACCTTAAAAGGACTTGAGCCGGACAAAACTTCTTCGTTCACTCTGATTGTAGAACGCAAGAGCGACAGCAAAGAAGTTCTGAAACAGGAGATTTCCCTGACGCAGACAAATTGTGTCAATGGGACATACACCGGAGAGATCTCATTGGAAGCATTGAACAATGAATATTCCGTTTTTACTACAAAAGCAAAAGTGGGAGATCAGACGATTACTCTCGGGGAGCTGGATTATTCCATTCATGATACGCATTTTGCTGTTAAAATAGACGGAACATCCAGTGCACTTTCCCGCACTGTGACCATCAGCAATACCGATGCAGCCGATACGGTTCTGATCCCGGGAACAAACAAATCCGTCTATGTTGCAGCATGGCCGGAAGGAAGCGACGAATCTACGGCTTCTGTCATTTTGGCAAAAACTGCTTATACCGAAGGCGGCATGACAGCTACGGCTTCTCTTGCCGGCACGGCAAATACATATGGAAACTGGAACGCAAAACTGGTCTTTGAATCAGCCAATGGTGCAACAACGACGCTGGCGAAAACAACTTACAACGTTGAGCCAACCTGGACTTCTTTCGAAGTAACCAAAACTGCTGCCCTTGAGAAAAAGCAGAAATTCGGCATCACCCTTACGGGGCTTAAAAATGTATACGGCGTAAACAAAGTAAAATACCGCATTTATGACAGTCAGGGCAAGAAAGTGGCTGCGGTCACTGCCACATCGAAAAAATCCGGAAAAATTTACTACGCCGAAGTTTCACTCAAAAAATTAAAGTACAAATTTGACAATTACACGATCAAGGCAACGATAACGGATGTAAAAGGAAAGGCCGTTCTTCTCAACGCCCCCGCTGTTGCTGACATCATGGTGCAGAACGGCACCCTTTCTGTCACCAAAAAAAGCAATGCCAAATGTAATTATACACTGAAAAATGTATACGTTCCCGGAAATATCAAAAAACTGCAATTTGTTCTTTATAAAATGAACGGTTCCAAAGCAAAAAAACAGGGTGTCTATGAAATGAAACCAAAAGCAGGCAAAAAAAATATTTCCATTAATGTAGCAAACGAAGACAAAGGAAAATTCAAATTGGTCGTTTATGCTTACACTGCCTGGGGTAAAAAAGTATACATGAACGAAGAGACCTATCGCCTTCGCAAAAAAGACCTTGGTAAAAACGGCTGGTTCTATGAAAAATATGCCGGCAAAAAGTACAAATTCTATTATGTAAATAATGTAAAACAGACGGATCTGACTAAGATCCTGAATTTGGAAAAGAGCAGTTCAAGCAATACGAACAAATTTTATATTGAAATCAACCGCGCAGCCAGCGCCGTAACCATTTACTATTATAATGAAGAGACCGGCAAATACGATATTCCTGTTAAGACATGTTCGGTTTCCGTTGGTGCAGACACCTGGACCAATGCCGGAACAAGCGGACTGCATGAGCATTCTTCCTACACCCCATTGGGAACATACACCATCTGCACGAATGGACAGTCTGTAAAATACACATTGAAACCGATGCACGAGCCTGACGGAAGTACCGTTTACGCACGCTGGGCTACCCATTTTGTAGGAAATGTATATTTCCATGCAATTGCAGTCGGCGCACAGTCGCATTATTCACTTCCTGCAAGCACATTTAACCGCCTTGGTTCTCCTGCTTCCGCAGGATGTATCCGAATGACCGTTGCCGATGCTAAGTGGATTTACGATTACACATCTACCGGAAATACCGTTAAAGTAAACAAAGGTAATTCCAAGAAACCGGGACCTCTCGGCAAAGCACCGACGATCACTTCCAATGTAAACTATGACCCTACTGACCCTGCCGTACCGGATTCACGCAAAAAAGCAGATTATAAAGCAAAGAGAATCAGCGGCTACATGACGAAAAAAGGTGTCAAAGTAGGTTACTAATCCGAAATCGAAAGAAGCAAGGTAAACTCCTCTGAGTTCCTTGCTTCTTTTTTTATGTCGTAATTATTTAGGACACCCACTCTTTCACATTCGAAATTCTACCACTTCTTCCCAGTCCTTCCGCGGCCTTGCTGCCGGACTTTCCGCCGCATAACCAATCGATACCGCCCCGGCCAGCTGATCTTCGGTCTTCAGATAATCCACGATTTCCGTATAAGCAAAACAAGTATTTCCAATCCATAACGATCCTAATCCCAATTCCGTCGCACGCAGCAACATATTTTGAATGGATGCCCCGATTGACAGTGAATCGCAGATCTCAGACAACCGCTTGTCCGTCTCAATATCCTCAAATGGCGATTTGGCATTGGTATTTAACACAAGGATAAGAACCGGTGCCTGCCGCATAATACGCAATGTATGAAATGCACTCGGAAGTCCGTGACGCGACTCCGGCAACAATGCTTCTCCGTGTTTTTCACGGTTTAGACCCTTTTCCATCTCATCTAATAATTTTTCCTTTTCTTCGCCCTGATACACAAGATATTTCCACGGCTGCCTGTTTTTGCCGGATGGTGCAAGAAGTGCCGCCCGCAGCACTTCTTCAATCTTCTCTCTTTCCACCTTTTGCTCGGTATATTTACGTATACTTCTACGTTGTTCCATACATTCTGAAATCGTCATATGTGCCTCTCTTTCCTGTCTGTAATTTCTTCTTACAGCAATCGTTTCAATTCACAGTTTTTTCCAAGATCATCCCAGAAATCCTTCAATGGTGTCTTTCGAATCCGCCCGATAATACTTGCATTCATCGCGCCATGGCCTACGATCAGCACATTTTTTTCTTCCTTCATCAATGGCTCGATCACTTCTTTCAAAAACTGCCCCGTTCTGGCAAACAACTCTTGCAGACTTTCGCCGTCTTTCACCGGTTCATAATGTTCCGGATCATAAAACAGCTCATTGATCGGGCAGTCCGGGATCTGAAAACTATTTTCAATTCCTTCATACACACCAAAGCTCATCTCAATCAAACGCGGATCCGCTATAATTGGCGTGTGCGTTCCCTTCAAAAAAATCTCCGCTGTCTCTTTCGCGCGCACAAGCGGTGAGCAGTAGCAAACATCAAACGCAGGTCCCTCGTACTCTTCTCTGGCTTTCTCCGCCATCTCTCTGCCTTCCTCATTGAGCGGAATATCCGCATGTCCCTGCAATTTGTGCTTTGCATTCCAATCCGTCTTCCCATGACGCATAATGTATAGCATATTCGTTCTCCTTATTTATCTTTTCGCGTAACTATTCAGCTTTTTGCTTCAAATACAGATAAAATGAAACATTTAAAATAATTCCTACCATCGTAGAAACCGGTGCCGCCAACCCAATTTTTGTCAGACTTGCATTTGGCTGGATACTCATAAAATAGGCAAATGGCAGACGTACAAGAAGGGTCTGGATCAAGCCCTGTATCATAACCCATACCGTTTTATTATTTCCATTAAAATATCCGACCATGCTAAACATAATCGCGGTCACTATCGTTTCCGGTGCAAATCCTTTCAGATATTCAAATCCTTTGCCGACAACGCCCGCATCGGTTGAGAAAAATCCTGCCAACATATCTCCCTTCAGCAAAATAAGTCCAAAGACGAGACAGCCCACAGCCATGCCGACACCAATACCAGTATACATCGCTTTTTTCGCTCTGTCCAGTCTTCCCGCTCCTACATTTTGAGAAACAAACGATGCCATGGACTGCATCAGCGCACTTGGGATCAGCATGGCAAAATTTACGATTTTGCAGGCGACACCATAGCCGGATGATGCTTCCAATCCCAATCGGTTTACAAACGCACATAATGCCAGAAAAGAAAGCTGTGTCAAAAATTCCTGAAGTGCCAGCGGCAGACCAATTGCCAAAAATTTCCGGCATTCCGGGTTCCAGCGAATGTCCGCTTTCGTAATTGAAAAAGAAAATTTCTTTTTGATCAGAATCACAACTGCACACACTACGCTAACCGCCTGTGCAAATACGGTTGCCAGCGCAGCTCCTGCGGCATCCAAATGAAATCCTGCCACCAATACGAGATCTCCCACAATATTGACTACGCACGCAACCAGCACAAACAACAACGGCGATTTACTGTCCCCAAGACCACGGAAAATCGCCGAAAGCAGATTGTACGCCACGACAAAAAGGATTCCCCCGCCACAGATTCTCACATAACTTGTCGTCAACTGTACCGCCTCATCCGGCGCCTGCATGGCGATAGAAATCGGCTTGGCAAAACATACCATCATCACAAATAAAATAGCCGATATGATCGTAAATACAACGACCGCACCTCCAATGACCGACCCGATCATATGCTGTTTCTTTTCGCCCAAATATCTGGCGATAAGAACCGTAATTCCCATCGCCAGCTGTGTTACCACAAATGTAACCAGATTCAATACCTGACTTCCCGTCGAAACGGCAGAAAGTCCCGACGTCGTTCCAAATCTTCCTACGACCAGAAGATCCACCGCTCCATAAGCCGCCTGTAGCACCAATGCGCCTAAAACAGGGATCATAAAGCAAACCAGTTTCTGTAAAATATTTCCTTTGGTAAAATCATTTTTTTCCACACTCATCTCATTTTCTCCTTTCCGACATCATTTCGTAAATCTTGTGAATTGTCCGAATCGTACATTCCGCATCTTCTTCCGAAATATCCTGCGTCAGGGAAAGCAGTTCATCAAAAACCTGTTCATTGTATTTTTCAGACAATTTCTTCCCCTGTTCGGTAATAAAAAGATAGGTGATCCGTCTGTCTTCTTCAGAGATTTCCTTTTTTAAACATCCTTTATCTTCCATCTCCTTTACCGTTCTGGTAACTCCGGGCCGCGGAATCCCCAGCGTATCACTGAGATCCGATACTTTTACCTGGCTTCCTTTTCTTTCCAATCGTTGAATAATATCCAGATATCGAATATAAGAAGAGGTGACCCCCTGCGGAAGTGGCGGAAGCATTTCCCGAATCCGCTTCGCCTGATAACATGCATCCATCATTTTTTTCATAAGTTCTATTGTCATACCATCGCCTCCAATAGTTATCTTTGATAATTACTATAGGTAATTATATGCGCAATTTTCTATTTTGTCAAGAAAATCTTGTGTTTAATATTTTATACCTTCACACCCTATATACCCTTCCTGCTCCCCGGTCCAATACAATTCCTTTTCATTTGTCAGCATAAGGGTCGCCTGAGACACTGCATAAACGTGTTTTACATTTTTCATAAGCAGTACCGGCTTTCTGTTCCACCCCGTTTTATATTTATCTGTAAATACCGCATCTCCAACTCCTTTATCGGAATAATTATAACCCATTCCATAGGCAGAACCATCTTTTTTAAGATATACTACAATTGGATATGTGTCAAATACATGATATGTGGACACTGCCACCTCACTCACATTGTCCTCTATTTTTTTCGGCGTGGCGCTATATTTATATTTACGCTTAGATTTTTTCATATCACGTCCCCATATCCACAGCGTATTATCTTCTTTCACGACGGCGACCTGCTCTTCGCCGGCGGCGATCTGCGTCACTCCACCATCTATTATTTTTACAAAGGAACTATACTTTTTCTTCTTGGAATTCGAGATTAATTTATGTTTATTTGCCCCAATTCCCCACACACTTCCGTCGTTCATCAGAACGAAAATACTGCTTCTTTCTGCAAAATCTGCACAGCATACCACCTGTTTGATCTGGTCTGCACTTCCTTCAAAATACGTCTTAACGGTGTCGTATTTATAGCAGTATTCATCATCCGTATGTCCGGTCAATGCCGCGATAATCGGTCCTGTAATATAAAGTCTGTTATCGTTATCCTTGCAATAAGCAAACATATCATTGCCCGACCATGTATTTGCAACATCGGTTTCCATCACTTTATCGACGTAGGGATGTTTCCACCGGTGAGCCTTTTTACACTGCTTTTTGGAGGTATGTTTTGCCCAGTAATCACACGTCGAAAGACCGGTAAACAAAACCCGGTTTTGAGCATCTACCGTTATGTCTCCATCTATCGTTGGATAACTGGCCTTCGCGTTTACCGCCACGGTCCCCATCTTATACTGCTTTCCTTTTTTCTCCCATAAGTGAACCTCTTTAAACTTATTATTTTGCCGTATATAAACTTCCCAAAAACCCGAATCGGAATTGACACTTACTTCATCTACATTTTTCGCAATAAGCCCATACTTTCTGCGCGTAACTGAATAGTGATCTCCATCGGTAAACCATATCTCTTCCACCGGGTATTTGGTTTTTGCTTTTGCAAAACTAACGCCGGTAAAACTTTGGCTCAATACACTAATAACCAACAGCAAATACATCATTCTTTTTCTCATAATTTTCCTCCTGATTTTTCCTTAAATTCCTTGTTTTATTTCCCTTAAAAACGCGTGGGGCGCTTTTGACAGCACAGCATTTCTTTTCCAGACAAGCGCGTAATTTAATTCTAATTTCGGATTCAATTCTTTAAAACAAAGGTCTTTATCCAGTTCTTTCGGCAGATGATCCCTGCTTGTCAAAAGATAGCCAAATCCGCTTCGAATCAGTTCAAATGCATTGCCGCTTAATATGTTATACGTCGCGACAATATTCATCTGCTCAATGCTTGTCTGCGCCCAATGCGTAATCTCCCGCTGCAAGCCAATCCGGCTATGGAAAATCAACGGCACCCGGCACAAATCTTCTCTTTCTATAAAATCCTTTTCTGCAAGGCTACAGTCCTTTGGCATAAGAAGCCCCCAATAAGACCTGTTCTGCAACGAAAAATATTCGTATTTCATTGTGTCCACAGGCTTTAATAATATCGCAAAATCAAGGCTTCCATGATCCAGCCGCTGCGTTACATCGGTCGCATCGCCACTGTAAAGATCAAACGTTATGTCCGAATATTTTTTCCGCAAAATAGAAACCGCCGCCACAATTTCCTCTGTTATCATCCCACCAATGGATATTTTGCCGGTCACATTATCGGCATTACAGCTTAGTTCCTGCTGTGTTTTATCAAATAATGCAATGATTTCTTCCGCTCGTTTCAACAGCAAATTTCCATCATCGGTTAATGTAATTTTTCTTTTTCCTCGTATCAATAATTGTTTGCCAAGTTCATTCTCCAATTCGATCAACTGCTTGGAAAGCGACGGCTGCGTAATGTGCAGACTTTCTGCCCCCCGCGTGATATTTTCTTCCTTGGCAACTGTAACAAAATATTTCATCACCCGGATGTCCATTTTACCACCTCAAAAACAGTATAACATCCCCTACTATTCCCTGCAACTATAATAAACGCTATTTAACAATACCCGTTTCCTTACATAGGCTGTCAAGAAAATGGTATTTAACACTTTACTTAAAAACAGCCGTAACGTAATTGATATGCTCAAATGCCGTCAATTCTTTTCCTCGCCCCGCAAAATATTTACCTTGGATATTTTCCGCTGTCATCCATTCATAAATGTAAAAGCTGTGTTTTTCTAATAGTTTTTCAAGGTTTCTATTATCAAAGCAGCTCTTCATTGGCTCCCCGCCGGCTCCCGCCATTGCAATCATATTTTGAACCCGCTTCACTCCGGAAGTAAATAGGTTTTCGTCCGCATAATCAAAGACCAGACTATTTCCTTCCACCGAAAAGGAAGCGATATTATCAAGCATGCTTTCGATTTCTTCCTGCGACAAATAATAACTTACACCGAGCCACGAGAAAAATGTTTTTTGCGCCGGATCAAACCCCGCTTTCAACAATGCTGCCTTTAAATTATCTTTTGAAAAATCAACCGGTACATAAAATAGATGATCCGGAATCTCCAATCCGGCACGTTTTACGCGCTCTATCTTATCCGACTGTGTCTGGGGATGATCAACCTCAAACACGTTGTATTTTTTCATAAAATCCGTCTCTCGAAAAGCAAATGTGTCCATTCCTGCGCCCAGAATGACATATTGTGTTGTTCCGGTCTGCATTGCCGTCTTCAGGCTCTCCTCACAAAACCTCGCACGCGCAATCGGTGTCGGTGCAATCTGCGTATGCACTAAATAACGCAGCGCATCTTCTTCCTTTTCAAAGGTTCCCTTTTTGTCCGGTGCAAAAAAATCAATGCCGCTCAAAATGTATTTTCCAATGGAATGATATTCTTCCTCTGTCATAAGTTCCTTTGCCTTCGTATCGGAAAATATAGGATTCTTTTCATTTTCCGTGTGAAATGCTCTTCCAAATGCTGACATTAACGCCGTTATACTTGCCTTATTATCCATAAAAATTTCTCTCCTTATTTCGCTATTTTTAATATTAAATTAAAGCCGTTCTTCCAAAATCGAATTGATGATCTGTTTGAATCCGTATTCATAGAAATCCTCTTCGGAAAGATGAAATTGCTTCCCTATAAAGTTTCCCTTTGTCTGTACAAGAGTAATGAAAGATGTGATACCGGACCATAAAATATATACGGTTAGCATTGGCACAACCTCTTGCCGCACAATGTGGTTTTTTTTACCATTTTCAATAAAAACGGCAAGCAGCTCATTTATCTCTGTACCCAGATTTAAGATGCGCTTTACCGTATCCGAAACATTTTCCAAATTCAACGTCTCCGTCTTTGCTTTTACTACATTGTCCAAAGAATGCGGACATTCCGTTTGATACCGGATCATCGCCAGACAAATTGCTTTGTACTTTACAACAAAATCATTGCTGTTCTGTATCACACTTCCCTGTACCGCATTTTCTATTTCACCCTTTAATAAAAGCAGGCCTTTTTCGATAATATGATGCAATATATCGTCTTTGCTTTCATAGTAGGCGTAAATCGTCCGGCGGCTATACCCGGATGCCTTAGAAATATCTTCAATCGTCGTCGTTTCAAACCCTTTTTCAGAAAACAGTGTTTCCGCTGCACTCATAATCTGCTCTCTATGCAATGCCGCGATCGCTTCTCTCTTATTTTCTCGTCCCATAATTACACTCCTATTCTATTTAGTATACTGCCAGTATACTATTTGTAAAGTGTAATGTCAACAGTTTTGTAAAAAAAATAATCGCAATTCTAAAATGAACTGCGACTATCTTAATATTATTCTTTGATTTTCTACTGCTAAATACTACTAATTTAACTGTTTCCCTGTCATTCAACACCAGTCTTTCGATTGTTTTACGTTTTAATATTCTCCATTACCGAAAGTGGATGCTGAATTGATATTGGATTTTCCAGGGGTTGTATTTAATATCTCATCCCCCTCCCCCCTGTTGCATACCACTATAACAGGGACTGCCAAAGAAATGTCCAGAAATTATTACATTTTTATCTTTAATTGATATTTCTCTTGTTGTTCTTCAATAAAGATATCTAATTTAGATAATAGATAACTTGTATTATCTTCAAGCGTACGACTTGCTGGAACAAATTCATCACAAATTGGCATATATGATATAAATTTCTCCATATCCTCTGGATAGTCGAAATCCGCATATATCATATTAATTTGCTCCAATAGCCTGGCTTTATCTTTTTCTGTTTCTCGCAAATATATAATTATTGCAATGCGGATTTTATCTTTTGCCCTCTCAATACTCTCCTTTACATTTCCTTGACTATCAAGTATTTTCTCTATTAACTCCAATATATCCAGACAATTATTTGAATTCCAACACAACTCTAATTCTTCTTCAGAAAGCTGTTTATCATTCTCTAATTTTCTACAAGCAAACTCTTGTGCAATATCAATATCAAAAAAATTCTTCTTTATTCCATAATAAACCATTGCCCAATCTAATGGCATCTTTATTTTATCAAATATATTAATCCCATACATAAATTTTCCTCCTATGGTCTTGCATCCTTTTTGCTATTTAGTTTCTTCTTTACTTTTTTCAAATATCTTTGAAATATATCCATTCTAATCCAATCTCCCTATCGTTACTTTTCTTCTCATATATATAGGATACGGATTCAATTTCTTCTATTTTAGGAAATTTTGATTTTACAAATTCGATATCCGAATAAACCTTTTCCTCACTCTTCTTTTTTATTTCTACATCATTGATTTTACAATATACTCCAACGCAAAAAACAGCCAAAATAATTACACTTATTGATATGTATTTCTTCATCACTTTTATTTCTCCATTATTATAGTAGCGTTTATAGAATTTTCTCCGCAAAACTATTGCGGCAAGTTCTTTCAGACTATCATATTAATCTAACCTTGTCAAGCACTGCGAACTTTACTGCATTTCATTTGATATCCCACCTTTCCTCTACATCAGGTATTCCATCTAACCAACTCACCCAAAACTTGATCTTCGCCACGGACTTCCAAAAAATTTCCCTGCAAAGCCAGCAACACTTTATAAGGATTCTGAATTTTCTTCAAACATGTGCATTCATGCGTCGTGTAATTTTCTTTTATTATTTCATCTTCCTTCTGATAAATTACAAAAGTCTCATTGGTAAAAATAAATAACTCATTATTGCTTTTTGTCAAAACTGTTATTTCATCGGTCTCGGCATCAATAACAAAGGAAAAAGAACTCATCAAATCTTCCTGTGCTAACAAAAATTGACTCTCATCCACATCGGAATACCCATTACAAACTCCATAAATATAGCTGCCTGTTTGATATTCCCAAACCCGCAAAACCTTTCCCATATTTTTCCGCAATACTGACAATACCAATTCATAATCCTTCTGTGCTTGAGACGAATAGAACTTTTCTTTTTCCTCAAGATCAAATGTATACGTCATTGTTCCCGGATAATTTCCTATATCCGGCTCCGTACAATAGAATCCCGTGTCATGAAAAAACGGTATTTGCAGCTCTTTGAAAATGGATTTTGTAATTTTTTTAATCGTTTGTCCAAATTTTTTCTCTTCAATATAGTAATTAGCACTAATGCCCTTCAGAAAGTAAGGCACTTTATTCTCTCCTACTTGTATTCCCATAAACAGAACTCCATCCTTGCAGGAAAGCGTAGTAAGTCCCATTAACTTCATTTCTTGCATTTTAGCAAAATCATAATTAAACTGAACAACATTTCCTTCATCTTCAAAACTTTCCGCCTTTGAAAAAACAAAAAAGCTATCTTCTCCCAATACCACCTCATCCGGGGCAAAATCAACAGAAACATTTCCTAAATTCTGCCCCAATTTACCCTCTAATATTATCTGCCTTCCTACAATTTTAGCTACTACCGACTCATTTTCTGCAACTTGACTGTTCAACGCATATGCGGTTATCCCAGTATATGTTTTATCCGAACTATAGCGTCTACAACCTACAAGTCCCATTATACAAGCAAACACACATATTAATACACCAGTTTTTTTCATTTTCTATCCTCTCTTATTATTGTCTTGAACCATAACTGCAATAGTATGGACTCCATTAAGCAAACCGCCCCTATTCCAAAAAGAAATTATATATACTTTATTTTTCTTTGTTCTTAACCAAATCGCATTATATATTGCAACCAACTCACACCCTACATCTCTACCTGATCAGTATCCCATACATAGACTGTTTTCTTACCGTTTACCGTGCTTTCCTTTGTCGTTCTGCCAAAAGAATCTTTTTCATTACAGATTCTTTTTTGCTTCATATTGTGCAACCATATCTTTACTAGCCGGTAGCAAATTACCTAGACGCATTATCTGCTTATCATTCTCTGATAACCATAAACAATTCTCACAAGACTCATATACATGCCTTCTTTTTTCATCCATTAGCAAAGTCAAATTATCGCAATGACAAAATGGACATATTCTATCCGTTGTTGGCAAAATCAAATCCCATATCAATTGTGATAATGTTACCCAAATAAATTCATCTGATACAGTATCTTGCTTAGCAGATTCTTTCAATCTCAATTCAAAATCATCTCCAGTTGTCCCTACCAAGTAATCGTTCGCATCAATTTCCATTACATAATCTAAAAAATTCAAATCGGCTATTTTATGAAAAAAAGCATAATTTTTCCTAAGTATCCCCAAAATCTCACACAACAATTCTCTTAGGTTCTGATTGCTTGCAGATAGAAAAACATCTTTACATTCTTTCCACAAAATTAAATTCATATCTTTTTGACTCATAATTAACTCTCCTTCCTATGGGGCAGGACATGGATATGTAGTAATCAAATTCCCTTTTACATCAGTTATTATCGTAAGCCATTTTGCCGCCTTACCGCCTTTATCATTCTTTCCATAAAAAAAGTCCTCAGACTTATGTCTGAGGACTTAACTCATTCTCTTTAACTCCCCGAGTAGGGCTCGAACCTACAACCCCACGGTTAACAGCCGTGTGCTCT
>CAJMFH010000035.1 GCA_905212635.1 uncultured Lachnoclostridium sp. | reverse complement strand
CCCCCCCGCGCCATCACCCTCCTCCCAAAAATCCACCTCCGCACACGTATACCTCGCATAACCGCCCCCCCTCTCCCACGCCAAAAACCGAGCCCGGCGCCCCGCGCCGGACTCGGTCCCAAGCTTCCCAGTCTCCCCTAACTCCCCACTTTTCCCAAACTCCCCCAATCCCCATTTCCTGCCTTATCCTCTTAACACGCTTCCACTTCGCAGATTGCTTCTTCCAAAATTTGTAAGCCTTCGTCAATTTCCTCTTTCTTGACATTCAGCGGGGTTGCAAACCGCATGCCGTTTCCGTAAACTCCACAATTCAAAGTGAGCATGTGGCGTTTCAGGCAGCCTGCCTTGACAGCGGTCCAAAGATCCGGTGCCGGACTTCCGTCCTCATGGGAAAATTCAATCGCCACCATCAGCCCAAGTCCGCGGACATCCGAGATGCAGCTGTGGCGGCTCTGCATTTCATGGAGCTTCTCTTTCAGATAGGCTCCCATCTCGTTTACATTTTTCAATAGGCTGCCGTCCTCGAACGCGTCCAGCACCGCATTGCCGGCGGCGGCAGCACAAGGGTTTCCGCCAAAGGTCGTTCCGTGGGTTCCGATCGGCCATTTGTCCATGATCTCCGGTGTCGAGATAACTGCGCTCATCGGCAGACCGCCGGCAATGGCTTTTCCGACCGTCATAATATCCGGCACGACATCAAAATGCTGACTTGCCCACATTTTTCCGGTTCTTCCATAGCCACACTGGATTTCGTCGAAGATGAGGAGAATGCCATGCTCGTCGCAGATCCTGCGGACTTCCTGCACAAATTTTTTGCTCGGAACGACGTAGCCGCCCTCGCCCATAACCGGTTCCATATAGATACACGCCACATCTTCCGGATCCACGACATATCGTAACAGTTTTTTCAATTCAAATAATGCGTAGTCCGTCCGTTCTTCCTCACTAAGTCCCGGCGGGCAGAGATCCTTTCCCGGATATGGGGCAAAATACACATTTCCCATGAGCGGATTGTAATGCCTGCGGTATTTGGAATTAGAGCCGGTGATTGCGGTCGCTCCGACGGTTCGCCCGTGGAAGGAGCCCATAAACGCAATCACTGCACTTCTCGCACTGTAAGACATTGCCAGTTTGAGGGCGCTGTCCGTCGCCTCCGCGCCGCCATTGCTGAAAAAGATTGAACTCAATTTACCCGGTGCCTTCTCCGAAAGCCGTTTTGCCAGCGTCAATGTCGACTCGTAGTTTACAAGGTTAAACGACGCATTGACAAGATTTCCCGCCTGCTCCTGAATGGCCTTCACGACGGTCGGGTAGTTGTGCCCCAATGCGTTGACGGCAATTCCCTGCACAAAATCCAGGTAGCGGTCGCCATTGACATCGGTCAGATAGCACCCGGAAGCGCTTTTTGCCACCAGGTTTGTCTGCTTATAAAAAACGGGACTTAAATATTGTTTGTAATCTTCAAATTTAATCATAATAAAACCTCCATTCTAGTGTAACTGACTATTCATATGCTTTTTCCAAAATTTCTTCGACATCCTGCTCGGTGATCTTCACCGGATTGACCGCAAGAAGCCGGTACTCCATCGTTCCTTTGATAATCGCCGGAAACATTTCTTTTGTCACGCCAACCTCCGTCAATTTCTTCGGGATCCGCAGATCTGCCGCCAGTTTTTGTACAGCTGTGATAGCACATTGTGCCGCTTCCCACTTACTGAGGCCTGTGACATTTTCTCCAAGCAGCCCTGCAATCTTTCCAAATTTTTCCAGATTCCCAGGAATATTTTTCTCGATTACAAATGGAAGCATCATGGAATTGGCGGTTCCATGTGCGACGTGCGCCACGCCTCCCATTGCCTGCGAGATTCCATGCACTGCGCCCAGACCGCCATTGACAAAAGCGGTTCCGGCAAGCGTACTTGCGACTGCCATTTTTTCACGCGCTTCCAGATTCAGCGGATCGTGTACCGCCGTCCGGATATTTTCCCCGATCAGGCGGATCGCCATTTCACCGTACGCATCGCTGAACGGATTCGCATTCAGTGAGACGTAGGACTCAATCGCATGCGTCAGCGCGTCCATTCCCGTCGTTGCCGTGATAAACGCCGGCATATGCAATTGCTGCAGCGGATCAATAATGGCAAATTTTGGCATCAAATATTCATGCGAAACGGACAATTTAATGTCATTTTCTTCATCTGTTATGACACTCGCCGCCGAAACTTCGCTGCCGGAACCGGCTGTCGTCGGCACAGCGATCAACGGAAGTGACGGATTCTCGACGGTTTTGCTACCACCAAAGAGGTATTCTTTCACGGAGCCTTCATTGGTAACGAGCATGCACATGGCTTTGGCGGTGTCGATCACGCTGCCGCCGCCGACCGCGACGCACACATCACAGCCGCTGTCCTTCAGCACCTGCGCCGCCGCATCACAGACATCAATCGGAGGATCCGGCTGTGTGTCTGTGAAAAGCTGCACGGAATAGCCTTTTTCTTCCAATGATGCGATGATCTTGGCAAATTCATCAGTCTTGCCAACATGCTTTCCGGTAACGACAAATGGCTTTTTTACGCCCATTTCCTCAAATATTTCATACAATTGAAATGATGTGCCTGCCCCAAATTTGACTTTGGTCGGGCTTCGAAACAAAAAATCTTTCATGCCAGTCTCCTTTCCATATATAACACAACGAGGCACAAAAGGAATTTTCCTTTCATGCCTCGTCGCATTTCTTACTTATTTGCGCTTATCTTATCATCTTTCTTCGATTCTGTCAATAGGGGGGTGGCAAATATCTGTTGCAGAACTTCATACGGTATATCTTGTTTTCAATAGATTTGCACCATTCCCTTAGGAGTAATTTTATATCCTGCTAACTCTTCCTTATGTCGAATTACCGCCTTTGCCTCAATGTTAATATAATTTTTAAACGGAATAATTCTTACAAAAGAGTCACCAACATAATAACTTGGTAATTTTGCCCGCAACTTTTCCTCCAATTCGCATGAAACACTGTCGGAAACTGTCTTCCTTAAATCGGTATTTTCAGCCAAAATATGATTTAATCGTTGTTTATTCTTCTGAAGCTGGTCGGATACAATCTTAATATCCGTTACCTGCCCGTTGATACCATTCCCATGGATCGCAGGCTGATGAATCATTATTTCTGCATTTGGCAATGCAATCCGTTTCCCTTTTGCTCCACCTGCCAGCAAAAAAGCTCCAAAACTGGCTGCCAAGCCAAGACATATTGTAGACACATCACACTTGACATACTGCATTGTATCGTAAATAGCAAATCCGGCAGTAACGGATCCCCCCGGACTATTAATATATAACCGGATATCCTTTCCCGGATCACTGGCTTCAAGGTATAACATCTGCGCCACAATCAAACTTGCAGATACATCGCTTACTTCTTCGCCTAAAAATATTAATCTGTTATATCAAAATATTCCTGTAACCTATTCACAAATTGTCCGATATGTATACCATCGACAAACGAATGATGTGCCTGTACCGATATTGGCATCATAATCCTTCCGTTTTTCTCATAATACTTTCCCCAGTCAAATAAAGGGGTTGCATTATCTCTTTTTCCGGAATTTGTATGTGAAATATGCGTAAATGTAACCCACGGCATCGGAGAACATTGAAATACATCATTTCCTAACGGACCGGTAAAGTATTCCTTTTGTTCATTTGCAGCCGTATATGCCAATTTACAATACGCATTGATATCATCAACAAATGGCACATTAACCACTTTAAATAAATTCGTGGACTTATTCAGATAGGTAAATGCAGTATCTATTCTGTCATAAAGAACGATTTTTCCATCCAAAAAGCGATAGCGGAATTCCTCGATCTCATTGGCACATTTACAAACTGCATATACCATTGCCATCGTAAAGGATAATCCCTGTTGCTTAACCTTCTCTTTGAAATTCGTTATGTCTGCTTCAAACGTAACACAAAACTGCGGTTCGATACTATTTCTAAAAACCGCACAATGCATGGCCCTTTCCCATGTCTTTTCCTCTATAATTTTATAATTGTCAGACATACTATTCTCTCTCATCTATTTTCACTTCCACATTTGATTCTAATTTACTTTCAGCACCGCATTCATATAACTTATTAAAATATGACATGGTGCAAAGATGACTGCAAAAACCAACAGTAAAATATTACCGCTTATAATACCACTTTCGACAAATAGCAATGCAGGAATAATTGATAAATATAATGACTTTCGTATAGAATCCTCTTTCCAAAATACTACCCAGCCAAAACAATACAATACTACAAGCAGCACTCCCAAAATCAGATAAATCGTTTCTCCCTGCTTAAACCAATATCCTTTACACAAAAGGGGAATTGTAACAAACATGCTGATAAAGCATCCAAATCGACCAATCTGCTCAAGAATTTCAACTAACTTGTTCTGATAACGGTTTTCAAATCCATCTTTACATGTTACTGCAAACACAATATTGGGGATCAAAATCACAATAACAAAAACCAAGCCCCAGTAATTCATATACTTATCCATAATGCAATCCTTCCTATCCAATAAATTGACTCCTGCTCATTTGTATGCTTCTTATATACAAAAAACGCAGGCAAAAAACATTTCGTTTCTGCTCTGCGTCTTAGCGTCTGGCAATCGATTGATAATCTACTATGTGGTTCTTTACATTGATAATAAAACTTTCTTTGCATTTTGGACAAAACAGAGGAAAATGCCTTAATTCCGTATCATCCAATATCTGTGTCCGCGTCTTTGCCTTGCATACCGGACATAAAATCCATTTATCCGTTACTACTGCTTTCATCTGACGTATCACCTCCTGACAAAGACTGTAAAATATTCTCCTTAACACCCAATCCTTTCAAATACGTCATACCCGTATTATGAAGCATACGATACATATTTTCTTTTGTGTCCTTAACAATACCTGATGCAATCAAAGTTCCTATTCCCTGTGTATATACCATCATCGTCATAGCAAAATCCATTACCTGCTTCTCTGTAATTTCCAGCGTATCTGCTATTTTCTCATATACATTGATTCCATCCAAATCATCCGGGTGTAACTCGAAGCCTGTAATTAAATGCGGCCTTATCTCGCCCATATAAAGGAAACGAAACAAATATGGTTTCTCTAACGCTAAATCTACGGTTCCTTTCCCTCTCTGTTCAAATGTGGCAAATTCATTTTCATTTAAACTATAATAGGTATCCGCCACATATTGCTCTGCAAAAGGAATTAAATCCTGCCGCAATCCATCCATTCCTCCAAACTGCCAGGAAATCGGTGCCGTGGAACATTCCAGTTTCTTTGCTACTGCTTTAATGTTAAGAGCTGCATATCCATCCTGAATAATAATCTCCAATGCAGCCTGCAGCATATCTTCTTTTTTGATTTTAGGGCTACTAGGCATATCTTAAATCTCCAATACTACAAATCCGTTTACTATAAACTCATTTATAGTATATTACTTTTTGCACACATGTCAAGTATTACTCATTAGTACCTATACGGCTACTTGTCGTTAGCCATAATATATCACTTGTTTACAATTATGTCAAGCAAAGATTGATTTCCGCTATTTTTCAAAACCCCGTCACATTGTTCTGGTGATTGTAATTTTTCATCTTCGCCTGCCATTTATTTCCTTCGTGTTCATAATAACGGTATGTCTTTTCATTGATCTTACCGCTTTCCTTCATTTCTGCCATACACTTCCAAAACGTCTCGTAATCTGCTTTCGCCGCATCCTTATAATTGTTGGAACTGTTCATCTGTACGGAAGTCAGCAGCTGCTCCAGCTCCGCAATTCTCCTTCTGCCAAACATTTACATTTCCCCCTTCCATGTCACTTTCGGCTGCGCCCCATGCTCGCCGATGTGCTTTTCCATCCACGCCATGTTGTACCAGCGTCCAAACTTAAATCCACATTTGTAAAATTCACCCACCATGCGAAATCCAAGATGCTCATGAAAATGTACGCTGCTTCGTGTCAAATATTCATCTTCGACCTCCGGCACGCCGATACAGGCTTCCATATTTTGGATGCCCATTTCCCGCAGTTCCTTCTCCAGCGCCGCATACAATCTTCCGCCGATCCCACCGCGCCGCATTCCCTGTTTCACATAAATGGACGTTTCCACCGCAAAATCATACGCCGCGCGTTCTTTAAATGCACCGGCATACGCGTATCCCGCCACTTCGCCGTCGCAGAGCGCCACAAGATACGGATATTTCTTCTTTGTCTTCTCAATCCGCGCACGAAATTCCTCGACACTCGGCACCTCGTATTCAAATGTGATCGCCGTCTCCTTCACATACGGCTCGTAAATGGCAAGCAGTGCGGCAGCATCGTCCGGCACCGCCTCTCTAATGTGTATATTGGGTTCTGACATCATATCGCCTCGTTCTTTTTTCTTTTAAGTATAGCACAAATAGAGCAAAAGGGAAATAGTCCGTGCACGACTTGGTCTTGTGGGGCACAGCTGCCGGCTTTGTTGACACCAGTCAACAACTCTATTGCCGGTGCCGGCGACGTCCTGCCGGCGCGCCTTAGGCGCGGGGGCAGCTGGGGCACTTCCCTGCACTACTGGAATAACTTGCTTTTCCTCTTTCCGGGGTGCCTCACCCGGCCTTATCAGGGCAGCTCACCACTGGAATGACTTCTTTTCCCTTTTTCAGTGGTGCCTCACCCAGTCTTGACGCGGCGGCTCACCACTGGAATAACTTCTTTTTCCTCTTTCCGGGGTACGCGCCCCCGCCGCCACGGCTTAGGTGCAGGAGTGCACCCTACACCCCCAAAACATACTTCCGCGCCCCGTCGCCACGCCAAAAAGGCGCCCCTCCGGGCGCCCTCTTATCCGGCAGACGGCAAACCATCGTCCTCGCTGCTTTTACTGCTGTACTTCAAATGTCGTGTAGACATCTTTTCTTTTTAACGGATCCTTTATCTTGCCTTTTCCCTTTGCTGCGGCATCGTCCTCCGCTTCTTGGGCACTCAGTACATCTAATATTCCCAATACTTCCGTTCCCACTTTCACATCAACGGATTTCTGGGAACCATCGTTGTATGTGGCTGTACAGGTAATTACGGTGTCTCCGATAAGTTCCTGGTGTGCCTCCGCTTCTGCCTGCAGCCCCTCATCTCCATTAAAAAGAGCCTTTTTGCCTTTTTTTGAGAGCATACCTTCCCCGACAAATGCAATCTGGAATTTTTCCTCCGGTTTCTCAGTACCGCTAACCGTAAAAGAAGTATACTCTTTTTTGGCATAATCTGCATACTCATTGAAACCAAACCAGTTCTCCGCCTTTGTTGATTTGCTCTCTGAGGCGATCAGATATTTGGAATTCTTCTTAGCAACTACCGAAAAATAACCTTTATTGATCGTATAGGTGACGCTCTTGATATTGTCGCCCGAGCAGGTAATCGGCGCAATAACCCAATACGTTACCTTGCTTCCTTCCGGATTTCCCGCCCATGCGCTGCCATAACTCGGCGACGCATATATTTTCGGCTGTGCCTTCCCGGACGTCTCTTCGCCCTGAATCGATGCGCCGGAAACGCCGGATGCTTTGCTCTTTTTTACCTCTGCCGCACTGACTGTTACCGTAAAGGAATTCAGTACACTCTGTGGTGTTGTCTTTGTCACTGTTGTGCCCTGTTGCGACGACTTGTTTCCAATTTCCGGAAAATGTCCGTATCCGATGCCGGCAATAAGTGCCAGACAAGCTGCTGCCGCAACCGTGGATTTTATTATTGTATGTCTTCTCATAGTATGTTCACTCTCCATTCGCGGTGTCCTCTCCCAGACTTCCAATTCTTCCTCGGAAACTTCCGGTCTGAGGGCCTTTCTGAGAATTTGATCCAACTCTTTATCGTTCATAATCTGCAACCTCCAATTTCTTTTTCAAGATACTTTTCGCCTTGCGCAATCGACTCTTTACCGTATTTTCTGAGATTTTCAGACAGTCGGCGATCTCTGCGATCTTCAAGTCGGCTGTATAAAACAGGTAGATCGAAGTGCGGTATTTTTCCGGCAGTTCATTTACCAGATTCCGCACCAGTTCTACGGTTTCCTTCTTCAACACCTGATTCTCTGGAGTTTCCTCCGAAGCCGACATCGAAAGCGGATCCCCGCTCTCCAAATGTGCCTCATAACTTTCAAAAGATGCCAGCCGCTTTCGCCAGGCAAATTTTCTCCGTTTATTCTTCCACAAAAAGATTGCCACAGACAATGCATAACTCTTTATGTTTTTTGCGGAATCCAATTTATTTAATTGTTCAAGCAATGTCAGCATCGTGTCCTGATAGAGTTCCTCGCCCTCGCTGTCACTTGCCGTCGTCATTTTGCAGAAGCGGAGGATATCCGGACCATGCGTAAAAACATATTGGTCAAATTCATGCTTTGTCATATCTGTTTCCTTTCCCGGCAATCATTCCGGACTAACTGCCTTTCAATTCTATATTGTAATAACCCGCAAAAAAGTTTATAATTAATTCGTAATTATTTAAATATGAGAAAGAGGACTTACTTATGAGACAATTAAAAATAATCCGCTTAACCATCCACAAAATGCTGCGGAACATCCACACTTTCGTGCGCTGGGGACTTCTCGCCGCCGCAACCGGTCTTGTCATCGGGGGCTTCAGCACCCTTTTTGCCGCCTGCCTTCGTTTTGTGACCGATTTTCGCACCGAACGCCCGTGGATGATCTTTTTCCTGCCACTTGCCGGCATTTTCATCGTATTTTTGTACGGACTTTTTCAATATAAAAATGATAAAGGCACAAACATGGTTTTGTCAACCATTCATGCCGAAACCGAGCTGCCTTTTAAAATGGCACCGCTCATCTTTATCTCGACCGTGATCACCCATCTTTTCGGTGGTTCTGCGGGACGTGAGGGAGCCGCATTGCAGCTCGGTGGAAGCATTGGAAACCAGCTTGGAAGGTGGTTCCGGCTTGATGACCGTGACCGCCGCATCCTCGTTATGTGCGGCATGAGTGCCGCCTTCTCGGCAATCTTCGGTACGCCGATTGCCGCCGTTGTCTTTGCCATGGAAGTCGTCAGCGTCGGAGTCATGTATTATGCGGCGCTCGTTCCGTGTGTATTCGCTTCGCTGATCTCATTCAAAGTTGCCAACCACATGGGGATCGGGCCAAATGTATTTCATTTGCTCGGCGTGCCGGCTTTCCAATTATTTCCAAGTGTCAAAATAATTGTACTTGCCATGCTCTGCGCCGGACTGAGCGTTCTGTTTTGTATTATATTGCATTCTCTGGGGGATGTCTATCGTGCGAAATTAAAAAATCCGTATGTGCGTATTGTATTTTCAGCGGTTATTATCATTCTGCTGACACTGTGTCTACAGACGGATGATTATATGGGAGCCGGCGTGCCGGTTATTGCGCGCGCGATACAGGGAAATGTACATCCGACTGCCTTTTTCTGGAAAATTGTATTTACCGCGCTTACACTGGAAGCCGGTTTTAAAGGTGGCGAGATCGTGCCGTCATTTTTCGTCGGTGCGACATTTGGCTGTCTGTTCGGACAGATTGCCGGACTTTCGCCGTCTCTTTGTGCCGCAGTCGGCATGGTCTCCGTATTCTGCGGTGTGACAAACTGTCCAATCTCGTCGCTCCTTATTGCGTTCGAATTGTTTGGCTATGTGGGAGTTCCTTACTTTATGATCGCCATCAGCGTAAGTTTCCTTCTATCCGGCTATTATGGACTTTACCACGACCAGACGATCGTGTACTCCAAATACCGTTCCCAGTACGTAAACAGAAAGGCACGAGACTAAGCTCGTGCCCTCTGTAACAATATAGAAAGATATTCAAAATCAAACACACAGTCGTTTTTCAAATTCGGTCTGCGGCAATGGCTTATCAAATACATAGCCCTGTACGATATCACAGCCTGCCTGCGTAAGGTACTGTAACTGCTCTGCCGTTTCCACACCTTCTGCCACAATCCGTTTGCCCAGCTTTTTCACCAGGTCCACAATACTGCAGAACATGATCATGTCTTTTTTCTTCTCCTGATATTCCTGCTCCAGCGGAATAAACGAGCGGTCAATCTTAATCACGTCGATATTCACGCGCTTGATCATATTGAGCGAAGAAAATCCGGTTCCAAAATCGTCAATGGATGTCATAATTCCATTTTCTGCCAGTTCACCAACAATTTCTGCCATGCGTTCATAATCCTGAAAATCTTCGCTTTCCGTAAGCTCAATTTCCAAATATTGGTGTTCTACACCGTAACGGTCAATGATCTGCAAAATATTTTTTACAAGATTTTTTTCCTGAAGATGTTTTCTTGAAAAATTGACCGAGATACATACCATTTTTTCGCCGTTTTCCTGCCGTTTTTTCTGGAATCTGCACACTTCTTCCAGCACATAATAATCCAGCTGGCAGATGCTTCCCTCCTGCTCAAGCTGTGGCACAAATTTTCCGGGTGCGATCACATTTCCATTCTGAATCCAGCGCACGAGCGCCTCCGCACCACAGCACTTCTTTTGTGAAATGTCCACCTTCGGCTGATAATATACGACAAATTCACGCGCTTTCAATGCCATCGGAAAATTGGAAATGATACTCTGTACGTGCATCATCTGCATCTTTATGTCATCGGTGTACATCGCCGCTTTTCCGGCTCCCCTTTGTCTCGCCGCCTGATACGCAATACTCGCACGCCCCATCACTTCGCGCGGTGCATGAATGTCATGCAGGGAACTGATACCTACGGTCGCACCAAAAACCAGTTCTTTTGTCTTCTGCGGTGTCTGGTACACCATCCGGATATTCCGCAGATTGGCAACCACTTCTTTTGCATGCTCCGTTTTCAGAAGCAAAAGGAAATTATCGCCTCCAAGTCTTGCCATCCTCTCTTCCTGCCATAACCCGGAATTTACTTTCTGTGCATAATTCCGCAGAACAACATCACCCTGCTCGTATGAAAAAACTTTATTTACATATTTAAAATTGTGAATGTTAAAGAAAACGATCTGATACTGATCCAGCGTATTTTCTGCCAGTTTCTGACCAACAAATGTCATAAACGCCTCCGGTGTCAGTACCCCTGTAGAAATATCTGTATTCATGATCTGCAAGATCATATGATTCATCATAAACCGGCTGTAGTGCACGAAGGTTTCGCGGAACAGATAATGAATCGTGTCATTTTGCTCTTCCGACAGTTCTTCTCCCTCGCAGATTCCAATTTCGAAAACCACTTCGCCCCCATCCGGCAGATTATATTGTTTTTGATATCCATTATTTCCCAATTCTTCTGTTGTCCCATAAAGCACCGCTTCGTGCTTTCTCCCCTGTGGATAGATCTTTGACACCGGTGTCTCCAGACGCACTTTTACACAGCTGACCGGCAGTTCTTCTGCCAAAACAGCCATCGCTTTGCAGACATTTTCTTCATATTTCTCCAGCGTCAGTGCATCGCAATTCAAGAGCTCAATAAATGCTCTCTCCATCTCTTCCTGTTTCATCCAAATTCATACCTTTCTTTCCCGGATACAAAAAAGTGCATCCTGCTCAACCTTTTTCAAGTTTAAAAAGCAAAACACACTGTTTTTTACTATTTATCCCTTTTCTCGAATATCATTCGAAAAATGAATCGCACCAATGGTCCACAATAAAACATCTGATATAATATCGCCATTGGGAAATTCATCGCCCATGTCTGAATCCAAGTTCCAAAATCCTTCGTGTCCTTAAAAAGAATTGTTGCGATTAAACTCATCGTTGGACACATAATACAGCAAATACAGATGGAAATAGCATAGGTAATAAATTGTGGCCGGTCATCGGGACGCATCACCGTAAAAACAAGTCTGCGCGCCAATTTTCCAACAACAAAAAATTCTAAAATAAATGCTGCTGGAACCATAATCGGCATCTCATGAAGTGCGGCCAGAAATGTCTCTCCCCGTACTCCACCCATATTCAGCGCAACATTGTAGACAATCATTCCATAAACCATGACTGTCGCCATGATTAACGTAAATACTGCATCTTGAAATTTGTTGTTTGGCATAAAAAACCTCCTAATAAAATAATAATAAACGTTGTTTCCTGTGTTGTTCGTTATCATCCCATAGGAGTGTGCGTTTCCAATTAAAACCATATTCTTTTAGACATTCTAACACAATTTCAGCCTATATGCAAGCGTTTTTTATTGACAACCTTGTACCCCATTTGCTATCCTTATACTAACACATGTTAGGAGGGACTTTATTCATGCAGCATTTACTTACCCAGATCGTAGACGGTCTGTATTCGGTTGTCAACACGCTTGATAACCTTGTATGGGGATGGGCTATGATCGTTCTTTTATTGGGAACTCACCTTTTTCTTACAGTTCGCACCAAATTTATCCAGTACAAAACGATCACGAAAGGCATCCCGCTTTCGGTGGCAAAAGAAGAAGGCGCGGACGGCGAAGTCAGCCAGTTTCAGGCGCTTGCCACCGCACTTGCCTCAACGATTGGAACCGGTAACATCATCGGAATCGGTACGGCGATCGCACTCGGCGGTCCCGGAGCCGTACTTTGGTGCTGGCTGACGGGTGTATTTGGTATCGCAACCAAATATGCCGAATCTCTGATTGCCGTCAAATACCGCGTAAAAACCGAAGACGGCCGTATGCAGGGAGGCGCAATGTACGCTCTTGACCGCGGTCTGAATCTCAAATGGCTCGGTACTTTGTTTGCTGTCTTTGCCGGTTTTGCTTCGTTTGGTATCGGCTGTGCCACACAGGTCAACGCGATCGCGGAGGTCTGCAATACCAATCTCGGCGTCCCACGCTGGCTGATCGGTGTTATTGTCGCCGCTCTCGTTGCTTTCGTTATCTTCGGCGGCATCCAGAGTATCGCCCGCGTTTGCGAAAAACTGGTTCCTGTCATGGCGGCGTTTTATGTTCTCGGCTGCCTTGTCATCCTTTGTATGAACTATGACTATATTATCCCGGCAATCACGACAATCTGCCGTCTTGCTTTTACCAAAGGCGCTGCTGCCGGCGGACTGGTCGGTGGAGGAATCCGCTACGCGATCCAATACGGAGTTGCCCGTGGACTCTTCTCCAATGAATCCGGTATGGGATCTGCTCCGATCGCAGCTGCCGCTGCCAAGACCAAAAACCCGGTACGCCAGGCACTTGTTTCTTCGACCGGTACGTTCTGGGATACCGTTGTGGTCTGCCTGATGACCGGACTCGTGCTGGTTTCCACGATCATGAAAAATCCGTCAATCAATGCCAATGAGATTACTGACGGAGGTATCCTGACGACGCTTGCATTTGGACAGATCTCGATTCTCGGGCCATTGATCCTCGTCGTCGGAATCATCTGTTTTGCCTTTTCCACCACACTCGGATGGGCATATTACGGCGAGCGCTGTGTCGAATATTTTGCCGGTAAAAAAGCACTCGTCCCTTACCGCATTTTATACATATTAGTGGCACTTATCGCACCCGTCATTGCGCTCGATCTTGTCTGGCTGATCGCCGATGTGCTCAATGCTCTGATGGCGATTCCAAACTTGATTGCTATACTTCTCCTGTCGCCGGTCATTGTCGCCGAGACGCGAAAATATATCAATAATCTGGATGCAACGGATGATACGCCGGTGCCGGTAGTGAAGACGGGGAAGAAGTAGAACATCAACATTTTGGAAACAAAAGAAGGAGGATTGCTTTCCGGTAGTCCTCCTTTTTCTGTCATTTTTCTATTTTATTATAATCCGGTCATATCAAGATCAATGATCATCTGCCCGATCTTTGTTTCTTTCAAAAGATAGCACATATAGATTGGAAGATATATCACGTTGCTTTCTGTTTCCACGTTTCCAACTGAAAAAACATAGGCTTTCTCGATATGGTACTGTGGCACATTCATAAACTTATCCAAAGCCTTATGTGATTTATAGGATTTTCCGGATTTAACTTCAATCGGAACAACTTTTCCACTCATTTCTATCACAAAATCCATCTCACCTATTTTACTCTTTTTACAAAAATATGGCTCGAATCCATTGGCTGTTAATTGCTGTGCGACAGCATTTTCAAAATGCGCTCCATTGTTTACTTCTCCGTTTTTATTAATTAATTCCACCTTTGTTTCCGCCGGATAGGCACTTGTAAGCAATCCAATATCGCTTGAAAACAATCGAAATACATTACTGCTCTTGCTTGCCAGAAGTGGAATCACCGGCGCATCAACATTATAAACCGGCAAAGCCACACCCACATCTTTTAACCATAAAAAGCTATTTTCATATCGATCAAATTTTAGTTCTTTATTTAACATAGTAAAAACGAACTTCTTATTCTGCTTATTTAGTTCCGCAGGAATAATATCATATATTGACTTCAATTTAAGTTTTTTATTTTCAATTTCGTACTGCGTAAAATCCTCTTTATAAAGTGCTATGATATCTCGCTGCACCATATCAACTTCTCTAATATCTTTTGTTTTAACATACGTTTTTACAGCATCCGGCATTCCGCCAACAATAAGATATACAAAAAACAAGGATAACAATTTTTCATGTATAAATTCGTCCACCCGGCTGCATGTTTCAAACTTCTCCTTTAACATCTCCAATGTGGTATTGGAAACACTATTCGCTACCATAAATTCTTCAAAATCCATAGGGTACATCTTTAGAACAGTTAAGTAACCTACAGGAGCGGATGCGATCCCTTTGAGTTCAACTCCCAGCAAAGAACCACTCATAACATATTTAAAACTTCCTTCTTCTACAAGAAATTTGATTTTTGTCACTATTTCCGGACATTTCTGAATTTCATCAAAAAACACAACGGTTTGATGAGCCTTACAATCTTCCGGCATAATCATTTTTAATTTAACCAAAAACTCTTCTGCACTCATTTCTGCATTCAAATATTCTACCATACCCGGTTGATCAATAAAATTCACTTCAAACTTCGTATAACCGCTCTTGCTAATCTCATCTCGTATGAGCCAGGTTTTTCCTATCTGCCGCGCTCCCGTTACTAATAGTGCCTTATTCGAATTTTTTAGCCATTCGTCAACAGCAACCGAATCTTTTCTATACATGTTCCTGCACCTCCAATTATACAATACACCATTTGCCCCGTTTTTTGACTTTTATTCCACACTTTTTGCCCAGTTTTTCAAAAATCATTCCTTGCCCTTAGCATTTACAATATAAATACCCACGCACACCAGTCCAAGTGCCAGCACACTGCTCACGCCCAGCGACTCGGTTTCGTTCAGTAAAAGCGCGGACAAAATCACGCCAATCACCGGATTCATAAAACCAAATACGGTTACTTTTGACACCGGATTGTATTTGAGAAGCATTCCCCAGAGAGAATACGCAACCGCTGAGATCATTGCCATATAAATGAGCAGCGCTGCCGCACTCACGGTAAAAGCTTTCAAATGACCGCCCATTGCAGCCCCGCAGGCAATCATAACAATACCCCCCAGTATAAACTGGTACCCACTCAGCATGACAGGATCTTCTTTCTGCGAAAACCGTTTCATGCAGACCGACGAAAACGCATAGGCAACGGTCGATAACAGAATGCACCCGTCTCCTGCCGGCGAAAAATGAAAGTCCATTCCACTTCCTGCGACATTAACAAGCACCACGCCGGCAAATCCGATCAGACAGCCGATCATCTTGCGCGAAGTCACGGTTTCCTGATGAAACAGGTAGCCGGCGACAAGGATTGCCACAAATGTACTGACCGCTTCGATGATCGAGGCTTTTACCCCGGTCGTGTGCGCCAGTCCGATATAGAAAAATAAATATTGCAGGACCGTCTGCAAAAGGCTCAAAAGCCCAATTTTTCCGAGAGCACTCCGCTTTGGCAGCAATATTTTCCACTGTAGAATGCTTCCTAAAACGACAGTCAGTACACCCGCCAGCGTAAATCGGTATCCTGCATATAATATCTGGGATGCTGTATCTGCCGCCGCAATCTCCATCATGCGGTAGCCGATCTTGATACATGGGAACGCACTTCCCCACAACGTGCAGCAGATCATCGCTCCGATGACAACTACCCAGATTTTTGTCATAAAATTAGTTTTGTTCTTCATTTGTTTGTTCAACTCTTTTCTAAATAACAGTTTAATGTTTCGTTTATTACTTCATACATATTTCGAGCGGTTTCCCTGCAAAATCCTTCCTCTAATCCCGCACCGGTTCCCACTTCGATCAATTCTTTTTCCGACGGATTCCGTCCATTTCCGGCTATTGTCGTTGTATGCTCACCATAATATGTCGCACTGTAAGTCAGATCGTATGCCGGACTAAGCCGCCAACCCTTTTCTTCCTCATATAAAAAGGAAAAATTCTTGGCATGATCGTCACGGTTGTGAGCATACACATTAAAACACATACGCCGGTACATGTTTTCCATATCCGTCCTATTGTTTTCTGTAAGGATTCGCGTCAGTTTCATTAAATCCGCATAATCTAACACCGGCTGCTCAAAATCCATCTCAAGGATCGCCGAAGCCGTAAGCATATGGATTTTACTGCCATCCGTTTTGCGGTCAAATCGTTTCGTGCCAAAATAACCTTCACACTTTTCCGAATCAAATAATCTGCATTGACTCATCTCAATTCCACATTTTAATGCACACAGATAGTAGTGATACTCCATTTTTCCAACATCTTCTCTATCTACATGCGCCGGAAACTTAATGATCCAGTCCTCTCCATCCACTTTTGTCATAATCTTCGGCCGCGCTCCTCCGCTGCTGCCTCCCAGACGGTAGATGTCATCCAGTTTTTCGGAATACTGCGTCAGCAATATTTTTTTACACTGTTCTGCCAGCACATCGTAATCTTCTTCCCAGACAGCCTTTTCTGACTCCTTTGCCGGTCTGTAGGTCAAGGCTCCCATCCCGGAATCTCCAATTATTTCCAATCGATCCAGCATCCCGTATTCTTCCGGATTTTTCCCTGATTTTTTCAGCACACGTTCCAGCAAAAGCCGTCCCCACGCATCCGGCAGGCTGTCGGCAAAAGCACCAAACAAACCGCCAAAATAATCTTTCTCCGGCACAAAAACCTGTTTTTTCAATGGCAGTGAAAATGGACTAACCGCGAATCCGCTTTTCAGCCACTCTTCATCGTACGCAAAAGCTATTTTCCAGTTTTTGGTTCTTGCAAGTGTTCCGACCAGTTTGTCATGATAATACACCTGCATCATTTTATTCGGCTTCATGGATGACCTCCTCTATGCTCCGATACGGAACCTCCGTAAACAAGGATCGTATCTCATGCGCTACCCCCAGCGCCATCGCAATTTTTGTCAATGACAGCAGCGAAATTTTGCCCGTTGACTCAAAGCGTTTGATCGACCCATAACTTACGCCGCTTTCGTCCGCGAGTTTTCGCTGCGAGATCGAACGTCTCTTTCGGATCACTTTCATTCTCTGCGCCAGTTTCCGGTTCATCTCCTCTGCCGTTTCCCATACCATCGATTCCATCGGATAACCCCCTTATCATTTTACACAATTTTGCTGATTTTTACTGTTTTTTTCCTTGAGATAGCAAAAGAACGGATAATATATTATCCGTTCTTATTTTATCAAAAAAGGGGGTGGCTGTCAACGCAGCCTTCCTGCCGGTAAAATGCTTTGTTATTTTACTTTCTTTTTCAATGTTACCCATTCCCTGAACCGTAGCAGTCGCTGTCCCCGGCTCTACATTGTTCGTATACTGTATCGTATAATCTCTTCCCTCGCGCAGTCCATACGGCATCGTATCAAAATTTCTGACAATTCCCGGCAAATACGGCTTTCCGCTATACCAGCCATACGAGTTGCAGAGAATAAACCAGTCGTCCTGCATCGTCAGTTTTCCATTTTCATTCAGCGCCCGGAACGGAATATTATTGTCTTTGGCATACTGATGTGCGGACGAATTTTCCTTCGCCAGAATCGTATACCAATTACTGTCACTCAGCACATTGCTTCCAAAAGTAATCTGCGTATCATGTGGGAAACACAGATATTCCATCGGTGACTTCACTTTGTAACTGCGGACCAGATCCGGTGTGAACGCGTAATCACCGATATAAGTCAGCGATTTTGGCATGATAAAATATGCCGATCCCAAAAGATTTTCAAATCCATATTCCTCGATACGCTCCAACCCTTCCGGCAGAGTGATCGTCGTAAATTTCGCCTGATAAAATGCGTGTGAAGTGATGGACTTCATCGTCGATGGAAGCACGACATTTTCAATCTGGCAGTTCGACAGACTATAAGGTTCCAATTGCGTGAGACTTTCCGGAAGGATCAGATCTTCCGGCCCATCACAGATGTAAAAGGCTTCTTTCTCTATCTTATTCAGTTTGGATGGCAGATTCAGGTGTTTCAACAGTCCGACATCACAAAATGCCCACTGGTAAATGGTTGTCACACTCTCCGGCACCTGATACGTATCGTCCGCTTTGCCCAGCGGATATAAGATCAGTGTACTTTTGTCTTTATCAAAGAGCACGTTGTCTTCCGCACAGTAAGTCTCATTTTCCGGATCGACCGTAAGTGTTTTCAATTCATGTGCATAGACAAAGGCTCCCGTAGCGATCTTCGCTGCCCCTTTTCCGATGTGTATGCTCTCAACGCTGTCGGAAAAACGCACGATATATGCACCGATGTATTCAACGGAATCGGGTATATCCAGTTTTTTCAAATTTTTAAGATTTGCAAAAGCATAACTTTCAATACTTTTCACTGTGTTTGGAATGACAATTTCTTCCAATGATGCATCGTTTTTAAAACAATTTTCTGCTATTTTCGTAACCGTACAACCTTCGATCACATCCGGGATCGTAATCCGGTTATTGTGCTCCAGATTCGCATAGTAAATGAGCGTCGCTGTACCATCTGCATTTTTTCGGTAGGTAAATGGCTGCTCCCATTCTGTCATTACGTATCCACGCGGCTTCTCTCCGACAATTCCGGCATCCAGAATATAATATTTTCCATCAAGATTCGCCGCCACATTCTGGTGACCGGAACCCGCTCCCCCGTCAGCAGAACCATCACGCATCGTACATTTAATTCCTAGTTTTTCCAGCATATACACAATCGTCCGGGAACTCGCAATACAATCGCCTGCACCACTTATGACCATTCCGGTATAACTTGTATAAACTTCTCCGTAATCATAATTTTCTGCCACATATTTACAACAAATCTCTGCCTTTTCCTTTTCAGTCATATCATCGGTAATATTCGCTGCTATATAGGCATCTAATACCTGCTGGCTCCACATTTCCGCATAATCTTTCAAATGAATGATTATCTTGTCTCCCTTATCGGAAACGAACGTAGCATCCTCAAATTTGTATGCTTTACGCTCTTTCGTATATTCATGAATATCATCTTTCCACGTCATCCATACCCAGACACCAGGTGCTGACTGATAGCCGTAGTATGTCGTTGTTACCGGATACACGTTGTTATTTTCATCGATATCAACAACCGACGTCGTGTCATACGGGTGCCACTCCCCCTCCGGCAATGTGTAGGATTTCACTACATCGGAAACCGCGAAATCATTCCACACCGGAAAAGACTGCCATTTTTCTTCTATGGCATACATCGTTATCTCTGTCTCCTGCGCCTCTGCACAAGGTGCCGGCATCAATAGTGTCATACATACGGCTGCAAATACAGCTGCCAAAATAATCTTAATCCCTTTCATAGAAAACCTCCTTATTGTAAAAAATTCACAATAATTTTGCTGTTTTCATTATAGCACATGTATATTTCTAACGCAATTATGAATAATCTGTAAAATTTTAAATTTACACTCGGATACAGACGTCACTGCGCCCTGTCGTATCTTTCGTCACGACAATCTGTTTGTCAATTTTTTCCTTCAATTCCGACACATGGGAAATGATACCGACCAGTTTCTGTCCTTCGGTAATTCCGACCAGCGCCTTGTATGCCAACGGAAGTGTTTTTTCGGTATCCAAAGATCCGAATCCTTCATCAACAAACATTGTGTCAATCTGAATCCCGCCAGCCGACTCCTGCACCTCATCGGAGAGCCCCAGTGCCAGTGACAGCGACGCCATAAACGACTCGCCGCCGGAAAGTGACTTCACGCTTCGCCGCGTGCCATTATAATGATCGATGACGCACAATTCAAGTCCGCTCTGACTCCGCTTATTATGCGCTTCTCTCACGCGTTCCAACTCGTATTGCCCATCGGACATTTTCATAAACCGCAGATTCGCGCGGGTAATGATCCGGTCAAAATACGTCATCTGCACATACGTTTCCAGACTGATCTTGTCTTTTGCCGCCAATGTTCCATTTGCCGTCGCTGCAAGCGCATTGACCCACGCATATTTTTTCTCCTTTTCCGAAAGTTCGCCCGCGTTTCTTCCAATATTTTCCTGTATACTCTCATTCGTTTTTTTACGCGTATGGACTTCTTTCATTTTTTCATCCAAAATATTTCGTTCGCCCACCAAATTCCGCTGTCGCTCCAAAAGCTCCTCCAGATCCAATTTCTCTGCGGTTTTGATCGCTTTTTGAAGTCCCTCGATCGTTCCTTCCATCGAAGAAACCGCTTGGCTTTTTTCGTGATATGCCTTGTCGGCTCTGACAAATTTTTCCTGTTTTTCTTTCACTGTCCTTCGTATCGACTGTTCCTTTTCCTCCGCTTCCCGGTAACCGGAAAAATGCAGATCTGCGGCGGTTTCCTGTTTCTGCTTTTTCGCATTTTCCATTGTCTCCGCAGCTTTGATCCGCACCGCCAGAAGTTCTTCCCTGCTTTGTTTTTCGAAACCACACGCCGTTTCCGCTTCCGGAATCTTTTTCTCCAGCCAAATCTTTCTCTCGATTTTCTTCTCTTCTTCTGCCAGTTGTTTCTGTCTTTGCAGGAGATTCCCTTTTGTATCTTCTTCCAATGCTGTGATCTGCTCCGCTGCGTCCGTCCCTTCGCCAAACAGCTGCAAAAGTTCCTCTTCCAGCTGCCCTGCCGCCTCGGTAACTTTCGTGCGATAAACACCTGCTTTCTCTGCCTTTTCATTTACGTTCTCATGCGCCTGCTCATATGTCATTTTAGCCTTTTCCAGTTCGTCCTCACGCGGCACTTCATTGGAAATTTCTGCCAGTTTCGGGTGTTCCAATGAACCACAGACTGGGCATGGCACCCCTTCCGTGAGATGACTTGCCAATATGCCTGCCTGTCCGTCACGATACGCCTGATCCATCACCTCATATACCTGCTTTTTCTTCTTATATACTTCATCCGCAGCAAGATATTCCTTCCGGGCTTTTTCTGCTTCATTTTTGCGTTCTGCAAGATCCCGCTGTCTGGCTTTGATCTGCTGAATTTTTTGTATTTTATCGTCTAACCGTTCTATTTCATGTCGTAATTTTTCGCGCAATTCCCCGGTATCTGCGAGTGTCTGTAATTCTGTTTTGTATTTTTCAAGTTCTATTTCCAGACGCTGAATTCGTTCTTCTTTTTCCAATAATTGGGTTTCATTTTGTCGTACACAATGCTCTGCCTCCCGAATCATCTGATCGAGTTTTTCCACTTTTTCATACTTGGAAAGTTCCAGATGAATCTCTGCCGCCCGGCGCAGAAGTTCTTCTGTCCCCTCCTGTTCCTTTTGCGCCTGCTGCCGCTGTTCCTTTGCAAGATCTCTTTCTTCACAAAGTTTCGGAATCTGCTGCTGTGCTTCCTGCAATTCCCGTTGCATTTTTTCTATCTGTTCTGCCTGACCAATCTTTGCGTTTATTTTTTCTAATTCTTCGTCTATTTGCGTCTCATTTTTCTGTATTTTTCGTGCCTTTTCGACATCTTCCAGTTCTAATTCAGCTAGTATTTCCAACACTTTTTCAATCGGAAGTTCTTTCTTTTTCGCTTTTTCTACTTCTAAAAACAGCACATTTTCTTCTTCGCATAAAATTCCCTGAATATACTGTTCCATACTCTTTCTAATATCCTGACAATGCCCATACAATTCTTTCGCTTCTCCCGCAAGTTTCTTTTGCAAGTTCAGAAAACGTTCTGTCTGAAACAAACGGCGGAATATCTCCTGCCGTTCTGAAGTAGGCGCGATCAAAAGTTTTAAAAAGTCCCCCTGAGCGAGCATGGAAATCTGGGTAAACTGCTCTCTGTCTACCCCCAGCAGATCTTCCACCGCACTTGTCACTTCTTTTTTGCCGGATATGACTACACCATCGGGCAGATACAGTTCGGCATTTGCTTTTTCGATCGTCAATCCCTCTCCGCGCTGTTTTTTCCGCTCATATTCTGGATTTCTTGCCACCTCATAGGTCTGTCCGCGGTGGGAAAAAACCAGACGCACCTCAGTTTTGGTGTCACTGTCCGCATACGTGGAACGAAGCATCCATTCTTCGCGGTTCTCCCCGCTTGGCCGTCCATACAGTGCGTAGCAGATAGCATCAAATACGGTCGTCTTTCCCGCTCCCGTATCTCCCGTGATCAGATAAAGACCCGTTTTTCCTAATTTTCCCATATCCAGTTTTTTCGTATCCGCATATGGCCCAAATGCTGTCATTGTCAGATGTAACGGTCTCATATCCTCACTCCTTCCACACGGTTTTCATCATATCCTGTACAAATGCGCACTGCTCTTCATTCATTGGCTGATTATTCTGCATCTCGTACAATTCTTCAAACAATTCAATCGGCAGTTTATGCTCCACATCTGCTCCTTTTTCCACAAGCTGATCTTTTCTCGTCCGTGTATTATCATAACTTAATTTCATAAGATTGGGATAAATTTTGCGAAGTTTTCCCATCGCATCCGGAATATCTTCCTCGTCGGTCAATGTGATGTGAAGATAATCGTCCGTCTTCTGGTTCTGATAAAAAGATTCCTCTGTCAATTTTTCAAATGTTCCCCCGATCTCTCTCATATCGTATTTGGGAATCAACGGAGCCGTCCGTATCGTAATTTTTTTCCCTTCGATGTCTAAAATTGTCACGGATTTATGGTAATCTGCCTCAGAAAATGAGTATTTGAGCGGTGTTCCGCTGTATCGAACCGTGTCCCGTCCCACGCTCTGCGGTCTGTGAATATGCCCCAGGGCAACATAGTCAAAATCGTCAAACACTGAGACGTCAACATTATCAAGCCCGCCGACCATTTCCTCCGAATCCGAACGGGAAGCCCCTGTCACAAATTGATGCGCAATCAAAATATTGCATTTTGTTTTATCAATATCCATATGTCGAATTGCTGTTTGACAAGCATCCGAATAATTTTTTATCGTCTCGGCTTCCTCTGGAAATATAGATTTTACCGTGATGGGGCGAACAAAAGGAAGCATATAGATGTAAATTTCGCTTCCATTATTTTCCAGTTTAAGTGGTTCAATCCTACCCTCGTACACCGGTGAAAAATGAATGCCGCTGTGGTCGATCAGATCCGACGCAAATGCCAGTTTAACGGCAGAATCATGATTTCCACTAATGATAAACACCTGCTGCTTCCGGCTGGCAAGGCTCGACAAAAATCTGCCAAGAAGTTTCACCGCCTCTTCATTGGGCGCAGATTTATCATAAATATCTCCTGCGATCATCACGCCATCCGGCTTTTCCTTGTCGATAATCTCCAGCACTTTCCTCAATATGTAACGCTGATCCTCTATCATCGAAAATTCATTGACACGTTTTCCGAGATGAAGATCCGACAAATGCAGCAACCGCATTGGCATCCTCCCCCTATTTATTCAATGTCCAGCAGTTCTTTTACCATCGCCGCTGTATATTCTACCTTTTCCACATGATTTGCTTCAATCTGGTACAACGCATGTGCCGCAAGATGTTCTGCTGCCTGCTCCAGCGGACGGATTCCCGTCGTTCCTTTGTATTTTTCCATAATGGCATCAAGGGCATCCGCGCCGACGATACATTCTTCTTTCTGCATACTCATATGTTTTAACACTTTCGGAAGTGCAAACTGGGAAAATATGGTTTTCTTTTCGTCCAAAGTGTAGTCCGGTATATCAATGACTGCAAAACGCGACATCAATGGCGCGCTGATATTTTCCTTGTCATTTGCCGTCGCGATCGGATACACCCCTACCGTCGGAATACGGCATTCGATGTAATTGTCCGTAAATCCAAGGTTATCAAGCAAGGTCAAAAGCACATCCGCCGGATTTCCATTTCCCTTTCCCGAATTTGCCTTATCCAGCTCATTGATAATAAATACAAGATTGGAAGATTCTGCCATTGCAAACGCTTCCATAATAATACCTGCCTTTGCATTTGCGTAAATACGTGAACTTCCGGTAAGCTGCTCCGGATCGTTGATCGAACTCATATCGAGCGTCGTCCACGGCAGGCGCAAAATGCGTGCCACTGCATACGCAATCTGCGATTTTCCCGTACCCGCCGGACCACAGAGCAAAATACCATAAGCCGGCAGTGTATGCGTACGATTGATCTGAATAATCGTCTCGATAATACGCTGTTTGACGGATTCCATTCCATACAGTTCTTCATCCAAAATCCGTCTTGCCTCATCGGGATCAATGGATTCAAAATAATTGCTCTTCCACTGAATGTTCATCATCATGGAAAGCGCCCTCTGAGCATGTCTCTTTTCTTCGGCTGTCACTTCGCTTGATCTTGCCACGGCAAGGTTTCGTCTCGCCCAAAGCCGCACATTATCCGGCAGAGTTCTTCCTGCACAATTCATAAAATCGACGATACTCTGAAGGCTTGTCAGTTTCATATTATCGCCGTCTTCATCTTCTTCCTCAAGCTCATCGATCTCCGGCGCGTCGCTGGCAAGAAGCCGTCCGATCATAAACTGCAAAAAGCCATCTTCGGCAGAAAGTTTTGTCCCTCCGCCAAAGCTGACTTCACGCACTTTATAAACCGCATACCCCTCAGCTGTATTTTCACCGGAAAGGCGCACTTTGATATGGTTTTCTCCCAGCCACTTAAAAAGCCCGGTAAAACGTGCGTCCATGCGAAGTATGTTGGCACTTACGGTACCATTTTCTCCCTGATATTCAAATGCTGTCTTTTTAACCGGATTCGTAATAAGCCCAATCGGATGATGGCAGCTTCCTTCCTCCAACGTTTCCAAAACCATGAGTGGACTATCCACCGTCGGATTCTTCTCATTGGACTGAAAAATTGTATAAGTACATTCCGGTGCTTTTCCGGCATCCGGCGTGTGTGTAAAATCAAAAACAGGCATGTGATTTCTCCTCTCGACTTGTATCTTTAAAGTTTTTTATTAATTGTCTAATTCGTTCTTCTGTCTCTTCACACTCATCTGCAATCTGTGAAAGTGATTTCCCTTTGGCAAGTTTTTTGGAAATTTGTTCAAGAAGCGTTGCCTCGTGTCTCTCGGAAATACTCGTTTCGCGCCCTTCGGCAAGTGCATCTTCTTTAATTCCCTCACTTAGATTACACATGGTTTCCACTTCCTTTCCCAACACTCGGCTTGGAATATGATATTCTTCTTCCATGATACTAAGTCGTTCTTCGCTTGTCAAGCCCTTTGAGAACAAAGCCCCCAAATGCCTTCCCTATCGTATGATCCTTGCAATCTCCATTACCCCAATTTTCAAAATCACTCCGCTCGACATAACATAAAACCAGACTTCTCTTGCCAGCTGGGATTTTGCAATTGGCGTCGCAATGGCTGCGATCACAATGATTGCCGCGCCAATGCAGCCAATGAGATTGGGAAAACTTATAAGCGGAAATAACCCCGGCGCACAGCTTCCATCTACTGCATTTTGTATCGTTTTATCCAAACCGTCCCTCGCCGCGGCAAAGCAGCATATCACCAGCCCAAACGCCAGTAAAAACAGGCTTCTGCGCCCCCAGTATGTAACATTGTTCCGATGGGTGACCGTATAAGCCATAAATCCCAATAGACACAAGATCATAATTGTCGTTGCCGTTGTCGTCGCATTTCCAAAATAAAGTTTCATCGCATTTCCTCCTAATATAATATGTATCGCCCCCTCGCTTCCGTTCGGCGGCAGGTCGTCGGAACCGTCTTTATAATATGACTTCGTCATATTGGTTCCTCCTCGTATAATATAAAGTAACCGGTCGGTCACTTTATATTATAGTTACCGAATGGTTACTTGTCAAGGCGCTATTGTATTCTTGCACCTCTGTTTTAAACATGCTATACTGTTTTCAAATATTTTGAAAGGGAGTGTTCCTGTGACTGTCCGCGAAAAAATTCAAAAAGATTATCCTTATTTATATGAAACCCATCTGCACACGAGCGAAGCCAGTGCCTGTGCCCACTCCACCGGAAAGGAAATGGCGCAGGCGTGCAAGGACGCAGGTTACACCGGAATCATTGTAACCAATCACAACTGGCATGGAAACCACTGTATCGACCGGTCTCTACCGTGGGAAAAATGGATCCGCGAATATTACCGCGCTTATGAGGAAACCAGAAAATGGGGAGAAAAAATAGGACTCGACGTTTTCTTTGGCTACGAAGCCGGTTACCGGGGCACCGAATTTTTAGTATATGGCGTTACTCTTGAATGGCTGATTTCCCACCCTGAAATTGAGAATGCCACAGTTGAAGAACAATATCAATGGATTCATGAAGCCGGTGGAATGGTCATCCACGCGCATCCGTTTCGCGAAGAACCATACATCCCGGAAATCCGTTTATTTCCGAAATATGTCGATGGCGTAGAAGCCATCAATGCCACCCACTCCCATCCCAAAAGCCTCAGCCACAACAACCCTGAATTTGACGAAAAAGCAGTCGCTTACGCTGCAAAATATCATCTTCCGATGACCGCCGGCTCGGACATTCACAATACGTCTCTATTCGGTGGCGGCGTGGCATTCCGCCGCAAATTAAAGGACATATGGGATTACTGCGATGCGATCCGCAGGGGAGAAGATTACCTTTTGACAAATGGTGTAAATTGGTATACCAAAGAGGGCAGCCTGCTGTATTGACTTTTTTATTTTTAGTGCGTGTATTCTGCCACATCCGTTTTTCCTGCATAATATGTAAATAAATACCATTTTATGTAAGGAGTTTTTATGAACTGTCCAAACAACAAACCAAAAAATTGCTGCAATGGCTGTGGCTCTTGTGGCACTTATGTGACGATTCAAGGGCCTCCGGGGCCGATGGGGCCGGAAGGGCCACGGGGAGAACAGGGGCCAAGAGGTGAACAGGGACCAATGGGGCCTCGCGGAATCAAAGGAGAAACTGGCTGTGCCGGGCCTGTCGGGCCTCGCGGTGCTGCCGGACCGATAGGACCAAGAGGGCCACAAGGTGTCCGCGGCGATATTGGGCCAAAGGGCGACCCGGGCGAAATGGGACTACAGGGGATTCAGGGAAATCCAGGACCGATTGGTCCAAAAGGCGACCGGGGACCTGCCGGCCCTCAAGGAGATCCCGGGCCGATGGGGCCTCCCGGGCCAAAGGGGGAACGTGGAGAACCCGGAGAACGAGGACCTGCCGGCGAACAAGGCCCCGCTGGAATGCAGGGGCCTCAAGGAGAACTTGGGCCGCAGGGAGTTCAAGGCGATAAGGGCTGTCCCGGGCCACAGGGCGAGCAGGGAATACCCGGCCCCGAAGGGCCTCCCGGGCCGAAAGGCGAACCCGGTGAGCAGGGGCCAAAGGGCGACACCGGGGATAC
>CAJMFH010000034.1 GCA_905212635.1 uncultured Lachnoclostridium sp. | reverse complement strand
CTATTGTTGCACAAAAATAGAGGGATGACAATGTACGGACTATGGAGCGTTTACGATCTATCCGGTTATCGAGGCAGAAAATGCCGCATTTCTTGCGATTGGCGGGGAAGAATCTGAGACCATGCTGGAAACCTTTGGAAGATACCGGGACGAAATGCGGAAAAATATGTACGACAATAGTAGAAAAGGAGAAAAAGACAATGAAAATTCAGTTATCTGAACATTTTACGTATCATAAATTAATACGATTTGTACTGCCATCCATTATTATGATGATTTTTACATCCATTTATGGCGTGGTAGACGGACTGTTTGTATCAAATTACGTGGGAAAAACGGCGTTTGCCGGTTTGAATCTGATCATGCCGTTTATTATGGCGATGTCGGCGCTGGGATTTATGATGGGAACCGGTGGAAGCGCGATCGTGGCAAAGACACTTGGCGAGGGAAAAAAGAAAAAGGCCAATGAATATTTTTCCATGATTGTTTATGTCACTCTTGTTGGAGGAATTGTGTTGGCGATTGTCGGAATATTATTGACAAAGCAGGTGAGTAGTGCACTCGGAGCGACGGGAGAACTGCTTGACAATTGTATTTTGTATGGAAGAATTATCCTTATATCGATGCCGGCATTTATGCTGCAAAATGTATTTCAATGTTTCTTTGTAACCGCAGAAAGACCGAAACTGGGGCTGACGGTGATTGTGCTTGCCGGTGTGACAAATATGATCCTTGATTTTCTGTTTATTGCCGTATTTGGCTGGGGACTTGCCGGTGCTGCATTTGCTACCGTTTGTGGAGAGTGCGTCGGAGGACTACTTCCATTGTTATATTTTGGAAGAAAAAATACCAGCCCGTTCCGGCTGGGAAAGGCCAGACTGCACTGGAATATCCTTGGCAAAACGTGTACCAATGGATCGTCGGAATTGATGACAAACTTGTCAAGTTCCGTTGTCAATACGCTGTTTAATTTCCAGCTCATGCATTTTGCAGGCGAAGACGGAGTGGCAGCCTATGGAACCCTGATGTATGTCAATTTCATCTTTATAGCGATTTTTCTTGGGTATTCCATCGGAAGTGCGCCGATCGTCAGTTATCATTATGGAGCAAGAAATTCAGATGAATTGAAGAATCTGCTCACCAAAAGTCTTAAAATGATCGGAGTGTGGGGAATCGGTTTATTGGCTCTGGCACAGCTGATCGCCTCGCCGCTGGCACGTATTTTTGTCGGCTATGACCCGGATTTATTTGAGTTGACAAAACATGGCTTCCGTATTTTCTGCCTTGCCTTTTTGGTCAATGGGTTTAATATTTATGGATCTTCCTTTTTTACGGCATTAAACAATGGATTGTTATCGGCACTCATATCGTTTTTAAGAACGCTGGTATTTCAGATTGCAGCCGTACTGCTCATGCCGATGTTTTTAGGAATTGACGGGATCTGGGGTGCTGTATTTGTGGCAGAAATCCTTACTTTGTGCGTGACATTGATCTGTCTCGTGCGTAAACGGAAGCAATATCATTATTTTTAAGTAACTATTCACGACCGCTGTGCAAAAACAATGGATCGTCGTGCTCGCACGTAAGAAACATTGTTTTCTGCACAGTGGTCCTAATAGTTACATTTTAATTGCAGTAAAGGTTGATTTCTTTGCCAATATAGTTTAAACTAGTACAATAAAAATGAGAAAAGAGGACCATTATGAGAGAAACGACAAAATGGAACAAGATCCTTCATTGTACTGGTTTATTTTTATTGGCAGGAATTATGGCACTGCCGCTTTCGTCCTGCGGGAAAAAACAGGATGAGACAGGTGTAGAACAAAAGGTTGTAAGCCAGCAGGAAACACAGAATACAGAGGTGCTGGGCGAGCGTTCCGGACCGAAAGCAGTATCGGATACAATAAAGACAAAGAAGTCGCGACTGGATGCTTCTTATAAAAAGGATGCAGAAATCCAAAAAATGTTGGATTCGGGAAACGCGACGTGGGAAAATCCGGCGGTTCTTCTGAATCCGTATGGAAATTCGCCACTCACGGCGTATCTTTTGTTTAAGACGGAGTCGGCCTGCAAAGTCACGATGACGGTCGAAGGAAAAACAAAAGAGACAGATATCAGCGCAGAATTCGAAAAGACGAAGATGCATCGGATCCCGGTTGTCGGACTGTATCCGGATGCAAAAAATAAGGTTCGGCTTTCCTGTGTAGATAAAAATGGGAAAAAGAAGACAAAGACGGTAACCATTCAGACAGAGCCGCTTCCGAAGGAATTAAAGGATGCGGTCAAAGTGGAGAAAAAAGGAGAGGCATCTGCCTATGCGCTGACCATTCTTTCCGGTCAGACGACAAAATATCCATTTGCTTATGACGAGGCGGGAGATATCCGCTGGTATATTACGATGACGACAGGGTCTTACGGCGTATTTCCGCTTGCGGACAAGCGGCTGATCTATCAGACGGATGAGGCGGAGACACCGACGGAAGAGAAACCGCATACGACTTCGATGTATGAAATGGATTATCTCGGACGGATCTACCGCCAGTATTATGTGAAAAACGGAATCCACCATGAGGTGATTGAAAAAGAGCCGGGCGGCAATTTATTTGTATTGTCAAGTTCGATCGCGGGGCATACCGAAGATGTTGTCCTTGAGATTGACCGAAAGACCGGAGAGACGGTAAAAGAACTGGACATGAAAGAGATTTTTGATAAGACCTATCGAAATAAAGTGGACTGGGCGCATTTGAATACCGTTTCTTATAAAGAAGAAGACCACAGTGTCCTGCTTTCGCCGCGAAATCTGCATTCAGCGGTAAAAGTGGACTGGGATACGAAGAAGATTAAATGGATCCTTGCAAATCCGGAGATGTTTGAAGGAACGGAGCAGGAAGATCTGGTGCTGAAGCCGCAGGGCAGTATCAAATGGCATTTCCAGCAGCATAGTGTCTATGAGATCCCATATGATCTGGATGGAGATCCGGATACGATTCACGTCATGCTGTATGACAATCATTGGCAGACCAAGCGGAAAGTCGATTTTTGGGACGGCGATTCCAATTCTTATGTATCAGTTTATACGATCAATGAAAAGAAAATGACGGTGCGCCAGGATAAGCTGTTTAAAAGCGTGAAATCGATCATTACTTCGAACTGTGCCTATGACAAAGACAAAAACCGCATGTTCTCATTTGGCGGATATCTGTATCCGCTCATTCAGGGGCAGAAGGGTATGATCTATGAATATGATTACAAGACCGGAGCCGTACTCAATCAATATTCGACGAAAAAATATTTTTACCGCGGCTATGAGATGACATTCAACTGGAAAGATCTCAGCATGGCAATGCCGGAAAAGAGTGACGTAATCCTTGGTACGCTTCAGGCGCCAAAAGAGAAAAAGGAATCGGCGGTGCAGAAGGCAGAAAAGAAAAAAGTGAAGGTATCCTTTGAACTTTATCAGTCGATGCTTTATATGACGGCAAACGATCATACAGTTTCGAAATTGGAATTTTCTGGAAAAGAAAAGTGCTATCAGATGGATTACAGCAGTGCAGGAAAGGGAATGAAGGAAAAGAAAAATCAGCGTTATGCGATTGCCATCCCGCTTTCCGGCATGGAGAAAGATACGTATCATATTTATCTTTATTACGAAGGAAAATGGATAGACACGGAGCAGTCAGTTACTGTGAAGTAAGACGGAAAGGAAGAAAAGGAGCATGTGGAAATTACTCACATATTTAAAAAATTATAAGAAAGAGTCGGTGCTTGGGCCATTGTTCAAGTTATTGGAGGCATCGTTTGAATTATTCGTGCCGCTTGTTATGGCATCGATTATTGACAAGGGTATCGCAAGGCAGGATACACCGCATGTATTGTGGATGGGTGCTGTGCTTGTGCTGCTTGGTGTCGTGGGACTTGCGTCGTCACTTACGGCGCAGTATTTTGCGGCAAAGGCAGCAGTCGGATTTTCAACCGAATTAAAATCGGCGCTGTTTAAACATATCGAATCCCTCTCGTATACAGAAATCGATACGCTCGGTACAACAAGCCTGATCACGAGGATGACAAGCGACATCAACCAGATCCAGTCCGGCGTCAATCTCGTACTGCGATTGTTTCTGCGTTCTCCGTTTATCGTATTTGGTGCGATGATCATGGCATTTACCATTGATGTAAAGGCGGCGCTTATCTTTGTCGTGGCAATTCCGCTGTTGTCAATCGTCGTATTTGGCGTTATGCTCATCAGTATTCCATTGTATAAAAAGGTGCAGGCGAGTCTTGATCGCGTGCTTGGTATTACAAGAGAAAATCTTACCGGTGTCCGCGTGATTCGTGCCTTTAATAAAGAAGCAGAAGAAAAAGAACAGTTTGAAGATGCCAATGTGGCATTGAATAAAATACAGATGTTTGTCGGCAGATTCTCAGCGCTGATGAATCCGCTTACGTATGTCATCATCAACGGCGCGATCATTGCGCTCATCTGGCAGGGAGCGCTTCGCGTCGATGCCGGAATCCTGACACAGGGAGCGGTTGTCGCACTGGTAAACTATATGTCACAGATTTTGGTAGAGCTTGTCAAACTTGCCAATCTGATCATAACTGTGACAAAAGCCATCGCTTGTGGAAACCGAGTGCAGGATGTGTTTGAAGTTAGTTCAAGCATGAAAGATGGAAACACTACTGCTGTAGAACAAAATCCGGAAGAAGTAAAATTTGAACATGTCGGTCTGTGTTATGCCGGTGCCGGCGAGGAATCCCTGACGGACATTTCCTTTACGGCAGAGAAAGGGCAGATGATCGGCGTGATCGGAGGAACCGGTTCCGGAAAGACCTCTCTCGTAAATTTGATTCCTAGATTTTACGACTGCACGAGCGGTCAGGTAAAAATCGTGGGAAAAGATATCGCGGATTATTCGCTTGACAAACTCCGTGAGAAAATTGCTGTTGTGCCGCAAAAGGCGGTTCTGTTTTCCGGGTCGATCCGTTCCAATATGAAATGGGGCAAAGAGGACGCGACGGAAGAAGAGATGTGGAAGGCGTTGGAAGTGGCGCAGGCAGAAGAATTTGTGAAAAAGAAAGAAAATGGTCTGGATGCCAAAGTGGAGCAGGGAGGCCGCAATTTCTCCGGTGGGCAGAGACAGCGTCTGACGATTGCCAGAGCGCTTGTGAAAAAGCCGGAAATCCTTATTCTGGATGACAGTTCTTCGGCGCTGGATTATGCGACCGATGCGGCGCTTCGTATGGGGCTGCGAAAGAGTTTCCCGGAAACGACCATTTTCATCGTGTCGCAGAGGGCGGCATCGATCCTTCATGCAGGCCAGATTCTGGTATTAGACGATGGCGAGATGGCAGGGAAGGGAACCCACGAAGAATTATTGAAGTCCTGTGAGGTCTATCAGGAGATTTACGAATCACAATTTGGAAAGGAGGGACGCTAAATGAGCCAGAAAGAAACAATCAAAAAAGTCCTTCGTTATATTAAGAAATATTCCTTTTACGTGATCTGCTCATTGGTGCTTGCCGTCATCACGGTCGCACTGACGCTGTATGTCCCAATCCTTACCGGTAACGCAGTCGATGTGATCGTAGGGCCGGGACAGGTAAATTTTGGAAAAATTACACAGATCCTTATGAAGATTGCCATTGCCATAGCGATCACGATGGCGGCGCAGTGGATCATGAATGTGTGCAACAATAAAATTACTTACAATGTCATTCGTGATATCCGGAGCGAAGCGTTTGAAAAATTGCAGGATCTTCCGCTGAAATATCTGGATGGACATTCTTATGGTGAGATCGTAAGCCGTGTGATTGCAGACGTCGATCAGTTTGCGGACGGACTTTTGATGGGATTCACCCAATTATTTACAGGAATCATCACTATCCTCGGAACACTGCTTTTTATGCTGAGTGTCAATGTCAGCATTACCCTTGTCGTTGTTGTTATCACGCCGGTTTCGCTCTTTGTGGCAAGTTTTATCGCAAAGCGGACGTATGAAATGTTCAAACTGCAGTCCGAGACGCGCGGTGAGCAGACCGCACTCATTGAGGAGACACTTGGCAACCAGAAAGTGGTAAAAGCTTTTGGATATGAAAAAAGAGCGGAAGAACAGTTTGACGAGATCAATGAAAGACTCCGCAAATGTTCATTAAAGGGAATCTTTTTCTCGTCTATTACCAATCCGGCGACGCGTTTTGTCAATGGTCTGGTTTACGCCGGAGTCGGTATCTCCGGAGCGATTTTTGCTATCCATGGTGGAATTACAGTAGGACAGTTATCCTGCTTTTTGAGTTACGCAAATCAGTATACCAAACCGTTCAATGAGATTTCCGGCGTCGTTACGGAATTGCAGAATGCGATTGCCTGCGCAGGACGAATTTTTGAACTGATTGAAGAAAAATCCCAGACAAAGGATGCAGAAGATGCGGTTGTCCTTGAACAGGCGAACGGAGAAGTCGATCTGGAAGATGTCTATTTTTCCTACGAACCCGATCAGAAATTGATCGAAAAGCTGAATCTGTCGGTAAAACCGGGACAGAGAATTGCCATCGTCGGACCGACCGGCTGTGGAAAGACGACGTTGATCAATCTGCTGATGCGCTTTTATGATGTCAATTCCGGTACGATTCGCGTAAGCAAAAAAGACATTCAGGAGATTACGAGACACAGTCTGCGCGCCAACTACGGTATGGTTTTACAGGAAACATGGCTTCGTCAGGGAACCATCCGCGAAAATATCTGCATGGGAAAACCGGATGCGACCGAAGAGGAAATGATCGCAGCGGCAAAGGCAAGCCACGCCCACAGCTTTATCAAACGTTTGAAAAACGGATACGATACAGTGATCGGAGAAGACGGCGGAAGTCTTTCTCAGGGCCAGAAACAGCTTCTTTGTATCACGAGAGTCATGCTCTGCCTGCCACCGATGCTTATTTTGGATGAAGCAACGTCTTCCATCGACACGCGAACAGAAATTCATATTCAACAGGCATTTTCAAAAATGATGCAGGGCCGCACCAGTTTTATCGTAGCCCACCGTTTATCGACGATTCAGGAGGCAGATGTGATCCTGGTTATGAAAGATGGTCATATTATTGAGCAGGGAAATCACGAACAACTCTTGCAACAAAACGGTTTCTATGCTACATTATATAATAGTCAGTTTGCAGGCTGATCCACTAAGAAAAGGAATGAGGAGAACATGGAGAATAAAAAACAACAAATAGAAAATATTAAACAGATGCAGAAAGAAAAAGATGTTGTAATCCTTGCGCATTATTATGTAGATGGTGCGGTACAGGAAATCGCGGATTTTGTAGGAGATTCCTTTTTCTTAGCAAAAAAAGCGGTTTCTATCCCAAATCAGAACATATTATTCTGTGGTGTTTCCTTTATGGGAGAGAGCGCAAAAATCCTGAATCCGGGAAAACGCGTTATCATGGCGGATGAGTACGCAGACTGTCCGATGGCACATATGGTAGATGTTCGTCGGATTGAAGAAGTCAGAGAGCAGTACGAAGATGTCGCCGTCGTGTGTTATGTAAATTCTACAGCTGAGATTAAAGCACACTCGGATGTGTGTGTGACTTCCTCCAATGCGCTGCGTGTCGTAAAAGCCCTGCCAAATAAACGTATTTTCTTTATCCCGGACAATAACCTTGGTCGTTATGTGGCGAGCAAACTGCCGGAAAAAGAGTTTATTTTCCATGATGGATACTGTCATGTACATAAAAGCATTCATGCGGAAAATGTAAAAGAAGCGAAGGGACTTCATCCGGATGCGCTGGTACTGACCCACCCAGAGTGTACGTGGGATGTACTTGAACTTTCGGATTTCATCGGAAGCACTTCGGAAATCATTGATTATGCGACGGCAAGTGACCATGATAAATTCATCATTTGCACCGAAATGGGTGTGTTTTATGAATTGCAGCAGAAAAATCCACAGAAAAAATTCTACAATGTAGGCCATCGCCAGTTTTGTCCGAATATGAAAAAGATTACATTGGACAAAGTAGAGCAGGCGCTTACGAATATGGCACCGGAAATGTTTGTGGACGAAGAAGTAAGCAAAAAGGCGAGTGTAGCATTGGAACGAATGTTGGAACTGGCATAATTTGTAAAAGGCAAAAAATAGAGGAGCTTGTCGTGCAATAGAAAAATTATTTGTGCGGCGGCTCTATTTTTATGCAACTTTTTAGAACTGTCCGACGTCTAACTTATGTAAAACGAAAAGAGAGGAGGGACAATATGCAATCGAAGAAAAAAAGACAGCTGGTCGAGGAAACCATTCTTTCTTCCTATGAATCCATGTACCGGATTGCTTTTACCTATGTAAAAAATCAGGAAGATGCATTGGATATCGTGCAGGACAGCGCGTGCCGGGCAATGCAGTATGCGGATAGTGTGAAAAAGGAAGAGTATGTTGAAACCTGGCTGTTTCGGATTGTCATCAATTGTGCGATGGATTTCCTGAGCCGGCAAAAACGGGAAGTTTCCATGGATAATCCGGAATACTATATTCAAGGGGCTTCGTGGGATTCATATGAGGATATGGATCTGAAAAGGGCACTTGATAAATTGAATTCAAAAGAAAGGACGATTGTTCTTCTTCGATTTTTCGAGGATAAAAAATTGGAAGAGATTGCAGAAGTTCTCAGATTAAAGACGAATACGGTAAAATCCATATTGTATCGAAGTATTCAAAAATTGGAGATTGAAATGACGAAAGGAGAGAAATTATCATGAAAAAAAATGTATTGAGTAACATGAAAAAAGCTTATGATAATATTGAAATTCCGGAAGAATTGCAAGAACGCGTAAAACAGGGAATTAAGACAGGAAAACAAAAAGAAGGTAAAAATACAACTATTTGTATGAAGTGGAGTTTCCGTATTGGAAGTGTTATAGCGGCTGCCGTGCTGGCGTTTGGATTGCTGCTGCATTTTAATGAAAAAGCAGCCTATGCGTTAAGTAAAGTTCCGGTGCTGGGAAATATTGTAAAAATTGTGACATTCAGGGATTTTGAAGATAATACAGGTGAGATGAGTGCCAGTGTGCGGGTTCCCGAAGTAAAGGTAACCGGGAAAGACAAAAAAGCGGATGAAGATGCCAGCAAAAAATTAAATGCTCAGATTAAAAAATATACGGATAAGATTATAGATGAGTACTGGAAAGACGTAAAGGAAACGAAAGGAAAAGGACGCGAAAATGTGACGATAGATTATGAGGTTGTTACCAATACGAAACGTTTGTTTTCCCTTAAAATCAATTCGATTGTTCAAATAAATACCTCAAGTGACGAGGCGAAAGTATACCATATAGATAAAAAAACAGGAAAATGTATTACCTTAGAAGATATTTTTAAAGACAATACAGATTATCGCGCGGTGTTGACAAAGGAAATTAAGAAACAGATGCGTAATAATATGAAAACGGACAAAGAGAAGGTATATTTCATTGACAAAAAGGGGATGAACTGGACGGGAGTTGGAAAAGAAGCTGATTTTTATATTAATAATAAAAAAGAACTTGTTATGTTATTTGATAAATATGAGGTGGCGCCCGGGTATATGGGGGCGTGTCAGTTTTGTATTCCACAAGAACGGATTCAGAATATAATAAAAAAGGAATATTTTGTAAAGTGAGGTATTAGAGTATGAAGATCAATAAAAAAGCTTTGATTGGTATGTGTGGAGGAATTTTGCTTGCAGATATTTTGTTTGTGGGCTGGGCTTTGAACTCGTTGCGTGCCAATGAGACAAATACGGTGTATGAGACAAAAAGCCCTGCTGTCCCGGTTGTTTCGGCGAAAGAGAAGAAGCCGGAGAAGAGAAAAAAGAAAACGGTTTCCTGGATTCGAAAAGACCTGGATCCAAAGAAACCGATGGTGGCATTGACGTTTGATGATGGGCCCTATACGCCGGTCACCTCGCGCATTTTAAAAACTGCCGAACAAAACGATGCGAAAGTTACTTTCTTTGTAGTTGGTGACCGTGTGTCCACCTATGCTAAAGTGATGAAGAAAGCATATCGTCAGGGACACCAGATTGCCAGTCATACCTATCATCATGTCAATCTGACGAAACTGGATTCTGCCGGAATGTTGAAAGAGTTAGATAAATCTAACACGGCGGTCAAACAAGTGATCGGACGGGAAGTGTCGGCAATCCGCCCACCGGAGGGCGCAGTCAATGATCTGATGCGTAAGACATTCAAGATTCCTATGATCTACTGGAGCATTGACACAGAGGACTGGCGCTCGCGGGACGCTTCCCAAATTCTCCAAAGGGCGAAAAAGATAAAAGACGGGGATATTGTTTTGATGCACGACCTGTACCCTTCCACAGCAGACGCAGTTCAAACATTGATCCCGCGGTTAAAGAAAAAAGGATTTCAGCTGGTTACGGTGGATGAATTGTTTTATTATAAAAAGATAAAGGCAGAGGGCGGAAAAGTGTATTTTAGTGGGAGATAATGGTAGAAATTCAAAAAAGCAAAGAAGGTTACCATTAAGAAAGCATCTGTGAAGACGAGAACGATAAAAGGTCTTAAGAAAAATAAGAAGAAATCAAAAGCATAGAGTACGGTATCCTATGAAACTATCCCTGTTATCCAGTAAGTGGGTAACAGGGATAGTTTCTTAATAAAGGTTAAAATTATACTTGAAATCTGAACATATGTTTAATGTAATATATTTAAGGTACTGCCATATACGGTAGGCGGTTAGCCTCCTCCAGAGAGTTTTAGCTCTGTTTACATAAAAATCCCTTTTGGAAAATTCGTTTGAGGAGGTGTGCTCATGCTCACGATCAAAGGATTCATAGCTGTTATCAGCTTGTGCCTGACTTGTTTTAGTCTTGGCTATTCTTTCGGCAGGAGAGATAGCAGGACACAAAATGACCGCCCATAGTTCTGGCAAACTGAGCGGCCATTCTTAACCATTTAGTTTTATCAGGCTAACCGTCTATCGGTAGTACCTTTCTAACTATTATAATAGCATTACATTTCCTTTATGTCAATCTATGATTCAAAATATTCCATTGCCGGCAAGTACATCTTCTATCCCCAGACGCATGAAGTCTGCCATGGAATGATCCCGATATAATTCTCTGAAATATTCCATCAAATTCTGACCTTTGTAAGATTCCTTATAAAAATGATCGTGCGCCGGATGCTGGCTTACGCAATATTTTTTCAGGGGCGTTTCAAAAAACAAGGCATCAATGGCTATTTCAGAAAAAATCCAGACAACGGAAGATGCGTATTGGTTTTTAAACAGCGCATTCCATTTATGAAACCAGTAATAATGAATCAGTTCATGAACACAAGTCTCCAGCATTTCTTTCGATGATTTCCTGTGATTTATATAAATTCGATTATTCTCAAAATCATAAGGGCAGACACAATTCACACTCATAAAGGCGCACCACTGCTGTGATTCCAAGGTGCATTCAAATATACTGCGTAATGTACGACTTATTTCGTCGTGATTTTCCTGCCACAGGCAATTCATCTTTTCGATTTTGCCGGCGATTGCTTCGGCACTATTTTTTTGCTCGTTCATAACAATAGTTCGGACAGCTTCTTCTAATTCCGTATTGTTTAGAAGCGCAAGTTCTGTTGGAATATGAAAATATTCGCAGATGTATTTTTTTACACGCATATGTTCTTCATTTAAGGTTAGCAGACTTAATATGCTGTTTATATCCTCCTCAATCGGAGCTTCGCAAAAAAGAATATCCATGATTCACCTATTCCTTATTTCTGTAAATGCGTCATTCACATCTTCCGGACTCAAAAAGGGAAGATAGCCGCGAATGTCGTTCCCGGCGCTAAATGCTTTCGCTGCAAATTCTTTCACATCCTCCGGTTTCAAAAAGGGAAGATAGCTGCAAATATCATTGCCGGCATTAAATGCTTCCTCTGCAAATTCTAAAATATCTTCCTCGTTCAAAAAGGGAAGATAGCCGCCAATGCTTTTGCCGGCGCTGACTTCTATTGTTGCAAATTCTTTGATATCCTCCGGGTCCAGAAAGGGAAGATAGCCGCAAATACTTTTGCCGGTGTTGACTGCTTCCTCTGCAAATTCTATAATATCCTCCGGATCTAAAAAGGGAAGATAGCCGCGAATGTCGTTCCCGGCGCTAAATGCTTTCGCTGCAAATTCTTTCACATCCTCCGGCTCCATAAACGGAAGAAACCTGTTGATGTCTTTTAAAGCCGATTTATTAACGCCATTTACGACTTCTGTAATCTGGTCTGGTTTTAATATAGGCAATACTTCCGTAATGTCCTCTTCGGTGAGTTTTTCAAAATTTTCTGGCTCTTGTTCGGAAGTATTTAACATCATAGTAACTACTTTTGATTCCCCGATTAATTCATCAATTGAAATTTCAAATAATTTGGCAATTTCCGGCAGTTTTTCGATATCCGGCATACTGTTTCCCCTTTCCCAGCTGGAAACCGCCTGATAAGTAATGCCTAATTTATCTGCCAGATTTACTTGTGTCATGTTTCTGCTCTTTCTCAAAGAAAGAATCTTTCTACCAATTTCTTCCATACTAAACATAATGAAACTCCTTTCCTGACCCGCAGTCATCTGAATATGATTTCATTATACCATACAATCACCACAATGCTATCAAATGGTGTTTGAGTTTTACCACCGGAAAACAAATTCCAGCGTTTTTTCCATAATGTAAATACAAAAACAGGATTCCACATCACTCTGTCTGTGTAATCCTGCTTGATGAACAGGGGCACTAGGAATCGAACCCAGCTCTGGAGTTTTGGAGACTCTTATTCTACCGATGAACTATGCCCCTATATGAAATTGTTTCGGTAATTGCACCGACTTGTTTATCATACCGTTTTTTTGCCGATTTGTCAAGGGAAAAAATGAAAAAAAGCGGAGCTGATTTTTCAGCCCCACTTTGTTTTATGTGCAAGCACGACAATACATTGTTTTTTGCATATCGTACCTGAATAGTTACTTAAATATTCAGTAGATCACTATATACTTTCAAAGCGCCGTCTGTCTCATGAGCAAGAACTTTCTTGGCAAGCACTTTACCGAGCTGTACACCTTCCTGGTCAAAACTGTTGACATTCCATACAAATCCCTGGAACATTACTTTGTTTTCAAAATGAGCCAAAAGGGCACCAAGTGTCTCCGGTGTCAGCTGGTCGCCGATGATAATGCTCGATGGGCGGCCGCCTTCGAAGTTTTTATTGTTGTTTTCGTCCTTTTTACCACAGGCAAACGCAACGATCTGAGCTGCGACATTGGCACAGAGTTTCTGCTGGCTTGTGCTGCCCTGAATATCTACGTCAGTTTCTAACTGATTGTTTTTAAAGCCGATAAACTGAAGAGGAACAATGTCCGTTCCCTGATGCAACAGCTGGTAGAAAGAATGCTGTCCGTTCGTTCCCGGTTCACCGAAAATGACAGGGCCGGTTGGATAGGAAACCGGTTCGCCAAAACGGTTTACGGATTTTCCGTTGGACTCCATATCCAATTGCTGCAAATGAGCCGGAAAACGGCTGAGAGCCTGTGAATATGGAAGGACAGCGGTTGCCGGATAGCCAAGTACATTTCGTTCATAAACACCGATCAAAGCATCGAGCATTGCCGGGTTTTTCAGAAGATCTTCGTTTTTCGCAAGAGCATCTTCCTCGGCAGCACCATTTAAGAAACGTGCAAATACGTCCGGGCCGAAAGCCAGAGAAAGAACGGCTCCACCAACTGCGGAAGTCGAAGAAAAACGTCCGCCGATATAGTCATCCATAAAGAAGGCAGCCAGATAATCGTCGCTCTTTGCCAGAGGAGAAGTTTCGCTGGTAACGGCGATCATATGTTTTGCCGGATCCAGACCGGCTTTTTTCAAAGCATCTTTTACAAAAGACTCGTTTGTTAATGTCTCCAATGTGGTGCCGGATTTGGAAACGAGAACAAAGATCGCATGGGCAACATCGGTTGCATTTAAAACCGCAGCGGCATCATCCGGATCTACGTTACTGATAAATTTTGCATCCATTTTAAAGGAGTTATTCTTTTTCGCCCAGTTTTCAAGAGCGATGTACATTGCGCGGGGACCAAGGTCACTTCCGCCGATTCCAATCTGTACTACGGTTGTAAATTTTTCGCCGGCTGCATTGGTGATCTCTCCATTGTGGACTTTGTTGGCAAAGTCTGCGATCCGTTTTTGCTGGCTCACATAAAACTCGCGCTTGTCAACGCCGTCGGCAGTAACTGTTTCGCCAAGCTGTCCGCGTGTCAATTGGTGAAGCACGAGACGTTTTTCGCCGGTATTGATTACGGCACCGTTATATAATTCTTTATATTTTTCTGCTAATTCAGCTTCTTCCGCCAAAGAGGAAAGCGCCTTCAGAATGTCATCGTTTACCTGCTTGGAAGCGTAGTTGTAAGAAAGACCGGCTGCCATCGGTACCTGATAAGTCTGTACACGTTTTGCACCGTTTTCCCCTGACATGACATCAGCAAGATTTACCTGTTCTTTTTGTGACAATACCTTGTAAGAATCCAAAGTATCCAAATTTTTCCAATTACTCATACAATCCTCCTGTCCGGAGCGTAAAATGCTCCGATATACTTTACCTGCGCTTAGATGCAGGGCTTTTTTTATCGTAACGATCCGGTATTGTAAACCGCAGTCGTTCCCTTATATTATATAATATAACAGGGCAATCTGCAATGAAAATTTAGAGAACGCCCATGCTTTTTAACACAAAGATCCATGCGGTCAAAGTGATGGAAGAAAGCAGGGTAGTCAATACGATCACGCTACTTGTCAGGACAACATCATTTCCGGTGTTCTTTGCCATGATATAGCAGGATACCGTTGCCGGCGAGCCAAGCATGATAAGGATGCCGATCAATTCCTGACGGCGGTAGCCCATATAGACCGCTGGCGGAAGAAAGATGGCACACAGCAGAATCAGCTTAATAAAACTGGCGAGCAGAGTAGGGCGTATTTTTTTGATCGCCTTTTTCCCTTCAAATCCGGCTCCGATCGAAAGCAGAGCCAGTGGAGAAGCCGTGGAAGCGAGATACGAGATCCCTTTATTTACAAAAGCAGGAAAATGAATATCCAAAAAGGCAAACGGAAGGGCAAATAAAATGCCGAGCAGAATCGGATTTTTGAAAATATTCAGGATGGTATGTTTTACATCCGGGTGCTCGCCGTTGTCGCCCTTTATGGTCAGTATGATCACAGCAAATATATTAAACAGCGGAACAGCACCGATAATCATCAATGGAGCCATACCGGCACTATCATACATATTATCAATAAAAGCAAGACCGAGAATGGCGGCGCTGCTTCGGTAAGAAGCCTGAATAAAAGCTCCCTTTTCTGCCTCATTTTTCATAAACTTCTCGGTCAGAAACCAAAGGATCAAGATAATAAACAATGTGACCAAAAAACAGTACAACACATATTTTAAATCAAAGGAATCGCGGATGTTATTTTCAGTGAGATCCTTGAAAACAAGGGCAGGAAGGGCTACATAAAAAACGTATTTATCCGCGGATTTCGTGAACTCTTCGTTGATGATCTTCAGACGGAATAATATTTTGCCAAGCACCATGATTAAAAAGATCGGAAGAGTCGCATTTAAACTGTAAAGAAAATTTTCCATTGTTCTGATTCCTTTCTGTAGGTAACGGTTGGCCCGTAAAGACCTGATATTCATTATACATCCGCGGAGCCGAAACAGCAAGACATATCTTGCCCCTGCCGGGCATATACATGGAGTAAAGAAAACGGAATGGAGAACAGGAATGAGAAAAAAAAGCAGGATTAATAAGGCTGTGCTTCTGGTTGTCTGTATGCTGGCAGGGCTGTTTCTATGTGGCTGCGGTCAGACTTCCACCGGTCAGAAAGAAGAAGGAACAGAATGCGAGTATACGGTTGTTGCCATGCGCGACTGTCCGGAAGAATTTTTAAAAAATTTAGAGGAGAAAAAGATAAATCCGTTTCAAATGACGTATCAGGATGGAACGTACCTGTATATGGCAGTCGGCTACGGCGAACAAAAGACAGGGGGGTACAGCATTCTTGTCAGAAAGCTGACAGAAACAAAGGATAAAATTTTTCTTAACACAGAATTAAGAGGCCCGTCAAAAGAGGAAACTGTTCTGGAAAAGCCGAGTTTTCCTTATGTTGTTATCAAGATAGAGAACGTGGCAAAAGAAGTGGTATTTGAAGCACATTGATAAAGTGACTTGTAATTTTTGGATTTTTAGGGTATAATATGAAATACAAATTTAGATAAATGAAAGAGGGATGTTAGAATTGTTAGTCAAAAGGATCCGCTCGAAGCTGTATGAGTGGCGGAATATAATTGGCATGGTAGTATGGGAGGTCGTGCTTGGTGGGGCGCTTGTTTTTTTCTTATACGTTGCTTTGGTGAATGTGTCATATACCTCGCTGCGGATTGCGCTGATGGCGTTTACCGTTGCAATCATTGCGATATCGATTGTAGTGAAATATGTTCTGTTTTATCAGAAAACGGGAGTGGATGATGTTACCGGAGGAAAAAATAAGAGGGAATTTGAGAGGATTTCGCGTATCCTCTTACAGGAAAATGGTGAATTTGCTCTGGTATATGCCAATATAGACCGGTTTAAACTGGTAAATGAGCTGTATGGGGATGAAGAGGGAGACCGTGTGCTTCGTGAGGTGCATAAGGTCATTGACAACGAACTTCTCAGCTGGGATGAGGTATCCGGCAGAATCATGGCAGACAACTTTGGAATGCTTGTGCGGTTTCATTCGATGAATAAACTGGAACACAGACTGAACCGCCTGAATGAGCAGCTGGGGCATTTATGTGATGAGCAGGGTGTTTCCTATGGGTTGCGTCTGTTTTTTGGTGTCTATCTCGTTGCCAATAAAGAAATGCCGGTCTCTGCCATGCTGGAGCGGGCAAATCTCGCATTGAAAAAGACATTGCAGCTGCCACAGCAGTTAAAGAAAATAGGCGTATATGATGAAAAAGAGCATAAGAAACTGGAGCGGGAAAAACATCTGGAGATGCGGATGGAACAGGCGTTGCAGAATGGAGAATTTGTTCCGTATCTTCAGCCCAAATACGAACTTACGCATGAGACGATCGCCGGAGCAGAGGCGCTTGTGCGCTGGGTATCACCGGAAGAGGGGATGATCCTTCCCGGAGAATTTATTCCTTTGTTTGAGAAAAACGGATTTATCGTGGAACTGGATCTGTATATGTTTGAGCAGGTTTGTAAAATGATAGAATCCTGGCATAAAAACGGATACCGCATTATTCCGGTTTCGGTCAATATGTCGAGAGGACATTTTCTGGTGCCGAACTTTTTTGACCGTTATCGTGAGATTCTGGAGCGTTATGATGTGCCGAAGGGAAGCATTGAGATTGAGTTGACAGAGTCTTTGTTCTTTAATGAAATCTCAACGATGACCGATCTTGTCAATAAGATCCACGAAGTGGGACTGCGGTGTTCCATCGATGACTTTGGAAGCGGATATTCCTCACTGAATATGTTAAAAGACATTAAGGTGGATGCGTTGAAACTTGACCGTGTTTTCTTTGTTGAGACAGAAGAAGACAAGCGTGGAAAGGATATCATCAACAGTATTCTTCATCTTGCGCAGAATCTGCATTTACAGACCATTTCAGAAGGAGTGGAGATCCGTTCGCAGGTAGAATATCTGAAAGAGATGGATTGCGACTACATTCAGGGATACGTTTTTGCGAAACCGATGCCGGTCAATGATTTTGTAAGAATTGCCTTTCAGAAAAGCGCATGACAATATGATATGAGAACAATAGAAATGATCCGTATTTTCCGGGAAGCCGAATGTGCATAGCATAGGCGGGTGCCCGGAGAGTACGGATCGTTGTTGTATCAGGGAGAGAAAGCCGCACGAAAAGAGAGATCACATATATAGTCTTTTGCGGCTTCGGTAGCGTGCCCGGCGATAGAGAATTTCCTGATAGAGGAGAATCGTCGTCAGGGCAAGGAGATGTTCGGAGGCGGGAATGTTCTCGTCCTGAGAGGCAGCGAGGATTTCCTTTGCCATCCGTTCTAAGGTGACTTTGTCGGGATACTTGTCAAATAAGATGCTTCCCTCGTATTCAAGGCGGTCGCAGTGTTCTTCTATATTCTGTAGTATTTTTTTGCACATTCCCGGATATAATTGTTTCATATATTCAATATCGTCTTCCAGTTCCATGAGTTTTCCGGCACCGAGGATCGGAGACATGCCGGGAATCAGAGCCGGACCGGGAAAGTAGTCATAAAAAGAAGAAATAGGTGTACTCATAACAGATTCCTTTCTGGCAGCCGAGGCGTTACACAGATGTTTTATCCTTATTATATGAAAGAATAAAAAAAGTGTGTTTTCTCATCTTGCCCTGTTTCGTGAACTGTGATAAACTGTTTCTATGTGGGAGAAGAAAGATGGCAGAACTTTGTGACAAAACCGGGAATTAAGAAGTTAGAATCGAGGATGTAAATGGTTAAATATATTTATAAAGTAGTTATTTTAATGGCATTGTTTTGCGGCGCTTTATTTTTCTTTGGGAGTCGTCTGCAAAGTGACAGTTATGAGTCGGGCAAAGTGATCGAGGCAGGAAGTGAAAGTTTTCCTTATCTTACGATAAAGAGCCAGGGGGTGGAAATGAACCGGCTGTATGGCTACAGCGGGGTACTCGATGCCAATATTGTGCGCGAATCCATCACCCCGTTGGCAGAAGACAAGAGCATCAGTATTGTACTTGGCGGAGCAAAGACAAAAATTGTAAAAATGGAATACGAGATAGTGGACAAAGATACACTGGAAGTATACGAAAAGAAGGAACTCAATGCGATATCACAAGATACGGGAAAAGTGGATATTGTCTTTGAGTATGGATTTAAGACCAGTACGGAATATATTCTTTCGCTTACAGCGACGACAGAGTCGGGGCGCAAGATCCATTATTTCACAAGACTGAAATATTATATGGATAATTCGTATTTGCAGGAAAAACTTGCTTTTGCGATGAAATTCCATAAAGATACCTTTACAAAATCAAAAGCAGAAGAATTAAGCCGTTTTTTGGAGCCGGACGGAACCGCCTCGAATGATTCGCTGGCGCAAGTGAACATTAAATCCGACAGTGATCTGGTGACGTGGGGAAAGATTTCGCCGAAAAAATTATCTGAGCCGGTGCCGGTTATCAAAGAATATAACATGGAGACGGCTTGTTTTCAGTTAAATTATTATGTTGAGGGAACGACAGCGACGGGAAAGGAAACGTACCGCGTCAATGAATTTTACCGTGTCCGTTATGCTTCGGGAACCGGTTATCTTCTGAACTATGAACGTACGATGGAGACGGTATTTGATGCGAAACTTACCAGCGTACAGAAAAATCAGTTGAAGATCGGAATCACCAACGATACCGCGATGGATCTGATGAACAATGAAAAAACAAAGCAGCTTTTCTTTGCAAGAGAAGGAAATCTGTACTGCTACGATATGGATAAGAAGAAAAATTCCATTACCAAATTATATTCTTCTTACAGCGAAAAGGCATCTTACGAATACCGCGAAAATGCTGTGCCGCAGATGCGTCTTTTGAAAACGGACAATGACGGCAATCTGTATTTTGCCGTGGCAGGTTATGTGCCGCGCGGACAGTATGAGGGAAAAGTTGCCATCGTATTGTACAAATATGCTGCGCAGGAAAAACAAATTCAGGAATTGGTATATCTTCCTATCGATACGACGGAACAGCAGTTAAATAAAGACTTTAATAACTATGGTTACGTCAGCGGAAAAAACGTGTATTATTTTGCTGTTGCCAATACCGTATATGCTTATAATATGGAATCCCACAGACTGATAAAACTGGCAGAAAATGTCACAAACAGCAGTTTTCAGATCGTTCAGGGGATCAGTAAAAAAGAAGCGGGAAAGATGATAGAATACGACTGCTTTGCCTGGTCAGATAATCTGGAAAAAGGATACGGAGAGGAACTGACCGTATTCAATCTGGAAACCGAGGAAAAGACGATATTAAAGCCGGAAACGGAAGGATGTTATATCCGTCTGCTCGGTGTGATCAACGATAAGGTAATTTACGGATATGTCAATAAGAGCGATATTGCGTCCCGGTCGGTAGACGAAGAAATCGCGCCTTGTTATAAAATTGTCATTGCAGACGAAAAGGGAAATGCTGTAAAGACGTATGAGCAAAAAGGTGTTTATGTACGGGAAGTCAGTGTGGCGGGAAATGTTATGACCTTATCCCGTGTGAAAAAGACAGGAAAGAAGTCGTATAAAAACATTTCCGATGACAGTATTTTAAATCAGACCGAATCACAGGCGAGTGCTTATCAGATGGTCTCAAGAGTTACATCGGCGGCACAGACAGAATGGTACATTGCCTTTCCGGCAAGTTTTACGATTGATGAAGTACCAGCTTACAAAGTGGCAGATGAACAGATTCTGACCAGTGCGAGAGCCGTTCATCTGGAGGAGATCCGCGTACCGCAGTACTATGTGTACGCACTTGGAAAGATTACGGAAGCATACGAAAAACCAGTGCCTGCGATTCAGAAAGCAGATGAGCAGATGGGCGTTGTCATTTCCCGAACCCACCATGTTGTGTGGGAACGCAGTGGCAGCTTTTTGATGAACAGCATTGCAGGAATCGAGATGCAGAAAGCACAGGGGCAGGTTTCCGGTTTTGCTGCCTGTGTATCCATGGTTTTAAAGGCAAATCATATTTCTGTGGATGCAGCAGCATTGTCAAAGAAAAAGACAGCGATTTATCCAATGCTTGCACAGTACATGGAGGAACCGGTCAATCTTACCGGAGCGACGCTGGAACAGGTATTGTATTTTGTGAGCAATAACAAGTATGTAATTGCGGCAACCGGCAGTTCTACGGCTGTAGTAATAAGCGGATATGATACGAAAAATATAACGGTTTACAACCCGGTATCCGGGAATGTAGAAACGTATAAGAGAAGTCAGGCAGAAAAACTATTTAAGGACAATGGAAATAGTTTCTTCAGCTATTTGAATTAGAGAGTGTGATAGTATGAAAACATTGATTAAAAAGGCAATCGAAGCCAGAGAAAAATCGTACTGCCCGTATTCCGGCTTTGCGGTAGGGGCGGCATTGCAGACAAAAGAAGGAAAAATATATCAGGGCTGCAATATTGAAAATGCGGCATTCACACCGACAAACTGTGCAGAGCGGACGGCATTTTTTAAGGCGGTCAGCGAAGGAGAGCGGGATTTCCGGCGGATTGCCATTGTGGGCGGGCAAAAGGATGGCGTCTTGGAACCGACTTCCCCCTGTGGTGTGTGTTTACAGGTTATGCAGGAATTTTGTGATCCCGATGCCTTTGAGGTCATTCTTGCGGTCTCGGAAGAAAAGTATGAAATTTTGAAATTACGCCAATTACTGCCATATGGGTTTGAACTGGAGAAAGGAATGTAATCATGTATTTACCGGAGAAATTTTGTGATGAAATGAAGAAAATTCTTGGAAATGAGTACGAGGACTATCTCGCTTCTATGGATGCTTCAAGAAAATACGGACTTCGTGTGAACACGGCAAAAATATCGGTAGAAGATTTTTTGAAGATTACTCCTTTTGAACTCACACCAATTCCCTATATTCCCAATGGTTTTTATTATGATGAAAAGGAGCAGCCCTCCAAACACCCGTATTATTTTGCAGGATTGTATTATCTTCAGGATCCCAGTGCCATGACACCGGCGTCCCGGCTTCCGGTGGAAGAAGGAGATGTGGTGCTTGATCTGTGTGCAGCCCCTGGCGGAAAAGCGACAGAATTAGGAGCAAAACTACACGGGACAGGACTACTGATCGCTAACGATATCAGCAGTAAACGGGCGAAAGCATTATTGAAAAATATTGAACTGTTTGGTGTGGAAAACAGTTTTATTGCCACGGAATATCCGGCAAAACTGGCAGAGTATTTTACCGGCTTTTTTGATAAGATTCTTATTGACGCGCCGTGTTCCGGTGAAGGAATGTTCCGAAAAGATCCGGCAATGGTAAAAGCCTGGGAACAGACTGGACCGGAATTTTATGCCAAATTGCAGAGAGAAATCCTGGAGCAGGCAGTGCCGATGCTGAAAGAGGGCGGCATGCTTTTGTATTCTACGTGTACATTTTCTCCTCTGGAAGATGAGGGGAGCGTAGAATATTTATTGTCGCTGGATTCATCTCTGAAACTGGTGGATATGGAAGGATATTCGGGCTTTGTCAAAGGAAATCCCGCGTGGGTCGGAAGTGATAATACAGAACTGGCAAAATGTGTCCGAATGTTTCCGCATAAACTCGATGGCGAAGGTCATTTTCTTGCGCTTTTACAAAAGGGCGAAAAGACGACCGCGAAAAAAGTACATTTTTCTCAAAAGCGGAAGGGGCTGAAAGGCGAGGAGAAACAATTGTTTGAGGAATTTCAGACACAGATGAACCGTATTTTTGACCCGGAACGTCTGGAGAGCAAAAATGGCATGATTTATTATATGCCGGAAGAACTTCCGGATATGAAAGGACTGCGGTTTCTGCGCAGCGGCTTGTTTATGGGAGAGATGAAGAAAAAGAGATTTGAACCGAGCCAGTCGCTTGCTATGGCACTCAAACGGGATGATTATAAAAAAAGAGTGGAATTTTCAGCGGATGATGAAGAAGTATTCCGATATCTGAAAGGAGAGACCATTTCTTTACAGCCGGAACAGATTGTCGATGAGGGGAAAAAGCCGGGAGGCTGGTATCTGGTCTGTGTGGATGGATTCCCGCTTGGCTGGGGAAAGGCAGCAGGCATGACATTAAAGAATAAATATCATCAGGGATGGCGCTTAATGTAGAAAGTGAATGACACCCCTTGATTTTTTTGCGCAGGTTCATTACAATAGAAAGAAAAATGGAGAGAAGCAATGGAAGAAAGATATGAAATTGATGTTCAATTAGATAAAAAGACATTAGATCGCTTTTTGATCCGCAATAACTTTCTGCGGGCTGGGGGCGTGGCAGGACTTTTGATCAGTTTTGCAGCGATTCTCGGACTGATCGTATTTTGGAAAGAATTTGCCGTTTCCCAGCGGGTGATCCTCGTGTTTCTGGGAGCAATGTTTACCATCATTCAGCCCTTTGGTATTTTACTGAAAGGGTGGAATCAGTTAAAAAGCGGTGCATTCCGCAAACCATTCCACTATATTTTTTCGGACGAAGGGATTGAGGTAAAAAATATTGCGGGTACGGCAAATGTAGAATGGAAGCAGATCCGAAAGGTTATTACGACAAAAGAAGCGATGTATATTTATATGAATTCGGTTTCAGCCCTGATTATTCCGGCGCAGGAATGTGGTGGAAAGTATGCGGAGATCGCGACAATGGTTAAGAAAAGAAGCAAAGGCTGAAAAGAGAGGACATAGACCGTGGCAGAGAAGAAAAGAATGGAAAGTTTTTCCGAAAAAGATACCTTTCTGATCGGAAAACAGTTTGGTATGCAGGCAAAGACCGGTGATATCTACCTTCTCCATGGAGACCTTGGAGTGGGCAAAACGGTATTTACCAAAGGTTTTGCTGAGGGACTGGGGATCAAAGAGCCGATTACCAGCCCTACATTTACACTGATTCAGGAGTATACGGAAGGCAGACTTCCGTTTTATCATTTTGATGTGTACCGGATCGGCGATGTGGAAGAAATGTATGACATTGGTATTGATGAGTATTTGTTTGGAGACGGGGTGTGCCTGATTGAATGGCCGTCCCGGATCGAAGAAATCCTGCCGGATACCTGTGAAAATATTTGGATTGAGAAGGATCTTGAAAAGGGATTCGACTACCGTCGTATCATGTGTGGCAAGGAAGGAGACAGAGAGTCATGAAAATACTTGGGATCGATAGTTCCGGTCTGGTCGCGGCAACCGCTTTAATGTCAGACGGCATTGTGACAGCCGAGTATCAGATACACAATAAAAAGACGCATTCCCAGACATTGATGCCAATGATCTCGGAGATGCTTTCTATGGCAGATGTAAAACCTGAAGAGCTGGATGCTGTTGCCGTTTCGGAAGGACCGGGTTCTTTTACCGGGCTGCGGATCGGTGCGTCGATAGCAAAAGGACTTGCATGGACAATGAAAATTCCAATCGTTCCCGTATCATCCCTGATGGGGCTGGCGGCAAATGTCGAACTGCCGGGACAGATTGTATGTCCGATTATGGATGCCAGAAGGAATCAGGTCTACACGGCAGTGTATAAAACTACACCGGAAATGCCGGGGCAGCTTGTGCAGCCGGATGTCGTTCCGATTGAAACGGCTCTGGAACGTGCCCGAGAGGCTGCGTCAGATAAGCAGATTGTATTTTTAGGAGATGGTGTCCCTGTTTTCGAAAAAGTAATAAAGGAAACACTGGGTGAAAACAGCCGTCTTATGATTCCGGCAAGAAGGTATCAAAGTGCGGCAAGTATCGCATTGCTTGGACAATATTTGTATCAGAAGGGCAAATATGTCTCTGCTGAAAAATTTGGCCCGGTCTATCTGCGAAAATCACAGGCAGAGAGAGAACGGGAAGAAAAAAATACATAATCCGTCATTTTTAGAAATTTTTACAACTGGAAATTCTTAACCGTATCCGCTATAATATAAGAGCATTTTATGGAATGAGCGGAGTGATAAGAGATGAAAAAGTATAATTATTGTAATCAATGCGGAAGAGAACTTCAGTATGAAAATGATATCCTGCGGGAGGATATATTGGCAGTACGGAAAGACTGGGGTTTTTTTTCGAAAAAAGATCTTCAGATTCATTCTTTTGCGTTGTGCGAAGAATGTTATGACCGGCTGATACAGTCGTTTGCCATCCCTGTGGAAGTGGAGGAAAAAACGATGGTGATGGATTAGAAGGAGGATTTGTGTGTTAGATGTTTGTTTGCTTGGCGCAGGCGGTATGATGCCATTGCCGAAAAGGGCATTGACTGCACTGATGACAAGATATAATGGAAGCAGCCTGCTGATTGACTGCGGAGAGGGAACCCAGGTCAGTATAAGAGAACAGGGATGGAGTTTTCATCCCATTGATACGATTTGTATTACACATTTCCACGGCGACCATATCAGCGGTCTTCCGGGACTTCTGTTGTCCATGGGAAATGCGGAGCGGAGTGAACCAATTCTAATCATAGGCCCGAAAGGTCTGAAAAAAATCGTGGCATCGCTGCTTGTTATCGCACAGGGGCTTCCTTTTGAAATCCGTTATCATGAGATAGAAGGGGACGAAGAAGATATTATTTGTCAGGGATATCATATTCATGCTTTCAAGGTGAAGCATAATGTGGTATGCTATGGATATACGATTGAGATTCCACGCAGCGGAAAGTTTGATGTAGAAAAAGCAAAAGCAAACCGGATCCCTATGAAGGCATGGAGTGCTTTACAGAAAAAAGAATCTGTTGAAGTAGACGGAATTACGTATTATGCACATCAGGTTCTCGGCCCGGAGCGCAAGGGGATCAAAGTGACGTATTGCACCGACAGCCGTCCGGTAGACCGGATCGTAGATTGTGCGGAGGGATCTGATCTGTTTATATGCGAAGGAATGTATGGGGAAAAAGATAAGATCGCAAGTGCAAAAGAGAAAAAACATATGACGTTTTATGAGGCAGCAGAATTGGCAAAACGGGCAAATGTAGAAGAATTATGGTTGACGCACTACAGCCCGTCGTTGATACATCCTGAAAATTATATGGGGGACGTAAGGAAAATATTCCCGAATGCCTATCCGGGAAAGGATCGCAAGTTCCGTGAAATTGGTTTTGAGGAGTAAAGGAGGGATTTTGATGGAACGAAGAATGCCAAAGAGACATATTCAGCAGACTCAGGCACCGGCAAAGAAAATGGCAAAAAACATTACCGGTTTTGCTTTTTTGGCGGGACTTCTTATCGTGGTTGCAATAGCGTTTTTCTATGCACATAAAGAAAAACAGGATACAACGACAGACAGCAGTACCACGTCAGAAGCAGAACGGTTGATCAATAAGGATCTGGAAGTCGGCTATCCCGATACACCAACCGAGGTGTTAAAACTGTTTGGCAGAATGAATCAATGCATTTATAATAACAATATGTCGGACAAGCAGTTTGATGAACTGGTAAACCAGATGCGTCTGTTATACAGCAATAGTCTGCTTTCCCAGAATCCATTTGAGGAGCAGCGCGACAGTTTGAAAGAAGAAATTGCGGAATTTCGCAAGCAAAAGAGAAGAATAGCCAATTATACGGTAGATAAGGGCAGCTCCGTCCAATATAAGACCATTCAGAATCAGGACTGCGCTTATGTGCAGATGGCGTATTTTATGAAAGAAAATGGAAATTATACGAAATCATTCCAAGAATACATACTGGTTAAAGAAAATAAAAAATGGAAAATATTGTCATTCCAAAAGAACGTATCCAAGGATGAAAGTAAAACAGAAGAACAGAAAGGATAAGTGACATGAGTGACGTTACGTTATTGGCGATTGAAAGTTCCTGTGATGAGACAGCGGCAGCAATCGTAGTAAATGGACGGAAAGTACTTTCTAATGTGATTTCATCACAAATTGACATACACAAATTATATGGAGGTGTAGTGCCTGAAATTGCATCCCGCAAGCATATTGAACAGATTAATCAGGTCATTGAGCAGGCTTTTGTTGATGCGGGCAAGACATTAGACGATGTGGACGGAATCTGTGTGACGTATGGTCCGGGGCTGGTAGGTGCACTGTTGGTAGGCGTTGGTGCGGCTAAAGCAATCAGTTATGCCAGCGGTAAACCATTGATCGGAGTACATCATATCGAAGGGCATATCTCGGCAAACTACATCTGTCATCCCGAATTGGAACCGCCGTTTTTATGTCTCGTGGTATCCGGAGGTCACAGTCACCTTGTTTTGGTCAACGATTATGGGAAATATGAGATCATTGGCCGCACACGGGACGATGCAGCGGGAGAAGCATTTGACAAAGTGGCACGTTCCATCGGATTGGGATATCCGGGTGGACCTAAGATTGATGCTCTTGCACCAAGTGGCAATAAGGATGCCATTGCGTTTCCACGGGCGTCTGTAGAAAATGCACCGTATGATTTTAGTTTCAGTGGGGTAAAATCTGCCGTTTTAAATTATATCAATGGCTGCAAAATGAAAGGAATCGAATATTCACAGGCAGACATCGCTGCGTCTTTCCAGGAGGCAGTCGTAGATGTTTTGGTTCAGCATACCATGCTTGCTGCAAAAAATTACAATATTTCAAAAGTAGCGATGGCAGGCGGCGTGGCATCTAACAAAGGCCTGCGTGCCAAGATGCGGACGGAATGCGAAAAACGTGGGTATTCATTGTACTACCCGGATCCTATTTTCTGCACGGACAATGCTGCGATGATCGGGGCAGCGGGATATTATGAATACCGCAATGGAGTGCGCAGTGGACTGGATCTGAATGCTGTGCCGGGTTTGAAATTGGGAGAGCGGTAAAAGGCGTTAAATGGGAATTTGGAGAAGAGTAAATATTTTCATGTAAAAAAAAGAAAAAAGTTGTTGACAAGCATTTGTATTTTTGGTATACTATTCAAGCAACGTTTGGAGAGGTGTCCGAGTGGTTTAAGGAGCCGGTCTTGAAAACCGGTGACTCCGAAAGGGGCCGTGGGTTCGAATCCCACCTTCTCCGTTTCGAGTGATAACTCGATAAATTGAATACATTTTATGAATTCAGCTGGAGAAGTACCCAAGTGGCTGAAGGGGCTCCCCTGGAAAGGGAGTAGGTCGTTAATAGCGGCGCGAGGGTTCAAA
>CAJMFH010000033.1 GCA_905212635.1 uncultured Lachnoclostridium sp. | reverse complement strand
GGAAAGGGGGATGCTTGCGGGGTGCGTTGCCGATGCAAGGTTGAGTCATGCACCCCGGAAAGCGAGAAAAGCAAGTCGCCCAGTGGTGTAAGGAAATGCCCCCTCGGCTGTGTCTCGTCGGCAGGACGCCGCCGTCAACAAAGCCGGCGACTGTCGCCATGAAGTCAAGTCATGCACCCCAGAAAGCAGTAAAAAGCAGGCCATCCAGAGGTGCGGGGAAGCATCCTGTGTCCTGCCCTCTCGTCCCAAAATCAGAGACAAGCAAAAATTAAACAAACCTTTTCATTCCTGACTTGTAAGTTTCACATTTGTCTGTTATACTGAAAAAATAGAAGGACAAGTTGAAGTACAATCTTTACAGGAAGGGAAAGGATAAGGTTATGAAGAACAAAGCGAGAATTATTATGGGTGTTGTCATTGCCCTTGTTTTTGTAGTTGCCGTAGGTGCGATTCTGTTTAAGAAATTTGCGCCGAGTTATACGCAGCGGACGATGGAAGAACAGTATAAGGATTTGGCAAAGGACGAGGCGCTGATCTGTCTCGACGGATTTCCATTGGAAGAAAAAGGAAAAATTATTGGCGAGACGATGTATCTGCCGTTGAACACGGTTATTGATAAGATGAATGAGAGATTTTACTGGGATGAAAAAGAGCAGATACTCAGCTTTGTCAGTCCGGTGAGAGGATTGGTGACTGTAGCACCGAACACGACGACTTATACCATTGGAAAAGAAAATAAAGAAATGGCCGATCAGATCCTTTATGTAGATGGCGAGACGATGTACATTTCCGTGCCGTTTTATGATGAGATGACGCAGGAAAAGAGCACTTTGAAATGGGCATCAAAGGGCGAGGCACCGAATCGTGTTATTTTAAATGCGGATTTTGAGTCTACACATATGGAAGCGAAGCTGAGCGAAAAGACGAGACTTCGTGTCGGACCGAATAAAAAATACGATTATCTGCTGGATTTGAAAAAAGATCAGAAAGTAATTGTGGATACACAGAGCCAAGCCGAAAATGACTATCAGAAAGTGTTTACAACCGATGGGATTGAGGGTTATGTACCGGCGGAATTTTTGAGCGGACACACGGAGACTGCGTGGAAACGCCAAAGTGAGGAAGAGACATTTACGCAAAAAGGCATCGGAACGACCGTGTGTCTGGGATGGCATCAGATGACACAGACAGTAGGTGCGGCAGAACTTGAGAGCAAAGTGGCGGTGGCTGGAAGTCTGAATGTGGTATCGCCGACGTGGTTTTCCCTGAATGACAATAAAGGAAATTTCAGTTCTCTGGCGAGCGAAGAATATGTGACAGCGGCACATGCGAAAGGCTTGAAAGTGTGGGGACTCATCAATGATTTTGACAAAAATATCTCGTTGAAAAGAATATTGGGACGGACAAGTACGAGAAGCCGTCTGATCAATAATCTCGTGTCAACGGCGATGCGCTATAAATTAGATGGTATCAATATTGATTTTGAGAAAATAAAAAGCGATGTGGCACCGGCATATCTGGAATTTTTAAGAGAACTGACGCTGGTGTGCCATGCCAATGACATTACGGTGACAGTAGATGACTATCTGCCGACGGATGCTACTGCATATTATAATTGGAAAGAGCAGGGGAAAGTGGCAGACTACGTAATCTTTATGGCATACGACGAGCATTATGCAGGAAGCAAAGAAAGTGGATCGGTATCTTCCCTGCCATTTGTGGAAAATGGTGTGGACAAGGGATTGCAATATATTCCGGCAGAAAGAACCGTCGTTGCCCTTCCATTTTATACCAGATTATGGAAAGAAGTCAAAAGCGGAGACGGGGTTACCGTAACCTCCAGTGCATATGGTATGAGCTCGGCGGAGAGCGTGCTTCAGTCCAATGGCGCGACACCAAAATGGAACGATGAGACAAGCCAGTATTATGCCGAATTTAAGGCAGATGGTGCCAAATATAAGATCTGGCTGGAGGAAGAAACTTCACTCAGTAAAAAAATGGAAACCGTTATGGCAAGAAATGTTGCGGGTATCGCTTTCTGGAAACTTGGATTTGAACGAATGGCTACCTGGACAACGATAGAAAAATATGTGAAATAAAACGTGTCTCTGGCGGGGCCCAAATTCAAAAGCCGCCTTGTGCAAGCACGAACGTCTTTTGAACTTTTGACCCTGGCATCAAAACATTAGGAATGTGGACAAACGATACTCCGTACATTAGTAATAAGAATGTGCGGAGTGTTTTATTTTATGAAAGAAAAAGAGACGGGAACATGGAAAATATGGGCGGTTACGATATTCTTGTTTGCCATAGTGGTGGCGGCGACGATCCGGGTGAGTACGCTTCCGGTGCTGAATTTTACGGCAAAGGGGAGCAAGGTGCATATTGTGATCGATCCGGGGCATGGCGGGTTTGATCCGGGCAAAGTAGGGACAATGGGAACACTGGAAAAAGATGTAAACTTAAACATTTCTCTTAAATTGAGAGAAATTCTCACAAAAAGCGGTTACACGGTGGCAATGACGAGAGAAAAAGACGAGGCATTGTGTGGGGAGACGACAGGGAAAAAGAAAGTGGCAGATCTCAATGCCAGATTGGCGGTCATAGACAAGGAAAAGCCCGAACTAACGGTGAGCATCCACCAAAACAGTTATTCTGCGGGAACAAAGGGTGCGCAGGTGTTTTACTATTCAGGTTCTGAGGAGGGGAAACGACTGGCAAACGTGCTTCAGGAGACAATCAAAGAGGAGATTGGAGATGGAAACCACCGCGTAGAAAAGGCAAATGACAGTTATTATATGCTGAAAAAATCCAGTGGGCCATTTGTTATTATCGAGTGTGGATTTTTGTCCAATCCGGAAGAAGAAAAACTCTTAATTTCCGAGGATTATCAGCAAAAAATGGCAAAAGCAGTCGCAGAGGGGATTGAAAAATTCTTGTATAACGAGTGAAATTGTGGTACAATAAAATCAAATATTTTTCGGACTGAAAGCGGTGAAAACGCTATGAATACAAAGATTATTACATGGAATGAAGAGCGGGGATTTGAGGCGGAAGAACTTGCAGAAGCGGCTCAGATCATCCGGGATGGCGGTCTGGTGGCATTCCCGACGGAGACGGTATATGGTCTTGGGGGAAATGGACTGGATCCACAGGCATCCCAAAAAATATATGCGGCAAAGGGGCGTCCTTCCGACAATCCATTGATTCTGCATATTGCAAAAATGGAGCAGTTACACGAGGTGGTAAGCGAGATTCCGGAAGCAGCGGCGACGTTAGCCGAGGCATTTTGGCCGGGGCCGCTTACAATGATATTTAAAAAGGCAGACTGTGTGCCGTATGAGACGACAGGCGGACTGGACACGGTTGCGGTGCGTATGCCACAGCATAGGGGAACCTTACAGTTTTTGGAAGAAACCGGAGTGCCGGTTGCAGCACCAAGTGCCAATACATCCGGCCGACCAAGCCCGACATTGGCAAAACATGTAAAAGAAGATTTAGATGGGAAAATAGATATGATCATCGACGGGGGAGAAGTGGGAATCGGATTTGAATCCACGATCGTCGATGTGACCGAGGAAATACCGGTGATTCTACGTCCGGGATTTATTACGCAGAAGATGTTGCAGGAGATCGTTGGAGAAGTGCAGATGGACCCGGCGTTGATGCAGGTGAGCGGCGACCAGAAGCCGAAAGCACCGGGGATGAAATACCGGCATTATGCGCCAAAAGCGGAGATGACATTGTATCAGGGGGATACGGAAGATGTGATTGCCCATATTAACCGGGAGATTGCGGCATATGTGGAAAATGGCACATACTGGCCGGAGGAGATCGGTATCCTTGCGACGACCGAATCGGCAGACCGTTATCCGGTGGGACAAGTTGTCGTGGCGGGATCCAGAGAAGAAGATACCGAGGGAAAATATTTGTACGATGCCCTTCGCAGATTTGACGAACTGCAAGTAAAGCGGATTTTATCGGAGACATTTTTTGATTCGGCAAAAGAAGAGGCGGTTATGAACCGGCTGAAAAAGGCGGCAGGGCAGAATCTGGTACAGGTAGAACCTTATGAGTCCTGCAACCGCGTGATCTTTGTCAGCAAGGACAATATTACGCTGGGGCCGATGAATGAGTGGATTCTAAAAAGTATTCTTATGGATAAAGAGAAAGAGGTTCTTTCGAGAGGGCTTGTCGTACTGTTTGAAGAGCCGAGAAATATGAAAGTAACCGATATCCTGATCAATCACGGGGTTCCGTGTGAAGAACAGGTTTCTGTCGCATTTTCGCCCGAAGAGGTGACGCGCGACACCGTGATCATTACGATGAACTTTGCGGAGAAGGTAAAAGTTTTGGAAGATTATGGATTGGAGAGAAACGTCTATACATTGCGGGAACTTGCCGGGGAAGAAGGCGATACCGAGCCGCCGCTTGGCGGTGACGAGGAAGCGTATGAGGCAAGCTATACGGAGTGCAAAGATCTGCTCTATAAAATAAAAAAGAAATTACAGTGGAGGTAAGCTATGATTGCATTGGGAAGTGACCAGGCAGGTTATGAATTGAAGCAGGAAATTATCAAGTATTTGGAAGAAAATGGATATGAATACAAAGATTACGGAAGTTACAGTACGGATCCGGTCGATTATCCGGTGTATGGGAAAAAAGTGGCACACGCGATTGCCGATGGCGAGTGCGACAAAGGGATCCTGATCTGCGGAACCGGAATCGGTATCTCCATCGCGGCAAATAAGGTCAAAGGCATCCGCGCTGCGGTCTGCGGAGACTGTTTTAGTGCTGAGGCGACGAGACTTCACAACGATGCCAATATCGTGGCACTGGGCGCAAGGGTAACAGGCCCGGGACTTGCCGTACGTATCGTAGACACATTCTTACATACTGAATTTTCCGGCGTGGACAGACATATCCGCCGTGTGGAAATGATAGAAGAATAAACGAAGCAGAGCTTCAGAATGGATGGTAAAAATGTTAGGATTTGTTGGTTGTGGAAATATGGCGCAGGCAATGCTCAAAGGGATTCTGAGTAAAGGTCTGTATGCAAAAGAAGACATTCTTGTATCGAGAAGAAATGAAGAGGCACTTCAGAACATTCAAAGTGAATTTGGCGTAAATGTTACGACAGACAATGCCGAAGTGGCGAAAAAAGCAGACGTATTGATCCTTGCGGTAAAACCATTTCAATTTGAGACCGTCATTTCAGAAATTCGAAATGAGGTGTCAGAGAATACACTTGTGATCTCAATTGCAGCCGGTCAGACGATTGCGAATATAGAAAAATTATTTGGAAAGACTATCAAATTAGTAAGAAGTATGCCAAATACGCCGGCGTTGGTGCTCGAAGGGGCAGCAGGTGTCTGTTACAATGACCATGTCACAGAGGCCGACAAAAAAACGACGATGGAAATATTTTCCAGTTTCGGTATTGCCAATGAAGTGAGTGAATCCATGATTGACACGGTAATCGGCGTAAGCGGAAGTTCACCTGCCTATGTATTTATGTTTATCGAGGCGATGGCGGATGCCGCTGTGGCAGACGGTATGCCAAGAGCGCAGGCGTATGAGATGGCAGCGCAGTCAGTACTGGGAAGTGCCAAGATGGTTCTTGAGACCGGAAAGCATCCGGGCGAACTGAAAGATATGGTATGTTCTCCGGCAGGAACGACGATCGAAGCGGTCCGCGTGCTGGAAGAAAAAGGATTCCGGAGTGCCGTCATCGAAGCGATGAAAGCCTGCGTAAAGAAAGCAAAAGAAATGAGTTAATGGTGCGATGAAAAAAAGAGATAAGCAACGCGAACGAAGGGAAGTCATTCATGCCCTTTCCATGATATTGCAGATTGGTCTGGCGATGCTGACCTGTATGGGAATCAGTCTTGCCATCGGGTATTATCTGGATCAGCTGCTTGGAACTAAGATATGGGTTATCATCATGCTGGTGATCGGAATACTGGCGTCGATGCGCAGCCTTCTTGTCCTGACGGGACAGTATGGCAGCAGCGGCTCCAAAAAGGAAGAAACGCCGGCAGAGCAGGAGGACATTCATGCAGGAAGCAAAAAAAACACTCCTTAGGGTGATCGGCATTATGTGGGGGCTTGCGGCAGTAGTTTTGATTGTGGGCACCGTTATATTTGCCATTCATCCCTTTCCTTATTTTCCCTATGTAAGCGGTGAGGTATTGGGAACGCTCATTTCCAGTCTGCTTATGTGGCATCGCTTTAATACCTTGGATGTCGAACTGGATATGGCAAAAAAGAATGCCATACGGCATCTTCGTATGCAGGCATCGGTACGAAGTCTGATCAGCCTGCTGACATTATTAGTGAGTTTTTATTTTCGACAGTATTTCTACCCGGTCACGGTGTTTGCGGGATTGTTTGCCACCAAGGCAGCGGCACTCCTGTATCCGGTTATTTTCCGGGGAAAACAGGATCTGGCGGAATAAACTATACACAGACATTTGTCTGAAAAAACGAGAAAGGAGACTTAGGCTTGGATAACAAAGTGGATTTTTACGTCCATGGGTATCAACAGGTACACATTGGTGGTTACACATTTTGGATCACGACAAGCCATGTGTGTCTGGTAATCGTTATGGTTGCATTGATCATCTTTGCAATCGTGGCAAACCGTGTTATCAAAAAGGCGGATTACCGGAAAGCACCGACGGGATTTTTAAATGTCATCGAGCTTCTGGTGGAAACCGTGGATAAACTGGTACTTGATAACATGGGCGGAAAACTTGCCCCGCGTTTTCGAAACTATGTGGGAGCATTGTTTATGTTGATTCTTACATGTAATCTTTCCGGATTGTTTGGACTTCGTCCGCCGACCGCGGATTATGGTATCACACTTCCGTTAGCATTGATTACGTTTGTAATGATTCAATACCAGGGATTCAAATGGCAGAAAATGGGTAAGATCAAAGGACTGTTTGAACCAATATTTTTATTTTTGCCGGTGAATATCATCAGCGAATTTGCAACACCGGTTTCAATGTCACTTCGTTTGTTTGCCAACATACTTTCCGGTACGATGATGATGGCGTTGATCTACGGATTATTGCCAAAACTTGCCACACTTGCGTGGCCGGCAGCACTGCATGCGTACATGGATGTATTTTCCGGAGCGTTGCAGGCGTATGTTTTCGCGATGCTGACAATGGTATTTATTGCCAATGCAGCAGGGGACGAAGCCAAGTAAAAGAGAACAAAATATATCTTAAGGAGGAAACATATTATGAATTTTTCAGGAGCAGATTTAATTAGTGCAGCATCCGCAATTGGTGCAGGATTAGCAGTTATCGCAGGTATTGGTCCCGGTGTAGGACAGGGTATCGCAGCCGGATATGGTGCAAATGCCGTAGGACGTAATCCGGGTGCAAAAGGTGATATCATGTCAACCATGCTTCTTGGACAGGCCGTTGCCGAGACAACAGGTCTTTATGGTTTGGCTGTTGCGATGATTCTTTTGTTTGCCAATCCATTGCTTCCATAAAAAGCACAGAATAATCAAAAAGATTGGAGAGAGACATGGATAATCGAATTTTTGGACTGGATCCGCAATTGCTCTTTGATACGGCGATTGGATTGCTTGCCATGTTGGTATTGTTTATCCTGCTTTCATATTTGTTATTCAATCCGGCGAGAAAACTCATCCAGAAACGGAAGGATTTTATCGCCAGCCAGCTTGAAGAAGCAGCAAAGGCAGAGAAGGATGCGAAAGAACTGGAAACTCAATATCGTGCGAAATTAGATAAAGTTGAGGCAGAGGCAGAAGAGATGCTCAGCGATGCGCGTAAAAAGGCGCTGGATAAAGAGAAAGAGATCGTTGCCAAGGCTTCCGATGAGGCTCAGACCATCAAGGCAAGAGCAGAGCACGAGGTGGAATTGGAGAAGAATAAAGTTCGTGATGAAATGAAACAGGAAATCGTTCATGTGGCATCTGCTATGGCAGGAAAATTTGTCGCTGCATCGATGGATGAGGACAAACAGGCGCAGCTCATTGACGAAACATTGAAGGAAATGGGTGATGAGACATGGCAAAATTAGTATCAAAAGTATACGGAGATGCTTTGTTTGAGGCAGCACTGGAAGAAAACCAGCTGGATGCCGTATGGGATGAGGTCAGAGAGATCGCCTCGATCTTGCAGGAAAATGAAGCATTTATTGATATTATGAATCATCCCGAGATGACGCGGGAAAAAGAACTTGCAATGATGGACGAAGTATTTGGCGGAAAAGTTTCGGATATTATGATGGGCTTTTTGCAGGTACTCGTGAAAAAAGGACGCTTTGGTGAAATTGAATCCGTGCTGGAATATTTTGACAAAAGAGCAAAAGAGTATAAGAAGATTGGCGTTGTCTATGTGACGACACCGACTGAACTTTCCGATGTACAGAAACAAAAGATTGAAGCGCGCTTGTCAGAAACGTCTTCGTATGAGACGCTGGAGATGAATTACAACGTGGATGCGAGTTTGCTTGGTGGAATCCGCATTCGCATTGACGACCGTGTCGTAGACAATACGATCCAGACGAAGCTGGATGAAATGACAAGAAAATTAAGCAAGGTCAGAGTGTAACTTCTAAGGAAAGAAGGTGTTTGAGGAACATGAATTTAAGACCTGAAGAGATAAGTTCAGTTATTAAAGATGAAATAAAAAAATATAGCACCGAGTTTGACGTTTCGGATGTCGGAACGGTCATACAGGTGGCAGACGGAATTGCCCGTATTCATGGCTTGGAAAAAGCGATGCAGGGAGAACTTCTGGAATTTCCAAATGAGATTTATGGTATGGTGCTCAACCTGGAAGAAGACAATGTCGGAGCCGTACTTTTGGGAGATTCCTCCAATATTAACGAAGGCGATACCGTAAAGACGACAGGAAATGTTGCAACCGTTCCTGTCGGTGATGCGATGCTTGGACGTGTTGTCAATGCGCTGGGACAGCCGATCGACGGCAAAGGCCCGATCCATACCGACAAGACACGGCCGGTAGAGCGTGTGGCAAGTGGTGTTATTTCACGTAAATCCGTAGATACGCCGCTTCAGACAGGTATCAAGGCAATTGACTCCATGGTTCCGATCGGACGAGGACAGCGTGAGTTGATCATCGGTGATCGTCAGACCGGTAAAACTGCGATTGCAATTGATACGATCCTGAATCAGAAAGACCAGGATGTATTTTGTATCTATGTTGCCATCGGACAGAAAGCGTCCACAGTGGCAAATATTGTAAAAACACTCGAAGACAATGGTGCGCTTGATTATACTACAGTCGTAGCTTCTACGGCGAGTGAACTGGCACCCCTTCAGTATATTGCTCCGTATGCCGGATGTGCGATCGGAGAAGAATGGATGGAGCAGGGAAAAGACGTTCTCATTGTATACGATGATCTGAGCAAGCATGCAGCGGCTTACCGTACCCTGTCACTGCTCCTTCGTCGTCCACCGGGACGTGAGGCTTATCCGGGAGACGTATTCTACCTGCATTCCCGTCTTTTGGAGCGTGCAGCGAGACTTTCGGACAAACTCGGCGGTGGATCTTTGACGGCTCTGCCGATTATTGAGACGCAGGCAGGAGACGTGTCGGCGTACATCCCGACAAACGTAATTTCTATCACCGATGGACAGATTTACCTGGAGACAGAGATGTTCAATTCCGGTTTCCGTCCGGCGGTCAATCCGGGACTTAGTGTATCGCGTGTCGGTGGTTCGGCGCAGATCAAGGCGATGAAAAAGATCGCCGGTTCCATCCGTATCGATCTTGCACAGTACCGCGAGCTGGCAGCATTCTCCCAGTTTGGTTCTGATCTGGATGCCGATACGAAAGAGAAGCTGGATCAAGGTGAAAGAATCCGTGAAGTGCTGAAACAGGGTCAGTATGTGCCACAGCCGGTTTGGTATCAGGTTATCATTATTTATGCGGCAACGAAGAAATATCTGCTTGATATTCCGGTAGAAGATGTATTGGATTTTGAAAAAGGACTGTTTGCCTTTATTGATACCAAATATCCGGAAATTCCGGCTTCGATCCGTGATACCAAAGTGCTTAGTGATGAAATGGAACAAAAGCTGATTCAGGCAATTGAAGAGTATAAAAAACAGTTTCTTCAAGCGTGAAAGGTGAGGTGATTGAAAAATGGCCTCAATGAGAGATATAAAACGGCGACGCGAGAGTATTCAGAGTACGTCTCAGATCACCAAAGCGATGAAGCTGGTTTCGACCGTAAAATTGCAGCATGCCAAGGGAAGAGCCGAGGAGACAAAACCATATTTTGACAAAATGTATGAGACAGTTTCCGGGATGCTTGCCAAATCGCAGAATCTCGACCATCCTCTTTTGACGGAGAAAACCGGAGGTTCCGGGAAAAAAGGTGTGATCATGATCACATCAAACCGTGGACTTGCCGGCGGTTACAATTCCAATGTCGTGAAATTGATCACAAAGGGCGATTTTACGAAGGAAGATACGATTATTTTCCCGGTCGGACGAAAAGGATTGGAGACGATGCAGCGAAATGGCTATACCTGCCGCGGCGATTATTCGGAAGTGATGAATAATCCGCTGTTTGGCGATGCTGTTTCAATCGGAAAGACGGCGATGGCAGCGATGGAAAGCGGCGAGATCGATGAGATCTATCTTGCTTACACGGTATTTAAAAATACGGTGACGCAGGTGCCTACGCTCATCAAAATGCTTCCTTTTTCGCAGGAGGATATCGAGACGATGGCGGCAAATGACGAGCCGGAGACGACATCCGGCGCGCTGATGAATTACGAGCCGACGGAAGAAGAGGCGCTCGGCTACATCATTCCGATGTATATGAACAGCCTGATCTTTGGTGCTCTGGTCGAGGCAGTTGCCAGTGAAAATGGTGCGCGTATGCAGGCAATGGATTCTGCGACGAGCAATGCAGAGGAAATGATTGATACACTCGGTCTGCAATACAACCGCGCAAGACAGTCCGCAATCACACAGGAATTGACGGAGATTGTAGCGGGTGCATCCGCAATCGAGTAACGAATAAAAATTTACAAATAATGGAAGGAGTGAAAGAACCACAATGGCAGAAGCGAAGAAAACGAAAAATGCTGGTGTTATCACTCAGATTATCGGAGCGGTGCTTGACATCCGTTTTCAGGATGGGGATCTTCCTGAGATTTACGATGCCATTCACATTCCGACAAAAGATGGAAATACACTTGTCGTAGAAGTGTCACAGCATCTGGGCGACGATACCGTTCGCTGTATCGCGATGGGACCGACCGATGGATTGGTGCGAGGCATGGAAGCGATTGCGACAGGAGCCCCGATTTCGGTGCCGGTCGGCGAAGAGACACTGGGACGTATGTTCAATGTACTCGGAGATCCGATCGATGAAAAAGAACCACCGAAAGTAAAAGAATATCATCCAATTCACAGAAAGGCGCCTGCATTTGAAGAGCAGTCTACACAGGCAGAGATGCTGGAAACCGGTATCAAGGTTGTCGATCTTTTGTGCCCTTATCAGAAGGGTGGGAAAATCGGACTTTTCGGAGGTGCCGGTGTAGGAAAGACCGTTCTGATCCAGGAATTGATTACCAATATCGCGACCGAGCATGGTGGATATTCGGTATTTACGGGGGTTGGAGAACGTACCCGTGAGGGTAATGACTTATACTATGAAATGATTGAATCCGGAGTTATCGATAAGACGACGATGGTATTCGGACAGATGAATGAGCCGCCGGGAGCGCGTATGCGTGTAGGTCTGACGGGACTTACGATGGCAGAATATTTCCGTGATCAGGTAGGAAAAGATGTCCTCCTGTTCATTGACAATATTTTCCGTTTTACACAGGCAGGTTCCGAGGTGTCCGCACTTCTTGGACGTATGCCAAGTGCCGTTGGTTACCAGCCAACCCTTCAGACGGAAATGGGTGCTTTGCAGGAACGTATTACATCGACGAAAAATGGTTCCATCACGTCCGTTCAGGCGGTTTATGTGCCTGCCGATGACTTGACGGACCCGGCTCCTGCGACGACATTTGCCCACCTTGACGCAACGACCGTATTGGATCGTTCAATCGTGGAACTTGGTATTTATCCGGCGGTAGATCCGCTTGGTTCCAGTTCCCGTATTCTGGATCCTAAGATTGTCGGCGAAGAGCATTACAAAGTGGCTCGTGGTGTACAGGAAATCTTACAGCGTTACAAGGAATTGCAGGATATTATCGCAATCCTTGGTATGGACGAGTTGTCAGAGGATGAAAAAGTCCTTGTCAACCGCGCCCGTAAGGTACAGCGTTTCCTTTCCCAGCCATTCTTCGTGGCAGAGCAGTTTACCGGTCTTCCCGGTAAATATGTGCCAATCTCTGAAACAATCCGAGGATTTCAGGAGATTTTGGATGGAAAACATGATGACATTCCGGAGAGCTGCTTCTTGAATGCAGGTACGATCGACGATGTCATCGCACGCAAGTAGCGAGAGCGGATTGGAGATGGCTATGGCGGATATGAAAAAATTCCAATTAGAGGTAATTTCTCCGGAGCGTGTATTTTACACCGGAGAGGTCGAAATGGTGGAATTGACGACGACAGAGGGAGACATCGGTGTGTATGCCGACCATATCCCATTGACGACGATCGTCGCTCCGGGTGTTTTGACGATTACCGAAAATTCTGAGGATGATGTGATTCGGGAAGCCGCTGTCTTAGAAGGCTTTTTGGAGATCCTCCCAGACAAAGTAACCATTCTCGCGCAGTCGTGTGAATGGCCGGAGGAGATTGATATGAAACGTGCGCTTGAAGCGAAGGCGCGCGCCGAGCGAAGAATCAAGAGTCTGGATGCTCATGTCAATATGCGACGTGCTGAACTGGCACTCCGCAAATCTCTTGTACGAATCAATCTGGCAGAACAGAAGAAATAAAAACGATTTGGGACGAATGCGTAGAAATCAATGAATGGATGTGTTTGCATGCGAGAAACATTGATTTCTGTGCATTCGTTTTGAAATCTTAGAAAATTTTTCAAGGGAAAGGAGTGTTTGTGTGGCGGTAAATTTTGATCTATCACAATTTGATGAGTATAGGGAAGATAACAGAAGAGAGGTAAAAAAAGCAAGTGGCGGCTTGCCGGTTTCATTATGGGATACTTATTCCTCTTTTGCAAATTGCTATGGTGGTGTCATTCTTCTTGGTGTCAAAGAAAATAAAGATGGTAGTTGGCGAACGACTGGTCTTCAGGATGTATCTAAGCTTCGTAAAGAATTCTGGGATACTATCAATAATCCCAAGAAGGTAAATATTAACCTATTAACAGAGGATGATGTGCAGACCTATGAGATTGGTGCCAATAAGGATGTTATTATGGTTATTTATGTGCCTATGGCAAAACGAGAGCAAAAACCGGTATACATTAACAATGATATTTTTAATGGTACATTCCGACGTAATTATGAGGGGGATTATCATTGTACCAGATTGCAGATAAAGACGATGCTTCGTGACCAGATGGAGCGTACTATGGATATGGAAGTGCTTGATAAGGTTGCGATGGAAGATTTAAATTATGATACTATTCATGGATATCGTAACAGTCATCGTACTTTAAAAGAAGGACATCCCTTTGAACGTCTGAATGACCATGAGTATTTGAGAAGCATAGGTGCGGCTGCCATTTCTGATGAGGATGGGAAATTACACCCTACGGCAGCAGGTATGCTAATGTTTGGTGACGAGTACAATATTGTGCGTCATTTCCCAGAGTATTTTTTGGACTACAGAGAAGAATTAGATCCAACTACTCGTTGGAGTGATCGATTGCAGTCAAGTTCTGGCGAATGGTCTGGAAATGTATGTGACTTTTATTTTAGGGTTTATAATAAACTTATCAAAGACCTTAAGGTACCTTTCAAAATGGTAGGCGGCGAGCGGATTGATGATACTCCGGTACACAGAGCAATTCGAGAAGCTTTGGCAAACTGCTTGATTAATGCAGATTATCATGGACTGCGTGGAGTTGTAATTCGTAAAAAACCGAACAAGCTGATTTTAGCAAATCCAGGCTATATTAGAACTGGCAAAAAGCAGATGCGTATTGGTGGTGAATCTGATCCGCGAAACAAGGCTCTTATGAAAATGTTTAATCTTATTAATATCGGTGAGCGTGCAGGAAGCGGGGTGCCAAATATTTTTAATGTTTGGGAAATGGAAGGTTTGGAAGAACCGGTGATTGAAGAAAGATTTGACCCAGATAGAACAGTACTGTCGCTTTCTTTTAAGAAAAAAGTGACAGTAAAAAGTGACAGTAAAAAAGTGACAGTAAAAAGTGACAGTAAAAAAGTGACAAAAAAAACACAAGCGCATTTCGATTTGCTTCTTTCGTTTATGCAAGAAGATGTATGGTATAAGGCAAGCGAATTGGCAGATGTGCTGGGAGTTAGAGAAACAAGAACGAAAGCATTGCTTAGATCTCTTGTTGAAGACGGAATTCTTGTGGACAATGGAGTTATTAAAGGCAGGAGATATAAGAAGAAAAAATAATTAAATTAATGAAATATAGTTAATAGGCATTTAGAAATAACGGATGCAGTAAATGGATATTCATATTTACTGCATCCGTTGGTTATATAAAAAGTATAATAGTAACTTTCCGAAGATAAAATAGTTATTCTTCCCGCCGTGCTTTCTGCTTTTTCGAGTAGAGAAGTATCGCGGCAGCACCTGCGAGTATCAATACCCCTACAGAAATACTAATAATAAGCCAGGATGGAATGGAAGAATTTTCCTTCCCTGAATCTTGTGCAGCGGAACTGTTTGCAGTAGATACAGTCGTGGCAGACACATTTGTCAGTCCTTCCGGTTTGCTTACGGAATAGTCGTTAAAGCTGTTTGTGGAAGAAGCTCCGCTGAAGTCGGCTTTGGTGCTGTAAGTGCCGGTAACGGTTATTGTATAGTTACTTGTTCCTTTGACGTACACTTTTCCGCCACTTCCTTTGATCGTTACCGTTTTTCCATCGGTATCTTTGATCGTTCCCTCGTTGGAAAGATTGGTTATGGTGCTGTCACCGGTTACGGTCCACGCGGAATCGGAACTGATGGATACATTGCAGTAACCCTTGCCGCCATCGCCGGCATTGCTTTCGTCCTGGACAAAAGCCCCTTTTAAACTGCTGGCATGTTTGATATACATATCGAGCTGGCTGATGCTGTCCCAGATTACATCGCCTTCTATTTTTTGGGAAATCGCCGTAAAGTTGCAATCGGCTCCATTACTGCCGGAAGTTCCCCAGCCACGCTGGTTGCTGTTGCCGGTACATTTCAAAAAGAAATCATTTTTGTCGGCATATGTGATATCGACATTGGACAATACAAAGGTTGATTCCGTATTCGTTGTATAAAATATTCCGCCGTTTTTCGCTGTCAATGAACCGCCGACCATTTCAAAGGTGCTGTTTCCTTCCTGAGAATCCCCCGACATACTTTGGTATAAAATGACATTCCACGTACAGTCATTCTGGCTGTTCTCCGGCATATTTCCGGTAAGGCTGCAATCGTAAAGACGGGTGGTGTTCAATCCCTCAATACACAGGGCTTCTGAGCCGTTGGCAGTGAGCGTGGCATTGTTTGCGGTGATATCCGCGGTACAATACACGGCAGGGGAACCGCTTCCATTGGAGGTATACGTTCCGCCATCGACAACCATCGTTCCTCCACCTCGGTCGCTTCGGATCGCTGCGGAAGAATTGCCTGCGGTCGTGACATTGAGATTCCATGCGTACAATTTTCCACCGCCTGCGACGTGGATTCCGCCAGAGGTATCCTGGGTTGTATTGATCGTGGAATCTGCGGCATATGCGGTTCCGTCGCCATAAGCAAAGATGCCTGCACCACCGGCAGAATCGGTATTGATCTTAGTTCCTGTCACGTACAAGTTTCCGCTTCGGGCAAGGAGAGCGGCTCCGACACCGTAGAAACTCGAATTATCGCCGCCGGTGCTGTCCGAAGAAGTTTTTGTTACTGTGGAATTGGCGACGGTGGCAGAAGCATTTTCTGAGACATCGACTACATTTTCATCGGTTCCGGTGGAAGAAAGGGTTTCTCCGTTAAATGTCGCGTCGCTTGTGAGAGACTGCACGGCATTGTAACTGGAAACGCCCTGTGAGCTGCCCGGAGCACCACCTTGGTTTCCACTTGGAGCATTTCCTGAAATTCCGCCACCGCTGGCAGTATCAGGAGGAGTTCCGTTGTCGCCGGCTGGCTTTTCCGGTGGGGTACCATTATCGCCGTCCGGTTTGGCTGGTGGTGTGCTATTGTTACCATCCGGTTTGACAGACGAAGAATCTTGACTGCTGCCTTGTGTGCCTCCCGCTGGAGCGGCAGATGACGAAGCTGAGCTGCCTGCGGAGGAATTGGTGGCTGCAAATGTGTACATTGGCGAAGTCAGGATCAGACTTCCGATCAACATAGGTATAAGAAAAAATTTTCGTAATGTTTTCATAGCAATGACCTCCTTTTATAATATGTGTTGCCCCCCTCGCTTACGTTCGGCGGCAGGTCGTCAGAACCATCTTTATAATATGACTTCGTCATATTGGTTCCTTCTCAATTGATGATTTTATCATAACGAAGGAGTTTGTGGAAAATATGTAAAATATATGAAAAAAGTGTGTTGTAATATATGGTAATAATTGGAAAGGAAAAAGGACTGCCTTTGAGGGGACACCTCAGAAACAGTCCTTTTTGCGGGATAGTATCATTCAAAATCTGTTATATTTTCAATATCAGAAATCTACTTCCGTATCATAATAGCAGCATTTCAACAGTTTTTCCATTTCTTCCTGACTTGGCTGTCTTGGGTTTGAGCCTGTGCAGGCATCAAGAATCGCATTTGCTGCAATTTCCGGAAGTCTCTCTAAAAATACTTCTTCCGGCACAAATCCATTTTCAGTTGGATAACTGTCTGCGCCGTAGTTTTTGATGCAGTGTGGAATGTTCAGATCGTCGTTCATCTTGCGCAGGTATGCAATCAGATTTGCCACTTTTTCATCGGCAGAAGCACCGCCGAGTCCCATGAAATCAGCGATATAGCAGTAACGCTCTTTTGCCGTTTCGTCTTTGGCATTAAAGGCAATTACTTTTGGAAGATACATGGCATTGGCAGCACCGTGGATAATATGTGCGCCATAATCAGCGAAAGCGGCTCCGGTTTTATGAGCCATCGAATGTACGATTCCGAGCAGGGCATTGCTGAATGCCATACCGGCGAGGCACTGTGCATTGTGCATGGAATCACGTTTTGCCATGTCACCATTGTAAGAATCTACCAGATCGTGTTGAATCATTTTTATCGCATGAAGGGCAAGTGGATCTGTAAAATCACAGTTGGCGGTAGAAACATAAGCTTCAATCGCGTGTGTCATTGCATCCATACCGGTGTGAGCAACAAGTTTCTGTGGCATCGTCTCGGCAAGTTCAGGGTCTACGATAGCAACGTCAGGCGTGATCTCAAAGTCAGCAATCGGATATTTGATTCCTTTTTCATAATCGGTAATAATCGAGAATGCTGTCACTTCGGTAGCCGTACCGGAAGTGGAAGAAATGGCACAAAAATGTGCTTTATTTCTCAACGCAGGGATACCAAATACTTTACACATATCTTCGAAAGTGATGTCCGGATATTCGTATTTGATCCACATCGCTTTGGCAGCATCGATCGGAGAACCGCCGCCCATCGCTACGATCCAGTCCGGCTCAAATTCCTGCATAACAGCGGCGCCTTTCATCACGGTTTCCACCGATGGATCCGGCTCAATGCCTTCGAACAATTTTACTTCCATGCCGGCTTCCTTCAGATACTGCTCTGCTTTGTCAAGAAATCCGAAACGCTTCATCGAACCACCGCCGACGCAGATGATCGCTTTCTTTCCTTTAAATGTTTTCAGCGCCTCCAGCGCACCTTTTCCATGATACAAATCTCTAGGTAATGTAAATCTAGCCATAATAGTAACCCTCCTTAATGTACTCATCGGGGAATGTCACCCCGACGTCCTAACTTATCTCCATTATACCATATGCCGCGGAAAATGAAACAAGACTATTTTGTGGTTTATAGCAGAATTTTGATAGGGATTGGGGGAGAAAGGTTTGGTTTGACAAGATATTTTTAGAAGATTATGATAAGGAAATATTTGCAATTTTATATTAGGTATGATAGACTTAAAAAGGAAAATAAAGGAAAGATTATTATGACAAAATTGCTTTATAAATTGGAAAAGCAATGTCATAAAACTGAAGTCTATGTAGTTATATTTTTCTAGAAGATGATTGTTAAACCGGTTAAGAAAAGTATGCATGTTTTTTGAGTAAATCTTTTCTGATTTCTTAGACTAAGAGGGGAAACTTTATTAGAACTTCTTAAAGAAATGACAGAATAATAAGGTAAATGGAAAAAGAAAGGAAAATGTGATAAACGTCTTTATAATTGTCACATGAGGAATTTATATGAAAATAATGAGTAGAAGATTATGGGTAATGATAGTAGTGGTTTCTATGATACTATTACCTTGGAAAGAAATTGAAGTAAAGGCTGAAACAACCATTTTGTATAGCGGAACAGATGGCGATTTAGGGTGGAGTATTGATTCAGATGGATTATTAACAGTCACAGGAGAAGGAAATTATGAGTTAAACAATGAAAAGGCTTGTCCCGATTGGTGTCAGTATGGAAATTATATAATAAGTGCGAATGTCGAAGTCTCAGGAATTACAAGTGCAAGAGGTATGTTTGCGGGATGTAGTAACATGCGAAAGATTGATTTGAGTAAGTTAGATACGTCTGCTGTAACGGATATGAGAAATATGTTTGCTGCTTGTGGTAGTGTATATTACTCAACGTTAAATCTTGATTTAAGTGGATTTGATACATCTAATGTAACTAATATGGCATTTATGTTCGGTAATAGTTCAGGAATAAGACATATTTCTTTAAAAAGTTTTGATACATCTAAGGTAACAGATATGAGTGGGATGTTTTTGGGGTGTTCAAATGTAGATGGTTTAGATTTAAGTGGATTTGATACATCTAAGGTAACGAATATGAGTAATATGTTTTATTATTGCTCAAAAATAGAAAAATTAGAGGTAAGTGGTTTTAACACATCTAAGGTAACAGATATGACTTATATGTTTGGTGATTGTAAAAAGTTAAAGCAACTTGATTTGAAGAAATTTGATACATCTAATGTAACAAGTATGGGGAATATGTTTAGTAAATGTTCGAGTTTAACGGAATTAAATTTAAGTAAGTTTGATACTTCAAACACTACGAATATGGTTAGTATGTTCTATGGCTGTAATAATTTGAAAATGTTAGATGTAAGTGATTTTGATACTTCAAAGGTAACAGATATGTATGGAATGTTTTGTGAGTGCTCAAATTTAACGACATTAGATGTAAGCAATTTTGATACATCTAGAGTCAAAAGTATGAATGAAATGTTTTGTGAGTGTTCAAATTTAACGACATTAGATGTAAGTAATTTTAATACGTCTAATGTGAAAGATATGAAATATATGTTTCGTGAATGTTCGAACTTGAAGTCATTAGATGTAAGTAATTTTAATACGTCTAATGTGAAAGATATGTATATGATGTTTTATAAATGTTCGAATTTAATGAGATTAGATATAAGTAACTTTGATACCAGTAATATTGATGAATATGGTGAAATGTTTTCGGAAATGAATTCTTTGTCAACCGTAGAGGTAGGAGTAAATGTAAGAATTGCAATACAGTTACCTTCTATAAAAGATAATTACTGGACAGACGAAAATGGAAATGTAGTTACTGTGATAAAAACTAAATTACCAACTTCGATGACATACATTCGGCGGAAAGGTAGTGCAACTATTGATGTTACCAAACAGTACATTCACTGTAGTTCCTCTTACAATATTAGTGTAAATGAAGATGATTCCATTCCAGTAACGATTGTGGCAGATACATACGATGAGCTAAAGACAATCGTGAATTCAGTTGTAGCACAATCGACTGATACAAGTGTTGCAATGGTTGAGGATTTAGCTTTTGTTTTGCCTACTAAGGCAATTACTTATTCAGGGCAAAATACAACTTATAGTAAGTGGACAGCGAGTGGAATACTAAAAGTAAAGGGAAAGGCAGAAGGAAACACGACCATTATCATTTCGGAATCAGGAGGTGAAAGTGCAGTTTGTCAAATTGCGGTCAATGATGAAAGTTCCAATGGTGAAATAGGAGATGAAGGATTTCGTTTTGGCGAGAATATATCTGGTTCAGCAGATTCTAGTGTTGCGGAGTTTTTTCCTACGGATTGGTCGTTAGCGAGTACGGTTTATCCGGTAGACATAGAAATAAAAGAAGATAATGGACTTTATAAAATTCGTATAGCAATTGGCGTAAAAAAAGGCGGTTGGTTAAAAGATGACGCAACTTGGAATGAGTTCAAATCCAATGTAAAGGATTATAAGGATTATATAAATCGATATCAAGGAATACGTTCATATGCCAAAAATGTTTATAAGGAAAAATGGGGACTTAAATATTATGATGCCATAACAGCGAGCGGTTTTAAGAAAAAACCGAAGATTTCTGTAATGGCATATTATGAGGGAACGTTTGATAAAAATCGAAAATTAATTTGTTCAGAAAGCGAATTTGGAACAGATGCAAGTGTAAAAGGAAGTCTTAGTTGGCAATTTACGACACCGATAGGGCCAATGTATTTGAATTTGTCTATGAGTTGCAAGGCAGCTGCTAAAGCAAGTCTACAATATAATTGGCAAAAGGATGAATTTAGATTTCCAGGAGGAAGTGTAACTGTTACACCAAGTGTTTCCTTAGAGGGGGGGTACGGAATCGATAAGGTGGCAACGATAGGTGCAAAAGGATCATTATCATTACCAATAACAGTTATTCCGTGTACAAAAGCAGAGCTGAAGGCTTCAGCAAAATTACGTTGTTATTTGTTGTTTGTTATTGATATTCAAAAGGAACTTGTTTCTTATAGAAAGGAGTTATGGAATACAATAGATAAACAAAGTATGGTAAGTACTTTCTTTTCACGGGATATGATGGTTATGAATTCGAATACAGAAATGTCAGAACTGGATACTTCTTTTGCTGATAAAACAAGCGAATGGCTTCCAGATAAAAAAGAAGAGAATACTATGTTGGCAATGGGGGCAAGTGAGGATGATTATGTAACCAAACTGCAAGATGGAATTTTGCCATCATCTCTTCCAATGCAGATAGAAATTGGAAATAAAAAAGTACTTTTATTCCAAAGTTATGATAGCGCCCGAGATATATTGAATGGAACTGTGTTAATGTATTCAGTAAAAGAAGAAGGTGTTTGGTCAGAACCGCAAGCGGTATATGATAATGGTTGTGCCGATATGTATGCCGATATGAAAGTTATTGATGGCAAATTAGTGTTGGTGTGGCAAAAGATTAAGGAGAAAATATCTGGAGATATTGAGACAGCTAGTGAAGTGGTATTAGATGAGTATGCGTCAAATTCTGAAATATGTCTTTCGGTTTTTGATGAGGTTACAAATACATTTTCAACGCCTTCTTATGTGACCGATAACAGTTCTTGTGATATGATGCCAAAACTTTGTGAGAATACTAAAGAAATTATTGTATCCTGGGTAAATAACGATAAGTTGGATTTTTCACAAAAAGCCGGGACAAATAGAATATGTACAGCAACATGGGATGGAACGTCTGTTATCTCGGAAAACACAATTGCTGTAGCTCCAGGGACAGTAGATGACTATGTAGTATATAAAAATAAAGATGAGATACAAGCATCTTTTGTTGGAAAAAACAATGGAATCAGCGCTTTATTTGACACTAACGGAAATGTATTAAATGTAATGTCAAATCTGTTCTTTTCTTCCGAGGATGGTGAGATATCAAGGATTTCATATCGAGATGACATGATTTGTGCAAGATTAAATGGTGTGCTGTATTCCTATAATGTTTTAAATGGGTATATATCTTCATATAATGCTGGACAGAGTGCATTTGGAAATGAAATTGAGTATTGTACCAATGGAGATAAAGGTGGGTATATTTGGAGTGTTTATAATGAAGATGACGATATAGGAACAATATATGCATCTATGGAGACAGAGAATGGATTTTCTGACCCGATTGCTCTTTGTGAAAAAAAAGGAGTTATGTGGAGAAGTTTGTCACCGACACTAGATGCAAATGGCAATTGGAGTATTATTACAAATGTTTTGGATACAGAGACGAATTTGAATTCTGTATCTGAGGTAAAAATAGAACAAAAAAATGAAGTGGAATTAGCTACTGCAAGAATAAACCAAGAGAATGTGAGAAATGATGGATTGTCAGCTATTTCATATCATGTGATAAATACTGGAGATACTACGGTTAAGGATTTGGATATTCAGATTATATTGAAAAATGGAGATAGAATAATAAAAAAAGTATCCACAAATATATTGCCGGGAAATAGTGAGTTGGGGACAGCATATATAGACTTGAGGGAGGTAAAATCCGCACAGAATGTAGATTTGTCTGTTTCGGCAAAGGAACAAAAGGATTTGGCTAGAAACACTGTTTCTGTTACAATTGGACAAGCAGATGTTTCAATTTTGGCAACACATATGGAGAAAGATAATAAAGTGCAGATATCAGCAACCTTGACAAATCAGAGCTCTCTTGATGCAAAAACTGCTGTGCGCCTTTATTCTGATGTAACCAAAGAAAAAGAGTTAGATGTATCAGAAGAAATAGATGTGTTTGCAAATGATAGCAAAATGGTTACATTTACTTTAAATAAAGAAGAGGTTACATACAATGAAAATAATGCAGCTTATCTAATGATTCAGGCAGTAACGGAGGGAGGCGACTATAAGCAAGATAATGATGTTGCATATGTAGTGTTGTATAAAGGTGAGGAGCAAGAACAATTCCCAATTCCAACAGCAAAACCAACGCCAGTTCCAACTTCGAAGCCAACACTAGAACCAATATTGATTCCAACGCCGAAACCGACGGTAAAATCAACAGCCGTTCCAACAATGACGCCAATGCCGACAGTAAGTCCAAGTGTCAAACCGTCAATGAAGCCAGAGGAGACACCGGTGGTAAATGTGACTCCGGAACAGACAAAGCAGCAAACTGAGATGCCTATGCCAAGTCTGGCGAATAATTTTTTACATAAATGGGGTCAAAATACATTGAAAATCAATTCTATTAAAGTTGGAAATATACTAACGAAAAAGAAGATGAAATATAAAATTACAAAGATAGATGTAGATGGAAACGCAGAAGTTTCTTTAATTGGAACAAACTCAAAGAAGAGTGATAAGAATTTGAAAAAATTAATAGTTAAAGATACTATTAAGATTGGAGGCAAGGCGTTTAAGATTACATCTATTGATTGTAAAGCATTTAATAAGTATAAGTACTTAAAAAAAATTGTCATTGGAAAAAATATTACCAAAATTAACAGAAAAGCATTTTACAAGTGCAAAAATGTGAAACAATTTGTAATTAGATCTACAAGATTGAAAGTTATTGAAAGTAATGTTATCTATGGTATTAATAAGAAGGCAGTAATTAAAGTGCCAAATAAACAATTGAAGAAATATAAGAAATTGTTTAAAGTTAGAACAGGATACAAAAAGAGTATGAAACTAGCAGTTTAATTACAAAGATGGTTCTATATACAAAAAGTTTTCTCTTGACAAAGCACTACGTTAGGTATACAATTGTTATTAACAAATGTATACCTAACGAAAGGATGATTGCTTTATGGAAAAGATTCACTTGTCGAATGCAGAATGGGAGATCATGAATATCCTCTGGAAATTTCCCGAAGCGACGATAACACAGATTGTAGCGGAGTTAAATAAAAAGAAATTCTGGGATAAGCATACGGTGATCACGCTCCTTAGCCGCATGGAGAAAAAAGGAGCGGTCGAGTACCGCAGAAATGGCAGGGCAAAAGAATATTATTCGATCATTTCGCAAAAAGAAACGGTGCTGGAAGAAACCGAGCAGTTTTTGGACCGCGTGTATGAAGGAAGCCTGAGCCTGCTTGTGAACTCATTTTTGAGCAGTAAAAAGGTCAGCAAAGACGAACTGGATGATCTTTATGAGATTCTTCAAAAGGCGGAAAGGGAGGGAGAAAAATGACCATGATCCTTTTGAAATCCAGTCTGATGATCATATTCATGCTGGTTTTCCGCAAGTTGTGCCGGAATGTACTCTCACCCCGTATCGTATACGCACTGTGGCTTTTCACGGCATTCCGCTTGCTGCCGATAGAATGTCTATTTGGCGGCGATATTCACATGCTCTCGCTCAATACATTTTCCCGTCTTTTTGGAAAAATTCCGTTTTTGCGGGACATCTGGTTTGAGTTTTCGATGCTTCGAATCCCGTGGTATTTTCTTGTAATATGGGCGATTGGAAGTGTTGCTGTCTTTTTATATGAACACTTTATCAACTTCAGATTCGAGAAATTTTTGTATGAAAATAGAGTGCAGATTGAGGATGAAAATGTTCCGTTTCCCCTGTATTATGTGCCGGATCTTCGTTCCTCGTGCGTGTTTAAGGTGAAGGGGAAAATAGGAATTTATCTGATGCCGGAGATTCTTGATCGGCCGGACATTTACCGTACAATTTTGCAGCATGAAATGTGTCATATCCGCGCAAAAGATCTTTTTTGGGCAAAACTGCGAATGATTTTTATCGCTATTTACTGGTTCAATCCGCTTGTATATATCGCGGCAGTTTTGTCGAAAGAAGACTGTGAAATGGCGTGTGACGAGCGCGCCGCTGCGGCGTTACAGATGAAGAAAACAGAGTATGGAAAAATATTATTGGATGCCGTAAATGTAGACAAAATCAGAACAAAAGAAGATGTATTTTGTACCGCAACAATGATGGTTTCTTCGAAAAATGCACTGCGTGTCCGTGTCAAACGTCTGGCAGGAAAAGAACCCCGTAAAGCTGTCTCTGTTTTTGCTTGTTCTGCGTTTGTATCAGGTTGTATTTTACTAGGGTTTCTCAGTAACACAAATACCATTGCAAGAACGCCGGAACAGACGATACGACAGTATGTTTACTATTCTAATACAGATTGCCAGGCAGGAATGATGGAGTTGTCTTTGTATGAAAAATGGGACTATTTATTTCCGAATGCATTGGATGGAACAATTGTTGCTATAAGGAAAATTCAGGAAAGTGACGCAGTAAGTCATTTACAGAATGCTCTGACAAATATTTCTGGCAAAAAGGAATGGTATGAGGTGGAAATGGAAGTGCAAAGGGAGGAAATGGTGCGCTGTGAAAAGCACATTGTGGCGTTGACGAAAGAAGATGGGGACGAATGGAAGGTAGACTGGCGGTAAAGACGTTGCGGATAATGAGTTGACCACTTATTTAATAATAAAAAAGAAGATATTTATACTGGTCACAATATTAGAAATATATCTTTTATTAAAGGATTAATTAATTTGTCGCATTTGTATATTGAAGATTCATGTGTGGAATCATTGGATGACCTAAAAAAATTAATTGTGGAGAAGAAACGACTTTTTGATGAAGAAACAAATATATATAAGAGGTTATCCATGGGAATGGATGCTATTTGTATTAATTCAAAATATAGTCTTGACGGCCAAGAATTATGGGAACCGGGAACTTTTATTTCTGAGTTGATTATTAATCGGAAAAGAGTGAAAAAACTGCGATAATTTCGAATAAGTATCATGGTTGACCGCAATGGAAAAAGAAGGCTGCAATGTTTAATGCTGCTTTTGCAGGTTGGATTCTCGTTGTCATTGCAATGTATGAAGAGACATGATAAAATACAAATATGAATTTTGAGTACGTAAAAATGAAAGGAGGCATTCCTATGATTCCGCCTAGAAAACTTGAAAGAGAAGCAAGGAAAAAGGAAAAAGAAAATTTAGAGTTTCGTGTGTTTTTAAAAGAAAACGCGAATTTGGAAGAATTAGACGGGAAATTTTTACGTTTGCATAAACAATTATTTGCAGAGTATGATTGCAGCAGATGTAGAAATTGCTGCAAGATGTACAAGGCAAATATTTTAGAAGAAGATATTGAAAAAGATGCGAAACAGTTAGGGGTTACACCGGAGCAGTTCATTGATTTCTTTTTGGAGAAAAATTCATCTGGAACAGGTTATTTGACAAAACATAAACCATGTGATTTTTTGCGGGAAGATGGCATGTGTAGATTAGCAGATTGTAAACCGGATAACTGTAAAAAATATCCATATACTGATCAGCCGGAGCGATTGTTAAGTTTACTTGGGATGCTGGATATAATTACAGTTTGTCCCGTGGCATTTGAAATTTTTGAACAATTAAAAAAAGAATACGGATTTAGGAGGAATTAATTTTATGCGAAAAGAAGCAGCGTTAGAAGAATGGAAAAAATTGTATGAGACGGCGACGAGAATAAAAGCGGGAAAACCGTGGGACAAATTCTGGGACATGGACATTATTGGAATTACCAGAGGTAATGAAGAAGACACTGTGTTTTTTAGTATTCTTGGCAGAGGTGGAGATTGTTATGGTGTATCCGTTTACGAGGGCTTTGAGGGATTGAATACATTTTTGATGCTTGTGATGCAGGAAAGCCTGAATCTGTCTTCGGAATACGCGATGTATCACCAGAAATGCCTTAGTTGTTACTGGGGAAATCGTGAAGAATTGTCAAATGCGCAGAGAAAAACCATCAAAGATTTAGGGTACAAATATCGGGGCAAAAATCAATGGTTATATTTTATGTCTTTCGAACCGGGGTATTATCCTTATAATCTGGATAAAAACGAGGTTTTACGGATGAGCAAACATATGCATGATCTGGAACTTGCCTTAACCTATTATGAAGAGAACGGACTTTCTATTAATTTTGAAAATGGCAATATGTTTCATGTCATTTTAGATGATAAAGATAATGTGGTGCGTGGGAGAGAAGAGCCGCTTCCGTTTGTAATGTTCCAGTTTGGAAGTCTTTGCCTTGATGACGAAGAACTTCTTTCAGAATTGAAAAATGTACCTCAATGCGGTGCCGTCTTAGAGGCAGATGTGTCTGCACCCGGCATGCCTGTGGCTGATAAAAAATACGACCGCCCGGCAAATATGGCATTAGCACTGTTGGGTGATGCTGATTCTGGTATGATGCTCAAATTTGAAATGGTTCATCCGGACGAGGATGGTGTGGTAATACTGGCAGAAATACTAATTGGATTTATTTTTCAGTTTGGGGCACCACAAGAGGTAAGGGTGTCAAATGTGGTCATAGAAGCCGGACTTTCACAGATTTGTGATGTGTGCGGGATTAAACTCCGCCCGGTAAAACGATTGCGTGGACTGGACGAATTCGTAGAGGGGCTTTACAGATTTAGTTAAGAGGGCATGGTTTTAAGAAGTAAAGATAAGGGGGTTGGCGAACATCAATTACAAATGCACTTTCATCAAGCAGCAAAGTTGAATTGTAGTGTGGAATTAGTGAGGTGTTAGTTTGGGGAAAGTAAGAACAGGAAAATCTTTCCGATGATGAAAAAAGGTATTAAGGAAATTAGTTAAAGCATTAAAAGAAGAAGCAAGGAAAAGGAGATGATTTCTATGAGTTCATTATTTGAAGATTTAAAAGAAGGACTTGAGGAAGCAATTTCATTTGAAAAAGGGGATGGTGAGGCGAAAACTAAGACGTATATGATTATGCCTGTGAAAGAAAAGAAAGTGTATAAATATAAGGAAATTGAGTTTAAGGTATTAAAGAAAAAGTTGGAGTTACCAGTTAGATATGTTGAAAAAGTGAATGAAAATTGGAAGAGAGAAATGAATGCTGGAAAATCATATACAAATGGGAAACTGTATACAATGGCAGCGGTAAATGTTTTAGAAGATAAAATTCGAGTTTATGTCCAAGAAACAAATTTTGCGCATTATTTATATAGTAGATCAATTGGGATAGATGAAAATTCATGTAGATCTATGGCGGCAAATGCGTTGTTGGTAACCAGCGACGATTATATTGTGTTGGGAAAAATGTCAGGTTCAACATCTTTGGCGAATAGAGTAAAATTTATAGGAGGAGCATTTGATCAAACTGATTTTTGCAACGATATTGTAGATATAAAAAACTGCATAACCAGGGAAGTTAAAGAGGAAGTCGGATTGAATTTAAATGATAAGGAAACGGTTACGGATGTAAGACCTATTGCTATTTTGACAAGAGAAAAATTCTCGTTTGCAAATACGCTATTTTTAGTTGATATTAGACTTGACAAATCGGAACTCGAACGAAGGTTTACAGACTATAAGGAGGGATTGGAAGCCGCCGGTGAGAAGAGCGAGCTTAGTGAGTTAATATATATTGGCAATAATTATACGAGCATTCTTAAATTTCTTCAAGATGAAAATAATTTAGTGATTGATTATATGCATGATTTTTTTGATGCTTATTTTGGAAAGATTGAATATGGAAATATACAGGAATATATTGTAAACAATTTGCCTGAGATGACGTGATTTTGGAGGGCATGTGGTCGAGAAAGACCACTGCCATTTCTGGCGTTTTCGGTTTGAAATTATGTATAGTGTTAAATATTGGAAATGTACCATGAAAGAGGAGGAAAAGCAAGTTGTCCAGTGGTGCAAGGAAATGCCCCTTGGCTATACTTCGGCGGCTGCCGCCGTTGCAAGATTAGGTACTGCACCCCGGAAAAGGGAAAAAGCAAGTCGCCCAGTGGTGAGTTATCGTTGCAAAGTCAAGGAATGTACCCCGGAAAGAGGGAAAAAGCAAGTTGTCCAGAGGTGAGTCGCCCCCTCGCATAAGGAAACGCCCCCTCGGCTACGCCTCGGCGGCAGGACGCTACCGGCAATAGAATTGCTGACTGACGTCAGCAAGGCCGGCAGCCGTCGGCAAATCGTCGCTGACATAAGAATCGAAAGCTGCGCTTTCGATGGTCCGCCCCCCCCCCCCCAGGGGGGCGGCCCGTGGGGGGGGGCGGCGGGGCGGGGGGGGGGGGGGGGGGGGGGTGGGGCGGGGGGGGGGGCGGGGGGGGGCC
>CAJMFH010000032.1 GCA_905212635.1 uncultured Lachnoclostridium sp. | reverse complement strand
TATTTTTTTGTGGTATTCATTATTTTTTTGTGGTATTCATTATTTTTTTGTGGTAAACCAGGTGTAAGAAGTACGTCCGGTACGGATTCGATACAAAACCGGAGTGTTTCCTTTACTTACCAGTATTGCTTTCGAACATTTGCTTGACTGACCCGGAGAAAGAGATACATCACTGAGATCTTCCATCAGTTCAAAGAAGAATCCCCAGTCAATATTTTCCAATTGCTTTGTTCCGGTGGAATCAAAGATATTATAATAGTAGCTAAATACGTCTTTCAAATCCACCACTTCGGTTCCGGATACATATTTCACATTAAACTGGAAATAAATGTATTCTTGTGAATTGGTAGGTTTCAGGTTTTCCGGATTCGACAAGATCTTTTCGCTTGCTTTCTCGCCGGAAAGAAAGGAATTCAATTTGATCTTAAACGTACCGATCTTTTTCCCATCATCATAATAATTGATAGTATGTTCTTTATAGGCGGAAAGCGGATTCAATCTGCCGCCGGCTTTGGTGTCTGCGGAAGAACCGGTTACCGTTACATTACAGAACAGTTTCTTTCCCGAAAATTTAGCACAGATACGGGCACTTCCAAGTTTCTTAGCAACGACTTTTCCTTTGGAATTTACGGAAGCTACGGATTTTTTTGTGGAACGCCACACAATTTTTTCAGTTGTTCCTTTGACACGCAGTGTCGTACTTTTTCCAACGGTTAATGTTACAGAGCTTTTACTCAAACGCGCAGCAGCCTGTGTTTCCTGTGCAGGAACCACGCCCGGCATTCCGGTAATAAGGAAAGCTGCGATCAAAGTAAGAGAAATGCTTCTTTTTATCAACTTCATAATCATTATCCTTTCTTAATTTATGTTTTTGGAAGGTTTTCAACTTATGGCAAATGCCTTTGAAACCTTATGGCATCATTCTACATCAAATGAAGGAAAAGTGCAAGTAAAATGAGCAGGGATCGGGCTGTTATTTTTTTGAAAATCCCAATTTAACAGAAAGAAAAATAAGCTGCATTACGGTCTTGACAAATATTTACATAAGATTGTATAATGGTATTAATAAATAAAATATAAAATTTTTAAGTATAAAAAAGAAAAAGGATGAGGCAAATGATAAAGATTGAAGAAGTTTGTGATATGGAAAAATTTGAGGACATTATGAAAAACTGGGCGAAGGCAACAGGACTTGCGACAGTTGCTGTCGGAGCAGATGGCAAGTACATATCGGATTGTTATAATTTTACCGATTTTTGTATCAAACTGACCAGAGGAAGTAAAGAAGGGTGCAGGCGGTGTGAAGAATGTGACAGAACCGGAAAGGGAGTCTATCATTGCCATGCAGGATTGGTAGATTTTGGAATTCCGCTTATGGTGGGAGAAGAACAGGTAGGATCCGTAATTGGAGGCCAGGTCCTGCCACAAAATCCGGATGAGGAGCAATTCCGGAAAGTGGCACGGGAAATTGGTGTACAGGAAGAAGAATATATCGCAGCATTACATAAAGTAACCATAAAAACAGAAGAGGAAATTGAGGCGAGTGCAAATCTGCTGGGTGCCGTACTTAATAATTTTATCAACAGTGAATACAATGCAAAATATAATGCGTCCCTGATTGCCAATCTTTCAAGCGGAATTGAAAAGTGCGATGAACTTGTGCGGGAGATTGAACAGGACAGCTATCAGTTAAATGAAATACAGCGGCAGCAGGCAATCCTGTCATTAAATGCGCGAATCGAAGCGGCAAGAGCCGGAGAAGCAGGCAAGGGTTTCAGCGTCGTTGCGCAGGAAGTGGAAAATTTAGCGCAGAATTGTAATGAATTAAATAAATCCATACGCAATAACGTGACGGACATTGGAGAAGTATTAAAGAAAATTGACCGCAGCGAGGCGCAAATGGAAATTTAAAAAGTAAAGTTATATGTGAGATGGGAGGAAGGCAATTGAAGCAAAAAAGGATTCGATGGATAACGATCACAGCCGGAATAGCAGGAGTTATTATTGCCGTTACCTATTTTTTGTTTCAGGCATTAAACGGACAGGCAGACCACATAACACTCCGGAAAGAAACTTATCATGGAATCAGTAATCCCCGGACGCAAAACGGTATCGCGACATGGGACTGTGTTTATTTTGGAAAATACTGGCAAAATGACATGAATGGGGATGGAAAGATCGACGGCGAAGATGAAAGGCAGCCAATAAAATGGAGAGTTCTCTCGGTGGACGAAGAGGATGTGTTTTTGCTGGCTGACCGGAATCTGGCGTATCAGCCATATCATAATAAAAAAGGAGACGTCGAATGGAAAGACTGTTCGCTGCGAAAGTGGCTGAATGAGACTTTTTTGCAGGAGGCGTTTACGGACAAAGAGCAGGAGGATATTCAGCCGGTAAAAGTTTCCAATGTCGTTGTGGATGACATGTTAGACCGGGTCAAAGAAAATGGCAAGCATGATACAACGGACAAAGTGTACCTGCTGTCCTATGAAGACGTCAAAAATAAATTTTATGGATTTTATACGGATGCCCTTTCACCAACCCGGACCAGAGAAACGGCTGCGACGCAGTATGCTGTGCAGGCGGCGGTAGAATCCGGAAATCTGGATAAAGCCGAGAGAGCAGATCTGGCGGAAACGGGGGAAAGTGAATATTGGTGGCTGCGGACTCCCGGAGATCTGAGTAATGATGAGGCATGTTGTGTGGAAGATAATGGGGAAGTATATACGGATGCGTCGGTAGAGGCAAAAAGTATTGGTGTGCGCCCGGTTCTTCATATTCGTATCACTTCGGAAAACTGGGAAAAAGCAGAAAGTGTGAAAGCGGTGTGGGATAGTTATCAAAACGAAAACGAACAGCTTGAGAATCCCGAAATACGAGAAGAGTATGTTTTGTGGGATAGTGTGTATTTTGGAAATTATTGGCAGGAAGATACCAATGGCGATGGAAAGGCAGACAAAAAAGATAAAAAGCAGCCGATACGATGGAGGGTGCTATCCGTAAACGGAGAGGATGCCTTTTTGCTTGCTGATCAGGGACTTGACTGGCAGAGGTATCATACGGAAGATACGAAAGTGAATTGGAAAGACTGTTCGCTGCGAAAGTGGCTGAATGAGACTTTTTTGGATGAGGCATTTTCCGAAGAAGAACAAAAGGCAATCGTAACGACAACCGTACAGACAGCTGCGCACGGAAATGAGATGGATCCAACATCCGATAAAATATATCTTCTTTCCTGTGCGGAAGCCATGGAGGAGGCCTATGGTTTTAACCCGGATCCAACGGAATTCGTGAAGACAAGACTGGCAACGGGAACAATATATGCGAGAGATGAAGAAATGGAACGGCTGGGTCTTCAGGAACTGCCGGATCCGGAGGAAGCGGAGAGATGGTGGCTTCGTTCTGTATCCCAGAACCGCGTGGCAAACAATGCTGCCTGTGTGGGGAGTGAAGGAAGTGTAGAACGTCAGGGGTTAGGAGTAAATTCCGAACTTCTTCTTGTGCGCCCGGTGCTGCATTTGAAAATTTCTTCCGGCTTATGGGAAAAAACAGGAAGAGTCAAAGCGGACTTTTATTAATTTCGCTGTAGAATTTCCGTTCTTTTTATGATATACTTGTCCATAAGAATATTCAACGGAAGGAAATTGGTAAATTATGTCAGAAATAAAAAAGAGTAACATTCGAAATTTTTGTATCATTGCCCATATTGACCATGGGAAATCTACTCTGGCAGATCGAATTATAGAAAAAACAGGACTTTTGACAGAGCGCGAAATGCAGGCGCAGGTCCTTGATAATATGGAATTGGAGCGTGAACGTGGGATTACGATCAAAGCACAGACGGTACGAATCGTATATAAGGCAAAGGATGGCGAAGAATATATTTTCAATCTGATCGATACGCCGGGACATGTCGATTTTAATTATGAAGTATCACGAAGTCTGGCGGCTTGTGAAGGCGCGATCCTGATCGTGGATGCGGCACAGGGAATTGAAGCTCAGACACTGGCAAACTGTTATCTGGCGATTGACCATGATTTGGAAATTATGCCGGTCATCAATAAAATTGACCTGCCAAGTGCAGAGCCGGAGCGGGTAAAAGCAGAGATTGAAGATGTGATCGGGATTGAGGCGGAAGATGCACCATTGATTTCCGCGAAGATGGGAACCAATATTGAGGAAGTGCTGGAGCAGATCGTGCAGAAGATTCCGGCACCTCAGGGAGATGAAAACGCACCTCTGAAAGCACTTATTTTTGACTCGATTTATGATTCTTATAAGGGTGTTATTATTTTCTGCCGTATTTTCGATGGAACCGTGAAAAAGGGAACGAAGATACGGATGATGGCGACAGGACTGGAAGAAGAGGTAGTGGAAGTCGGTACGTTTGGTGCCGGTCAGTTCATCCCGTGTGAAGAATTGTCCGCCGGAATGGTTGGATATATTACGGCAAGTCTGAAAAATGTAGAGGGAACGCGTGTCGGAGATACCGTAACGACGGTCGATAATCCATGTGAAGAGGCACTTCCGGGGTATAAAAAAGTACAGCCGATGGTATACTGTGGACTGTATCCGGCAGATGGTGCCAAATATCAGGATCTGCGGGATGCATTGGAAAAATTACAGTTAAACGATGCAGCGCTTCAGTTTGAGGCAGAGACTTCAATCGCGCTGGGATTTGGATTCCGATGTGGATTTTTGGGACTGCTTCATCTGGAAGTTATTCAGGAAAGACTGGAGAGAGAATACAATCTGGATCTTGTGACAACGGCACCGGGTGTTGTATATCATGTGTACAAGACCAATGGTGAGATGGTCGAAGTGACCAATCCTTCCAATCTTCCGGATCCGTCCGAGATCGAACATATGGAAGAACCGGTTGTAAATGCCGAGATCATGGTTACGACAGAGTTTGTCGGAGCAATTATGACTCTTTGTCAGGAACGGCGCGGAGTATATCTGGGAATGGAATACATGGAAGAGACAAGAGCGCTTCTTAAATATGTACTGCCGCTCAACGAGATTATTTATGATTTCTTTGATTCCCTGAAATCGCGTTCACGAGGATATGCGTCATTTGATTATGAGATGAAGGGCTATGAACCGTCCAGTCTGGTGAAGTTAAATATACTGATCAATAAAGAAGAGGTCGATGCCCTTTCGTTTATTGTACACGAAAGTACGGCATATGAGCGCGGAAGAAAGATGTGTGAGAAACTCAAACAGGAGATTCCGAGACATCTGTTTGAAATTCCGGTGCAGGCAGCGATCGGCAATAAGATCATTGCCCGCGAGACGGTAAAAGCCGTGAGGAAAGATGTCCTTGCTAAATGTTATGGCGGTGATATTTCACGTAAAAAGAAACTGTTGGAGAAGCAGAAAGAAGGAAAGAAACGTATGCGCCAGATCGGAAATGTAGAGATTCCGCAGAAGGCATTTATGAGCGTTTTGAAATTGGATGAGGAAAACTGATATGGGATCTTTGGGAATTTATGTGCATGTTCCTTTTTGTGTAAAAAAATGTAATTACTGTGATTTCCTGTCATTTCCATTGGAAACAGACACGGATTGCCGGAAAACGGAAAGCTATGTGAAAGCATTGCAGCAGGAAATCCGGAATCCGTTTAAACTGCCGGAGTCTCCCGCGGAAGTAGATACGATCTACTTTGGCGGTGGGACTCCGAGTCTGCTTTCAGAGCGGCAGCTGGGAAGTGTTTTAGAGACGATAATCAGGAAATTTTTGGTAAATTCGAAAGCGGAGATTACGATGGAATGCAATCCGGGAACGGTGACCGCACAGTCGCTGCGGGCATACCGCAGTCTTGGCATCAATCGTCTCAGTATCGGGATTCAGTCAGCCGTAGAAAAGGAACTTGCCCTTTTGGGAAGGATTCATACGTTTTCACAGGCAAAGCAGGCGGTGCTGTGGGCGAGAGAGGCGGGCTTTACAAATCTGAGTGTGGATCTGATGAGTGCGATCCCCGGACAGACAATTGCCTCGTATGAGCATTCTCTACAGGAAATACTGGCGTTGGAACCGCAGCATATTTCTTCGTACAGTCTGATCATCGAAGAGGGAACACCGTTTTATGAAAAATACAAAGACAGTCCGCCGGTGGAGGAAGAGACAGACCGGAAAATGTATGAGATGACGCAGCGGATGCTTGCCGACAGAGGGTATGCGCGCTACGAGATATCCAACTATGCCCTTCCGGGATATGAGAGCCGGCATAACACCAAATACTGGACCGGAGAGGATTACCTTGGTGTGGGACTTGGGGCGAGCTCGAAAATCGGAAAGTTTCGGCTGAAAAACGAAACGGATATGACTGCATATTTGGAAAAAGTTGGAAAAAGAGAAACCGTGGCTTTTGTAGAGGAGCAGCTTTCTGAGGAGGATGAAAAAATCGAATTTTTTATCCTTGGAATGCGCTGTATGAAGGGGGTTTCCCTGAAAGAATACAAAGAAAGATTCGGGGAAGACGCGTCTCTTCGATATGGGAAAACCATTCAGAAAATATGTGCTATGGGACTTGCTGCCAGAGAAGAGGACAGGCTTTTTCTGACGGCAAAAGGCATCGATGTGAGCAATCTTGTATTTGAGATGTTTTTCGAGTAAAATTGGAGTAAAATCCGCAAATTTGACTAGACAATAAGAGAAAAAACAGTTACAATAAATATAACTAATATTTTGTTAAGGAAGTGAACCAATGAATTCAGTATATGAGAAGGTAGAATTGTGTTATAAACAGATTCGTACGAAAATTGATTTTGTGCCAAAGGTAGCGATTGTTTTGGGAAGCGGACTGGGAGCTTTGGCAGAAGTGATTAAAGTGGTAGATTCGATTGACTATGCGCAGATTCAGGGATTTCCTGTATCTACGGTAGATGGTCATAAAGGTCGTTTTGTATTTGGATATATTGAGCAGACTCCTGTGGTGATCATGCAGGGGCGTGTTCATTTTTATGAAGGATATGCGATCAGCGATGTGGTTCTTCCCATCCGTGTCATGAAAAAACTTGGCGCAGAAATTCTGTTTTTGACAAATTCTGCTGGTGGATTGAATACGATGTACCGTCCGGGTGATTTTATGATGATTACCGATCAGATTGCAAGTTTTATGCCATCTCCTTTGCAGGGGGCAAATGTGGACGAGTGGGGAAGCCGTTTTCCTTCGATGGAACATCTTTATGATACCCAGCTTTGTGAATGCATCCGACAGTCAGCGAGAGACTGTAATGTGCCTCTTCGTGAGGGCGTGTATGTACAGATGCGTGGACCACAGTATGAGTCCACAGCAGAGGTTCGTATGTGTCAGGCAATCGGTGGGGATGCCGTTGGTATGAGTACGGCGATCGAAGCAATTGCCGGACGTCACATGGGAATGCGTGTGTGCGGTTTATCCTGTATCTCCAACATGGCTTGTGGAATCAGCAAGACTCCATTGAACCATATGGAAGTAACAGAAGTAGGAGAAAAGATGGCACCGCTGTTCCGTCTGCTTGTGTATAAAGCAATCAGTAAAATGACAGCAGATATGATTGAGAAAACAGAGCCAACCGTAAGACCGGTGATAACACAGCCGGTTCGACAGAGTGTGATTATTGATGATATGTAAGAAATGTAACATACGGTTCTATCATGCCAGAATTGCACCGATGGGATCGGATCGGAAGATTTTTACGGGAGAACTTCATGTCGAAGGAAACCGGATCACCTATGTGGGAGATGCGGAGAATGCTCCGCAGAAATCGACATGGGATCGTGAAATCGATGTGGAAAATGACCTCCTTCTGCCGGGATTTAAAAATGCACATACTCATACGGCGATGACATTTCTTCGTTCGTATGCGGATGATGTGCCATTGCAGACCTGGCTGTACGAGAAAATCTTTCCGATGGAAGACAAACTTACCGTAGAGGATCAATACTGGCTGATCCGTTTGGGAATCATGGAGTATCTGACAAGCGGGATCACAGCCAATTTTGATATGTACCGGGATTTTGACTGCCATGCAGAAGTCTCCCGCGATGTGGGATTCCGTACGGTAATGTGTAGCGGTTTGAATGATTTCTGTAGTTCGCCGGAAGAAGTGAAAGAGCAGTTTTACCGCTTAAATGAGATGTCGCCGCTGGTTTCCTGTCAGCTTGGTTTTCATGCGGAATATACGACAAAACGTGAAACCTTAGAACAGCTTGCGGGGATTGCTATGGATCTTCGCAAGCCGGTCTATACGCATATAGCAGAAACAAAGAAAGAGGTCGAGGAATGTTATGAAAAGTATCATGTTTCCCCGTTTGGGTTTTTGGATTCTATTGGTATGTTTGCTCATGGTGGCGGGGGCTTTCATGGGGTCTGGATGTCCGAAGAGGATAAGAAAATTTGCCAGAAAAACAAACTCGCGATCGTATCCAATCCGTCGTCAAATCTTAAGTTAGCAAGCGGAATTGCCGATCTTTGTGGATTGATGGAAGCCGGGATTCCGGTAGCGCTTGGAACAGACGGACCGGCAAGTAACAATGCTTTGGATATGTTCCGTGAGATGTATCTTGCATCGGTTCTGCCGAAAGTGTATCACAAAGATGCGTCGGCGATGAAGGCAGACGATGTTCTTTCCATGGCCACGACACAGGGCGCTCTTGTAATGGGGTTAGAGGATTGTGATTGTCTGGCAGAAGGCAAACTGGCAGATATCATACGTATTGATATGAAACGCCCGAATATGCAGCCGGAACATGATCTTTTGAAAAATCTGGTATATAGCGGAAGCAAGGAAAATGTCCGAATGACGATGGTAGACGGTAAGATTTTGTATGAAGATGGAACGTTTTTCATGGATGAAGACCCATCGGATGTATATCGTCAGACGGCAAAGATTATCGAACGAATGGAGGCGTGAGATATGAATATCAACATTAATGTAAATCAATACAACGAGAAGAAACTGCCATTTGGCAGACAGAATTCGGATAATGCGAAATCCGTTCGCAGTACATTGGCGAAAAAACGTGCAGATAAGCTGGTTGGCAATGTATTTAAGAGTGATAAAAAGACGGATCTCAGCGTGAAAGAGATGAAAGAAAAACGGGAAGTTCTTCTTGCGGACACCACCGATCAGTTAAAAGAATTGACAGATCTGAAGGAGCAGCGGAACGAGATGATTTCTCAGGCGGAAGATCCTGTCGTGGCTCAAAACATAAAAGATATTGATGAGCGCATGAAACAAATATGGAAAAATGTGGAAGAAAACCGCTCGCTTGCAAAAACATATGGACAGACTGTTTCGGATGTGAAGGTAGAGCGGCTGAAAAGTCATGCGATGGTTGATGCATCAAATGAGGCAGAAGATTTATTGATTCAAAGTGCCAAAGAACTCGCAGCTTCCCTGATGGATGATGCGAAAAAGAATATTGAAGAGAAAATGGATGAGGCAAAGGAAGAAGCGCAAAAGAGGAAAGAAAAACAGGAAGAAACGAAACCGGATAAGACGGAAGATACGCTTGCTGAAAAACTTGCTGAGCAGTCTAAAAGAAAAGAAGATGCCGATAAGGAAATTAAGAAAATGGTCGATGATCTGAACCTTTTGATGGATGATTTGAAAGGAATTGAGGTCGATGCCAATATCTAAAGATTTTTATCAGTATGCCATATTTTTGCTTTATGTTACCGATAGAATGTAACCGTTCACGACAAAGAGTAGAAATGAGGCATACGCATGAATAGCAGAAAGATAGTTAAAATGATGATTCTAATGTGCCTGCTCTTCGGAGCAGGTACATTTTTTTGTGGCACGAAAACAATACAGGCGCAGGAAAAAACGGTATATACGATGCAAAAGGGAGACAGTCGGACCATCGCCAAACTGTTGAAAAGTCATCCGTTTACCAAAAACGATGTGACAAAGTACCGCAATCTTACGTGGAAGTCTACAAAGCCAAAGATTGTAGAAGTAAAGGCGAACCGCAAGCTGATCGCCAAAAAGAAGGGAAAAGCCTATCTGCGCGGCTATGATAAGAATAAGAAAAAAGTAGCTGTAATCCGCGTGATCGTCGGAAAGAAAGTAAAGAAAATTACGGTTCCGGCAACACAGATCACGATTCCATTTGGAGGGAGTGCCCGGTTGGAAGCCGTAGCAAAACCAGACAGTGCCTCTTATACAAAATTATACTATGAAGTGAAGAATCCGGAGATTATGAAGGTATCTGCGCAGGGAAAAGTGACCTCTCTGACATCCGGCAGTACAAGTATTACGATATATTCGAAGGATGGAAACAGCAAAAAAACGGTCCGGGTTAAAGTGGCAGAAGGGACAGTGCGTACTACGACAAAAGGAAATGTAAAAGGCACGAAGAGCAGTGATGCCACGTCGCTGATCTGGTATGGGATCCCTTATGGGGCATCGACAGGAGGAAGCAACCGCTGGAAGGCTCCGCAGCCCGTCAGTGCATGGACAGGAACATTGTATGCACGTATTCCAAAATCGGGAGCAGCTTGTTATGGAGATGGGGTAAATTATCAGGGAACAGAAGATTGTCTGTATGTAAACATTTATCGTCCGAACACGACAGAAAAGAATCTGCCGGTTATGGTTTATCTGCACGGGGGAGGAAATGCGTCCGGTACGGCAAACACAGATTTTTCCAAATTTGCCGTGTCAGCGAAGGCGGTTGTCGTCTCGGTAGAATATCGTCTGGGGGCATTTGGCTACCTGAGTCATCCGGCATTGCAGACCGGAACAGCAGAGGAAAACAGTGGAAACTTTACCTTGCTGGATATCAAGGCAGCACTTGAATGGGTGCAGACAGAAATTGGAAATTTTGGAGGAAATGCAGGAAATGTAACTTTGTCCGGTTTCTCTGCGGGGGCAAGAAATGTGATGCTTTGTATGATCTCACCGCAGATGAAGGGGCTGTTTCATAAAGTAATTGCGTTTAGCGGTGGCTGCCAGACCTGTACGCAGGAGCAGGGGGAGGAGTCTTCCGAAAGTAAACTGGCGACGGTTTTAGTGAACCGGGGAACCTATGCGACCAAAGAAAAGGCATTAAAATATATCCAGTCCGCAGACAATGCGACCATCCGGGCTTTGTTTTACAGTCTTACGACGGCGGAAGTCGCCAATATGTATCGTTCGTCTGCCCTGCGGCTGAATTTGTTTCCACAGGGATTTAACGATGGAACCGTAATCCCGGAAGAGGGATTTTCCGTCATTGCAAGTGGAAACTATAATCGTGTTCCGGTGATTTTGGGAAGCGATGCTACAGAATTTTCCAGTTTTGCGATGAAAACAGATATTACTGAGGCAGTAAATGCAGCACCGACGACTACATTTGACCATGTGATGCAGCTTGCAATCCGGTATGGAAGTTTATTCCAGTCCGAGCATTATATCGAAGAAACCGCCAATCTGCTTTCGCGTGATGTCCTGCATCAACCGGTATATGCGTACCGTTTTTTATGGGGAACGGATCCGGCTGTAACGGATGCTGCATACAGTACGTATGTAGGAGCGGCTCATGGTGTGTCCAAAGATTTTTTAAGGGGATCGTATAAGAATGAAAATCCGGAGCTTTCGCCAAATGCAATCCGTTCGGAAAACAAAGCAGGCAGGAAAGAACTGACAAGTATTATGCAGAAATATGTGGGTGGCTTTTTGTTGAACGGCTCTCCGAATGCAGAGGGACTGAATATCTGGAGTGAATGGAATGCAGCACCGGGAGTAAATAAGATCATGTTATTTAATGCGACGGCAAAGAAAGCATCTGCGGTAATGAGCCCTCAGATGTATTCGGACGACGAGACACTTGCCGGTTTAAAGGCAGAAGCAAATGAGGAAGAATACCGCATATTGATGGACGTTATGTTTAAAGACCGGTTCTTTATGCCGAAAAATCAGGAATAATTTTCCCACTTCCCGCATATCCTTTTAGTAAGACAATGTTTGCGTAAAGGGATACGCAGGAAAAGGGGGATCCTATGGAAAGAAAAACACAGACTATGGATGGCAATATGGCAGCAGCCTATGTATCTTATGCTTTTACGGAAGCGGCGGCAGTATATCCGATTACACCGTCGTCGCCGATGGCAGAATATACGGAAAAATGGGCGGCAAAGGAAAAGAAAAATGCATTTGGACATGCTCCGCTGATCCGGCAGATGCAGTCCGAAGCAGGGGCTGCCGGTGCCCTTCATGGGATATTGCAGGCAGGAGCTCTTGGGACGACGTACACCGCATCCCAGGGGCTTCTTTTGATGGTGCCAAACCTGTACAAAATGGCTGGAGAACTTCTTCCGGCAGTCATTCATGTGGCAGCCAGAGCGCTGGCGACGCATGCGCTGTCCATTTTCTGCGATCATTCGGATATCTACGCCTGTCGTCAGACAGGCTGTGCGATCCTTTGTGCTTCTGATGTGCAGGAAGTGATGGATTTGGGAGCAGTCGCCCATGTGGCAGCAATTCAGGGGCGAATTCCGTTTCTACATTTTTTTGACGGGTTCCGCACATCACATGAGATTCAGAAGATCAAAGTGTGGGATGACATTTCGCTTCAGGAAATGCTTCCCCGTGAAGCAGTCGATGCCTTTCGTAAGCGGGCATTGAATCCGGAACATCCGGTACAGCGGGGGACAGCACAAAATCCTGACATATTTTTCCAGGTTCGCGAGGCGGCAAATGGGTATTATGACAGACTGCCGGAAATTGTAGAGGATACGATGAACAAGGTCAATGAACGTGCGGGGACAGATTACCATTTGTTTGACTATTATGGGGATAAAGAGGCAACCCATGTGATTGTGGCGATGGGATCGGTTTGCGATACGATCAAGGAGACGATAGATGCCATGCAGCAGGCAGGAAGACAAAAGATCGGGCTTGTGCAGGTGCGCCTGTTCCGTCCGTTTTCCAAGAAACATCTGCTTGCAGCACTTCCGAAAAGTGTAAAACAGATTACGGTGTTAGACCGTTCCAAAGAGCCGGGGGCAGTAGGAGAGGCGTTGTACCTCGATATTGTAGCGGCACTGAAAGACAGCCCATATGCTTCGGTTCCGGTATTTGGCGGAAGATATGGTCTCGGGTCGAAAGATGTTACGCCGGGGGATATTGCGGCAGTTTACAAAAATTACCATACTAAGAACTTTACAATAGGGATCTGTGATGATGTAACTCATCTGTCACTCAAGCCGTATCCGGTGGAAATGACAGGAGAACGTGCTTACGAATGCAAATTCTGGGGAATGGGTGCCGATGGAACAGTAGGAGCCAACAAAAATTCGATCAAGATCATTGGAGAAAATACGCCGCTTCAGGTGCAGGCATATTTTGAATACGATTCGCGGAAATCCGGCGGTGTTACCATTTCTCACCTGCGGTTTGGAAAGCAGCCGATCCGTTCGGCGTACCGGGTGTATCAGGCAGATTTTATTGCCTGTCATATGCCTGCCTATCTGGAACGTTATGACATGGTGCAGGATTTGCGGAGAGGCGGCACGTTTTTATTAAACTGCCCGTGGACTCCCGATGAGGTGGAAGAAAAACTACCGGTAAAAGTAAAACAGATGCTGGCAGAAAAGGAAATTGATTTTTATTGTATTGACGGATTTGCTATTGGAAAAGAGATTGGATTGGGCGGTCGGATCAATACGATCTTGCAGGCGGCATTTTTTGCCATCAGCGGGATTCTGCCGGTGGAAAAGGCGGAGGAACTTTTGAAAGAAGCGGCAGAAAAAACGTACGGAAAAAAAGGACAGGCAGTCGTAGAGCAGAACTGGAAAGCAATCGAACAGGGAATGACAAAATTCCGAAAAATTGAAGTGAAAAAAGAATGGAAAAAACTGGAAAATAAGAAGGCGCAGACGCAGGAGGAAACGACTTCGTTTCTGCATTATGTAAAGACCATTCAGTGGAAAATGAATTCGCAGCGGGGCGATGAACTGCCGGTTTCGGAATTTGTGGCATATGCGGATGGTACGATGCCGGTAGGAACGGCTGCATATGAAAAACGCGGTGTCGGCATCCAAAGCCCAAGATGGAATCCGGAAGGGTGCGTTCAATGCAATGCGTGTTCTTTCGTGTGCCCGCATGCCTGCATCCGCCCTCTGGTGATCAGCGAGGAGGAACGGGATCACGCACCGGAGGGGATTTTTACGAAACTTCGTGGGATGGACGATCGGCTTTTTGCCATTACCGTATCACCGCTTGATTGTACCGGCTGTGGAAACTGTGCGGATATCTGTCCGGGAAATAAGAAAAATAATGTACTGGAAATGATCCCATCCGGCGAGGCGATGACACAGCAGCCATTGTACGATTACGGAGAAAACCACGAAAATGCGCCCGAACTTCTGGAAAAATTTGCGGAAACGACAGTGAAGGGAAGTCAGTTTAAAAAGCCACTGCTGGAATATTCCGGAGCATGTGCCGGATGTGGGGAAACACCGTATGCCAAACTGGTGACACAGTTATTTGGAGAACGGTTATACATTGCCAACGCAACCGGGTGTTCCTCTATCTGGGGAGGCTCCGCGCCATCGTGTGCTTACACGGCAAATGCACAGGGAAAAGGACCTGCCTGGGCAAATTCGCTGTTTGAAGATAACGCCGAATTTGGTTTTGGCATGATGATGGCACAGAAGACACTTCGAAAACGGGTATTTGACGCGGTAAATGACCGGCTGGGAGAAGCGGAAGGCGAAGAAAAGGAACTCTTGCAATCCTATCTGGAAAGCTGGTCAGAGGGGGCAAAAAATACTGCCGCCGTACAGAAAATGACAGCATATTATGAAGGGCAGAAAAATCCGAACCGGTTACAACAGGAAATCCTGCAATTGAAAGATTTTGCTTCAAAGAAGAGTCAGTGGGTTTTCGGCGGAGACGGCTGGGCGTACGATATCGGTTATGGCGGGCTGGATCATGTGCTTGCCAGCGGCGAGGACATCAATATCCTTGTCTTTGATACCGAAGTGTATTCGAACACCGGAGGACAGGCATCCAAAGCGACTCCGCAGGGAGCGGTTGCCCAATTTGCGTCACAGGGCAATGAGAAGGAAAAGAAAAATCTCGCCGCCATTGCGATGTGCTATGATAATGTGTATGTGGCACAGGTGGCACTTGGCGCAGATTACAATCAGACGATCAAAGCGCTGACAGAAGCAGAAGCGCATGACGGGCCGTCGCTGATCCTTGCGTACGCACCGTGTATCAATCACGGCATCCGGAAAGGTATGGGAAAAGCGGTTGAAGAGGAAAAAAATGCGGTGCTTTCCGGGTACTGGCACTTATTCCGTTTTTGCCCGGAACGAGGCAGAAAGGGAGAAAATCCATTTGTTTTAGATTCCAGAGAGCCAAAACTTTCGTATGAGGAATTTTTGAAGGGAGAACTGCGCTACGAGAGACTTTCCCGGGAAAATCCGGAACGGGCAGAGATCCTTTTTGCCAGAGCCGCGCAGAAAGCCAAAGAAAAATATGAAAAGCTGCGGGAGATATCCTTGCAATAATCCGTAAAATGGTGTATAAATATTCATAGAGGTTTTTTATAACGATTCGGGATTTCGTTTGCCGATAAGACCGGAATCGTTACGAGAATGGGAAAATGAATAGAGAACAATGGAGGAAAGAAAACATGGAATTAACAAGTGTACGAAGTTTTTTTCGTGACCGCGAACAATATATTGGAAAGGAAGTAACGACAGGTGGCTGGGTGCGAAGCATCCGTGCGTCAAAAACATTTGGATTTATCGTTGTCAATGACGGAACGTTTTTTGAACCGATTCAGGTAGTATACAGTGATACACTAGACAATTTTGAAGAAATTTCCAAATTAAATGTTGGAGCTGCCGTAATCGTAAAAGGAACGCTGGTAGCGACTCCGGAAGCAAAGCAGCCATTTGAGATTCAGGCATCCAGTGTGGAGATTGAAGGGGCTTCAAGTGGAGATTATCCGCTTCAGAAGAAGAGACATTCTTTTGAATATCTGCGTACGATCAGTCATCTGCGTCCGAGAACAAATACGTTTCAGGCGGTATTCCGTGTGCGTTCTCTGATTGCGTATGCAATTCACAAATTTTTCCAGGAACGTGAATTTGTATATGTTCATACACCATTGATTACGGGAAGTGACTGTGAAGGTGCCGGAGAAATGTTCCAGGTTACGACACTGGATCTGAAAAATGTGCCGAAGAACGAAGATGGCAGCATTGATTACAGTCAGGATTTCTTTGGAAAAGAAACCAATCTGACGGTAAGCGGACAGCTCAATGGCGAGACTTATGCACAGGCATTTAAAAATATTTATACATTTGGTCCGACATTCCGTGCGGAAAATTCCAATACGACCCGTCATGCAGCAGAGTTTTGGATGATCGAGCCGGAGATCGCATTTGCAGATCTGAAGGATGATATGATGCTGGCAGAGGGGATGTTAAAATATGTTATCCGCTATGTGCTGGAACATGCGCCGGAAGAGATGGACTTCTTTAACCGTTTTGTGGACAAAGGACTGATTCAAAGACTGGAGCATGTGGCAAATTCTGAATTTGCACATGTTACATATACAGAAGCAATTGAAATTCTTGAGAAGAACAATGACAAATTTGAGTACAAAGTATCCTGGGGGGCAGATCTTCAGACGGAGCATGAACGCTATCTGACTGAAGAAGTATTTAAGCGTCCGGTATTTGTAACCGATTATCCAAAAGAGATCAAAGCGTTTTATATGAAAATGAACGAAGATGGAAAGACGGTTGCAGCAATGGATTGTCTGGTTCCGGGGATCGGCGAGATCATCGGAGGAAGCCAGCGTGAGGACGATTATGACAAACTGGTCGCACGTATGGAAGAATGCGGACTTCGCAAAGAGGACTATGAGTTCTATCTTGATCTGAGAAAATATGGTTCTACCCGCCACGCCGGATTTGGTCTTGGATTTGAGAGATGTGTGATGTATCTGACCGGAATGTCCAATATCCGTGATGTGATTCCATTCCCAAGAACTGTAAATAACTGTGATTTATAGGAGGCAGAAATGAAGGTACCTGAAGGTTATCGATCCGCCCTTGATGTCCGCGAGACAGAAGTGGCGATTAAAGAAGTAAAAGATTTTTTTGAGAGAGCACTGGCGACAAATCTGAATCTGACTCGTGTGTCAGCCCCGTTGTTTGTAGCACCGGAAACGGGATTAAACGATGATCTGAATGGCGTGGAACGCCCGGTTTCTTTTGGAATCCGTGAGCAGAATGACCGCGTTGTACAGATTGTGCATTCTCTGGCAAAGTGGAAACGTCATGCGTTGAAACGGTATGGATTTTCCGTCGGCGAGGGATTGTATACCGATATGAATGCGATCCGCCGCGATGAGGATACCGATAATATCCATTCCATCTTTGTCGATCAGTGGGATTGGGAACGTATTATTGAGAAAGCACAGAGAAATGAAGCCACATTAAAAGAAATCGTGTGCAAAGTATATCAGTCTCTGGAGGAGACAGAGGACTATATGTCCGTAAAATATTCTTACATAAAGAAAACACTTCCACAGGATATTACGTTTGTTTCAACGTATGAACTGGAAGAAAAATATCCGGATAAGACTCCAAAAGAGAGAGAATATCTGGCAGCAAAAGAGCATGGTGCGATTTTCCTTATGAAGATCGGAGATAAACTGGCAAGCGGCGAACCTCATGACGGACGTGCGCCGGATTATGATGACTGGTCTTTGAACGGAGATATTATTGTATATTATCCGGTTCTTGATATTGCACTGGAACTTTCTTCCATGGGAATCCGTGTGGACGAAAAGGCACTGGAAGAGCAGTTGAAAAAAGCCGGCTGCGAAGAAAGGAAAAATCTTCCATTTCAGAAAGAAGTGCTGGAAGGCAAACTGCCATATACTATCGGAGGCGGAATTGGCCAGTCCCGTATCTGTATGTTCTTTTTACGAAAAGCGCATATCGGGGAAGTACAGGCATCCCTGTGGCCGGATGAGATGATGGCAGAAGCAGAAAAAGGAAATATACATTTACTGTAACTATTCAGGACCACTGTCTGAGAGTCCGTGAATTGTCCTGAATAGTAAAATATAAAAGAGAGGTCGAATATGGATAATTTTACATTTTATGCACCAACATATTTTGATTTTGGAAAAGGAGCCGAGGCTCATGTCGGTCAGTTGATCCGCCGTTTTGGCGGAACCAAAGTGCTTCTTCATTATGGAGGAGGATCCATCAAACGTTCCGGGTTGTACGACCGTGTGACAAAATGTCTGAAAGAGGAAAAGATTGATTTTGTAGAACTTGGCGGTGTAAAGCCAAATCCACGAAGCGGTCTGGTGTATGAGGGCATTGAATTGTGTAAAAAAGAGGGGGTCGATTTTATTCTGGCTGTAGGCGGCGGAAGCACGATCGACTCGTCCAAGGCAATCGCAGCAGGAACCTGTTATGATGGTGATTTCTGGGATTTTTATGAGAAAAAGGCGACGATTGAAAAGGCACTTCCGATCGGAACGATCCTGACGATTGCGGCAGCCGGTTCCGAAGGATCGATGAATACCGTAATCAATAATGAAGAGACCGGATTTAAGAAAGGTGCAGCTTCGGAGCATCTTCGTCCGAAATTTTCCATTATGAATCCGGAATTGACATGCACCCTGCCTCCGTATCAGTCGGCAGCAGGCGCGACAGACATTATGATCCATATCTGCGAGCGTTATTTTTCCAATACGGAAGAAGTGGAGATTACAGACCGTCTCTGTGAAGCGGTATTAAAAACCATGATCTATGAGGCACCGCGTATCATTGAGGATCCGAATAACTATGAAGCACGTGCCAATATTATGTGGGCAGGGATGCTTGCACACAATAACGTATGTGGTGTCGGACGTGTTCAGGACTGGGCAAGCCATCACATCGAACATGAACTTTCTGCAATGTACGATGTGACACATGGTGCCGGACTTGCGGTGATTACACCGGCATGGATGCGTTATGTGCTTAAGATCAATCCGCATAAACTGGTACAGTTTGCTACCCGTGTATGGGAGATTGAACCACAGGAGACAGATGAAGCGACTGCTTTGAAAGGAATCGAAGCGTTTGAGGCATTTTTAAAGAAGATCGGTATGCCGCTTACCTTTGAAGAAATTGGAGCCAAAGAGAAAGATATTGACCGGATGACGGAAAAACTTCTTGGAAACCGTAAGACAGAAGGAAATTATGTAAAACTTGCAAGCGATGATGTGAAGAAAATCTATCATTTTGCAGCAGAACGCAAGCCGGAATAAGAGTGATATCTGGAGGAAAGCCATGAGAGATCAGAATGAATTTATGCGGCAGATGCTTGACCTCGTTGAGTTTGCCAAGACAAATGAAAACCGTATTACCAAAGAACAGGTGGATGATTTTTGTCAGGATATGAAACTACAGAAATCCCAGCTTAAACTGGTATATGAATTTCTGGAAGAACATCACATCGAGGTCGAAGGCGTTACGGCAAAAGAAACATTTCAGGCAAAAGAGGGAAAAAATCCGTCAATGAGTACGAAAGATTCCCAATATCTTACCGTTTACCGCCGTGAATTACGGGAATTGGAACCCTGTTCAGACGAAGAAAGACAGCTGCTGTATGAGCGGCTTCTGGCAGGAGAAGCGGAAGTCTCTCACCGTGTGGTGGAATCCCATTTGCAGCGTGTGGTAACACTGGCGGCAAAGTATAAAAACCGTGGGGTGCCTCTGGAGGATCTGATTCAGGAAGGAAATTTAAGTCTTTTGCTGGCAGTTGAAGAACTTTGTGGAAATGCAGAAATTCTAGATGTGAAAAAAGAGCTTGACCGGTATGTGAAAAGCCGGATGATCGAACTTGCCGATGAACAGATGGCAAGTAAAGGCATGGAAAATACCATTGTTGCCAAGACCAATCTGATCCATGAAGCGACAAAAGTGCTTGCGGAAGAATGGGGGCGTCTGGCAACACTGGAAGAACTGGCAGATTATACCAAAATGCCGGAAGAAGAAATCAGTATGTATGTGGATCTTGCATTGGATGAGATTCATATTGGCACAGAATAAAATTACGGAGCAGTTATGAGATATGAGGACAGCATTCGCCAGATAAAAGGCGTTGGGGAAAAGGCAGAACAGCGTTTCCATAAATTGGATATCTGGAATGTAGGAGATCTTTTGGAACACTATCCAAGAGAATACGATGAATTTCACGATATGGTCAGGATCGCAGAGGTAAAAGAAGGCGAGATGGCAGCAGTAGAAGGCGTTATTGTCTGCCGTCCATCCATTCATACGACGGCGAGACTGAAGATTCTGTCTATCGTACTCGAAGACCAAACCGGGCGGATTACTGTTACCTGGTTTAATATGCCATTTTTAGCGAACCGTTTGAAAATGGGAACCCGCTATATTCTTCGTGGTAAAGTTGGCAGAAAGAATGGAAAACTGGTGCTTGAGCAGCCGAAAATGTATAGTAAAAATGAATTTTTTAAGCAGGTTGGAAGGATGCATCCGATTTATCCGCTGACAGCAGGGCTTACCAATCATGCCGTCGAGAAAGCAGTGCGTGATGCCATCGGTTCGCTGGAAGGGGCTGCGGAATTTTTGCCTGCGGATCTCCGAAAACGTCAAAATCTTCTTGCGTATCGCAAGGCTATCCATGACATTCATTTCCCGAAAAATCAGCTGGAATATCGAAAAGCCAGAAAACGGCTTGTGTTTGATGAATTTTTCCTGTATCAGGCAGCATTACAGGCAATCCGTATCAAAAACTATAAACCAAGTTCCCATGTCATGTCGCAAAGTAAAAAACTGGAAGAATTTGTAAAAAATCTTCCTTATGAACTGACATCCGCACAAAAAAGGGTATACGAAGAAATTGAAAAAGATATGACGCGCGGAATGACAATGAATCGTCTGGTGCAGGGAGATGTTGGCTCAGGAAAGACCGTGGTTGCCGTTATGGCGCTGTTTCTTGCCGTGTGCAATGGGGAGCAGGGGGCTTTTATGGTGCCGACGGAAGTGCTTGCGATGCAGCATAAGGAGTCGCTGGAGGCGATGCTCGCCCCGTATGGAGTGAAGATCGGATTATTGATTGGATCGATGACAGCAAAGGAAAAGCGGGAAGGGAAACAAAAATTAGCAGAGGGGGAATGGGACATCGTTGTGGGAACCCATGCGATACTACAGGATAATGTGGAGTTTGCTGATCTGGCACTTGTCATCACAGATGAGCAGCATCGTTTTGGCGTACGCCAGCGTGAAAAACTGATGGAAAAGGGAGAGGCACCACATGTTCTTGCGATGAGTGCGACGCCAATTCCAAGAACACTTGCGCTGGTTTTGTATGGGGATATGGACTTGTCCATCATGGATGAGCTTCCTGCCAACCGTCTGCCAATCAAAAACTGTGTCGTGGGTACCGATTACCGCCCACAGGCGTACCGGTTCATGGAAGACCAGATTGAAAAAGGGCGGCAGGTATATATCATCTGTCCGATGGTAGAAGAAAAAGAAGAAGTTGCACTGGAGAGTGTAGTGATGTATTCGGAGCAGTTAAAAGAAATCTTTCCGGCAGGAATAACGATCGAGTGTCTGCATGGAAAAATGAAGCCGAAGGAAAAAAATGAAGTGATGCAGCGTTTTATTGAGGGGATGACCGATATTCTCGTATCAACGACCGTCATTGAAGTTGGCATCGATGTTCCGAATGCGACGGTAATGATGATTGAAAATGCAGAGCGCTTTGGGCTTGCCCAGCTTCACCAGCTTCGCGGCCGCGTCGGACGGGGGAAAGAGCAGTCCTACTGCATTTTAATGTATGGAAAAGAGAGCAAAGAAGGAAAAGGACGGCTTTCCATCCTTGCCGGATCGAATGACGGTTTTGAGATTGCAAGAGAGGATCTGAAACTGCGTGGACAGGGAGATTTCTTTGGCGTGATGCAAAGTGGTGACAAACTGTTTTCTCTTGCCGACATCTATGAGGATGCGCCGGTATTAAAAGCGGCAAATGAGGAAGCAAAGAATTATGCTTTTGATGAGGTTACCATGTTTTATAAGAAAAACCGCCGTCTTGTCGAAAAATTAAATTCCTATATGGGAAATGTTTCATTATAAAACAGTTGAAAAATAGTTCAATATCGTTTACAATGATGTTGGGATGAAAAATATTTGCAAGGGAGAAATAGTATGCGAGTGATTGCAGGGACAGCCCGCAGGCTGCCATTGATTGCACCGGAAGGGAAAGATACACGGCCTACGACAGACCGGATTAAAGAGACGTTATTTAATATCATTCAGGACGATGTTCCCGGAGCGATGTTTTTAGATTTGTTTAGTGGAAGCGGAGCCATCGGCATCGAGGCATTGAGCCGTGGCGCAAAACAGGCGTATCTGGTAGAATTTGGAAAAGAACCACTGCGCTGTATTAAAGCTAATCTGGCAAAGACGCATTTGGAGGATCAGGCAGTGGTGCTGCCGGTAGAGGTGACTTATGCGGTGTCCAAACTGGAAAAGCAGGGGATCACATTTGATATTATTTATGCTGATCCGCCATACCGAAAAGGATTTGAAGAGAAACTGGCACAATTGATCGGACAGTCCGACATCGTAAAAGAGGATACGTTAGTAATCTTTGAGGCAGCCCTCGAAACTCCGATTGATTTTATTGATGAAAATATATACGAGATTGAAAAAGTAAAAGAATATAAGACGAATAAGCACATTTTTCTGCGCGTAAAAAAGGAAAGATAGAAAGGATCAGGTAAAATATATGAACCCATCAAGAATTGAAAAAGCGATTGACGAAATCTATGATTATGTAGAAAATTGTAAACCGGCAAAATTATATCCAAATAAAGTGACGGTTGCAAAAGATGAATTGTATGACCTTCTCGATGCACTCCGTATGTGTGCACCGGAAGAAATCCGTACATATCAGAAGATCATTAATAACAGAGATCAGATTTTAGCCAAAGCTAACGCAGAAGCAGAGCAGATCCGCAGTCAGGCACAGCAGGAGACAGCACAGCTTCTGAATGAAAGTGATCTGGTACAGAGCGCTTATGCACAGGCAGAGCAGATCATGGCACAGGCACAGAGTCAGGCAGAACAGATCTTGAATCAGGCAGTGCAGGAGAGCGACCAGGTGCGTACGTCCGCTTTGTATTATACCAGTGATCTGCTTTCTCAGGCAGGAAGAAATATTGAAACGTCTCTCAAAGAGATGGAGAGCAAGTCCACGATGCTTATTAGTGCATTGAAACGTGATATTGAAGTGATCAAGGCGAACCGGAGTGAATTGATGGCTCAGATTCAGGGTGCCTCAGCACCGCAGCCAGAGCAGGCACAGGAAGAAAGCGAAGACAGCGCTGAGTAATTTGCTGCCGGCATACCAGAAGATAGACAGCCCATTCTTTTGAATCACACTGTTGGTCTGTGCCAGTGCACACAAGCCGCCGAACGAGGTGATGGCAAGAGAAAGGGCTGTTTTTACAGGCGAATCGGCGAGACTTTGACATAACAGATGATTTCCGGTTGTAATCTCCAGAACGCCGCACAAAAGGGAAGTTGGGACAGAACCGAAAAAAACCATTTGTTTCAAAAAAGAAGTAAGAACCGAAAATACAAGAATATAGCATCCAATCTTGATGAGAAGTTCCGCAGAATGATTTAATTCAAGATCAAACTGTTCAAAAAGAGACAGAGAGTCGGAAGACTCTTTTTTTATTGCCGCTGCTGCGGACGGAAAATGGCTGTGATCGGACTTCCTGCGAAGCAAAAGCCAGATACACAGGCTCCCTGAGAAAGAGGAGAGCAAAAGCAGGAGATAAAAGAGATAGCGGTCATTTCCAAGGTGGAGGAGAGAGCCGCCGACAAAATAGATGACAAACATCGGACTGGCATTATTGGTAAAACCGGAAAAGAAAACCGCACTTCGGTAAGACAGAACACCCTTTTGATACAGCTCACCGGAAAGTTTTGCCCCTATCGGATAACCGGACAGAATGCCGGCAAATAAAAGGAAATATTTGGAAAATGACCCACTGGTATAAGTACGGATCAAAGATGTGCAGAGACAGAAGGGAAAGAGGGACGGGAGGACGACGGTTGCCCATAAAAAAATCCCATCTTTTGCCCCGCTGCACACTGTTTCCGGAAACAGCAGAAGGAAAGCCAGAATAAAAAACAGGAAAAAAAGCATGGGAGTCCCTCCGGGGTTATATTGGTATAACGTATGTATAATTTTCTCAAATATGCCACATACTAGTAGAAAAAAAGGAGTGGTCGGATGTCTTCATTTGCGATTGTGACGGATTCTACATCAAATTTACCAAAGCCATTTATTGAAAAACATGAGATTTATGTGCTGCCACTTATGTGGATTGCAGGAGAGAAAGAATACAGCGGGAGCATCGAGGGGGAAAGAGAAGCCTATGCGTTGTTTTATGAGAAACTGCGGAAGGAAAAACGTATCTCCACTTCGATGAGCAATCAGAGGGCAGCGAAAAAATTGGTACAAAACCTTCTGGCAGAAGGAAAAGATATTTTGTATATTGGGTTATCTTCCAAACTGAGCGGCACATTTCATATGATGGAACGGGTGCTCAGCTATGAAGCAAAAAAATATCCGGAGCGGAAATGGTATGCGGTGGATAGTTTTGCGATAGGTTTAGGTGAGGGGAGTCTGGTGTTTGATGCGGTAAAGATCCGCAGACGCGGGGAGAAAATCGGTGCTGCGTATGCGTGGTGCTGTCAGAGAAGATGGCGGATTCATACGCTTTTTACTGTGGACGATCTTGGCTTTCTGCGGCGGAGCGGACGGGCAAATGCGGTTCTATCCACGGCAGGAAGTGTATTGAAGATAAAACTGCTCTTCTCGATGCAGGATGGCGGAAAACTGCATCAGGTGGGAAAGGTACGGGGAAGAAAAAAGGCATTACAGGAGCTGGCGGCACTTGCTTTGACCGGGCTTACCGAACCACAGACGATCTACATCAGTCATGGAGACTGTCACGAGGATGCCTGTTATGTGGCGAAACAGATGGAAAAGTCAGAATTTGTAAAAAAGATTATCATGCAGCCATTGGATCCGGTCTCTGCCTGCCATACCGGACCGAATTCCATCGGAATATTTTTTGTGTAAAATTGCCTTTTTGCTATTGAAATTTCATATCCACAGTTGTATAATTAAAAAGTGTGAGTTTTTGTAACGACTTCGTTACGGATTTGAAAATAAAAGCAGAAAGAAGGAAAAATGATGAAAGTTTTAGTAATCAATTGTGGAAGTTCATCTTTGAAATATCAATTGATTGATGCACAGACAGAAAAGGCATTGGCAGTAGGTCTTTGCGAGAGAATCGGAATCGACGGACGTTTGAATCATACTCCGGCAGGGGGAGAAAAGGTTGTTATCAATAAGGATATGCCAGACCATGAAGTAGCTGTTCAGATGGTTTTGGACGAATTGACAGACGAAAAATATGGTGTAATCAGTGATTTGAAAGAGATCGATGCAATTGGTCATCGTGTCGTACACGGTGGAGAAAAATTTGCTTCTTCTGTAGTAATAAATGATGAAGTTATGGCAGCAATTGAAGAGTGTAACCCACTTGCGCCGCTTCACAATCCGGCAAACCTGATCGGAATCCGTGCGTGCCAGGCAATTATGCCGGGTGTGCCAAATGTAGCAGTATTTGATACTGCATTCCATCAGACCATGGAACCAACCGCATTTATGTATGGACTTCCATATGAATGCTATGAAAAATATAAAGTACGCCGTTACGGCTTCCACGGAACAAGCCACAGCTTTGTATCCAAACGTGCGATCGCACTGGCAGGACTGGATCCTGAAAATTCCAAAGTGATCGTATGCCACCTTGGAAATGGTGCCAGCGTATCCGCAGTGAAAAATGGCAAATCCGTAGATACCAGTATGGGACTTACTCCACTGGAAGGTCTGGTAATGGGTACACGTAGTGGTGACATTGATCCGGCAATCATCGAGTATCTTGCTCATGCAATGGACAAATCTCTGGAAGACGTAATGAAGATTCTGAACAAAGAGTCCGGTGTATATGGACTTTCCGGAGTTTCCAGCGACTTCCGTGATCTGGAAAAAGCAGCCGATGAGGGAAATAAGAAAGCACAGCTTGCACAGGATGTATTTGGATATCGTGTAGCAAAATACATTGGTGCGTATACTGCGGCAATGAACGGTGTAGATGCCATCGCATTTACAGCAGGACTTGGCGAGAACAATGGTATCATGCGTGAATATGTATGCAGTTTCCTTGGATATCTCGGAGTAGAGATTGATAAAGAAAAGAACGGTGTTCGTGGAGAAGAGACGATTGTTTCTACACCAAACAGTAAAGTAAAAGTTTTGGTTGTTCCAACAAACGAAGAGCTTGCCATCGCACGTGAGACCATGGAACTAGTAAAATAATATTTAAAAAATGTATTGACAAATAACCGCATTGACGGTATAATGGTAAAAGTGTTTTGAGTTTTTAAGGAGGTGTAAAGACATGTCAATCTGTCCTAAGAATAAATCTTCAAAAGCAAGAAGAGACAAACGTAGAGCAAACTGGAAAATGACTGCTCCTACTTTAGTTAAATGCAGCAAATGTGGAGAATTGATGGTGCCACATCGTGTATGCAAAAACTGTGGCAGCTACAATAAAAAAGAGATTATTGCAGCAGCTGAGTAATGAACATAGTAGTTTATGGTCAGGGCTTATCATCGTTTTTGGTTGATAAGCCCTGTTTGTTTTCATTAAGAGGATGTGAATGAATGAGTAAAGTTTGCATTATTACAGACAGTAATAGCGGAATTACACAAAAGGAAAGTAAAGAATTGGGGATTGTGGTGATCCCGATGCCTTTTTATATCAATGAAGTACAGCATTTCGAAGATATTGATATGACTCAGGAACAGTTTTATGAGGCGCTGATGGATGAAAAGACTGAAGTATCGACATCACAGCCGTCTCCGGATACGATCATGCAGACCTGGAAAGAGCAATTGGAAGAGTACGATGAGATCGTGCATATCCCGATGTCAAGCGGAATCAGCAGTTCCTGTTCGACTGCGATGATGTTAGCGCAGGAAGACGAATTTGAAGGGAAAGTTTTTGTTGTTGACAATCAGCGTATCTCGGTTACCCAGCGAAGAAGTGTACAGCAGGCAAAAGAGCTTGCAGAGCGGGGATACAGTGCCAAAGAAATTCATGATATTTTATTTAGGGACAAGTTCCAGAGCAGTATTTATATTATGGTAAATACATTGAAATATTTGCGAAAAGGCGGTCGTCTGACACCGGCAGTCGCAGCAATCGGAACGGTTCTTCGTATCAAACCGGTTCTTCAGATTCAGGGAGAAAAACTGGATTCGTATGCGAAGGTAAAAACGTTGAAACAGGCAAAGACTACGATGTTGAAAGCAATTCGTTCGGATTTTGAAAAACGATTTTCGGAAGAAGAGATGGAAATCGACATTGCCTATACATACGATAAAGCAGAAGCAGATAAATTTAAAGAAGAAATTCTTGAGGAGTATCCGAATGCCAAAGTGTATATGGATCCCCTGTCATTGAGTGTGTCCTGTCATATCGGACCGGGAGCACTTGCCGTAGCACTTTCCAATGTGCCAAAAGAACTTTGTAAATAAGTAACTATTCAGGATCCAATGTATGGAAATCAATGAATCGTCGTGCTTGCACGTAAGAGGCTTTGATTTCCATACATTTAGATCCTAATAGTTACGTGAATAATAATAAGAAAAAGGCAGTTGTCATAAAACTATGATAACTGCCTTTTTAAAGGTCAAAATGAAGTTTTACTTATCAGAGGATTTCACATAAACGTCAACATCATCGTCGTCATCGAAATCGTCGTCAAATTCATCATAATCAAAATCACCATCAAAATCATCTAAATAACGAGGAGTCATATGGCGGTAAACAGCATAAGCGATTGCAGCCACGGAAGCAATTGCTCCGATAATAGCAAGTACCCACAAAATGCAGGATTTTCTTTCTTCCTCTACTTTATTTTTTGAAATAAGCTGACTGATTTTTGCGTTATTCATAAGATCATCAAATTTTCCACACATAATCACTACCATCCTTTCCTGAAAAGTTGTGTTTTATATCCTTTTGTATTAGTATAGCATATCCACACAAAATATACTAGTCAATTTTTATTTTTTTTCAAAACTATTCAGAATCAATGTATGGGAGGGGGAGCCTGAATAGTTACTCGATCTTTAATAACTTGGCAAACGAAGCGCGGAGTTTGCGCTGCCCCATCTTGTCAAAGTCAACTATGACCTCATAATCCGAGCCAAGAGGCTTCAGAGAACGGACAATACCATTGCCAAATTTGATATGATAGACAGTGTCTCCTTCTCCATAATCCGGGGTACCGGTCACTTCCGGCTTCTTGACTCCCTTTTGGATATAAGGATTTCTGGCAAATGGATTTTTGGATCCTTTAGAATATATTTTTGCCGGCGAGAAGATGTCATCCAATGTCGCAGTGCGGTCGATCGATGGGCGTGAATTTGCCCGCGGACGTGTGCCGCCACCCTGTGTCTGCTTTAACAGATAGCGTGGAATCTCACTGATAAAGCGGGAAGGAAAGTTAAAGTTTGGCTGACCGTTTTTCATGCGCTGCATCGCACAGGTCAATGTCAGAGTTTTCATGGCACGTGTGATCGCAACGTAGCACAGGCGGCGTTCTTCTTCGATTTCATCATCCGAGAGATCATAGAGAGCCATCGCGCTCGGAAATACATTTTCTTCCATTCCACACACATATACATTTGGAAATTCCAGTCCCTTGGCGCTGTGGATCGTCATCAGAAGAACCTGTTCGGCATCGTCCTCTACCGTATCAATATCTGCGACCAAGGCAATATTTTCAAGAAGTCCGTTCAGAGAAGCTGCTTCATCGGAGGTTTCCTCTTCACAGTCTGTCTGATACTGCGCCACTTTGTTTACCAGGGCATCCAGGTTTTCAAGACGGGCATTGGCTTCTACGGTTTCCTCAGCTTCCAGATCTTTGACATATCCGGTGGCTTCAAAGATTTCGTCCATCAATTCTGTCAGTGTCAGTTCATCATCATCCAGCGCATGGCGGAGTCGTTCGATCAAGGTGACAAAGGAAAAGATCTTTGTCGCAGCACGTCCGCAGCCGTCGATATAATCTGCCTGTGTAAGCGCTTCATAGAAACTGATATCACGGTCAATGGCATAATTTGTGATACGCTGGATCGTTGTAGCTCCGATGCCGCGTTTCGGTACGTTGATGATTCGTTTGACAGCAATATCATCCGCAGGATTGTTGATCGTTTTCAGATAACATAAAATATCTTTGATTTCCTTACGGGAGTAGAAGTTGATCGCTCCCACGATGCGGTAAGGAATGCTTTCCTGTACAAGTTTCTCCTCAAATACGCGTGACTGGGCATTGGTTCGGTAAAGAACCGCAAAATCGGAGTAAGAAGCCCCCTGATTTTTAACTTTTTCCGCGATATCTCCGGCAATACCGGCGGCTTCTTCGTATTCATTGCCAAACTGCACATAACGGATCGACTCGCCTTCTTCCTGATCTGTCCACAGCGTTTTTGCCTTTCGGGAAGTATTGTGGCGGATCACTTCATTGGCGGCTTCCAGAATCCGTTTTGTAGAGCGGTAGTTCTGTTCAAGGCGAATCACTTCTGCCTGCGGAAATACTTTTTCAAAGTTCAAAATATTCATAATATTGGCACCGCGGAATTTGTAGATCGACTGGTCGTCATCGCCGACCACACACAAATTTCGGTAGCGGGAGGCAAGAAGGCTGAGAAGTGTAAACTGAGCCGTGTTCGTATCCTGGTACTCATCCACAAGGAGATAGTGGAAGCGTTCCTGATACTGGCGCAGGACTTCCGGTTCTTTTTGAAATAATTCTACGGTTTTCATGATGAGATCATCAAAATCAAGCGCATTATTCTGCTGTAAGCACCGCTGATATTCTTTGTAAACCGAGCCGAATATTTTTTTATTGTATTCTTTTGCCACTTCAGCAGCGTATTGTTCCGGTGTCTGTAATTCGTTTTTCGCCGAAGAAATGGCGTTGAGAAAAGTTTTTTCCTTGTATTTTTTCGTATCAATATTTAAGTGTTTGCAGATATCCTTCATCAAACTTTTCTGGTCGTCGGAATCGTAGATCGTAAAGCTGCGATCGTAGCCAAGATGATCGATAAAACGGCGAAGGATCCTTACACAGGTAGAATGGAATGTGCTTACCCGGATGGATTCTGCTCCATAGGAAACAATGCGGTCAACACGTTCCCGCATTTCATTGGCAGCTTTATTCGTAAAGGTGAGTGCCAGAATCTGGTAAGGGGCAACGCCGTATTCTTCAATAAGATAGGCGATACGGTGTGTCAGCACGCGTGTCTTTCCGGAACCGGCTCCGGCTAAGATCAAAAGCGGGCCCTCATTATGTAAAACTGCTTTTTTCTGCATGGGATTTAAGTTTGCAAGTATATCTGTCATGTTACGTCATCCTTTCTATCTGATACAAACATGTGTTCATTCTATCATACTTAAAAGAGGATTGCAAGGGGGTGATGTAGAGTTTCTTGGGCAATATTGGGACAATGGATTCGTATTCGGGACCGCTTGCGCTTAGAGGACGCACGCAGCGGTGTGTGAGGGCAGAATACGCCCTCTACACACCGACGGCGTCCTAAATCCCTCATTCCGAATTCATTGTCCCATTATCGATCAGATAACTCTACAATAGGGTTAGGATGGAGGGGAGGTAATGGGTTCACTGATTTGGCAGATGATTTTTCTGATAAAATGTGTTATGATTTAAAAAGAACAAGGATACAGTCTTGAATGGCTGTCAGAAAGGAAGTTAAAATACAATTATGCGAGATATTTATGTACTGGATCTGCATACACATACTTATGCAAGCGGACATGCTTATAATACGATGAATGAAATGGCGTATGCTGCTAAAGAAAAAGGACTGCAATTACTGGGGATTACGGATCACGCGCCGGCGATGCCGTATTCGAGCGGCCCGCTTCATTTTTTGAATTTGAAAGTGGCGAGGAGAGAAAAATACGGATTGCCGCTTTTGCTTGGTGTGGAGGCAAATATTGTGGATTATGAAGGAAACCTGGATATGGAGGAAGCGGTTTTGAAGCAGATGGATATTGTGATCGCAAGTCTGCACACTCCGTGTATTAAGTCCGGAACCCGGGAAGAAAATACGAATGCGTATCTGGGAGCCATCCATAATCCTTATGTGGATATTCTCGGACATCCGGATGATGTGCGGTATGAGGTGGATTATGAAACGGTGATCCGGGAGGCGAAAAAATATGGAACATTGATCGAACTGAACAACGCGTCGCTTTCGCCGAAAAGTTTTCGAAAGAATGCAAAAGAAGCCGATAAGGAAATTTTGCGCCTGTGCGAAAAATATGAAGTTCCGGTCGTAGTCAGCAGCGATGCCCACGCGGAGGAAGATATCCTGAATTTTGAATATGCCGATGCCCTTTTGTGTGAAGTCGATTTTCCGCTGGAACTGATTGTCAATACTTCGGTGGAAAAACTGAAAATGGCATTGAAGAAAAGAGCAATAAAAAATGCGCCGTAATGGCGCATTCCTTATATTATTTTTTGCCGGGATCTTCGAGTGTTTCATCAATGATTCGTTCAATCAGCTGTTTTTTGATGTAAACGTCAAAACTCAACATACATATGTAGGCGAAGCGGGAAAGATAGTCGGATTCCGCTTCGTCGGTCGCTTCGGAAAAAACCTCCTGTGAACTGCGAAAACGCCGCACAACATCTTTGGTAAGATTGTTTGTCAATTCTTTTTCCATTGTGAAGATTTCTTTGTAAATATCTTCCAGTGAAATATCGGCTGATTTTCCACCAAAAAACATTTCTGTCAATGGAGCAAATATTTTCTGGATATCGCTGATCGACAAAACATTTTTAAAATAATACAAAAAGATTAAAAGGAACATATGCTCCTTGGAATATTTTTTCTTTTCCGGCGGTGGAAGAAGGTTGTTTTTGGTATAATTATTGATCATGGTTTTTGTCAGGATCTTGTCGTCATCGGAGCGCTTGCAGGAAGCAAGACGGGCATCCATAAATGTTGTGACCTGATCCATGTACAGATCAATATTCGGAATGTCTTCCGGGTTAATATAGTCAATATCACGGAGTTTGCTTATAATGTCCATGATACTTTCTTCATTGTTCTTTTTCATAATGTCCTCCATAAAATTGAATGGTGTCTGAAATTGAAGTTATAAAAAGTATTATAACGCAATTTTTTGAAAAAAGCAAATAGAAGCGATTCGAGGATAGCGTAAATTGTTTTTCGGAAAAATGTAAGCAGACCAGCCCTTTGATAATTT
>CAJMFH010000031.1 GCA_905212635.1 uncultured Lachnoclostridium sp. | reverse complement strand
TGTCAACGAAGAACAATTAGAAACATCTAATGTGTCTAGTTTATTACTGCCACAACTTAACACTGTCAACAAAGGACAGTTAGAAATATCTAAAGCACTAAGATTATTATTGTCACACAATAAAGTTTCCAACAAAGGACAGTTAGAAACATCTAGTGAACTTAGAGTATTATAGTCACAGCTTAGAGAATTCAACGAAGGACAATTAGAGACGTTCAAAGCGCTGAAATTATTATTGTTACAAGATAAGAAAATCAACGAAGAACAGTTAGAAAAATCTAGCGAACTTAGAGTATTATAGTCACAACTTAGAGAAGTCAACGAAGGACAATTAGAGACATCTAGAGCACCAAGATTATTATTGTCACAATATAACTGTGTCAATGTTTCAAAAGCAGAAAAATCCAACTCACCAGAAATGTTATAATTACTCCACGAAATTCCTGTGAGTTTTCCTTCAATAGACCAGGTATAGACATCTTCATCATCCAAATCCGTTGGCACACTTGCCCCGTTTGCATTGAGCTTTTCTATCATTTGTGTCAAAGCCTGTTTGTGCACAGGGTTCTTTTTTATTGGATCTATTGTAGGCATAGCAGTCGCTGGAGCTGCCGGTGCATTTGTTATCGCTGGATTTTGCGTAATGACAGGAGAAGCAGACGCTGTTGTCACCGGATCCGGTGTTACGGTACTTTTTTTCACGGTTGCTTTTACCGTGACTTTGCATTTCAGTTTTTTCTTTCCGGCTTTAGCCGTGATAACGGCGTTTCCTTTTTTCTTAGCGGTTACGACACCTTTTTTGCTGACGGCTGCTACCTTTTTCTTGTTGGAAGACCATTTTACGGTGCCTTTGTAATTTTTAACTTTGAGTTTTGCTGTCTTTCCGACTGTTAAAGTCAATTTGGTTTTTGACAATTTTGGTTTCACCGCTGCCTGGGATTCCGGACAGTATAAAGAAGTAAGAACCAGTGCTAAGGTCGTTGCCAGTACAATTTGTTTTTTCATTTAAAAAACCTCCGTTTAGTTTAAATTTTTTGTTATTTTTTAATTTTGAATCTTTATATTATATATCTAAATTTGCTTTATTTAACCTGTGTAACCTGTTACCACAACTGAATCATCACATGATAAAGAAGTCAAAGCAGGACATTTTGTTACATCTAGTGTAATTATGTTATTAGAATAGCAATATAACTGTTTCAAATTGGTGCATTTTGAAACATCTAAAGCAGTTAGATTATTATTAGCGCAATATAATATTTCCAAAGTAGTACAATTTGAGACATCAAGTTCGCCTAAATTATTTCCACCACATTGTAATTTATTTATAGAAGTACAATTTGAAAGATCAAGAACGGTCAGACTATTGTCGCTGCACCTTAAATTATCTAAAGCAGGACAGTTTGAAAGATTAAGGGCAGTTAGAATATTATTGTTACACCATAATTGCTGCAAAGCAGGACATTTTGTTACATCCAATTCACTTAGGCTGTTATTGGTGCATAATAAGGAGGTCAAAGCAGAACAATTTGAAAGATCAAGAGTGGACAAACTATTATTGCTGCAATCTAACAGTCCTAAAGCAGAACAATATGCCACATTGAGAAAATTAAGTTTATTTTCGTAACAGGATAACCAACTTAAAGCAGTACATTTTGTTACGTTAATCTTGCTTATACTATTATTATTGCAATGTAACAATTCCAATGTTTCAAAAGCAGAAAAGTCCAATTCACCAGAAATGTTACAATTGTCCCACATAATTTTTGTGAGTTTTTCATTATTCCAAAAATAATAATTTGTATCATTCAAATCAGTTGGCACAGTTGCTCCATTTGCATTGAGCTTTTCTATCATTTCTGTCAAAGCCTGTTCCTGTACAGGATCTTTTTTTATTGAAGTCTTTGTAGGCAAAGCAGTCTCTGGTGCTGTAGGTGTTGGCGACGGCTTCGCGGATGATGTAGGTACATCCGTTTTCGTTGGATTTTGAGTAATTGTCGGGTTTTGAGTGGCTACCGGATTTTGTGTGATCGCAGGAGCAGCGGATGTTGTCGTCACGGGATCCGGTGTCTGCGTATTTTTTGTCGCTGCCGCTTTTACGGTCACTTTACATTTCAGCTTTTTTTTCCCGGCTTTAGCCGTGATAATGGCGTTTCCTTTTTTCTTAGCGGTTACGACACCTTTTTTGCTGACGGTTGCTGTTTTTTTCTTGTTGGAAGACCATTTTACGGTGCCTTTGTAATTTTTAACTTTGAGTTTTGCAGTCTTTCCGACTGCTAAGGACAATTTGGTTTTTGACAATTTTGGTTTCGCCACTGCCTGGGATTCCGGGCAGTACAAAGAACTAAGAACCAGTGCTAAGGTTGTTGCCAGTACAATTTGTTTTTTCATTTAAAAAACCTCCGTTTACTTTAATATTTTGTCTACTCCGGTTATCGTACGCTTTTTATATCCTACAAGTAGAATTTTACCATGTTAGTTGCCAGAAATTTTTCCGATTTTTTCACTTTTGAGAAAAAACAGGAAAATTGAAAAGAATAACTAATATTACCTTAATTCCTTGTTTTTCCATTTTCCTCTTATGTAGGAAATGGTTGTCATTATGGCTCCGATTAACCAAGAACACAAAAGGGAAATGAAGATACATTCTTGGCGTCCATTTGGGAAGGTTGCACTTTTGGTAAAATGAGCGATACCATAAGCAACCGGAACGCGGACTACTATTGTAGTAAACAAGGAAATCCACATCGGTGTCATTGTGTCACCTGCACCACGCATTACTCCGGATAAACTTTGTGTTACAGCCATTGCGATATATCCTGCTGCGATAATACCCATCATGCGTCGGCTTAAATTAACAAGTTCAGTTGTTGCGGTAAAAATTCCCATTAATTGCTTTTCAAAAATTAGAATTAAACTGGTTATAAAAGTTGTTGTCAGTACAGCAATAAGTGTTCCCTGCTTTGCATCTTTTGTAACACAATCGTCTTTTGCCGCTCCTACGTTTTGACCGGAATAGGTGGTCATTGCTGTCTCAAAGGAAAAATGCGGTTCCATCAGCGGACGATATACTGCAACAAATTCCTCCTAAACGGTATTTATTTAACTTATATAAGTAGTATAACATAGGAAAGATTATAATTCTACTAAAATAAGCGGTAGAATTACTTAGAAGCTGTAAATGGCAGACTTTATATGGACGACGTGGGAAATATGTGTTAAGATGGGTAGTAGACTAGGAGGAAATACGATGCAGAATATTATTTTTGATGTAGGCGATGTGCTTTTGGAGTACCGCTGGAAGGATATGCTGGTTCAGGATTATGGAATGACCGCAGAACGTGCGGAACAAATAGGGATAACGATGTTTGACGATCCGCTCTGGAGTGGACTGGATCTTGGGAATCCATTGGAAGAAACGATTTGCCGATATGAGGAAAAATATCCGGAATATGCAAAAGAAATCCGGTGGTTTTTGATGCATGGGGAATATATGCACATAAATCGTCCGGCAGTATGGGAAAAAGTGCATGAATTGAAGAAAGCAGGATATGGTATTTATCTGCTTTCGAATTATTCCGAGGATTTGTTTACGAAACACACAAAAGGAGCTTCTTTTTTGAATGATATTGATGGAAAAGTGGTTTCATATCAGATTCATGCGATCAAACCAAATCCGGAAATTTATCTGTATTTACTTGATAAATACAATTTAAAAGCAGACCAGTGTCTGTTTTTTGATGACCGCGCACAAAATGTAGAAGGGGCAGAAAAAATGGGGATTCACGCGATTCGTGTAGAGTCACAGGAACAGCTTTTAGGGGAATTGGAGAAATTATTATGCGGGAAAAAATGATGGAATTAAAGCAGCGGATACAGGAAGAATATAGCAGAGATAAAAAGCGTTCGGATTGTATGTCCAATACAAAACTGATTGTATTTGGCGTGGCTGTTTTGGGATTAATATTGGGGGCAGTGATCGAACCGCTGAAAATACCATGCAATATTTTTGCTGTTCTTGCGGTAGTCTGGTTTGTGATCTTGCTGGCGGTTCATTCAAGGCTGCTAGAAAAATGCGAAACAGAAGAAAAACAGTTACAGATCATAGAGCAGTATGAGGCAAGACGAAACGAGGACTGGAAAAAATTTGAAGAAGACGGCGGCTCATTTATTACAGAAGAAAATAAAGATCTTATGGACTTAAATATACTCGGCAGCCATTCGTTGTTTCAATGGTTAAATATTGCGTATACGAAAAGTGGAAAACGTAAGCTGATGAGGCAGCTCACGAAGACGGAGTTTGAGGAAGACTCCTGGAAACAGATGCAGTGTGCCGTCAAAGAAATGACAGAACATACGGCTTTCAGCGTAAAATTTCAGGCAATATTATCGGGAATCCGAAGTATCCGGGAACAGGATTTTGAAGACAGGGAGTTGTATCCGGCAGAATGTAAAAAGCCGGAATGGATTTCTATTCTCATCGGAAGTGTGCTGGCTCTTTCCATGATCGTCAGCCTTGTCCTTAGTCTGTTTGAAGTGATATCTTTTGGTGCTGCCGGCATTGTGCTGTTAATCTGTCTCTGTAATCTTTGTATCTTCTCTTATTTTCACGGACAGGAATACGAAGAAATCGGAAAATGTATTCATGCATTTGGAAAAATGGAACGGCTGATTTCTTTTGTATCGGAAGAGGAATTTAAGGAAGATATGCTGTGCCAGTGCCGGAAAAAAATACGTCTGGGGAGAAAGACCATGCACCGGATCAGCACGATCGCATCGTTTTATTATGCCAAAGAAAATATGTTTTCCAATATTCTATTTAATGTCGTATTTGTGTTGAATCCACTGCTTGTCTTTTTATATCGAAATACGATGAAAGAAGGCAGTGAGATCCTGTATGAGACAATGGATAGCATTGAAAAAATAGAATTGATCATGGCACTTGCAGGGACTGCCTGGAGCAAAGATATGGTCTGTATGCCGGAAAATACAAAAGAGATTTCATTTTCTGCAAAAGAAATGAAACATCCGTTACTTCAGGAAGGGGAATGTATCGCCAATGATTTCTCGTGTGGCGAAGAGATTGTTATCATAACCGGCTCCAATATGAGCGGAAAGTCTTCTTTTATGCGGACAATCGGTGTGAATCTTGTCTTAATGTATGCGGGAACGTATGTAAATGCACAGCAGTTTTACGCTCCGTTTATGCGGGTTTTTACATCCATTGGTGTACAGGATGATATCAGCCGTGGAATCTCCACGTTTTATGGAGAACTCCTGCGGATAAAAAAAGTGCTGGATTATGCCGAAAATACAGAGGAAAGTAAGATTCCGTTCATCGTATTTATCGATGAGATTTTTAAGGGAACCAATTACAATGACAGACTTTTTGGCGCCAAAGCGGTCGTGCATAAACTGGCAGAGAAACACTGCATCACTTTTATTACGACACATGATTTTGAATTGTGCGAAGTGCCGGAAAAGAAAGTGAGCAACTATTATTTTACGGAAAATTATGAAGGGGATCAGATTGTATTTGACCATAAAATCCGTTCCGGACAGTGCAAAACAACCAATGCACGTTATCTGATGGAACGCATCGGCGTACTCTCTCCTTCAAACTGACGCATACGCCGCAGCAGGTATTTGTATTTGTACTGAATGGCGGTCATTTCATAGATACAGCTATCGACCAGATCGGGATCGTTGACGTTGTCAAAATTGGAGTGGGCGATGGCTAATGATGTTTTTACCTCTTCAATCTCGCGGAGCAATTCCTGCTTCGCCTGATAAAGGGGATCTTTTTTTCTTCTCATAATTTCCTCATTTCCCGCGTGGTTACGCGCTTTGCAAATAAATTTTATAGTAGGAGTATAACCTGTCCCCCAAAAAAAATACAATTTTTTGAAAAAAGTTGTTGACAGAAATCGACACTTCGTGCTAGTATATGAATCACAACAAATCGAGGGGGTGACAACATCGAAAATCAACCTATGATTTTCCTTGTGTTGTTACCGGCTGCGATCTGCGATCTATATTGTTATCGAGTTCCCCATATAATAATTATTATGGGACTTGGACTAAGTTTATACCATAATTTTATAACTTATGGACTGGTTGGAACAGTATATTTTCTGGCAGGTTGTATCATTCCTCTTATCGTCTGTAGTTTCTTTTATTTGCTTCGGATGCTCGGAGCTGCAGATATCAAATTGATTTCCATTATCAGTAGTTATTATAGTTTTATTTTTGGTGCCCGGGTAGTGTTTTATGCACTGCTGGCCGGGGCTTTGTTTTCTACACTCAAGATTCTCAGGAAGCGGAGTTTATTTCGCAGATTCCTATATTTTTCAAGTTACATAAAACAGGTTTACAGAGAAAAAAAGCTGATTCCCTACTATGCGTCAAGGGATTGGGAGGAAGAGGCAGTGATTCCCTTTTCCGTCTGCATTTTGTTTGGGTACTGCATTTGTCTCTGTATCGGCTCATAGGGAAAGGTGGAACATGTATAAAATTTGTTATATTTATCTGACAGATTCCGATTATGCGAAACGATTTGTAACGTATTTTCGGCAAAAATTACCAAAACAGGTGGAAATTAAGGTGATATCCGGGAGACAGGAACCAATGGAAATTTCCGAAGCAGCCATTGTAATTTCTGATGACAGGAGATATTTGGAGGAAATTGGAAGAGAAGGAATTTATCTTTCGGACCAGCCGGTAACGGATATGGAAAATGAAATCTTTATGTATCAAAAAAGAGATGCTATCTGGCAGAAATTTTGTGAAATTACCAAAATGGAACCGAACGGAAAGGAGGAAAAAAAGAATAAGGGGCGGATCTGCTGCATATTTTCGCCGGAGGGCGGAGAAGAGAAAACACGGCTGGCGCTTCAGGAAGCAATAGCGTGTTCGGAGTATTCGAAAGTGCTTTATATCAGTATGTGCGGTGTGCCGGTATTTTTCCCGGAAGAATTAAAGGAAACGCCCTCTCTTTCTCATCAGGGATTGGCAGAGTGGATTTTGGCTGTTGAAAATGGGAAAGCCGAAGAAGCACTCCGGACACTTGCTTATTCGTATGGCAAAATATCGATTCTTGCGCCGGCGGCACATTATAAGGATTTACTGGATTTTACAAGACAGGAGATTGAAAGTATGATGAGCGGCTTGCGGAAACAGACATTGTTTGACCGGGTGATCGTGGAAGTTGGGCAGTTTTTTGAGTATACGTTTCAACTTCTTGATCAGGCGGACGATATTTTGATGCCATTAGAGGATGGACTGTTGGCTGCGATACGAAGGCACGTTTTACGGCAGTATTGTATTGCAGAAAAGCGCGAGAAGGTCTGGGATAAGATTATGTTTTGTGAAGTGACATTTCCGAAAGCAAGAAATGTAGAGGAAATGAACAATTATTTACTGGGAGGTGCAGGAGATGGAGACGATGAAAGAAAAGATTCGTGAAAAGGTGTTACAGCAGGTACCCACCGGTGTGGAAGTGGATGAAAAATACCTTGCCGATGCGATTGACCGTGCGATCACGGAGATGGGACAGGAACAGTATATGCGATTCCGCGAGCGGAAAAGAATGCGAAGAGAAATTTTTAACTCGATGAGGAAACTGGATGTGTTGCAGGAATTGATTGAAACGGACGAAATTACGGAGATTATGATCAATGGACCGGATCACATTTTTGTGGAAAAAGAGGGAAGGCTGTACGAAACCGGATTGACGTTTGACTCCGTGGAGCGGCTGGAGGATATCGCACAGCAGATTGCATCCGAGGGGAATCGTATTGTCAATGAATCTACCCCAATATTAGATGTACGATTGGCGGATGGTTCGCGCGTGAATATTGTAATGCCGCCAATCGCATTAGAGGGGCCGGTGATTACAATCCGTAAATTTCCGGAAGATCCGCTTACGATGGAAAAACTTGTGGCGATGGGGGCAATCACGGAAGAGGCAGACAGATATCTGAAAGCACTCGTGGAAGCCAAATACAATATTTTTATCTCAGGTGGAACCGGTGCAGGAAAAACTACGTTTTTAAACATATTGTCGAATTACATCCCTGCATCAGAGAGAATTATTACGATTGAAGATTCGGCGGAACTTCAGATTCAAAATGTGGAAAATATTGTAAGAATGGAAGCGCGCAATGCCAATGTGGAAGGGAAGAATCAGGTGACGATCCGAGACCTGATCCGAAGTGCTTTGCGAATGCGGCCAGATCGAATAGTAATTGGGGAAATCCGTGATGCGACGGCGATTGACATGCTTACGGCTATGAACACGGGACATGACGGAAGTTTGTCGACGGGACATGCCAATAGTCCGAAAGATATGTTGAACCGATTGGAAACGCTTGTATTGATGGGAATGGATATCCCTCTGCCTGCCATCCGGCAGCAGATTTCTTCGGCAATTGATATTATTGTTCATCTTGGAAGACTGCGTGACCGTACTAGAAAAATACTCGAAATCTGTGAAATTGGAAATGTGGTTGAAGGCGAGATTGAAATATTTCCAATATTTACCTTTCGCGATAAAGGGGAGAAAAATGGCAGGATTCAGGGAGAGTTAGAACGAACCGATCATATTCTCCGCTCGATGGACAAATGCAGGAGAGCGGGGGTGAATTTAAAGTGATCTCATATACAACCTATACGTATTCGCGGCAGGAAAAAATCCGCTATGGAGCAGTCGGAATCGTCCTTGGAGCAATTATTGGCGTATTGTTTTTTAACCGTATTCCGGTGGTAATCGTATTGGGAGTGTTTGGCGGAGTGATCTGTCTGAAATATTACAGCCGGGTTTTATTGAGGCGGCAGCAGGAGACATTACTGATACAGTTTAAGGATGCTATGGAAAGTATGATCTCCGCATTGTCAGCAGGGTACTCACTGGAAAATTCTGTATATGAAGCGCAGAAAGATCTGATGTTAATGTACCGGAAAGAAGATCTTATCATAAGGGAATTTGAGTATCTGACGACGCAGGCGGGTCTTCATGTACCGGTTGAAAAACTGATGCTGGAGCTGGGGGAACGAAGTGGGCTGGAGGATATCCGTACCTTTAGTGAAATTCTTTTCACGGCGAAGAAAACAGGCGGAAATCTCGTTAAGATTATGAAACGCACCGCAGAAAATATCAGCGAAAAAATAGAAACAAAGCGGGAGATTGAAACCGTTATTGCCGGAAAAAAGATGGAGGCAAGATGTATGAATGTGATCCCGTTTGGAATTATCATTTATCTGCGTGTTTTTTCACCGGGATTTCTGGATCCCTTATACGGAAATCCGGCAGGAATTTTAATTATGACGGTATCGCTTATGATCTATGTGGGTGCCTTCTGTTGGAGTCATAAAATTACGGATATTTCCGTATAGAAAAGGGAGATGATTCGGATGAGAGAGATGGAAAAAACGATTTGGAAAGCCATTGAAAAATGTCATTTGGAGCCGGTTTTCTGGAGACTGACAAAGGTGTTTCCGAGTACGGAAGGGATGGTTTCTGTTTTATACCGGCGGCAGGAGCAGAAGGAAAAAATTCAGAAAATATGGTGTAAAAGAATTGGTATGGTTTTCCTTTTTCTGGCAGTATTTTTGTTCCTGTGTTATGCGGGAAGGGGAACTTCCCAGAAAGAAAAGACGATACAAAATGGAAATATTATTTCAAGAGAAGGGGAAGGAAAAGATCTTACTTTTGACGTGTGGACGCAGGTGGACGGCACGAAAAAGACAGAAACGGTAACCATATCACTGGAAGACAGAGAGTTTAACAGGGAAGAATTTTCTGTACTGAATGAAAAATGTCTTACTTATCTAAATGCGCAGCTGAAAGGGCAGAATCCTTCTTTGGAAATGGTAAGTGCACCGTTAAATTTTGTGACAAACGTGCCGGAAACCGGGATTGAAATATCGTGGATCCTTGCCGAGGATTATGTGAAGGACGATGGTACGTTAAATCTCACCGAGATCCCGGAAGAAGGAGTACAGACAAGTGTGGTGGCACAGGCAAAATGGAGAAACTGGGAAAAAGAATACACATTTCCTTTGACAATAAATGGAAACGCTCTTCCGGAGGGCGAGCGTGCGATGAATCAGATTAAGAATGTGCTGTTTCAAAAGATTGAAGAACAGAAATCGCAAAAAGAAATTGCCTTACCGACAAAAGTTGGTTCTTATCCGGTTCATTACGGGGAAGCGGAACAGGAAAAGAAGCCGCCTTATTATCTTTTATCGGGGCTTGTTCTCCTTTTCCTTCCTGTCATATGGAGGAAAGAGGAAAGGAAAAAATTAGAAGAAAGACAATGGCAGTTGAAACTCGATTACCCGGAGTTTGTCAATAAAACGATGTTATTGTTTAACGCAGGATTAACCGTGCGGGGATGTTTTGAGAGACTTGGGGATGAGTATCAATACCGTTTGCAGAAAGGGGGTGAACGCCGTTATGTATACGAAGAGGTCTTGACAGCCTATCAGGAAATGACAAATGGTGCGTCCGAAGCAGCATCCATAGAGCATTTCGGGAAAAGATGCCGGCAGCTTTGCTACCTGCGATATGCCTCTATTATCAATCAAAATATGAAGAAAGGGACAGAAGGGTTTATCGCGTTGCTGGAAGCGGAGGCGGCAGACGCGTTTGAAAAACGCAAAGAATGGAGCAGACAATTAGGAGAGACAGCAGGAACAAAACTGCTGCTTCCTATGATGCTCATGTTTGGTATTGTAATAGGCATTATTATAATGCCGGCATTTATGGCAATGTAACGAAATATTTAAAAAAGAAATGAGGGATAGCATGAAATATGTAACACAATTTATCAAAGAAGAGGATGGAATTGGGATCGTAGAATTGATACTGATTCTGGTAATCTTAATCGCGCTGGTTCTTGTATTTAAAACGAAAATCCAAGGAGTAATTAACAGTGCCTGGCAATCGTTTGACAAAGATACAAAGAGTATATTGAAATGAGACAGCGGGAAGAAGGAAGTATAACGGTTTTTCTGACACTTATCTTTCTTGTACTGATCGCACTTGGATGTGGGATGATTGAACTTGCAAGAGGAAGTGCAGCTCAAAATCAGGCACAGCGTCTGATTCGTATCGGAACAGAAAGTTTGATGGCAGAATACAGTGAGCCGCTATACAGGGAATATCATCTGTTCCTTCTGGAAGATGCCGGAATGTCTTATGAAGATACGATACAATCTTATATAAACAAAAATCTGGAAAAAAAGGAGAGTCTGTTTTCCGTAACAGATCTGTTTGATGGAACACTCGAAGAGGTTTCCGTTACGGATAAGACCTATGTTACAGAGGATGGTGGACAGGCAATGCTAAACCAGATTTGCGAATATATGAAGAGGGAAAGTGTATCTCAGCTCTTTGAAAATGTTAAAGCAAAAAAGGGAGCTCTGGATTCAATGCAGGAAGAGTCTGCGGAATTAGAAAAAACGGCAGCAGAACAGAAAGAAGAGGCAAAGGATGGACGCAATCTTATCGAATGGATGAAAAAGGTGGATGGAGTCTGTGTTCAAAATGGAAAAATGGATTCAAACAATGTATTTGCAAAGATGTTTTTTCATGGAGAAAAGAAACCACAGACGTTTCATATTACCGATTCAAAGGTTTGGAAAAAGATGCAGCACAAAGTAATTTCCGTGGAAGAGATGCTGAAGCAAATGTCGAAAAGCAAAACAGACCGCAAAAGATTTGTAAATATTTTCCAGAAACTGTCTGTTCTTTGCGAAAAAACGGCAGAGGAAGCGGATCAAAATCGTGCGTTGTGTGCATCGGTGCCAGGAGGTACTTCACTTGCGGCAGAACTAAGAAATAATCAATCCATTATCGGGCAGTGCCTTTCCCTTTTATCCGGAAAATGGACGGAACAGACGAAAGAGAAAATGCGGATGGTATGGAAGGGTTATAAGATGCCGTCTATATGCTTTGATTACAAAGGAGCCGGAGAAGAAGGGGGCGGAGAAAGTCCATTGGAATCTTTTTCTTCCGCGTTATCCGGAGGAATCCTTAAAATGGTAATGAAGGATTATGATAAGCTATCTAATCAGGCAGTGAAAAACTCGGATCATTATCTGTCCTTGTTTCGCGAGCAGGAGAAACTTGCGAAGAAAGATCCTGTTAAGACTTTAACGGAGGATGAGGAAGTAGATTTTCAGAACAGTACCAGAAAAATCGGAGACTGCGCGGTAACAGAAGCATGCCTTTTGGCGTATTTACATAAGTTTTTTTCGAATGGAACCGAGAAGATGAAAACGGGTAATGTTTTACGATATGAATGGGAATATCTCATCGCAGCAGGAAAAAGCGATAAGCAGAATTTATCGGATGTCGTAGAGCGTATTGTATTACTCCGAACTGCCGCGAATACGTCTGCCTTATTTGCTTCTGTCAAAAGCAGGGAAACTACACATGCAGCGGCACTTGCGGTTGTTGGTTTTACTGCGATAGAGCCATTGATCCGGTTTATGCAGACACTTTTTACTGTTCTATGGGGAATGGCGGAAGCAATTGTAGATACGGCTGCTCTCATGCAGGGAAAGCATGTTCCGTTGGTGAAAACGGCAGACCGGTTTTGTGTAAAATTCCCGGAATTGTTTGGATTTGCACATGACCTTGTCATGAAAAAGGTATTGCAGTACAAAGAAGCCGGAAAAACTTCTTTTGGATATGAAGAGTATCTATGTTTTTTCCTGTTAGGAATGGATCGAAGCACAATATGTTTACGCATGTTGGATCTGATGGAATGGAAAATACAGAAAAAGTATGTTCCGAAATTTCGAATGGGTCTTTGTACGAGCCAGTTTGAAGTAAAGGCAAAATTTTGTTATCCATGGAAACTTCCGTTTCATTTAACAGCGGAAACAAATTTTGAGACAGAAGCAGAACAATTGGCAGTGTATTAAAAGAATCGAGGCGAGAAAGGGTATTCTATTAAAAAATATAACATACCTACACATACCTAACCGAAAGGGAAATTGCCTACCATATAATAGAGTACCCTTTCTCGCCTCGAGCTCCCAAAGGAAAGGAGTCAGAAGATGAAAATAGAAAAAATGACGAACCGTTTTTGTGGGTCGATCACGGTGGAAGCGACACTGGTTTTGCCTGTATTTATATTTGTATTTACCGGTATTTTATATCTGAATCAGCTGTTGTACTGCGAGGAACAGGTACAGTGTGCTCTGGAGCAGGCGGCGAAAGAGACCTCTCTGGAGTACACTTTAGTACACAAAAAGCTGGCGGTAAATGCCGCTTTTATGAGTGCAAAGGTAAATGCTGCGATTTCGGGAAGAAAAAATAAAAATCGTTCTATCGTGTGTGTAGTGCGGGCAAAAGTAGATGAAGAAACTGATCAAATGGATTTTCAGGCAGAATATACGGTGGTTTCACCAATTTCACTTTTGGGTAAAAAGACTTTTTTGTTTCGCGAAGGATATTATGGAAAGGCGTTTACCGGAGTATTGACGCGGATGAGTGAAAGTGAACAGGGGGAGGATGTTCTGGTTTATGTTACAAAGACGGGATCCGTTTACCATAAATCCATTACCTGCAATCATTTGAAACTGAGTTTACAAGAGCTTACCGTAAAGGAATTAGAAGAGAAACGAAGCAGGGATGGAAGTATTTATTATCCGTGCGAAAAATGCTGTGGGGGAAATGCTTTTCCGGATAACCAAAACGTCATTATCTGCAATTATGGAAATCGCTATCATGTGAAGAAAAATTGTCAGAAAATAAGTCGGAGCATACGAGAAATTCCGATTTCACAGGTGAACGGAAAAACACCATGTAAAACATGTGCAAATGGAAAGGAGTAGGTATAAAATGAAAGTAATTGAATTTGCCTTATTGATATGGCTGTTGATTCTGGCAGTAGTTGATATTCGAAAAGGGTCATTTTCGGGTAGGAATCTGGTTTTGTCAGCAGTATTCTTTGGCTTGGCAATGGCAGCAGTATGTTTTCAGGATTTAAAAGACTGGAAAATGGTATTGGGTGGGGGAGCAGCAGGAGCGGTATTTTTGCTTGCAAGCATTGTGACTCAGGGAGCAATAGGAATAGGAGATGGTTATATTTTAACGGTGTGCGGTATGGTGCTTGGAGTATACCATATAGTGTTATTGATTATTCTGGCGTTGTGCTTTGCCTCTGTATTTGGTATGTTTCTGTGGATTATAAAAAAGGCAGGCAGACATACGAAAATACCATTTATACCGTTTGTATGTGCCGGTTATGGAGTGATTTTTATATGCAGTATATTATGAGACAAAAAGAAGGATCGTTTACAGTAGAAGCGACATTTGTTGTGACAATTACGCTTTGGATCATTTTTTTCTTGTGTTACCTGTCGTTATTTTCGCATGATCAGGCAGTTTTATATTCAAGCGGGCAGAGATGTCTTCGGGAGAATTACAGCGAGCAAAAGTGTAAGGAAGTTATGCAGAGACAGCTATTTATCCTCAAAATTGATAAAATTGACTGTAGCACTAATGTATTGTACAAAAAGTTGAAGGTTAAGGCAAAGATTAATATGACAGCACCGTTTTTAAATGCTCAGGAAGAATATTGTGATGAAATGCAGATAGAAAACTGGACATGCAGTAAACGGCTGTGGGATACCGAATGGATGAAAAAGGAGTGAGGGCGGTATGCAAATTGAAATAATGTCTGATCTGCGAGAACGAAAATTACGGATCAGATCGGAAAAGCGGCAAGGAGGTTATGGTACAGAGCTTTTGAATAACACTTCCGTGGAAGGGATTGTCGGACCGGCTGAATTGAGTGTAGATGAGGAAGTGCAGTATACGTTTTCTTTTGGTGAAAAGGAAACGCTGGAGGAATATTTAAAGAAAGAAAAACTGGATGAGAAAAAAGTTTTGTGGTTGTATCAGCAGTTTCTGGATCGGATGCAGCTGGCAGAAGAATACTTTCTGGTTCCGGAAAATCTGATTTTATGTTCCCAGTATGTTTTTGTAAATTCTGAAAGTGAATTGTATTTTGCCTATTTGGATGGGTATGCGGCGGATGTGGCAGATGAATTGGCAAAGGTCACCGAAGAAATTATGCATGTAATGGACCATAGCTGTCGCTCGTTGACGTTTCTCGTATACGGAATACATAAAATATGCCGGGAAGAGCACTTTACTTTAAATAAATTAGAACAATATCTGGCACAATATCATTATGAGGAAACACAAAAGGAATATGTTCCTCCGCAGCCGCCGGAAGATGAACTGATACAAAAGAAAAAACCGTATAAAGTAAATGGTAAAAAAGGGGAATGGTTTATTGCCGGCGTGGCAATTATAGGAATTGCCTGGTATATGGGATGGTTAAATGAGGTGTTTACCATTCGTGTGTGGCAGGATTGGTGTAAGATTGGCGTGCTTCTTTGTGGGATTGCTGTGCTTTGGGCACTGAGTAAAGGTACCGGTAAAAAGAAAAAGGTACTCCAATATGAAGATACGGCAGAAAAAGTGACATTTTGTCTGAAGGCTGTGGGGATACAGGATAAAACACTGAAGATGGATCACAGTCCTTATTATATTGGAAACGATGAACGGCATGTGGAAGGCGTTATTTTACAAAAGGACGTTAGTGAAGTTCATGCAAAGATAATTATAGAAGAAAAAGATATTTTTATCATAGATCAGGAAAGTGAAAAAGGTACTTTTGTAAATGAACAGAGATTGATACCATGGGAATGCCATCGGCTTGCAGATGGAGATATCGTGGACATTTCCTCCCATCGTTATCAGGCGGTTATAACGGCGGATACGACATATGCGAAAGATAGGAGGATTGGAAGAAAGCATTATCCGCGAGAGAGATGTCATCTGTCTGAGTGGTTAAGCGGTGCTGCATCGAAATAAGATCCTGTGAAGCGGCAGATAATCCGGCGAGACCGTTGAGGCAGCTGTTTCCCACACAATGAATGCGTTCCGGCCTAATATTGCAAAACATGCCAAGGGCAGAAGCCTTTTCTAAGGAAATATGATAGCCCAGTCCACCAGCTAAATATAAGGCATCTACGCTTTCCGGCAGTATGCCGGCTTCCTGACAAAGCGTGTCGATTCCGGCGGCAATTGCGGCGACAGCAAGCTGCATCTGACGTACATCCTTTGATGTAAAGGTAATGTCTGAAGTGGTTGTTTTTGCAAGCAGAATACCTGTTTCCGGAAATTTTCCGGTCAGTGTTCCATCCGGATTCATATATTGCTGTGAAAGAAGTTCTGCCAGGACACTGATAGCCCCACTTCCACAAATACCGCAGGGAAGTTTGTTTGCAATGGTCTGAATACGTGGCATGACGCCGCGCAGCGAAACTTCTGAGATTGCTCCGGGAACCGCAGGACATCCGTGAGAGAGTCCGCCACCCTCCAGAGCAGGCCCGGCAGCGGTGCTGGCGGTATAGAGATGATTTTTATGGCAAAGCACCAATTCTCCGTTTGTTCCAAGATCCGCCAAAATACATGTGTCATTGCGGGTATCAAAAGACAATGAGAGAAGTCCCGCTGTGATATCGCCTCCAATAAAAGCCGAAAGCCATGGCAGAACGTAAACGGAAATGCCATTGTGGGAAAAAGAAAAATGGTCAGGTTTGTCCGGAGTAAACGGATGACCGGTCATCCCTTGTAAAGAAAGGTTTAGTAATAAGTGTATCATAATTGTGTTCCCACCAATCAGACATTGTTTTAGTGTAATGTCCGGATAACGTTCTAAAACGGAAAGGGCATGACGGGTAAGACAGTCCGTCAGTTCTCTGTGAAGGGTGTGTTCGCCGGGATGAGATACATCATACTGAATCCGGCTGATAACATCTGCCCCATATGCAATCTGTGGATTGGCAAAAACTTCAGAAAAGAAAGTGGTTTTTTTCGTAGAATGATAGTAGACCATCGCAATAGTAGTGGTGCCGATGTCAATCAGTAAGCTGTCTGGCTGAATGGACAGATCGGGGGTCTGCATCAGACTCAATCCGCTTATTTCTGTTGAAGCGGCAGTGTCAGGAAGGCAGACGGACAATGGTTCTTTGGGTATCAATCCACAGGGAAAATCATATTGTACACCACCACAGACATTTGCACCATGACAATTGCAGGGCAGAGAAAAGCCCTGCTGTTCCAAAAGGTCCAGCACGGTCAGGGTATTGTTTGAATTGGCTTGAATACGAATTTCCATAGTGACACATTCCTCTCATTGGCTCTTTGACACACTCGTTGTATTATGCTATTATAGTACCATAAAATGTTATCAGGGTCAAAAGTCAAAGTTGATTTATATTATGCAGAATGGAGTGCTTTATGGATTGGGAAGAAACGGAAACAATAGAACAACGGCCATTACCGGTAATTACGATCATACTTATATTGATCAATGTGGGTGCGTATTTGTACACAGAATGGAAAGGTTCTTCGCTGGACGCACAGTTTATGATCAATATGGGAGCAATGTATGAGCCGGCATTTGTTGAGGGGCATGAGTACTATCGTATTATTACACACTTTTTCCTGCATTTTGGGCTGGAACATTTAGCAAATAATATGATTGCGCTTTTGGTGCTGGGATATACATTGGAACAGGAAATAGGAAAGATAAGGTATTTGATCTTATATATGTCATCCGGAATCCTCGCGGGATTTGCGTCCATGTATGTGAATTGGATTCTAGGTGAAAATGTTGTCTCGTGTGGAGCATCGGGTGCAATTTACGGTCTGATGGGAGCACTGCTTATGGTGTTATTAAAAAATCGTAAGCAGATTGTCCGGGGAGACATCGTTCGTTTTGGCATCTATTTAGTGCTGAGTCTGTATTCCGGAATGCAGGATACCGGAATAGACAATACAGCACATCTCAGTGGAGTTGTGGCTGGGTTTATACTATGCAGTGTATTGTATCACAGAAAAAACAAAACAGATATTAGAATTGGAGGCTACTGATGCAGGTAAATATTTATTATGGTGGAAGAGGGTTGATCGATGACCCTACGTTATATACAATTGAAAAGATTGCACAGGTTTTGGATGAATTACGTGTAACGGTGGAACGATATAATTTGTATGAGGACAAAAGTGGAATATCTGTTTTGCCAAAAACACTGAAGGATGCCGATGGTGTGATATTGGCAGCTTCTGTGGAATGGTACGGAATTGGTGGATATCTTCAGCAGTTTCTGGATGCCTGCTGGCTGTATGGAGACAAAGAGAAAATACAGCATATTTATATGCTCCCGGTTGTCATGGCTACTACCTATGGCGAAAGAGAGGCGCAGGCAAGCTTGATCCGCGCCTGGGAAATGCTGGGAGGACTTCCTTGTGAGGGAATTTGTGCTTATGTGGACAATCATGTAGAGTTTGAGACAAATTCGGACTATGGTCTCATGATTGAAAAATGTGCAGAAAATTTTTACCGCTCTATTTCAAAACGTACGGCTGCATTTCCAAATAGCAGTTCACAGGTGAAGAAAACGGTGCTGCGGAGTACCCGGATGGCACTTACGCCTCAGGAAAGCGAGCAGTTGTCTGCATATGTATCGGATGATAACTACGTTAAAAAGCAAAAAGAAGATATTGAAGAGCTTGCAAGTTTATTCAAAGATATGCTGGGGGATGAAGAAGAAACAGGAGAGACAGACAAATACATTGCTAAGCTACAGGAGCATTTTGTGCCTAAAGAAGGGATGGATGCCTCTTTCCGGCTGGATCTGACAGATGCAGGAAAGAGCTTGATTGTCGATGTAAAAGGTTCAAAACTGGACTGCTATTATGGGACAATGGAAAATCCGGATGTTATTGCGAAAGTTGCGACATCCGTGCTTGAACAGATCTTAAATGGGGAAAAACCATTTCAAAATGCATTTATGTCTGGAGATCTGTCAGCACAGGGGAATTTTAAGGCACTTCGGAATTTTGATGCTGTTTTCCGCTTTTCCTAAAAGGAAGGGAAGGAAATAACAATACAAAGAGTTGCGTTATGCGCAAAAGAATGGAGGCAATTATGGCAGAGAATTGTATTTTTTGTAAAATTATTGCGGGAGAGATTCCGTCAACTACGGTATATGAGGATGAAGACTTTAAGGCAATTTTAGATGTTAATCCAGCGGCACGCGGACATGTGATCATTCTTCCGAAGCATCATGCAGATGATGTTTTTGGTCTCGAAGATTCGCAGGCACAGAAAATTTTTCCGGTAGCAAAGAAAATTGCCACAGCATTAAAAAAGACATATCAATGTGATGGTGTGAATATTCTTCAAAATAATGGAGAAGCAGCGGGTCAGACCGTTTTTCATCTTCATGTTCATGTGATTCCAAGATATTATGATGACGACGTTAATATCAAATGGAAACAGGGCGAGACACCGGATTTAGAGGCGGTCGCTTCAGAAATTAAAAAGAATTTGTAAAGAAACGGGGGCGAGATATTGAAACGGATCATATTGACTGGTGGTGGAACAGCCGGACATGTTACGCCTAATATTGCGTTGATTCCGGAATTACAAAAGCGGGGATATGAAATTCATTATGTTGGATCAAAAGATGGTATCGAGAAAAAACTAATGGAAGAATTTGACATTCCTTACTATGGGATTTCTTCCGGTAAATTACGCCGGTATTTTGATGTAAAGAATTTTACGGATCCTGCAAGAATATTGAAAGGTTACGCAGAAGCGGGAAAAATCATTAAAAAAGTAAAACCGCATGTGATTTTCTCAAAAGGTGGTTTTGTAACCGTTCCTGTAGTTTTTGCGGCAAAACGGAAGAAAGTACCTTGTGTTCTTCATGAGTCGGACATTTCACCGGGCCTTGCCAATCGCTTGTGCATTCCTTCGGCAGCAGCAGTCTGTGCGAACTTCCCGGAGACATTGTCACATCTGCCGGAAGAAAAATCACATCTTACAGGGTCTCCGATCCGAAAAGAACTCTTTTCCGGAAACCGCCTGAAAGGATTGGATTTTTGTGGCTTTTCTTCGCAGAAGCCGGTTATCCTGGTAATCGGTGGAAGTTTGGGATCGGTCCGCGTAAACGAAGCGGTGCGAGAGATCCTGCCACAATTACTCGAAAAATATCAGATCATACATCTTTGCGGAAAAGATAAAGTGGATGAGAGTTTAAAAGGAACCGAAGGATATGTGCAGTTTGAATATATCCAGAAAGAACTGTGTGACCTTTTGGACGCAGCAGATATCGTGATTTCGAGAGCTGGTGCAAATGCAATTTGTGAACTTCTGGCGTTGCATAAACCGAATATTTTGATTCCGCTGTCGCTGGAGGCAAGCCGTGGAGACCAGATCCTCAATGCCAATTCGTTTGAGAAGCAGGGCTTTAGTTATGTAATTAAAGAAGAAGATCTGACAAGTACAAGATTGTCAGAAGCAATCACGAATGTATTCGAAAATCGTGATACCTACATCAAAGCGATGGAAGACAGTAATCAGCATGATGCGGTAAAAAAGGTTGTCGATATTATCGACGAAGTGGCGATACAGGAATAAAAATGTAGAATGAGATAGAGAGATGCCGGAATTGGTCGAACGATTCTGACATCTCTTTTGTATATCCCCTATACTTTTGGAAACGGACTCTGTTATAATTGAGCCAAAAGAAAGGAAGGGATATTATGAGTTATATAATATGTGCAATGATAGGGGCAGCAGTTTTGTGTTTTGCAATGCGTGGAATGCTTTTTGCAACGTATCGGAAAATTGGAAAAGAGGCGGCGAACATGGGAAAATCCTCACATTCGCTGTTAAAAACTTTGATGAAGAGATTTCAGACAAGTTATGAGTTAAAAATGGAAATTAAAAATGTAGACATTTATGTAGAAAAATATCTGAGGGCATACAAAAAGGCGGGAATGTCTCTTTCAGCGTGGGAAACATGGGGAGACGCTTTGTTTGCCGCTGTTGTGCTGGGGTGTATCGGAGTAAACTCGTATTTGATTTGGTCGAAAACAACTGTACAGTGGGCTGGGGGAGAGATCTGGAGCAGCATGACCGTATTTTGTGCGACACTGCTTCCGTGCTTTGTATTATATATGCAGGATCTTGTGTTGAATCTGGCAGAACGACGGGAACAGATAAAAGTGGAAATGGTGGATTATCTTGAAAACATATATCAGCCACGGCTGGAAAATGAGTTCTTCCATCAGGAGGAAATGCAGGAATACCAGAAAGAATACTTTGATAAAGAAAGAAAACAGCTGGATAAACTGTTGCAGCCGGAACAGATTCAGTTTACAAAAGAAGAGCAAAAAGTGATTGAAGAAGTGTTGAAAGAGTATATGGCATAGAATGGTATAGAAAGTGCAAGCACGATGCTGCTTGACGGGTTTGTGCTACAGTAAATAAGTCCTACGAATTGCTTCGTGCTGTGCACTCTCGCAATTCTAACCCTCATTCGCATTTCGCGCAAAGCGCTGCATGCTCATTGGGGTTTGTGTCTCTAAAAAAGAAATCCCATTTTCCGCAAGCGGAATGTGATTTCTTTTTTGAGACGGACTTATTTACCAAAAAAAAGAGATCATCTAATGATGATCTCTTCTTAATGTTACATGTTTAATTAGCTTTCAATAGCACCTGTTGGGCAAGCAGCTGCACAAGAACCACAATCCATACAAGCGTCTGGGTTGATTTCGAAATGTGCATCGCCTTCAGAGATTGCTCCTGCTGGACAATCAGCAGCGCATGATCCACAACTGATGCAAGCGTCTGTAATCGTGTATGCCATAATCGTTATCCTCCTTTTTATCCTATAGGCTATTTTCATTTTAATACAAAATGTTCAAAAACACAAGTGAAATATGAAAAAATTTTTCAATATCTTTTTATAAAGAATAAAGGGATTGGGATTAGATACTTTTTACGATTTTTTTACTTTGCGAGGCTGGTGGATTTTACATTGTCTTTCTATAATGGTCAGCATATTACGTAATAGGTTTGTTCGATAGAGAAAGGAATGAGATAATGTTAAAGTTAGAGCATATTAGCAAAGCATACGACGGAACTACCGTGTTAGATGATATTTCCCTCGAAGTTGAGGAAGGTGAGATTGTTTCGATTCTGGGACCTTCCGGTTGTGGAAAGACAACACTTTTGAATTTAATCTTAGGTATCACGGATGTGGATGAGGGAACGATTCAGTATCAGGAAGAAGATATCACAAAGCTTCCTATGGAAAAACGAGACTTCAATATTGTATTTCAGGATTATGCCTTATTTCCAAATTTGAATGTATATCAGAATATTGTATATGGACTGCGGAATAAACCGGATTTGTCCAGTGAAGAAGAAGTCAACGCATTGATCGATCTGCTGGAGCTGCGTCCGCATTTGGAGAAAAATATAGAGCAGTTGTCAGGAGGACAAAAGCAGCGTGTCGCATTGGCGAGAACGATGGTAATGAAACCAAAAATTTTACTGCTTGATGAGCCACTTTCCGCGTTGGATGGTGTTATCAAAGAATCTATTAAGGACAAGATCAAAACGATTTCAAGACAATTTCATCTGACGACGATCATTGTAACACATGATCCGGAAGAGGCGCTGACATTGTCAGACCGTGTTCTTATCATTGAACAGGGAAAAATATCACAGTACGATACGCCGACGCAGATTGTACATAATCCAAAAAATGATTTTGTACGCAAATTTATCTTAAATCAGCTTGTTATCAAACGCGATAACATTTTGACATTGTTTGGTTCTGCGCCCTTAATGGCAGGGAAAGCGGTGTAAACAGTGAAGAAAAATGCAATTGGAATTAAATTGATCTTTGGAATAATAACCATATTTTTTGCAGCATTTTTGGCAATGCCGATCATTCGCCTGCTGCTCCGCTCATTTATGGATGGGGACGGAAGCTATACATTATCCGTGTACCAAAGCGTGTTTCAGGGGCGGAAATTTGGGCAGGCTCTGGCAAACAGTTTCTTGATCGCAGCACTGTCGGCGGTCGTTGCGACGGTCGTTGCCTTTATACTGGCGTATACATGTTTTTATACGAATTTGTCAAAAAAAGGAAAACGATTGATCCGCTTAGCGGCAATGTTTCCGATGTTTATGCCAACGATCACGTACGGTTTTGCCATTATTTATTCCTTTGGAAACAATGGATTGCTGACAAAATGTTTTCAGCACAAGCTGCCATTTGATCTGTATGGTGTCTGGGGACTGCTGATCGGATATAGTGTGTATACGATACCGGTTGCCTTTTTGCTCATCAGCAATACGATGCAGTACATTGATAAAAAGACAATGGTTGTGTCGAAAGTAATGGGTGATAAATCCCATGCCACTTTTTGGATCGCAATTATGCGGCCGCTCTTGGGAACGTTGTGTGGAGCTTTTATACAGGCATTTTTCCTGAGTTTCACGGATTTTGGTATACCGGCATCGGTCGGTGGACGTTTTGAAGTAGTGGCGAGTGTGCTTTACCGCCAGATGCTCGGTGGTGTTCCAAATTTTGGAAAAGGAGCGGCGGTGGCGATGATCATGCTTCTGCCATCCATTGTCAGCATTTGCATCCTGCAGTTTTTGGAGCGGTACAATATCCGTTACAAAAAGATCAGCAATGCGGAATTGACGAAAAATCGGATGCGCGATGTCATATGGACAAGTTTGTCCGTGATATTTTTAATACTTATGCTTATGATCTTTGCAGTTATCTTTGTGGCTCCGTTTGTGACAGACTGGCCGAATAAAATAAGTTTTTCGCTGGATCATGTGATCGCGGTATTTACTGATGACAATTTGCTGCAAGTGTATATCAATACGATAAAAATGGCACTTCTTACGGCGGTTGTTGGAACATTGACCGCGTATGGGGCAGCGCTTGTGACCGCACGAAGTCATATGCCAAAGTGGTGTAAGGGTATTATTGAAGGAATTGCGCTTGTGACAAATACCATTCCGGGGATGGTGCTTGGTGTGGCTTACATGTTTGTATTTTCGGGGACAGACCTGCAAAATACATTGTGGATCTTATTGATCTGTAACGTGATCCACTATTTTTCCTCGCCGTATCTGATGATGAAAAACTCGCTTTCCAAATTAAATGAAAGTTGGGAAACGACGGCGGGGCTTATGGGAGACAGCTGGATCAAAACGATCGTGCGCATCGTAACGCCAAATGTGCGGGAGAGTTTGTGGAGTGTATTTGACTATTATTTTACAAATGCATGTGTCACCGTCAGCGCGATCATTTTCCTGGTCGGATCCAAAACCATGGTACTTACGACCATGATCAAACAGCTGCAGTATATCAATAAATTTAATGAGGTATTTGTATTATCTTTATTGATCTTTTTTACCAACTTGATAGCAAAAGCACTATTTTCAGTGCTTGCTAATTATAAATCTAGGAAATGTGCAAGAAGAACGCACAAGAAGGAGGAACTATGTTTCGAAGAAAATTAATGGCAGTTATTATGGCGGCAGCGGTGGCTGCTACAGCAGTAACAGGATGTGGAAGCAGTAATAGCGCAGGAAGTTCAGACAATAAAACGTCCGATGCAAAAATCGTAATTTATTCCAATGCGGATGATGAGGCAATCACAGCAATGCAAAATGCATTGGATAATAATGGTTACAAAGATAAATATACTTTTACCGGATTTGGAACGTCAGAACTTGGCGGAAAACTTCTGGCAGAGGGAAAAAATATTGAAGCAGATCTTGTGACAATGAGTACATTCTACGTAGACAGTGCGCAGAAGCAGAATGAAATGTTCCAAAAACTGGATTTTCCGGTAAAAACATTGGAAAAATTTGGAGATTATGCAGCGCCAATCACTTCACAGGAAGGTGCGATCATTATGAATACGGATTTGATGAAAGAGCACAATCTTCCGACACCAACTTGCCTTAAAGATCTGACAAAGGCAGAGTACAAAGGTTATCTGGCAATTACTGACGTAAAATCTTCGTCGACAGCATGGCTGCTTATGCAGGCGTTGATTTCGGCGTATGGAGAGCAGGAAGCGCAGAATATTTTGAAACAGATTTATGTAAATGCAGGGGATCACATCGAAGATTCCGGTTCTGCCCCATTGAAATTGTGCCGTGCCGGAGAGGTTGCGATCGGATTTGGACTTAGACATCAGGCCGTAGCAGATAAAGCAGACGGACAGCCAATTGATTATGTCGATCCGACAGAAGGAAACTTCTCTTTGACGGAGTCTGTAGCAGTAGTTGATAAGGGAAGCGATACCAATCCATTGGCGCAGAAAATGGCACAGTGCATTATCGAAAATGGACGTGAAGAATTGCAGAAATCCTATCCGAATCCATTGTATGAGGGAGAATCCGCGGATGCGGCTAACAAATCGAAATATCCAAAGACATTCTCCGAACCACTGACATTTGAATTGTATGAGAAACACCAGCAGCTCTCAGATGAGGTAATGCCATAAGCAAAGGCATGCTGGAAGAAAGGAACGAATTGTATCATGAGATATAAATTATTGACACCGGGACCGCTTACGACAACGGAGACGGTAAAAAAGGAAATGATGATCGATCATTGTACCTGGGATGATGACTATAAAGCTGTTACGCAGAAGATCCGCGCAGGTCTTCTGCAGCTGGCGCACGTCTCAGAGGAAGAATATACAGCAGTATTAATGCAGGGAAGCGGAACATTTGGTGTCGAATCCGCGATCACGACATTGACCGGAAGAGAGGACAAATTGTTAATTCTTGCCAATGGCTCTTATGGAGAGCGTATGGCAGATATGGCACGCCATGCAGGAATTTCTTATATTATGCATTCCTGGGCGATTGACGAACAGCCGGACGCTGAGACAGTAAAACAGATTCTTCAGGAGGACAAAACTATCACACATGTTTCAATGGTTCACAGTGAGACGACAAGTGGTATTTTGAACGATGTGCAGTCGATCGGTAATGTGGTAAAAGAAACCGGTGCGGTATTTATTGTGGATGCAATGAGTAGTTTTGCGGGTGTCGATATTCCGGTAAAAGAGTGGGGAATTGACTGTATTATCAGCAGTGCAAATAAATGTATCCAGGGAGTTCCGGGATTTTCTTATGTAATCGTCCGCAAAGATCTGCTGGAAAAAAGCGAGGGAAATGCACGTTCGCTTTCCCTTGACCTCTATGACCAGTGGAAGACGATGAATGTCGATGGAAAATGGAGATTTACATCACCGACACACGTGGTTCTGGCATTTGCGAAGGCAATGGAAGAATTGGAAGCCGAGGGCGGTATTTTGGCAAGACACAAACGTTATGCGGCAAATGAAACACTGCTTCGAGAAAAACTTTCTGCTCTTGGATTCGTTCCATTTTTGAGACCGGAAGTGCAGGGACCGATCATTACAACCTTTTATTATCCGGAAAACTGTAATTTTTCGTTCCAAGAGATGTATGATTATATCAAAGCACGCGGTTACATTTTGTATCCCGGAAAAACGACGGAAGCAGAGACGTTTCGCGTAGGAAACATCGGAGAGATCTACGAGGAAGACATTCTTACGTTAGCGGATCTTTTGTCGGATTTTCTTGACACAAAAAACAAATGATGCAGAATGGAGGAATAGGTTGCTATGGACATTAAAATGGTAGTATTGGACTGGGCGGGCACGACAGTGGATTATGGCTGCTTTGCCCCGGTTCACGCATTTGCAAAGGCGTTTGAAGAGATGGGGATAACACCGACAATGCAGGAGATCCGGGAACCGATGGGAATGCTTAAAAAAGGTCATATTCGTACGATGCTTTCGATGGAACGCATTCAAAAGGCGTGGATGGAAAAATATGGTAAAGAACCGGCGGAAGAAGATGTGGAGCACATTTACAGCATCTTTGAAAAACAGCTGATGGCAAGTTTGTCAAAATACACGGATCCGAAATATGGCTGTCTGGACTGTGTAAAATGGCTGCGCGAAAAGGGGATCCGCATCGGTTCTACGACGGGCTACACACGGGCGATGATGGACGTTGTCTGTGAAGAGGCATCCAAAAAAGGATACGAGCCGGATGCCCTCGTAACACCGGAAGATGTCGGTGGAATAGGAAGACCGGCGCCGTATATGATCTTTCAGAACATGAAACTTCTTGGGGTAGAAGATGTGCGTCAGGTGATCAAAGTCGGAGATACGGCCTCGGATATGCGGGAAGGAAAAAATGCGGGCGTATTCACTGTCGGCATATTGGAGGGAAGTTCCGCACTGGGACTTGGCGAAGAAGAGTTTGCGGCACTTAGCGAATCTCAAAAGGCAGAACAACTGAATGCTGCGCAGGAGACGCTTATGAATGCGGGAGCGGATCTTGTGATTAAGGATCTGAGTGAACTGCGTGGGGTGATTGAGCGATTAAACAAGGCGGTTTTGAACGGTGTGGAGTATAAAATTTCGTTACCTGCTTGACATTTACACAAAGGTTGCCTATAATTTTAATGATATCTTTTGAAAGGAGGATGCATTAGAATGGAAGTGACAAAGGATATGTTGATTGGTGAGATCTTGAAAAAGGATCAGACAATCGCAGCAATTCTTATGGCATCAGGTATGCATTGTGTAGGATGTCCAGCTTCACAGGGTGAAAGTCTGGAAGAAGCCGCTATGGTTCATGGTATGGACTGTGATGAGCTGGTTACAAAAATAAATGAGTATTTGGCAAATAAGGCCAATGCTTAAGGATGATCTGAAAAATGAGCATTAAAAAGAAGAAACTGATATCAGACAAGCTGGTAAGAGTTTCTTCTTTTTTTATTGATAATAATGTCAAACTTCGTTTATAACTTGGATAACTTTTCGATGGCACCCGAAGGGATAAAAAGAGAATAATGCTCTTTGAAATATTCTTTCCGTGCCTGAGTGTAAAACTCTTTTGTTCCAAATTCACTTAATATTGAGCAGATATGCATCATACTATCCGGTAGTTCCGGTTTTGATAAGATCAAGTAGTAAGTTTTGTTTTCCTCATCTTTCCAAACACAGCTTTCACCCTTATAAAGAGGGTATACCGCATGCGAAGCATTTGCCATAAGTGAAAATGCGGAAAAAGAATATGCATAATCTTTGGCTTTTTTCTTTGCCGGCGGCTCCTTTTTATCTTTTTTCAACATTTCATGAAGAGGAACAAAGTCGGATTTGTCATCGGTTTCCTCTTTTTTCGCGGCCTCGCCTTCCAGAATATCATGAAGCTGTTCGAAAGAATGAAATAAATCATTATCAAATTCTTCGTCTTCTTCCTCTTCGAAGTCAGAATCGTCGTCTTCCTCGTCGTAATCCTCGGTGTCGGAATCATAAAAGTCGTCTTCGTCCGCATCGAGGTCTTCGTCGCGGGAAAAGTTTCGAAATGGGGCAAACCGTTCTTCCAGTTCATCCGGGTTATCTACTTTGGTAATGACCAAAACAATGGAATCTCTTGAAGTCGGGATTGCTTCTATCATAAGAGGTATGTCCTCTGCATCAAATCCATAATCCATGTGTGCTTGTTCCATCATGTCTCGAAAAAGTTTTTTTGCTTTATCTGAACCATAAGCCAGTTCACTAATCTTTAAATGTCTTTCAGCTAAGTCGCGTTTATTTAATGTGCAACGAATCTGATTGTCATTGATACGTTCAATTCGCATAATCCCACATCCTTTCCGAATTATTTTGATGGTGTATGAAAAGTATAAGTTATTGAACAAATAAAGTCAACCGCTTGCATGAAAAAAATATGTAAAATTGCTCAAAAAAATGATTTTCACGTATGAACGACCATTTTTACGTACATACAACACTTGATTTTTGATAGAAGGGCACGATATAATAGAAATATAGACAAGGGATATATGTTTCGAAAGGAAAGGGGGTTTATATTTACCGGGGACAAGAGAAGTCAGGTGTCTTTCCCAGAAATAAGTCTAATTCGTTTCTTTGGCAGGAATCGCCAAAATTTTCCAATGACATGTTATAAGCAAACAAGTGAGAACAATGTCTCTTATCTATAAAAACTTGCAGTATATGGGGTTTTTACATTACGGAGTACACTTCCTTTACAATACAGCAAGGAGGGATTAAAGATGCAAAGGACTTCATGGCTTCGGGACGAACTCAAACGGGCTAAGGAGATGGGACTTACCGTACAAATCGATGACAAGATCTGTCAATACCAAAATCCGGAAGAATTCTTTTACGTACTGGAAGAAGAACCATACATGTTAGACTATTTGAGTGACGACAATGGCAAGATTACCGGCATATGCTTTAACCGGCTGAGTGACGAGGATCTTGTATAACTACTACGTTCTTTCCGACAAAAGTGCACAATTCTTGAATCTGGAACAACATCGGAAAGGTCAAAATAAGGGAATTAAATGAAAAGGGCGGCTGCGCGTGAGGTGTGACCGCTCTTTCCAAAGTGGAACTTCTGCTCACTTCAAAGTGGAGCTGGCACATTTTCCAAAATGGAACTTCCATCTTGACAATTACTTAAATAGGAGTATAATATAAGCATACGGGAAGGGCCGATGCATAGAATGCATTGGCTCTTTTGTGTTATATGGAGACAGATTGGTTCGCATGATAGAAGTACGAAAACATAACTTCAGAAACGGAGTGTGCTTATGAAAAATTTGGAAACCTGTGATTGGATGTTATTAAATAGTATCATTTATAAAATTTATACGATGGAAGAGCTGGACGAGATGCGCCGGGAATTTTTGGAGCAGCTGCGGCTGGTGGTCGATTTTGACAGCGCAGATTTTTATCTTGCGGGACATGACGAAGAGGCGCAAATGACACAGCCGGTAACGTACAATTGTGAAGTGCAGGATAAGGTCGGGTATGAGCAATACGAATACTGCCGGCGCGTGATTGAAGGCGGAAAGAGCCTTGTGTACCGGCTTACGGATATGATTCCGGAAGAGGAGTGGCGGCAGACGAAACTGTACCGGGAAGTATACCGGAAAAACAACTGGCATTACGCATTGCAGATGGTGGTATGCCGGGAAGGACATTTTCTGGGGATGATCACATTTTACCGTACGATTGGAAAAGAGGATTTCCAGTATGAGGATATTTCTGTCGTGGATATGTTGAAGGATCATATGGCTTACCGGCTGGAGAGGTCGCGCATGGAGAGCGGAGAAGATGGTGGGAAAATGACCATTACGGCAGCAGTACGCGAATATGGACTGACAAAACGGGAAGAGACGATTTTGCGGCTGCTTCTTGCGGGATTGTCAAATGATGAAATTTGCCAAAAATTGGTAATCAGTGTCAATACCCTGAAGAAGCATGTGCTGAATATTTACCGCAAACTTGGGATTCGAAATCGTGTACAGATGTTCAAAATGATCCGCGAAAAAGAATGAGAATGGTATTGAAAATATAGGTATTTCCATTATAATAGAAGTATCTATATGAGGAAAGGGGAGCGGATAATGAGAATAGAGAATATTGAGATGTTATTGGATACATTGGGGATTTTCGAGCGGGGGTTTTATGAGATCGGCGACAAGCAGATTCCGGTAAAACTTTCGAAAGAAGAACGGGAGAAAATCCGGGTATTTCTGCCCGAAGAACTGGAAAAATTCCGTATATTGCCGGACAAAATGAGCCATTTTCATGAGGCGCGGAAAATAGAATTTAAGTGTGTAAATAAAGATGCTTTTTCGGTGGCACGTGAGATGAATGAGCAGAAAGTGCTTGTGTTAAATCTTGCCAATCCGGTACACCCGGGAGGCGGTGTGCGGAAAGGGGCGAAAGCACAGGAAGAAGATCTCTGCCGCAAGAGTTCGCTGCTGTGTTCGTTGGAATCGGAGGGAGCTGCGCCATATTATATTTATAATAGGGAGAGACAGAGTTATATGGCGACGGATGCGCTGATGATTACCCCACAGGTGGAAATTATCAAAGATGAGAGGGGACGGCTTTTGCCGGAGAGTACGGTTGTGTCGGTTCTGACTTGTGCGGCACCGATGATCTCACACGGCGGACTCTCGGTCAGTACGAAAGAATACGAGGATATTTTGTATCACCGCATCGAAGGAATGCTTTTGGCAGCGGCGTATGCCGGATATGAAAATCTGGTGCTTGGAGCATTTGGCTGTGGGGCATTTGGAAATGATGCACGGCTTGTCTCAGACTTGTTTTATAAGGCAATTACGGAGATGGACATTGCGGGCAAAAAGGCAGAGAATTATTTTAGAAAGATACATTTTGCCGTGTTGTGCCGTTCTTATGAGACGTATAATTTTAAAGAATTTAACCGTAATTTTGGCGAGAAGCAGGCGCAGGGCATGAAGCTTACAACACTCTGCTATATAGAAAAAGATGGAAAATATCTGATGCTTCACCGCACGAAAAAGAAGAAAGATATCAATAAAAATAAATGGATCGGTGTCGGTGGACATGCAGAAGGGACGGAGGGCCCCGAGGACTGTCTGCTGCGCGAAGTAAAGGAAGAAACGGGGCTGACATTGACAAAGTATCGGTTCCGCGGTGTCATTACCTTTGTGTGCGACCAGATGGAGCCGGAGATGATGTGTCTTTTTACTGCGGACGGATTCGAAGGCGAATTGAAAGAGTGTACGGAGGGTGATCTTGCCTGGATGGATAAAGAGACGGTGCTGGGGCTGCCGACGTGGGAAGGGGATGCCATTTTCCTTAAACTGCTTGTGGAAGATGAAAAGAGGTTCTTTTCTCTGCGTCTGGTCTATGAAGGGGAAAATCTGGTAGAGCATCAGTTGTACTTTTATTAGACCGGAGGTGTCACAATAGATATGGCGTCGGTACATATGGCATTAGGCAGATTATTTTAAAATTGACAGAAATTGGAAGGAGAAAGACAAGTGCGTTTTGTTATACAGAGAGTGCGTCATGCGTCGGTTACGATCGATGGCGAGGTGCGCGGAAAAATAGGAAAAGGTTTTATGGTTCTGATCGGAATTGGAGCGGATGATACCAAAGAAATTGCAGATAAACTGGTAAGAAAACTTGTCAATATGCGGATTTTCGAAGACTCAGAAGGGAGAACCAATCTTGGTCTGAAGGATGTGGGAGGCGGACTTTTGCTTATTTCCCAGTTTACCCTTTATGCGGACTGCAAGAAAGGAAACCGGCCGTCATTTACAAAAGCGGGCGCACCGGCGATGGCAGAACCGCTGGTCGAGTATATCATTGACGAGTGCAGGAAAGAAATTCCGGTTGTCGAGCAGGGAGAATTTGGCGCGGACATGAAAGTAGAACTTCTGAATGACGGACCATTTACGGTAATTCTTGACAGCGATGAGATTTGCTGATTTGATGCTGGATTTTTGAACCTAAGGATGGTATAATAATATTAATTCATCCGTTCAGAGCGAGTGCGGCATTTGTCGTATTACCCATGGCTCTTTTTTCGATTGCGTAGGCGTAGTGGAGCATTCATGTGGTAGCGGATGAATTTAGGCAGGATTAGTCTATCGGTAGGGCGCCAGCTTCCCAAGCTGGATAGGCGGGTTCG
>CAJMFH010000030.1 GCA_905212635.1 uncultured Lachnoclostridium sp. | reverse complement strand
GGCGTGTGCGGAGCGGCCCTTTCGCCGAACCAAGGGAAGGAAGGCAAGAAGCAGCACCAAAGCAAAAAAACACGTGAGGAGAACAACATGAAAAAGAAGAAAAAGCAAGGTAAAAACAGAAAGTGGCTGATTCTGTCCGCAGTCGTCCTGCTGGCAGTAATTGTGTTTTCCGTGCTTGTGGGAACCAAAGTCATTCGGATCAATACGCTTCTAGCGGCGGGCTATCCGGTGCAGGGGATTGACGTGTCGCATTATCAGGGGGAGATTGACTGGCCCAAGATGAAGCAGCAGGGGATGGATTTCGCGTATATTAAGGCGACGGAGGGGAGCGCGCACGAAGATGATTATTTTGACAAAAATTGGAAAAATGCAAAGGCGGCGGAAATGCTCTGTGGAGCGTATCATTTTTTCAGTTTTGAAAGTGAGGGGGCAAAGCAGGCAGAACATTTTATAAAAAAAGTGGGAGATTTGAAAGGGAGTCTGATTCCTGTTATTGATGTGGAATATTATGGGAAATATGCGGAGACGCCGCCAGATGTTGAAAAGGTTCGGAAAGAACTGGGTGAGATGGTCGACACGTTGGAGGAAAAATATGGAAGAAAGCCGATGATATACTGCACATATAACGTTTATCGCAAGTATATTGAAGGGGCGTTTGATGAGGTGCCATTGTGGATCCGTAATGTGTATTATCCACCGGAAGATATTGGAAGAAAATGGATGCTGTGGCAGTATACGGATAGGGCACAGCTGGACGGGTATCAGGGAGAGGAAAAATCGATTGACTGCAATGTGTTCCGGGAAGAAAAAGGGCAGTTAAATCAATATGTAATACAGTAACTATTCAGGCTCCCCACCCGCACATTCGCATTTCGAACACTTCGTGTTCTTTTCTCGCCTTTGACAAGGCTAAAAATGCTCATATGGGGAGGGGGAGCCATATTAGGATCTAAATGTATGGAAATCAAAGTCTCTTACGTGCAAGCACGACGATTTATTGATTTCCATACATTTGATCCTGAATAGTTACTGTAATACAATAAATGGAGGGATGGATTATGAGAAAAAAATGGACAACAGGAGTTCTTGTGATTGCGTGTATTATGGCTGTGTTTGGCAGACAAAATACGGCAGAAGCGCAAAAGAAAACAGCCGTGGTAGAAGGTGGTGAGAAAGTGTTGACAACCGATGTGTATAAGACAAAGACCTCGGTAAATAACAAGAAAAAAGTAAAGGTATGCAAGCAATATCTGGATGCTTCCGACAAAATATCGATCTTGGCAGATAAGCCGGATAAAGCCCTTTTTGTGAAAGGAATAAAGCCGGGAAAAGCACAGGTGAAAGTGAACACAACTACAGGAAAAACGATATATGAGATTACAATTTTATCCAAAGAAAAAGTAAAAAGGAAAGCGCACAAATTGTTGAAAAAAACAGCAAAAAATAAGAAGGGAATTTATGTGGATTTTAATCAGGATGGGATAGAAGAATATTACTATAATGGCAAAATATTTTACTATGACTATGAGAAAAATAAGGTGATTGCAAAGCACTTTTTTACGGAAAAAGAGATTAGGAAAAAACAAAAATTGTATTATTCTCCCAAACGGCATCTGCTTTATGCAAAAATGGAAGGAAAGACAGCGGTACACTTTGTTTTTTTTGACCGGGAAAAGATGATTGGCAGACGCAATAGAGAAATACGTTTTCTAAAAGTAAAAGACAAAAAGGGGAAAACTTATTACGTATTAAATGACGAGTCATACGATCAGGATGACTATTGGTATCAGCCATATACAGAGGAAGAAATGAATAAATTTTTGCAAAAACAGATCCCGGATGCCAAAGAAATTCCTTTAAAAAGATAAGAAATCCCTGCCCACAAAGCAACATATGCGGGCGGGGAAAATGAGTTGCTAAAACAGTAACAGCGTTACATATACGCCGGCGATCGCGCCCAGTGCCACGACCACGAGTCCGCGTTTGAAAAAACTGAGAATCAGCGCAATGACGGTTCCGACGACCGCGGCGGCAGGGTTGCCGGCGGATGAAAAAATGTCAGGAAATGTCAATGCCCCAAGCACGGCATAAGGTGTATAATCCAAAAAATTTTTCAGATAAACGGATTTGATCTCGCGCCGGAAAAAAGTGATTGGAACAAAGCGCGGGATGTAAGTGACGACAGCCATTACGGCAATCGCGATCAAACAATAACGTAAATTCATATCAGACCTCACTTTCTGGCGGTGTGTCGCCTGTGTCAGAAATCGGTTCCGGGAAGAGCCAAGCTCCGATCCCGGCGGCAATGACCGTTGACAAGATCACACGGAATCCCGATGAAATGTGGTTCAGACCGGGAACGTAGCGGATGATGCACGAACAAAGTACCGCAAGAAGGACAACGAAGCAGACATTTTTCTTTTCACGGGCGGCAGGCACGATCAGCGCGATAAACATTGCGTAGAGGCCGATTCCCATAGCCGATTGAAGTTCTGCCGGCAGCAGAGTCGAGATCGTTCCGCCTAAAAATGTTCCGAGAACCCATCCGATAAATGGAAGGGTGATCAGTCCGCCGAAAAATCCGGCACCAATCTGTCCCGGCTCCATTGAAGCCATGACAAAGGTTTCATCCGTAATACAAAAACTGAGGATCAGACGTTTCCATACCGGAACGTCCTGCCGGAGTTTTTGTGACAGCGAAAGCGACATCAGGGAATACCGCAGATTGATGACAAATGTTGTCAGTGCGATTTCCAGATAGCCGGCACTCGCAAAGATCAGATTGGTTCCGGCAAACTGGCCTGCGGAGGTCACATTGGTGAGTGAGATCAATACGGCAGCCCACACGGGAATACCGCCGGATACTGCCATAAAGCCAAACGTAAAAGAAACCGGGAGATACCCGAGAAAAATCGGAAATCCCCGTTTCAATCCATACATAAATGATTTCATATTAATCTTCTTTTTCTGCCTCCATTTCCAATGTTTCGATCACGGAAGTACAATGAGGACAGCGGGTTGCTTTTATGTCAATTTTGCTGTAGCAGAAAGGACAGTTTTTCTCGGTAGGAACTTCTTCATCCGTGTCTTTTCTGTGCCCAAGACTGGCAAGCGCATTCATTCCCTTCACGAGCAGGAAAATTACAAATACCATGATCAGGAAATTGATAACCGCGGTCAGAAAAGAACCGTATTTCACATCGACATCGCCAATGGTTAGTACCAGATAACTTAAGTCTGTGTTCGCTATCAAACCGATCAATGGAGAAAGCACATCGTTTACCATCGAGTTGATGATTGCCTGAAAAGCGGCACCGATGATAACACCAATTGCCAGATCCATGACATTTCCACGCAGGGCAAATTCTTTAAATTCCTGTAAAAATTTCTTCATAGTCGTTCTCATCCTCCTAAGTAATTTGAATTTGTAAACATATCAAATTGTGTGTATGTCATACAGTATAGCACAGTCGTAAGGCTGAGGTCAAATAGAAAAGGCTTGACACCGCGCACATTGCCATTTATGATGAAGAAAAAACACACAGGAGACAATATGTTAAAACAAGATCAATTTGTTACCCCGCTGCTTGCGTGGTACGATAAAAATAAACGCGAAATGGTATGGCGCGACCGTGAAAATGCGTATTATACCTGGATTTCAGAAATTATGCTGCAACAGACACGGATTGAGGCGGCGAAAGATTATTTTGTGCGGTTTACGGAGGAACTTCCGGATATCCGGAGTCTTGCCAATGTGCCGCAGGAGAGGCTTTTAAAATTGTGGGAAGGACTCGGATATTATAACCGTGCCAAAAATTTACAAAAAACAGCAAAGATATTAGTAGAACAATATGGGGCAGAACTGCCGGCAGACTATGAGAAACTGCTTGCACTGCCGGGGATCGGACCGTATACGGCGGGGGCAATTGCTTCAATCGCATATGGGATCAAGGTGCCTGCGGTGGATGGCAATGTACTCCGCGTGATGATGCGCTATCAGGCGAGCTTGGAAGATATTTCAAAAATGTCCGTGCGCCGCCGGGTAGAGGGTGAGTTGACGGATGTAATGCCGGAGCGCCCGGGAGATTTCAATCAGGCGATCATGGAACTTGGCGAGGTGGTATGCATCCCCAATGGAACGCCGCTCTGCGACCGATGTCCTTTGGCAGCGACCTGTGAGGCAAAACAAAAAGGCGAGCAGGAACAATATCCGCGGAAGATTGAAAAGAAACCGCGCAAAATTGAGAAAAAGACAATACTTATTTTTGAAAAAGAAGGAACATTTGGGATTGCCAGACGGGAAAACAAAGGACTGCTGGCGGGGCTGTATGAGTTTCCTTCTTATGACGGTTATTATAATAAGAAGAAATTGGAAGAAAAACTGGCAGAAGAAGGAATTATTGTAAAAAAAATCCAGTCTCTTGGGGCGGCAAAGCACATTTTTTCTCATATTGAATGGCATATGAAAGGCTATGTCATCGAACTTTCGCCGTCCGGGAAGCAGCCGGAACTGCTCTTTGCCTCGCTGGAAGAGGTCGAAAATACGTACAGTCTGCCGACTGCATTTCGGGCGTATCGTGAGAAAATGAAAAAAATTCTCAATAAGCAAAAAGAGGGTGGAGTTTCTGAGAAAAAAGGTGTATTATAAAGGGAAATACAATTGACAGGAGGAATTCACTATGTTGAAATGTTTAAAGAAAATCGATAAAAAAGCGACAGGACTTGTAGCAGCCGGCGTACTGCTTGGAACCGCCGGTGTGAAGATCCTGGGAAGCAAAGATGCAAAGAAATTGTACACCAATTGTACCGCAGCAGTTCTTCGGGCAAAAGACTGTGTGATGAAGACTGCAACCAAGATTCAGGAGAATGCAGAGGACATCTACGCAGAGGCACAGATCATCAATGAAGAGCGTGCCAATGAGGAATTTGTAGATGGCGAAGAGGAAACTGCTGATGAGATTCAGGATTGAGCATGAACTAAAGGGGCGCATGCGTCTCCATGTCTGTACGAAGAAAATGTCGTATGAAGAGGCGGATACGCTTCAGTATTATCTGGGAAGTTTTCCGTTTGTGACAAAAGTTAAAGTTCATGAAAAAATAGGAAATGTCACCGTGAATTACGTGGGACCGCGTAAGCAGTTGTGTGAGGCACTTGCTGCATATCAGCCGGAAAAGGTGGATGTTCCGGACGAGTTTCTTCACAATTCCGGACGGAAATTAAATGAAGAGTACAAAGCGAAACTCATCAATAAGGTGCTGTTTATGGCAGGTACGAAATTATTTTTGCCGGCACCGGTCCGCACAGTGATAACTGTGGTAAAGGCTGGAAAATATTGGAAAGAAGGTATACAAACACTTGCACACCGCAAGATCGAGGTGCCGGTGCTGGATGCGACAGCTATCGGAGTTTCGGTATTGCGCGGCGATATGAATTCCGCCAATTCGATTATGTTCCTGCTTGGAATCGGCGAGATCCTGGAAGAGTGGACACACAAGAAATCGGTCGAAGATCTGGCGAGAAGTATGTCTTTGAACATAACCAAAGTCTGGCAGCTGGCTGACGGAAAAGAAGTGCTCGTTCCGTCTAACACCATCGTGCCAGGAGATGAAGTAGTTGTCCATATGGGAAATGTGATCCCGTTTGACGGTGTTGTGACGAGCGGAGATGCGATGGTCAATCAGGCATCGCTGACCGGGGAACCTCTTCCGGTTCATAAAACGACGGGCGGTTATGTTTATGCAGGTACCGTTGTGGAAGATGGCGATTTGACTCTGAAAGTGGAAAAATCGGCAGGCGGCACACGATTTGAAAAGGTCGTTGCGATGATCGAGGATTCTGAAAAATTGAAATCTTCACTCGAAGGAAAAGCAGAACATCTTGCGGATCGCCTTGTGCCATATACACTTGCCGGAACCGGCTTGGTATATCTTCTTACACGAAACGTTACGAAGACACTGGCAGTATTGATGGTAGATTTTTCCTGCGCATTAAAATTAGCGATGCCGATTTCCGTGCTTTCTGCGATACGGGAGGCCAGCCATTATCAGGTGACCGTAAAAGGTGGAAAATATCTGGAGGCAATGTCAGAAGCAGATACGATCGTATTTGATAAAACCGGAACACTGACGAAAGCGCAGCCGACGGTGGTGGATGTCATCCCGTTCTGTGAGGCGCAGCCGGATGAATTACTTCGTATCGCGGCTTGTCTGGAAGAACATTTTCCGCACTCTATGGCAAAAGCCGTCGTGGATGCGGCGGCACAGAAAGGACTTGTGCATGAAGAGATCCATTCCAAAGTGGAATACATCGTCGCACACGGAATTTCGTCCTTTGTGGAAGGAAAAAAAGTAGTGATCGGAAGTGCGCATTTTATCTTTGAAGATGAAAAATGTGTTGTACCGGAAAGTTATCAGAGTCGGTTTGAATCACTTCCGGAAGAGTATTCTCATTTATATCTGGCTGTGGATGGAAAACTTTGTGCTGTAATCTGCATCGAAGATCCGCTTCGGGAAGAGGCAGCCGAAGTCATTCAGGAATTGAAGAAAGTCGGCATCAAAAATGTGGTTATGATGACGGGAGACAGTAATCGTACTGCACGCGCCATCGCTGCGCGGGTTGGTGTAGACCAGTATTTTGCGGAGGTGCTGCCGGAAGACAAGGCACATTTTGTCGAAAAGGCGAAAGCAAATGGCTCGAAGGTCATTATGATCGGAGATGGAATCAATGACTCGCCGGCATTGTCGGCAGCAGATGTGGGCATTGCCATCAGTGATGGAGCCGAGATTGCGCGCGAGATCGCAGATGTGACGGTCGGAGCGGACAACCTGTATCAGATTGTGACATTGAAACAGATCAGCAATGCGTTGATGAAACGGATTCATACGAATTATCGACGGATCGTTGCCATCAATGCCGGTTTGATCGTTCTTGGTGTAGCTGGTCTGATCCGGCCTACGACATCGGCATTGCTTCACAATTCTTCGACCCTTGTCATCAGTCTGGAAAGCATGAAAAATCTGCTGGAAGGATGAGAAAAAGAATAGATGAATAAATAAAGTGGGCGGGCTGCTCTATTCGGAACAGTCCGCCCGTTTTATTTATCGTTTCGCTAGTCGTTGTAACCATTTGGATTCATGCTCTGCCATTTCCACGAATCGGCACACATATCTTCCAAGCCGTATTTGGCTGTCCAGTGAAGCTCTTTCTCTGCTTTGTCACATTTGGAATACAATTCGTCCAAGTCGCCGGCACGGCGGGGTTTGATTTCATAAGGAATCTTTTTGCCGCAGGCTTTTTCGTAGGCATGAACGACATCCAAAACGCTGGAACCTTGTCCTGTACCGAGATTGTAGATTTTTACTCCACAGTTTTCTTTGATTTTTTCTAATGCTTTTACGTGACCGTCAGCAAGATCAACCACATGTACGTAATCACGGACACCGGTGCCATCGTGTGTTTTGTAGTCATCGCCAAATACACCGAGGCATTCACGCTTGCCGACAGCAACCTGCGATACGTAAGGTACGAGATTATTTGGAATGCCCTTTGGATCCTCGCCGATCAGACCGCTCTTGTGGGCCCCGATCGGATTGAAATAGCGGAGCAGAATGACATTCCAGGAATTGTCAGCGGTGTGCAGGTCGGTGAGAATCTGTTCTAACATCCATTTGGTCCAGCCATACGGATTGGTTGGAGATCCTTTCGGACATTCTTCTGTGATCGGGATAAACGCAGGATTTCCGTAAACGGTTGCGGACGAACTGAAAATGATATTTTTCACGTTGTGGTTTCGCATACAGTCTACGAGATGCAGTGTTCCGGTAATGTTGTTGTGGTAATATTCTATCGGTTTTTCCACCGATTCGCCAACGGCTTTTAACCCGGCAAAATGAATGACCGCGTCAATATTTTCTTTATTAAATACGCTGTCGAGTGCTTCTTTATCTAACAGATCGACTTCGTAAAAAGCAGGCTTTTTTCCTGTAATCTCGGCAATGCGTTCCACTGCTTTTTCATTGGAATTATAAAGATTATCGACGATCACGACCTCGTAGTCATTTTCCAACAGATCGACACATGTATGGCTGCCGATGTAACCGGCGCCCCCTGTAACTAATATTTTCATATAGAATCTCCTTTCAGTATGGGTTGTAATTATCAAGTAAAATGGCAGGTATCTATCATATTTTATAATGTACGTGCGCCATCCGCAATTTCAGCAATGTAAAATTCTGGAATTTTTCCATGATTCTTTTTATAAGCATCGGAAAGCGCGGTCTTGAAATCTTCGATTTTATCCGAAGCGACAAGACTGACGGTACATCCACCAAATCCGCCTCCCGTGATCCGGCTGCCGGCGACAAACGGCAGTTTCCAGGCTGTCTCAACCAGAGTATCCACTTCCGGACACGAAACTTCGTAGTCATCGCGCAGAGAACGGTGTGAAGCATTCATCAGTTTGCCAAAAGCGAGGATATCATTTCCTTTTAATGCCTTTACTGCGGAAATCGTGCGTTGATTTTCCGATACGGCATGTCGTACGCGCTTTTGGATCACTTCGTCGGTGATAAGGTATTTATTTGCCTCAAATTGCAGGTCGGTAAGATCTCCGAGCGCTGAAATATCAAGTACCCGCTGCAGCATTAGAAGCCCCTTTTCGCATTCGCGGCGGCGGTCATTGTAAGCCGAGGAAACCAGACTGTGCTTTACCATGCTGTTTGTAATTATCAGTTTGTAATTTCCAAGATTTACCGGAATCCATTCAAAATCCAGAGAATTGGTGTCCAAGAAGACAGCATGCTCCTTTTTCCCCATCGCGGAGGCAAACTGATCCATGATACCGCAGTTCATGCCGTTGTATTTATTTTCAGCAGCTTGTCCCAAAAGAGCGATCTGTGGCAGGGAAAGCGAATCGAAATGGAAACAGGTTTTTAAAATAATTCCTGTCAGCACTTCCAGCGAAGCCGATGAAGAGAGTCCGGAACCGTTTGGAATATTTCCATAAATATACAGATCCATCCCTTTGTCAATCGGATAGCCATGCTTTGTAAACGCCCAGATCACACCCATCGGATAACTAATCCAGCGGGAATCTTCCAAGGGTTTTAAATCATCCAGCGATGACTCGATCACCCCGTTCTCTGAAAAGTTTTCAGAGTAAAAACGCAGTTTGCGGTCTTCACGCAAATGTACCAGCCCATAAGTTCCGACATTTAGTGCACACGGGAATACATGCCCACCGTTGTAGTCGGTGTGCTCTCCGATCAGATTCACCCGCCCGGGGGCGAAAAAAGCTTCCGGCAGGTCGTTTGTGCCAAATATGTCAGTAAATTTTTGTTTCATTTCATCCAGATTCATAAGCTGCCCTCTCTTGTGTGTCTAATAATGTTGTCATAAGTGTATCATGTTTTTGGAATTTTGGCAAATTGGGATATTGCTGAAAAAAATATCATGGCTTTTTTGGAAGAACTATGGTAAACTGTAAGATATAGCAAAAAATGAATGAAAGTAACGATTCAGGCGCAAAGAAATCACAGTGGAGGATTTTACAGAATATGGAAGAAAGAATACCTGTATATATCATTGGACATAAAAATCCGGATACCGATTCGATCTGTTCGGCAATCGCGTATGCGGATCTGAAAAATAAAGTGCATGGCGGCGGTTATTATGCAGCGCGTGCGGGGCAGATCAATCAGGAGACGCAGTATGTGCTGAAGTTTTTTCAGGCACCGGCACCACAGTACATTGAAGATGTTATGACCGAAGTGAGTGACATTGAGATTCGGAAGACAAAAGGCGTATCGGGAAAAATTTCATTGAAAAAAGCATGGAATATGATGCGTGAGCTGGATGTGGTAACTCTTCCAATTACATCCGAGAAGGATGAACTGCTTGGTTTGATCACGATTGGAGATATTGCGACAGCATACATGGACGTGTATGACAACTGCATCCTGTCAACGGCAGGAACTTCTTATAAAAATATACTGGAGACGCTGGAGGCGACAATGGTTGTAGGCGATGAAGAAGCAACCTATAAAAAAGGGGAAGTAATTATTGCAGCGGCAAATCCGGATGTCATGGAAGATTATATCCATGAAGGTGATATGGTAATTTTAGGAAACCGCTATGAATCACAGCTGTGTGCGATCGAGATGGGGGCGGACTGTATCATTGTATGCATGGATGCGAAAGTGTCGCGGACAATCCAGAAAATGGCACAGGAGCACGACTGCAATATCATTGTTACCCCATACGATACCTTTACGGCGGCGCGTATGATCAATCAGAGTATGCCGATTGAATATTTCATGAAGAGAAATGATCTGACGACGTTCCATCTTGCGGATAAGACGGAAGATATCAAAGGTGTTATGGGTAAAAAGCGGCACCGTGATTTTCCGATTTTGGATGAAAATGACCGCTATGTTGGCATGATTTCCCGCCGAAATCTGTTGAATCTTCGTAAAAAGCAATTGATCCTGGTCGATCATAACGAGGTTTCGCAGACTGTGGATGGCATTGAATTTGCCCATATATTGGAAATTATTGACCACCATCGGATTGGTACATTGGAGACGCTGGAACCGGTCCTTTTCCGCAATCAGCCGCTTGGCTGTACGGCGACGATTATTTATCAGATGTATCAGGAGCATGGGATTGAAATTCCGAAAAATATTGCCGGACTTTTGATGGCGGCGATCATTTCCGATACGCTGATGTTCCGTTCGCCGACCTGTACGCCGGTGGATCAGAAGGCAGCAGAAGATTTGTCAGAGATCTGCGGAGTCGAGATTGAGGAATTTGCAGTAGATATGTTTGGCGCGGGAAGTGATCTGAGTTCCAAAGAGCCGAAAGAAATTTTCAATCAGGATCTCAAACGATTTGAAGTGGGCGATATTGAATTTATCGTAAGCCAGATTAATTCGATGAACAGCATTGAGCTTCAGGAAATTAAGGAGAAAATAGTTCCTTATCTGGAGGAAGTATTTGAAGGACTTGGTGTGTCGATGGCATTTGTGATGCTTACAAATATTGTCAAAGAAAGTACGGAACTTTTGTGCTTTGGCGAAAAGTCCAAAGATGTTGTCAAGGAGGCGTTTCAGCTTTCCGGCGACATGAAACGTATTATTTTAAAAGGCCTGGTTTCAAGAAAGAAACAATTGATCCCGAGTCTGGTATCTATTTTACAACAGTAAGGAAGGAGGATTTTTATGATCGAAATGAGAAGAGAAAAGCGCTGGCCAATTGAATTAAAATTGGAGATCAGCAGTCTTTTCAAACAGGATAATGTAAAAGTGGAAGATATCAATGCACCGATCGAGGTGTTTGATGTATCCAAAGCAGGAATCGGATTCCGTACCAAAAGTGTACTGCCGATCGGCTATTATTTTAATGCGAAACTGGTGCTGGGAGAGCAGGGAACATTAAATTGTGTGGTACGTATCATCCGCCAGCAGCAGGATGGCGACGAACATATCTATGGCTGTGAAATTGTTGGAAGAGCATCCATTATGGATTATCTGTTTAATGATTATGCTGCAAGCCTGAATCCGTAAATATTTATAATTAATTAATAGAATATTAGTTAAATTATACCTCTCATTCTGTTACAATAAGTATAGTATTATATGGTAGCGGAATGAGAGGATTTTTTTCAATTTATTTTGAAAGGAGCGGTTTCGTATGAAGGAAACGACAGAAAAAACAGTGGCATTGGTCATGGCGGCAGCCCTTTGTATTACTTCAGTAGTTTTGCCAGCGGATGCCAAAGTGAAAAAACCAAAGTTAAATACCAAAAAGATGACATTGAAACTGGGCACGAAGAAAAAAATAGAGGTAAAAAATGCCGGGAATGTCAAAAAAGTAACCTGGAAGAGTAAAAAAACTTCTGTAGCATTTTTAACGAAAAAAACGAAAAAATCGGTTACGATTGTGGCGAAAAAGCCAGGGAAAACGACGGTTACCTGCCAGGTCAAAATGGGAAAAAAGACCTATAAATTGAACTGTAACGTTACTGTTAAAAAGACTGTGAGCCCATCTGTGACAGACGATGGCGAGGAAAACCAGATTCCCAATTCCGTCAAAGAAACGGTGACACCGACGGGAACACCGGCTGCTACACCAAGCAGTGAACCAGATACTACACCGACGGAAGAGCCGGCGAAAACTCCTGAGGCGACAGCAACATCGTCGGCAGCACCGGTTACGGCAGAGCCGAGCAAGGCACCTGTGACGGAAGCACCGACTAAGGCGCCAGCCACAGCAGCACCAACGACCCCGGCGACAGTAAAACCAACCGCTACACCGGGAGAGAAAGTAGATTTAGAGATCGATTCTGCAAAGTTTACAAATAGCAGCGCGTACACAGGTGCGTGGAATGGAAATGTCTATAACTTAGGTACACTGCTTACAAACAAAGCATATAAAGTATCAGATTTTACCGATGTTAAGATTACCGTAGAACTTTTGGATGCCGACAAAAATGTGATTTCCGGTACGAGCGGAGCTTCTGTTAAATTGTCCACGAGCACTTCTGATTGGAAAGGGTTTGTGGATGTGAATGGTGTGCAGAGCAACAAGCAATTTGGATTGCAGCTGGAAACCTATCCGAGTGGTGCGTCTAATTTGTATCTGATTGTACAGAATTCAACGGCAGTGGTTAAATATATTCGTGTAACCTCTATCATCATGGAAAATAATGGAAAGAAAGATGCGACGGAAGTTACAACAAAATATACATCGTTAGCCATTCTGGCAGAGCAGTATGGATTCAAATTTGGAACCAATATTTCTTCCAAGGCACTGAATAATACAGAATTGACAAAACTCATTAAATATCATTTTAACAGCACGACATTCAGCAATGAGATGAAAGCATATTCTTTGTTGAAACAGTCACCTTCGCAGTCGAATTACAAAGATGAACAGTCTACGGCAAGCATTGATTTCACGACGGCGGATAAAATGGTTGAATATGCAAAGGCAAATGGTTTGCAGATCCGTGGCCACGTACTTACATGGGATGCCGATATGTGCGACTGGTTCTTCCGCGAAGGATATACGACGGATGGTGATTATGTAAGCGCGGATGTGATGAAATATCGTCTGCAAAAATATATTGAAGAAGTGATGACACATTTTGAGGAAAAATATCCGGGTGTAATCTATTGCTGGGATGTTGTAAATGAAGCCGTGGCAGATAATACCGGAGAATTTGTATCGGATGATGTGCGGCATGTGCGAACGGTTCGTGGTGGAAAGACCAATCTATTCTATGACCATATCGGAAAAGATTATGTAGAACTGGCATTCAAATATGCTTATGATGCGCGCAAGGCACTTGGCGCAGAAGATCGGATCAAACTGTTTTATAACGATTATAATACGTTTATGACATATGCTCCGAACAAACGCGATGCTATTGTGGAACTGGTAAAAAGTGTAAATTCATACGTTTCGGACGGCAAGAGTGGTTATTTGAAACTTTGTGACGGTATTGGTATGCAGAGTTATATTGGTGGTTATGGAAAGCAGAGTGGCTGCATGAATGCGAGTGATATCACCGCAGTTAAGAGTGCTATCGAAAAATTTGCTTCCATCGGAGTGGAAGTGCATGTGACGGAACTTGCAGTTCGAAATTACGAGAGATCCGATGAACGCGAAGCAGAGCACGCGGCATTTTATAAAAAATTAATGCAGACCTATGTCGATATCAATAAAGCAGCGCAGGCAAAAGGAGAGACAGGACCAATCACGAGTCTGTCAATCTGGGGCTTGTTTGACGCACCGTATCTGGCAGAGACAGATTACAGTTATAAGATGAATGGCCCATATTGTGGATTGTTTACCGAACTGTATCAGCCGAAAGAAGCTTTTAAAGAAGTATATAAGGTGCTTGGCGGCGAATAGATGAAAAGAAAAGAAGACCATATCGTGGAAAATATTTTCTACGGTATGGTCTTTTTTTCTGCGTGCCGCATGGTTTTGCTACTGCACGGAAACCGTCGATAAATGATATGAGGAAAGGTCTGGATCTGTGAGTGGTCCTGAAAATTCTCGGACAAATACCATGAAAATAATTGTTGACATATCACATCCAATAGTGTATCATCATACACAATCAAGTAAATAATTTGGAAGTCTGATATCTATCATTCTATTTTTCTTGCTTATCGAAACTTTTTACCCACATAAATTTTGAAAGCAGGAAAAGAAAGGGATGGTATCTATTGACAAGAGACTTAACGGAAAAAAATCTTGTGGAAGACGCAGAAGTATTTGCTGACATCAGCAACGTAAACCTGTATGGAGGCGAGAACGTGATCCAGCCGGAAGAGCTGGAATTGCTGCCACAGGAGATGATCTACAAGGACGGTGAAGGGAAACCGGTGAAGGTGATGGCGGATGTGAGGATGCGCTGGCGCAAAAATGGTACGATCATTGCTTTTATGCAGATGGAGAATCAGTCAGAAATCAATAACATTATGCCGATCCGGGATCTGGGATATATTTATACTAATTATAATGAACAGATCAAGGAACACAAAAGAGAGAATGAACGCAAAGGGAGACACTTTTACGCCAGAGAGCTGGCAGACGATGACCGACTGAAACCGGTGATTACATTTATTATCTACTATGGAAAAGAAGAGTGGAAACGTCCGCTTAGTATCTTGGATATGCTGGATCTGGACGAAGAAGAGAAAAAGAAGTTACAGCCGTTTCTCCTAAATCATAAGATTCATTTGATCTCGTTGAGCAGCATGAATGAAGAAGAGGTGGAAAAGTACAAGTCGGATTTTTGGCATATCATAAAATTTCTGACACTGCACGGTCAGGGCAAAACCCGCCGGTATCTGGAAGAAGAAAGCGGTAAGAGAGCGGTGAAACATCCGGAAGAAGTAAGTAATGTGCTTTATGCACTCAGTAAAGATAAACGTTTTTTGGAAACGGATATGACAAAGGAAGGAAAGGAGGAATTACAGATGGGACCAATTTCAGATGTGTTAGATGAAATCGAGGCGATTGGATTTGAGAAAGGTATTGAACAAGGTATTGAGAGCGGATCGATCCGGATCAATCGTTTAAATGCAGCGTTGATCAAAGATAATCGCACCGTCGAACTTTTTCAATCAACGCAGGATGCTGAACTTCAGAAGAAGTTAATGGAAGAATACGGAATTCAATAATAACAATGCTTTTGCTTAAATTGGTGTGGTAAAAAGAGAAGACCGCCAAACGGATTCGCTCTAAGGTGAATTTGTTTGGCGGTTGTTTTTATTTGCATTTGCATAATTATATGTGCCAAAGGATTGACTTGGTGGAAGTGAAAAAAACGGAAAAAAAACCGAACGTAAGGGGTGTATAATGGGAGAAAATACAAAAAAATATTTATAACAGGAGGGAATTGGTATGAGAAAGAATAAACGTGTTATAGCTATTGTTCTTGTTTTTTCGCTAATATTAGGTGGTATGACTTGGATTAATTTCACAGAAAGTATAGCAGCAAATAAATTAGAACAATTGGGAATTGCACAATATTTAGATCATTACTATATGCGAATAGAAGGAAATGTGGACTGGGAGGAAGCAAAAAGTGGCTGCGAAGAAATAGGTGGTCATTTAGTACAAATTGAGAATGAGGAAGAACAAGAATTTATTACCGAACTGATTCAGGGAGCTGGAGATTTTTATTGGCTTGGTGGATATTATGATGGAAGTACATGGAAATGGCTTGATGGAAGTGAAATTCAGTATTTTAATTGGATCCCCGGGCAGCCGGATAATGAATATAGCGAAGAATGGATGTTGGAAATTTCGAGTAAAAATCAGTTTGTTAATAACTGGAAAGTTACTAAGGGTGGTTGGAATGATGTAGTAGGAGGAGCTACACGTGGTTATATATGTGAATGGGATTCATATAGTGATATTAAGGTCACTACGACTACAGATGCTATATTTACGCAAGAAAACATTAATTCTAAAATCAGTAAACTACCGGATTGCAGAAATGTTGTAAAATCAGATGCTGTAATTCCAGGATTGATACGGACAAATCAATCGGAAAATGCGGTTCTTGATTGTTGTGATAAAATGGTTCCACAGGGACTTTGTTATACGAAGCAGTATATATTGATATCCGCATACTGCCACCATGGGGGAAACATAAAACATTCATCTGTAATTTATGTATTAGATAAAAACTCAAAAAAATACATGACAACGATAAGGCTTAAAGACGTAACCGCACATGTGGGAGCCATGACATATGACGGAGAGTCTGTGGTATACATATCAGGACAGAAGCAATTGTTAAAATTATCTTTACAGAAAATACATGAAGCAATTACGAGTGGACAAGATGTTTGGAATGTTACAGGAATGAAAAAGAATGCAATTTCGATAGAAGATACCCCTTCTTTTTTGTGCTTTCGTGGAAAAGGTGCAAATGGTAAAATTTATGTTGGAACTTTTGGAGAATCAGCATTTCTGAATAATAGCATGCAAGCATATAGTACAAACGGACAAAAAATTAATGGCGATAAAGTAATATTGCCGCCACAGGCACAGGGAGCAGTGATTTGTTCCTATGGTGGCAGGGATTATGTCATTTCTTCCTGCTCATATGGACGAAATAATAAATCTAAAATATATGTTCAGTTGTTGGAAAGGGCACAAGGAATAAATGGCCTTATAATGTTGTCGAGTTATCAGAATGCAGCAGTATTTGATTACCCGAATATGACGGAAGATATCGAATTACAAAGTGGAAGACTTTATATTAACCTGGAATCCGCAAGTACAGTATACAATACAGGAAAAGAAGGAAACATGCCGATAGATCGAATCCTATATAATTCAATTGGCAGTCTTATAGAAAGGGCAAATAAGAAAATATTTTCATCATTTTCTATTAGGGATGCTGAAGAAAATTCGATAGAAGTTTTAAATGAAGGGGAATGCGGGGATGATACCACATATACTCTTTATAATAATGGAAAACTCGTAATTGAAGGGAAAGGGGATATGACGGATTATGAAGAACATTCAGCACCGTGGTATCCGTATTCTGCTCAGATACAAGAAGTTACAGTGGGTGGAGATGTAACAAGCATAGGAACCCATGCTTTTGATTCTTGCGTGAATTTAATGCGAGTATATATTTCGCAAACGGATAGTGGGCAGAGTTTTACATTAAAAATGAATTCACTAAGTGAATGTGCAGCTTTGAAAGAAATTAATCTGCCAGATAGAACTTATGAAATTGAGGATAATGTATTCCCTCAGTCCGAAAATCTTATTATAAAAAGTGATGCAGAAACTGTCAAGAAGTATTGTGAAACACAAAATAATTCAGCTCTTTCTTTACATACACATACTTATGTAAAAACAGAGACCATTGGAAAAACATGTGCGGCTTTTGGCTATGATGTTTACGAATGTAGTTGTGGAGATAAGATATATAAAAACATAACAGAAGATACACAAGCACATCAATTTGAAGAGGTAGGTCGTGTTGAAGCAACAGAAGAGGAAAACGGACAAGAGTTATTTCGGTGTTCAACGTGTGGTACTGAATATGTAAAAGAATTAAGTTATGATCCAAACGGACAGGCTACAGAAAGTCCGGTTCCAACGTCATTGCCACAGCCAACTGCTGTGCCAACACAACAACCCGCACCAATTACAAGTGCAGTGCCTGAGCGGCAGCCAAACTTAAATACAAATATTGTACCAACACAGCAGCAAAATGACAACAGTAAGAAGAGTAAACAAACAACAAAAGCTAAACGTCCTATGAAAATCAAAGGTATTAAGGTGAAAAAATTGCGTGCAAATAAAAATGGGGCGCTGGTGAAAATTTCATGGAAGAAGAATGCAAAAGTGTCTCTTTCACAAATACAGTGTGCTACCAAAGCTTCTTTTGCAAAAAGCAAGAAAAAAGTTGTATTGGGCTCTAGAAATTCAATACTATATTCACTAAAACGGAAGAAGACATATTATTTTCGAATAAGATGTAAGGAGGGTGTGTATAGTAAATGGAGCAAAACATTCAAAATAGTTGTGTCATAATCTGCCTTTATTACAGGAACTGTCTTACTTGAAAAATGAGATGGTGAAGCGATAGAAATTGAATAGGGCACCAGGGAAATGAAAACATTTCTCTGGTGTTTTTTTAATAAAATGGTTGACAACGTAAACCAACCGTGCTATATTAGGTTTACAAAGTAAACCGAGAGGAAGGGTAAGAATGATTACAAGCAAAGAATGGTATATCATGCAGGTGTTATGGGAAAATGGCACTTGTAGCCTAATGGAAATTGTGTCACAGATGAAAAAAAAGACAAAATGGAGTAAAAGTACCTGCGCGACCATGCTTCGCCGGATGACGGAAAAAGGGGTAATTGGATATGAGATGCAGGGAAAGACAAAGCTTTTTTATCCCATCGTTCAAAGAGAAGAAGTGATCATGCCGGAGACGAAAAGTTTTCTGGGGCGGCTCTATGATGGGAGTATTGGAGCGATGATGAGTACACTTGTAAAACAGGGAGATCTGAGCGAAAAAGATATTGTGGAACTGGAGGAAATATTGAAAAATGCACGCATAAAGGCAGAGGAGAAGGAGTGATACTATGCGGGAAATAATGATCTCATCAACAGTTATGATTTTGCTGGTTATGTTGTTTCGTGTCATTTTTCGTGGGAAAGTGAAACATTGTCTGATCTATGCGATGTGGATTTTTGTGGCATTGCGGCTGCTCGTGCCGGTAAACATCGGAAACCTTTCCTTTGGCGTATCAGGAATGGTAAATGAAGTACAAAATCACGCAGAAAATACAACGAAAATAGAACCGGAAAAGATACAAAAAGGCTCGTCAAATACAATTATTGTGCAAAAAAATACAACCCAGAATAATAAGGTGACAGCCGCGGTGGAAAGCAAAACTCCAACACAAATTTCTGTTGGGCAAAAAATAGTTGATGCGTGGAATACGTATAAATACAAAATATGGACTGCCGGAATGTGCGGTATTCTTTTTGTGATTTTGGCAGCGAATCTTGTATTTGTACATAAACTTAAAAAGAATAGAAAGCCAGTGGAGGGATTTGAGGAGTGCAGTCTGCCGGTGTATGTGACAGAAAATGTGCAGGTGCCATGTCTGTATGGAGTGTTCCGGACGGCGGTTTATCTTCCGCAGCAGAGGATGGAACTGCTTGCCACGGAACAGAAAAGGTGGATCATCTATCATGAAGAATGTCATTACCGGCAGGGAGATCATGTCTGGTCGCTGCTTCGAATCCTGCTTACTGCGGTATATTGGTTTCATCCACTTGTGTGGGTGGCAGCGTTTTTATCCAAAAAAGATGCGGAAATTTCCTGCGATGAGAAAGTGTTGAAAAACACGGATCTGACACAGAAAATAGCATACGGAAAAACGTTGATCTGCGTTGCGTCCAGAGAACAGAAAAGAGCTGTTTTTTATCCGACGACAGCTGCGGCGGGTACAAAGAAGGAGATGAAAAACAGGATGAGAAAGATTGTTGAAGAAAATAAATACAAGAAAAAAGCGAGAGTAATTCTCACACTTTTAATGGTGGCAAGTGTTATATTTACCTTTAGTGGATGTGGAAATATGGTGCAAAATGAAACAAAAAGTGCTTTGAGTACATCCGGCAAAACAGATAATTTAAAGACGTCGGATAACAACGGTCAGAATACGTCGAAACAGGAAAAAGGAACAGTAAAAGATTATATGGTTTGGAACAAAAAATTTACGGAATTTTTGAAAGCAAATCAAAAGAAATACAAATTATTTTCCGTTGTAACGGTTAGCAAAAACAGCGAACCGATTCTTCTTGCAGCAAAAAAACAGTATGCCAGTGACGTGCTGGATGGGCTTTCCAGCAAAATACGAACGGATGTTACCGAAAAAGGGGAGCCGATGAAGATTAAATCAGGAGCTGATGTGTATGCTTTGGTGGACGGAAAAGTCAAAAAAATGGATTCCATTTCCTGTTCCAGCAGCGGAGAGTGGATTCACATCAATGATGGGAAAGTATTTGTGGATACGCACCATAGTCTGACTGGATACGAATTTACCGGTGTAAAGTGGATCACTACAGAAATTCAAGAGGACTTAAAGAATGGTTTTGATAATGAATTTGCAAAGCAGTTTTTCTGGAATTTTGATATTGCAGACAGTGTGATATTCTGGAATAATACGGACAAAAACAGAAAGAAAATAGAAAATGATTCGTACGGTTCAGATTCTGTATTCCGTAAGCGTCTGGTAGAGGGTGGAATTAATTTTGAGAGCCAGGATGCTTTCGGTGTTGTACGCGACATTAAAAAGCCGGATACGTCAAGTCTTATATGCGATACCAATGCAATTTATACGGACGAAAATGAACCGGTAATCTGGATCAGTTATGTTCATAACGGAAAAGCAAGCACGATATGGAGTGTTTCCGCCAATGTATGGGATCAGACCAAATGGGAGCAGTATTATGTGATCGAAAAAGGAAGCGGAGTGAAAGATGCGACGCTTTTGCGGATTCGTCCGGCTACATATTCCGGCAGAGGGAAGGCTGGATATGAGTGGCAGCAATTTTATCTGACAAAAGATGGAAAAGAGCATATTACAGCAGAGGACAGTATGATCTATGATCCGGATGCGGTCACACAGGAAGACGTGGATAAGATGGGGACATTCATTGGTAATTTATGGAAAGATAGATTAGAGAATTCCACCTGTCTTTTGAGTACCTATGAGTATTGCAGCCAATATCAGGATTTCGGAAAAATCATGCATGAAAAATTACTGGCGGAAGAAGCAAATATGAAAAAGTGAAAAATTGGAAAAAAATTTTGACAATAAGGTGTTATACTTGCTATACTATAATAAAGTCATAGATAATAGGAGGAATCATGATGAGAAAATGGAAGCAAATAGTTAGCAAGTTTCTTGTGGCATCGCTCGTTTTGTCAATGGTTACCGGCGTGAATGGTCCGGCAGCAGAGGCAAAAAAGAAGAAAGAGAATGTCAAAGTGACATCTGTTAAAATTACAAATGCAGACAAAAAACTGCGTTTGCAAAAAAGCAAGACATTTCGCTTGAAAACAGAGGTAACGGTAAAACCAAATAAAAGTAAGTATAAAAAAGTTAAATTTACTTCGGCTGACAGGCGTATCGTAATGGTCAATTCACAAGGACTACTTAAAGGAAAAAAAGTAGGAACCACAAAGATAACAGCAGTGTCAAGGGAAAATAAGGCGAAAAAGGCAACGATTACAGTAAGTGTAACCAATGATATTTTGGTGAAGACAATTAAGTTAAATAAAATCAAGATTAAAGCAGATGAATTTAATGAAGACGATATTCAGCTTAAAGTTACCAAAATTTCACCTAAAAATGCAAAAAATAAAGACATAAACTGGTCGACCAGTAATGAAAAAGTGGCAGACGTAGATGATGATGGTGTAGTTACTACAGGGGATGCAGGAACTGCCGTAATTACCGCATCTGCGGATGATAATGGTGGAGCGAAAGCAACTTGTACGGTAGTGGTTACTCCGAATGAGGATAACGACGATGAGGATGATACAGAACCGAGTGAGGCACCGTCTGTTCCGGACGAAGTACCGGTAGTTGTTCCGCCTGTGGTACCGGATCCGGCTGGACCAACAGAAGTAGCACCGGAACCTCCGACGGCAACACCAACGACGACTCCAACAGCAACGCCGACTCCAACAGCAACGCCGACGGTGACCCCAACGGTAACGGATAAAACGTATAATTTTACGGATATCTGTATGATAGAAGAAGGCGATATTTGTTCCGATCCTGTAGTGAGACCGGTAAAGGACGAATACAATGAAGCTTGTACGGAAATTATGTATACCAGGACAAATGAATATGTCTTTTTGGAATTACCGGAAGATATTAATTTGTCTGATTATGAAGCAATTCAAATAAAAGCAAATGTTCCGGAACAGCTTGCTTTTAGAGCTCTTACCAAAGACTTGGATCCGACAACGGAAAACTGGTGGTCAGAGTATTGTTTGTATTGTGACTATGTTTTTTATAAAGGAACCGGTGGAGTATCTACGGCCACACTTGATATTAATTCAGGGAGTACAGAGTTGGCTCATTATATTACATTGGTGAGCAATCGGGCACCTGCAAATGAATATGAACGAGAAAATTATCTGATCTATTCTATTACTTTTGTGCCTAAATTCAAAGATGTTCCTGAAATTGTTATTAAAAGCACAGAGGACACAACAGAAAAGCCAACGGACCGGAGTAATTTACCGGACGTACCCGCACCGGCTATCGAAACAGATACGGTTATTATGGAAGAAGAGAATGAAACAGCATGGACAAAAGAAAGAAGATATGGTTCTCAGGTATACAATTCTGAAAACGGTTCTTTAACATTTAATTCACAACCTGAAGATGAAAATAAAGCAGGAGAAGTATACAACAATGGTGTAGGATGGTATCTTAGCAACACACAAATGCCGGTAGATGTTTCTGAATATGACTATATTGAAGTAACGGTATCCGGTGAATTTTGGAATGTAAAATTGATGACTTGGTCAGGTGGCCAGAATGCAGATAATTATTGGGACAAAGAAGATTCTTGGGGTTACAAATGGTTTGAAACTCCGACAATGAATGCAGATGGCAGTTACACAATGCGTTATGCGGTGAGCGATGTTTTTGTTAAACCACAGAAGGCAAAGTCGGTCGGAATAACATTAAAATCGTGTGAAGAAGATGATGAAAACGTTTATATGGCTAAGGAGATTGACATTAACTCCATTCGCTTTACGAAGGCAGCGGCAGAACCGACAATTCGACCGGAGCTGCCGGATGAAGAGACACCATCGACAAGCGACTCTGTGTATTACAATTTTACGGATATCTGCTCGATAGAAACGAATGATGTGGGAACTGTTTGTTCGGACCCTAATGTGGCTGTCAGAGCGGTAAAGGACGAAAATGATGAAGCATGTACGGAAATTCGCTATACAAAGACAAATCAATGCATATTTTTGGAACTGCCGGAAACGGTGGACTTGTCGGAGTATGAATCTATCCGGATAAAAGCTAATGTGCCTGAACAATTGTGTTTACGTGTCTTTTCAGAGGAGCTTGATATGACGACAGAACTCTGGTGGACAAAAAATTGTCTTTGTGAGAGTTATCCGTTTTATGGAGGAACCAATGCCGAAAACAGGGAATTTACGATAGAGTTAGATACAACGAATAGTGAACCGGCGAAATATATTGAACTGGTAAGTAATAAAGTACCTGACAATGGATATGAAATGGAAAACTATTTAGTATACTCAATCACGTTTGTGCCGAAATATTCGCGGGCAGACAGAATTGTTATTAAAAGCACAGAGGATACGATAGAAAAACCAACAGATACATCGGAAATACCGGTTGATCCAGTACTGCCGATAGAAAATGATACCGTTGTCATGTCACAGGATAATGAAACGGCATGGGCAAAAAATGGGGAATATGGTTCACAGACCTATGATCCCGAAAATGGCTCCGTGGCATATTCAACCGAACCAAAAAATGCGGAAAAGCAAGGAACGGTTTATAATAATGGAGTGGGATGGTATCTTAACAGTACCAAGACGCCGGTAGATATTTCCGAATACAAATACATCGAAATTACTGTGGATGATCAGTGGCTCAATACGAAACTGATGACCTGGTCAGGTGGACAGGATGCGGATACGTTTTGGGATAAGAAGGATTCGTGGGGATACCAGTATTTTGAGTATCCGATTGACAATGAAGACGGTACTTATACAATGCGTTTTCCGGTGGAAGATGTTTTTACCAATCCACAGAGCGTCAAAGCAGTTGGAATAACATTAAAAGCCAGTGAAGACAGTGATGGTAAAACGTATGCTGCTAACAATACTACCATTTATTCCATTCGCTTTACAAAATAAAAAAATACAAAAGATTAAAATTTTTTCTTGCCAACGAAAAAAAATTGTGCTAGAATGACAGACAAAGGCAAAGAAGGAAACGATTGCTTATGCAGTGACCTTACGACAGGAAGAGGCGTCACCGACTGAGAGCGCACTCACGGAAGCGGTAAGCAGGAGAACATTCCGGAGCAGGTAAGCTGAACTAGAGTAGGCTTACACGGGTCGCACCGTTATCTGTCAGAAAAGAGGAAAATTCCATGAATTTTCAACGCGGGTGGTACCGCGGGTAAGAAATGAGAACATTGATACCCGTCCCGGCGAAGCTTCAGGCTTTGCTGAGGCGGGTTTTTAGTATAGAAAAATATACTGCTGAAAACAAGTTTCAGAGCTGGAGCAGAACAAAAATTTGTTTCGTAGAGCCACCAAAAAGACACCGCATACAGGCGGATTGTCTTTTGAATTGGGAATACCGGCATCTACAGAAGGAGGTACTCATGAAATTTGTAACAGGAAGCACAGAAAAGCAAGTAATGGAGATCTCGGATGTCCTGGCGCAGTTAGACAGCCTGGCAGGAAAAGAGATTCGGATGAACGGAGCAATTCACACCATACGAGATATGGGAGATGTTGCCTTCGTCGTGTTGAGAAAACGGGAAGGTCTGGTGCAGACCGTCTTTGAGACCGATGCGGTCAAGGAGAAGGAACTGAAAGACCTGAAAGAGGCAGCGACCGTCGAAGTCAGCGGTGTCGTTGCATTGGAGGATCGCGCACCGAACGGATTTGAAATACGGTTGACAGAAGTTACTATTCTGTCGGAACCGAAAGAACCGATGCCGATTCCAATCAGCAAATGGAAATTAAACACATCACTCGAGACAAAATTAAATCTTCGTCCGATTTCACTTCGGAATGTCAGAGAACGGGCAAAATTCAAGATTCAGGAAGGAATCGTTAGAGGATTCCGCGATTACTTATTTTCACAAGGATTTACAGAAATTCATACCCCTAAGATTGGTGCAAAAGGTGCCGAGGGCGGAGCCAATATTTTCAAACTGGAATATTTCCACAGACCTGCCGTACTTGAGCAGAGTCCACAGTTTTATAAACAGATGATGGTCGGTGTATTTGACCGTGTATTTGAGGCGGCACCGGTATTTCGTGCAGAAAAACACAATACCAAACGTCATTTGAACGAATACACATCACTCGATTTTGAGATGGGGTATATCGACAGTTTTCAGGATATCATGGAGATGGAAACCGGATTTTTACAATATACAATGAAACTTTTGGAAAAAGAATATGCAAAAGAGCTGAATATGCTCGGTGTCACACTTCCAAAGACAGACGAGATCCCACAGGTTCATTTTGATGAAGCAAAGCGTCTTGTGTCAGAAAAATACGATCGCAAGATTCGCAATCCTTACGATCTGGAGCCGGAAGAAGAGATGTTAATAGGAAAATATTTCAAAGAAGAATACGGTGCAGATTTTGTATTTGTCACCCATTATCCTTCGAAGAAACGTCCGTTTTACGCGATGGATGATCCGGAAGATCCGAAATTTACATTGAGTTTTGACCTGCTCTTTGACGGATTGGAAGTGACGACCGGCGGACAGCGTATCCACGATCTGGATATGCTCGAAGAAAAGATTGCGGCGAGAGGAATGACCGAGGAGGGTATGGAACATTATCTTCAGGTATTCCGCCACGGCATGCCGCCACACGGAGGTCTGGGAATCGGACTGGAGCGTATCACAATGAAACTTCTGGGCGAGGACAACGTGCGCGAGACAACATTGTTCCCACGTGATCTGAACCGACTGGAACCGTAAGGAAGAATGGAGGAAAATTATGGCAAATATTATTTCAGATGAAACGATCGAGTATGTAGGTATCCTTGCCAAATTAGAGCTTTCCGATGAAGAGAAAGAGCAGGCAAAAAAAGATATGGGTAGTATGCTCGACTATATTGATAAGTTGAATGAACTGGACACGACCGGCGTGGAGCCGATGTCCCATGTATTTCCGGTGGACAATGTGTTCCGCGAAGATGTAGTGACCAACGGCGATGACCGGGATGAAATGCTTGCGAATGCGCCGCAGAAAAAAGACGGTACTTACATGGTGCCTAAGACATTCGCATAAGGAGGGCAATTATGGATTTGATGAAATATACTGCCGTCGCTCTTGGAAAGAAGATCAAAGCCGGAGAAGTGACGGTAAAAGAAGCAGCACAGGCTGCCTTAGATCAGATAAAAAAATCAGAAGAAACCTTAAACAGTTTTGTGACGGTATTGGAAGAAAATGACATTTTTGCTCGGGCGGAAGAAGTGCAGAAGCAGATCGATGCCGGCGAATTGACAGGACCGCTTGCCGGAGTTCCGGTTGCCATCAAAGACAACATGTGTACGAAAGGCATACTGACAACCTGTAGTTCGAAAATTCTTGCCAATTTCAAGCCGACTTATACCGCAGAGGCAGTGGCAAACCTCGAAAAGGCGGGGGCAGTGATCATTGGAAAGACCAATATGGACGAATTTGCGATGGGAAGTACGACGGAAACATCCGCGTATGGAATTACGAGAAACCCACACAATACAAACCACGTACCGGGCGGTTCTTCGGGCGGTTCCTGTGTAGCAGTAGCCGCAGGAGAATGTTCGTATGCACTTGGTTCCGATACCGGTGGATCGATTCGCCAGCCAAGTTCATTTTGCGGCGTGACCGGATTGAAGCCGACGTACGGAACGGTTTCCCGTTATGGTTTGATCGCATATGGATCTTCTCTTGACCAGATCGGACCGGTGGCAAAAGATGTGACGGACTGTGCAGCTATTTTGGAAGCCATTTCTTCTTATGATAAGAAGGACAGCACCTCGATTCCACGTGACGATCTTGATTTCACATCGGCACTTGTCGATGATGTCAAAGGCATGAAGATTGGTATTCCGAGAGATTATATGGGCGAAGGACTTGACCCGCAGGTCAAAGCAGCAGTATTGAAGGCTGCGGACGTGCTGAAAGAAAAAGGTGCAATCGTGGAAGAGTTTGATCTGAGCCTCGTAGAATATGCGATTCCGGCGTATTATGTCATTGCGTCAGCGGAAGCAAGTTCGAACTTGTCACGTTTTGACGGTGTTAAATACGGATATCGTACGAAAGAATACGAAGGACTGCATAATATGTATAAAAAGACGCGTTCGGAAGGATTTGGCCCGGAAGTAAAGCGCCGAATCATGCTTGGTTCCTTTGTTCTGAGCAGTGGATATTATGATGCGTACTATTTGAAAGCACTGCGCACGAAAGCATTGATCAAAAAGGCATTTGATGATGCCTTTGCCAAATACGATGTGATCCTTGCACCGGCAGCTCCGACGACAGCGCCGGAGATTGGAAAGAGCCTCAGCGATCCGATCAAAATGTATCTTGGTGACATATATACAATTTCTGTCAATCTTGCTGGCCTTCCGGGAATCTGTCTTCCTTGCGGAAAGGATGACAAAGGGCTTCCGATCGGCGTACAGATGATCGGAGATTGTTTCAAAGAAAAGACAATTATCCGCGCGGCTTACAGTTACGAGCAGGCGCGTGGTAACATAGACGCATAAGGAGGAATGTAAGATGGCAAAACAATACGAAACCGTCATTGGTCTTGAAGTCCATGTGGAACTTGCGACAAAGACGAAGATTTTTTGTGGATGCAGCACCGCATTTGGTGGCGCTCCGAATACACATACCTGTCCGGTCTGTACCGGTATGCCGGGTTCTCTCCCAGTGCTGAATAAACAAGTGGTGGAATATGCGATGGCAGTCGGACTTGCGACAAATTGTTCGATCACGCAGTATTGCAAATTTGACCGTAAAAATTATTTTTATCCGGATAACCCACAGAACTACCAGATCTCACAGCTGTATCTGCCAATCTGCCGCAATGGACATGTCGATATCGAGACGCCGGCAGGGAAAAAACAGGTGCGTATCCATGAGATTCATATGGAAGAAGATGCCGGAAAATTGGTGCATGATGACTGGGAGGACTGTTCTCTTGTGGACTACAACCGTTCCGGTGTGCCGTTGATCGAGATCGTATCGGAACCGGATATGCGGAGTGCGGAAGAAGTTATCGCGTATCTTGAAAAACTGCGCATGACGATCCAATATCTCGGCGCTTCGGATTGTAAATTAAATGAAGGCTCGATGCGTGCCGATGTCAACCTTTCGGTTCGCGAAGTCGGCGCCAGTGAATTTGGTACACGTACCGAGATGAAAAACCTGAACTCGTTCAAAGCGATTTCCCGTGCGATTGAGGGCGAACGTGCTCGTCAGATTGAACTCATTGAGGAAGGTAAAAGAGTCATTCAGGAGACACGCCGCTGGGATGATAACAAGGAATATTCGTATGCAATGCGTTCAAAAGAGGATGCACAGGATTACCGATATTTTCCAGATCCTGACCTTGTGCCGATCCGTATCAGCGACGAGTGGATCGAAGCGGTGAAAGAACGCCAGCCGGAACTTCAGGATGCCAAAGCCGAACGTTACAAAAAAGAATTTGATATTCCGGAGTACGACATCGGTATCATTACCGGTTCCAAAAAACTCGCAGATATCTTTGAAGAGACGACCGCAATCTGCCACAACCCGAAAAAGGTATCCAACTGGCTTATGGTGGAGACCATGCGTCTCTTAAAAGAAAAGGAAATGGAGCCGGAAGATATCACATTTACGCCGGAAAATCTGGCAGCGCTGATCCAGCTGACAGACGAAAATGCGATTAACTCGACAGTCGCAAAAGAAGTCTTTGAAAAAATGTTCTCCGAGGACATTGATGTCAATCAGTATGTCGAAGAAAACGGCTTAAAGACTGTCAACGACGAGGGTGCTCTCCGTTCTGTAGTCGAGCAGGTGATCGCGGACAATCCGCAGTCGGTAGCCGATTATCAGGCAGGAAAGACAAAGGCCATTGGTTTCCTTGTTGGACAGACGATGAAGGCGATGAAAGGAAAAGCAGATCCGGGAATGGTAAATAAACTGTTGAAGGAACTGCTGTAATAGGTGGGTGTCCTGAATCGTTACATTAGAAAATGATTTTAGCCGCAGCGCGGACCGGTTTGGAATGAGACCGGTTCGTGTTGCGGCTTTTTGGTGGAAGTGGCTTGTGTTTTGCAAAAGGCAACCTGAACAGGGGAAGTCGCGGGAAAGGGTTGCCTTCCCGTGCCACGACTGGGCGAAAAGTCAACGTAAAACGGAAAACCACCAAAACCAGTTGCCTTTGTAATTGAACTGTGCTATACTAAACGAGTAATGAAAATCAAGATTTCTTATAAGTACATTTCGTACAGAAATTCACACAAACCAAAATTAAATAGAAAGCGGGGAATTTGATGGAGAGAAGAATCTTACAGAGAATGGAACAATTGGAGAACATCAAGAAAAGTCTTGAAAAGAGATTGCAAGGGGCGCAGATTAGGAATGTTGGGTGTAAAAATATTCGTGGGCATTACCGCTATTATCTGGATCAGAAGTATGTTGGAAAGCAGGAAATGGCGGAACTTAAGCAATTGGTTCAACTGGAATATTATGCAAAGTTACTTCCGGAAATAGAACAACAAATTGTAAAATTAAAGAAAGCATTGGTAAATATTGATGAGGCAAAATTGGAAAAAATATACAATGAAATGCACCCGGGAAAAGGAAATTAATTACATCAGGTATTATGAGCAGGGAAGAAAAAATTCGTAGATTCGAGGGAGGAGCGTATGAGAGCAAACCAATTGACGATGAACGGAATGAATTTTACACCAATAAAGGTGAGCGGGTCAGGTCGAAATCCGAAAAGATTATCGCGGATCATTTTGAGAGGCGGGGGATTTTATATCGGTACGAAAAGCCTCTATAATTTAATGATGGATGACAGTGTTTACTATAATGCAACATTGCGTAAGCTGGATATTTATGAAAAAAATGATATTTTGCTTGGGAGAGATCTTTTGGTGTTTCATGAAACTGGGAAGAGGGCGCTGAATATGAAAAATGTTGATAAATATATACAGCAGTATCTGGTGTGATGCAATGTTATCCTTGTATTATATTTAACCTTTTGTCATTTCATTTTGCGCAGGAACTATTGTAATCGCCCAAAATGTATGATACACTAAAACAAAATCATTTTATGACGATAGGAAAAGGAGGCAAAGGTAATGAAAAAGAGAATTTTAGCAGTAATTATGGCTTTTTCCCTGCTGATCCCCGGCGGAATCGTGACGATGGAAAATGCTGGAAATACTGTAAAGGCAGCGACCGATGATCCGGCGGGCTTGTGGAAGGATTATACAGAAGAACTTACGATGACCGACGCAAATGGAAGTGAGCTTGGAAATAGTGAGGACAAGCCGATTTTGATTGAGTCAGAGGGACAGCTTGCTGCTTTGGCGCAATTGGTAAATGACGGGACAAAAGAGAATAATCGTACTTGTGACAAATATTTTAAATTGACGAAAAACTTGGATTTGTCGGAACATTATTGGATTGCAATCGGTGTTGGAGGACAGGAATTTCAGGGACATTTTGATGGAAACGGAAAAGTGATCCAGGGATTGAAAGCAAATGAGCGCAATGAAGGAAAAGTTTTCGGCTTATTCGGAGATGTTTATGCGGCAGGAAAGGGTGCTGGAATTAAGGATTTGACGATTTTAGGCGCAGAGATATATGCAAGCTATGTTTATAAAGATAATAGTGCGCGGACTCAGAAGAGTGGCTATGGCGGTATTGTGGCGGCGTCCGTATATGGAAATCATTCGGACGGAAAAGATGTTAAACCGGTGATTGAAAATTGTCGTGTGCAGGGAGTGATAGTGGCCATGATATCAGGGCAGTCAATTGATGACTTGAAGTATGAAACGGATACAGGTGGTATTGCGGGGCTTGTCAGTTATGCGGTGATTAAAAATTGTACAGTGGCAGGTGCGGATATTAGGACTATGGCTGGAGATGTTGGGGCATTTGCCGGAATAATCTCGGATCATTCTGAAATCTCAAACTGTATGGCAGCAGGATATGTAACTGGTGCGGCAAATGTGGGTGGATTTGCAGGGGACATTCAAAATGGCTCTATTGTAGAATTTTCGATTACCAGTGCTACTGCGGCTTCTTATTCCAAAAATGTGGGCGGATTCGCAGGATATGCTGTATATTCAGGAGAAGACAACGAAACACAGCCACTAATTAGGAATTGTATTGCAACAGGCCTTGTGTACTGTCACGAGTCTTTAATGAGTGCAAGCAGTGGTTCTTTTGTCGGTACCAATGTAGCACGGATTGAACAATGCTACGCCGCCGCAAAAGTACAAGTTGATAATTCTTCACATCTGCCGGGTGGATTCGTGGGAACAAATACAGTACCAGCATCAAATACAACAGCGGCAAGTGGAACGATTACAAATTGTGCGTATTATAAGTGGGACAGTGAAATAAACGATGTTTGCCAGAATGAAGCAGCAGATTCTACGACGGTTAATAATATAGAGACAAAGGATTCTGACGAGGATATGCTGGCTTATATACATGAAAAAACTGGCGGACATTTTGGTACATATTGCAAAGGGGTGCAAACCGCAGTGCCTTGTAAAGCAGGATATACCGGAGATGTGATGTGCCAGTATGATAGGGAGATAGTAAAAGAAGGTACTTCTTATACATTGCATGATGGTTTGGAAGAGCATCAGTGGGATGAAGGAGTTCTTCAGGTAGAGCCGCAAGATGGAAAAGAGGGCGAGGCACTGTATACTTGTCAGGTGTGTAAAGAGACGAAAACAGTGAAAGTGTCGCAATGGCCGCTTCCGTCTGCAACGCCAACAGCCACTCCAACGGCGACGCCATCTATTACACCGTCGGCAACACCGGTGGTTACTCCTACCGCAATACCAACGGTAACACCGACGACACCAGCGTTACTGCCAACGGCCACACCGGCACAGAATGCAACGGCGGCACCAACACAAAATGCGACGGCAGCACCAACACAAAATGCGACGGCAGTGCCATCACAGCAGCCAACGGCATCTCCGGCACAACAGCCGACAGAGGCCCCGGTCATCACAGGAACTCCGGCAAATGGAGTGAAAAAGGGAAAAGTTCTCAAAGACAGTCGTGGTTCAACGTTTAAGGTGACCAGTGCAGATGCGGAGAATCCGGAAGTGTGTTATGAGGCACCGGCGAAAAAAGCCAAAGGGAAGGTAAAAATTCCGGCGGTTGTAAAAGTGGATGGAGTGACTTACCGCGTAACTTCTGTTTCCAGCAAGGCATTTAACAAAAATAATAACGTTACCAAGATTATCATTGGGAAGAATGTTACAAAAATTGGAAGTAAGGCATTTTGCAAATGTAAGAAGCTGAGGCTGCTTGTCGTTAAGACACGAAAACTGAAGGCAAAGAATATTGCTAGTGATGCCTTCAAGGGGATTGCAAAGAAAACGACCGTGAAAGTGCCAAAATTGAAGATAAAGACATATCGGAAACTGTTTCGGAAAAAAGGACTCAGCAAGAAAGTAAATGCAATAAAACGAATTTATAGTTCACAGGAAGTATAACAATTACAGTACCTGCTTTTCTACTTTATTGAAAGATAGAAAGGCAGGTATTTTTGTATGTGCAGAAAATTGTATCTGGGATAAGAAGTTTCAAAGCTAAAAAAAATTAAAAAGAGGAAATATATGTAAATAAAATTGACAAAAATAGTAAATAATGTTACGATATCTTTAACTGCTGTGATGAAATAATGAAAAGAAAAGGAGATGGAAGAAATGAAAAAGAAATGGTTTAGTAAATTTATTATTGGATTGACCTGTTCAAGCTGCATTTTATTTGGAACAGCAATATATGCATCAATGCAAAAAGAGAAGGGAACAGAAGAAAAATTGAATAAAATTGCCGAATACGATCAAGAAATTGAGCAGTTACAAACTGGGAATACAATTCAGGATAAGGAAGAATTAAAAAATGTTTTGGATGAAAAATTACAGTTGGAAATAGAAACAGACACCTATGACTATAATAAGGAACTTGAAACTTCAATCAATTCTGTATATACAGCGGTTGAGGATATGAAACTGTTTTATGCTGCGGAACCTGATAAATTGACAAAATCAGAGGAAAAAAGAATAAATTTATTGAAGCAGCTTTGCGAGGAGTATACGGAGAAGTTATGCTCAGGACATAAGGGTGTGGATGATAAAGAGTTGTTGGATCAATTTCGGCAAAAAATGGATGCAATTAATTTAAAATATAGATAGCGATGGATTTACAGAGCATAGAAAATTGTTGAAAAATGTAAAAATTTGTATTGCTTAATAAAGAAAAAAGATGTAAAATATATATAGATATTAGTATTGTTGTTCATAATTGAGTAACATAAATTTGCTTGACAAATATCAGAATTACAGATCTGGGAAAAAGGGAAGTACTTTTGATATATACAGGGCGAGAATGTAATTAAATAAACAAAAACTAATTGATTGTAAAAAGTGATGGATAATTTTTAGTTATC
>CAJMFH010000029.1 GCA_905212635.1 uncultured Lachnoclostridium sp. | reverse complement strand
TTATTTGCTATGTCCTTTGTTTCTTGGTTGTCTAAAATTTCTTTTTTTCAAACTTTTTTTCTCCTTGTTTTTCCCTGAAAACGCCATAATTTGCAAGGAATTTCGGGCGTTTTTCTATTATTTAGATTTTGCTCTAAAATGTGTGATTATGACAAATCAGAGCAGAATTGAGCAAGTTATTACTACCTGTTAGTAGTAAAATTAGTAGTAAAACGGAAAGGCTTACTACTAAGGATTTAGAGTGTACCTATTGGCACTTCTATTTTATCTCTTGCCACACACACGTTATTTTTTACCAAATAGCACTCCACATAACGCTCACCCTCAAACATAATTAATTTATAATAATATTATCCCGCTTATACTCAATGCTATCACCAACAATATTAACAATATCATGAACTTGTACTTCGATATTAGCATCTTCACAATTAAGGTTTTTGGCAAACTCAGTAAATTTATCATCACTCAATGTCGAAGCTACAAGCGTAGCTAACTCCTTTCCAACCTCTGTAAGAGGAAACTGCTTAATTTGGATTTTTATGGCATCATCATTTTTTGATTTGAGTGTTACTATTCTTCTATTATTAACAAACAGTATTTTTTCCTGATTAGATACCGAAACATTCCATACAATACTTGCATCATTGTATATCAAATCAATCTCACTCAATAACATAATCTGTGAATAAGTAATTCCACACTTTTCCAAGTATTCATCATAATTCGGCAAAAATACATTAAATCCGTTTGATACACAACAAGACAAAATATTGGAAAATAATTCTGTTTCTTGCTTACCGATATTTTTTAGTATATCAATCGTCTTTAACGAATATGAATTCGGTTTGTTAATTTCACCAGCCATTATTCTAGCCCATATGTCTTGGACTTTTTCATCACTTATATTTCCTACTATCTCGTAAAATCTCATAAACCAATCAAAATTATGCTCAATGTTAGCTTCATCATTGTGTTTCATATCAGCATATATTCTATCCGCCTTTTTTGCTACACTTAAAAAATTGTTAGCTTTATAAAATTCTGTATATGTCATCTTACCAGACTCAAGCAATTCATCTGCCACTTCTTGAAATTTTCCAGCCTTAATTTTTTCAAATTCCTGAGTTGCAGTATTTTTTCTTAAAAAAATCGCAGTAAATAACGAGCCAGCTATCACATTAACTGGTGAAAAAAATGTAGAAACATTATTAGCCACAAACTGTATAATCTCAGTTCCAGTCATAATATCCTCCAAAATAATATAAATATAATAATTTCCATATTTTACTATTCAAACATATCCTTAATCTGCTCAAGAATATATTCGTTATTAAACCAAAAGCACTGTTTTGTCATAATATCGCCATTTGGCAATTCGCTGCCATTACTTCTAGGATTTTCTGTATCTGCGTATCCTATAGACTTCAAATCATAATACACCAATGATGCATGTGGACGAATGCAAATCAATACTTTGGTTTTCCGAAAAAACCTTCATCGAAATACCTTCACCTACATCCTCACGTTTAATTACGAAATCTAATGTTTCTCCTTCCGTTATCTCCGTCGACATTTCACATTTCTTCCTTTTATGTAAATCCTTCCCGCTTATCTCAATCGATTCCATCTCATCCGCATTAAAAAGGTACTTTCCTACGTTGACTTTCTCCTCTTGTGACAATGTCATATCGTTTTTAACTTCTGTCTTTTGTTTCGTCTTTTTGCCACCACAACCCACTAACAAAAATATACAAATCAAGCTAATAAATATAATACAAATATTATTTTTCACGTCGTTACCTCCAGCTATATGTGCTCACTTTACATTAACTTTAGTTAAATACCACTTGATGGTTTATTTAGATTTCTACACCCAATTTTTCTCTATCGTCTCACCCAGTTTAACAAACATATCATAATAACATTCTTTTGTCCGTCTGATTATATCCATTGCGATGTCCTGATTATAGGCATGAGCAACATTATTTCTTGAAACCAGTGCGTCTAACCACAATGTCTCATCGGTTATCATTCCGGCTGAAAAGGCTGTCTTCAATATTGTTTTTGGCGACCCCGTTGCTCCTTCAGCATATCCATTATTTCCCAGTATTTCTTTCATTGCTTTCCATGCCTGTTCAAAGCATATTTCATACAAACCGACAATTCCTGCTGTTTCAACATTACTGTATGGCTCTTCATAATCATAAATGTCTTTCAAATTATTCAAAGCCGCCTTGAAATTCTCATATTTTTTCATAAATTACCATCCCTTCTCTTTCAATGGATTCCCGCAATTCATTCCTAACAGGCTTTTTCAGATCAACCACATCAAATTTTAACAATGTAGAAGTTTCTTCATCTACTGTTAAAATAAATTCGCTGCTATTGCCACCTAAAAATGCTAAATCAATATCACTTCGTTCTTTGTAATCTCCTCTTGCTCTGGAACCAAACAAGATTACTTTTTCAACGTGATTCAATTTAGCGATCTGAATTATTTCTTCAATTACCTGTTGTCGAATTCCTGTTTCTTTAAACATTGTCATATCATAATTCCTAGTCAAATTTCTCATCCCCTACATCAAAATTATAACAAACACGTCGCCGTAATTCCATAAATAATTGTAACTATTCAGGATCCAATGTATGGAAATCAATGAATCGTCGTGCTTGCACGCAAGAGGCTTTGATTTCCGTGCATTTAGATCCTAATAAAGCTCCCCTCCCCATATGAGCATTTTTAGCCTTGTCAAAGGCGAGAAAAGAACACGAAGTGTTCGAAATGCGAATGTGGGGAGGGGCGTCCTGAATAGTTACAAATAATTTATTCCATTTTAGGAATCTGTCCATCCACATGCAAAATATGGTTCACCAGCCATTCCGTGAGAAACTCAAGAATATCCATAATTTGTTTATCCTGATCTTCTACCTCTTCCTTATGGTGTTCCATAAACTCGTCCAGTTTTTGAACGAATTCCTGATGCTGAATTTTCTGCGTAAATATTTTATTATAATGAATCGATTCCATATAAGCCTCTTCGTCAGCAAAATGCTTTACTGTATAATCACGAAGATTCTGCAAAATCGTATCCATTTTGTCATATTTATCGGGTGTAAATTCATCATGAAGCAGCTCATAAGCTTCATCGGCATATTGAAAAAGCTGTTTGTGTTCCTCATCGATCATTTCTATTCCAATATAATATTCCGGTTTCATTTCGTACATAATTAATCTTCCTTTCGCGATATAATTTAATCTTCATCATCTTCCATCTGTTCTTTCAGCAATTTTTGCAATGTTTCCTTGCTTGGTAAAACGGTCTCGTATTTGCTGGCAAAAATCTGCTTATTATCCTCAGATAACGTCATCTCTACAACCGCATTGTTTTTATCTCTGCACAACACTATACCAATTGTAAATTTGTACTAAGTGCAATTCGTTCATAAAGAGAAGTATTATATTGCCGCTGCAATTCACTCAGGCTCCAGTCATTTTTTATGGGTTCAATTTCGTAAAAATGACGCTCATCTATATATCTATCCGCATGAGTTTCAGGTAATGCGACCAACTAAGATAGAATTTTCTACCTGTGTTGACAGTAGGCAGATTATCAAATTGGGTAAACAGTGTTTCTCCAATTTAATCTTTTTGATAAACAACATAAAAACGTCTCATTAACTTAAGATTTTCTGCCGAATATCCTTTTCCAAATAATCCATTCTCCTTAAATCAAATACATTTCTCAACATATTCCTGTTGCAGTTCTTCCGCTAAATAGTCATCACTCATACAGTGCATATCAGAAACACCATCGCGCATCAACAGATAAACTTCTGAGTGATAAAAGAAATCCAATGCCACATCCAGTGAAATTGCTTGTCTTTTTGCAAAGCATTCTATAACACGGCTGTATTTTTTTTGAAGCAAAATTGGATTTGCTGTCATATCTGTTCACTCCCTTCAAAATGCAACAGAGAAAGTGCTTTTTCTGTCCGAAAACAAATTTGCTGATTAGGCTTTTCATAACGCAGACGTTTAATTGCTTCCCTCTTATCAATCAATCCATCAAAAAACAATTCTACTGTATTAAATACTTTATCATTGGCAACACCGCCCACTACAAGATCATAATTTGATGTATCTTTTCCACTACGGCAATTCAAGACAAAATCAAGCCATTCCTCTGAATACGAGTCAAACTTTAAAATTTTCAACTCAGTTTCTCGGCTTTTATCGTATTTATAATGTGATATAATACCATCTTGTCCCCGCCGTTTAAACTTGTTGCACCACTTCAATGCTTGCTCATACAACGGTGTCACGTAAAATCCACGACCAAAATCAACATTTAGACGAGAATGACGTAAATCCGGAGTATCAATTTCTAAATACGAACCATGATAAAGAATCATATTTCCACCCCTCTCTCTTTCATCACATCCAGAAGATCATCTACGATATAATCCCGGCTCTGGGTATGCAACACTTCGTATTCAGGCACAATATAACCATTAAGAATATTGCTTTTTACAGTAAATGCCTCATATACTTTTTCAGCACCTACGCCTAGTTTTGCTGCAACATTTTCAATGCAAAATACAACAAATTCCAGTTGATCAGAATTTTTTATTTCCTCATCACACATCATAACCCAGCTCTCCTTACTTTATAAACTGCACCCATTCCAGCTCAACACCGGCCTTATTTGTCTGAATATAAATCGTGGTGCTTCCGGTAAGATTCGGATAGATTGAATTGGAAACCTCTTTCCATGAACCGTTCCCAAGATTATATATCGTGGCTGCCGTCGTACTGAGACTTCCGTTACGGACAAACAACTGCCCGCTGTTATTTGGCTCTTTGACATAAGCGGCTACTTTCGCTGCTTTTTCAGTTCCAAAATCAAGCGTAAAAGCAATATAGGAATCTGTGCTGTTAAAAATCACTTTGCCATCGGAAACGGTTATATTATTCGACTTTTCAAATGATATGGCTTGAATCTTGTCAAAAGGGCCCGTTACCGTCGGCGTTTCTCCCGTATTACTGTTTTTGACCGTGATCGACAGCGTCGCATTGGCTCCGGCATCAAACACAAATGTCAATGTCGTGATGCCGACCGATTGCTTGGCGAGGTATTCTTTCAAAATGGTTACTTTATCACCGTCTATTGTGTAATCCGTTCCCTGTTCCAGCACGACATTTCCATTACGAATTTTAGAAAAATGTCTTTCTCCACTCAGGATCAGGTTTGTTGTAATGTCTGTCTGGGCTTCTTCTTTCAGGTCAAATTCGGCTTCGGTTGTTGAAATTTTCCCATTTACAACAGGTTCGGGGGCATCACTTGACAGATAAACACGGAATTTACCACTGCAATGCAGAAGTCCCATCATATACAAGCATCCGTCATAATAACGGTATTTTCCGGTGGTTGGTGAAACGTTCCATAAGTCTTCCACAAAGGCCCATGCCTTTTGTGTACTTGCTGCCAGTCCCGCTGTCGCATTCATCGCAACAAGTCCCGGGGAGTGGTCGGAACTGTATTCTTTGCTTCCGTCCAGAGTCCATTGATTTCCATAACTTTCTACGCCCTTATCATAGAAAAAGGACTGTAATGTATTTGCATGCGTAACTGCCCAATCGTCTTTTGCCCACCATGCGTAATCACAGGCAATGTTGGCGGCAATACGCCACGCATCGAAACGGAAATCTTTATGGTCACCTTCATTTCTTGCCGCTCCCGAATATTCCGAATAATCCGGTCCTAATCCGGTGGAGGCATTGGTTGCATTTTTAAAATGTTCGCGGCTTGCTTTCGCTGCTTCACTCCAAAACTCATTATCCTGATCTGCTTCAAGAGCCCATACCTCATAAAATGCCGGCAAATGATAAGAAGGATCCGTATAGGTAGCCGCATTTCCAATCGGGCAGAATACTGGCATTTTATAGGTGGAATCAAACATATTCACGCCCTGTCCGTCATCCGCTTGGTGAAGCATCGTCGTCAAAATTTCCTGTGCCTGTGTATGATAATCATAGATGCCCTCGCCGTCACCCCAGCGCGCAGACGCAAACAATAAGGCGGTTGCAAAATATTCTTCTCCATCGGATGCCGGTGTGTTTTCCATTTTGCTTCCACTTGTTGTCATACGCCATGCAAAATAGCCTTTGTATTCACCGCTGGTATGCTGCATATAGGTCTTTGCCCATTTCCAAAGACGGTTAAATTCTTCCTGTTTATCCATCTGGACACAAATCATCATACCATAGGACATTCCCTCTGATCGTACATCATTGGTATCCGCAGTATAAATATAGGCCATATCATCGCCTACCGGATAATAGATGCGTTCCTCATCGGTTCCATAAAACAGTTTTTCCCATGTCGATTCGACCTTTTCGTTTATTTCGTCTTCAGAATAGCCATATTCCTTAAAAAGATTTCGGTAATTTCCTGTATAGGCAGCTCCCTTGGATGCCGGCACAGGTGCCGGGGGTGTTTCCGGTATATCTCCGATATAATAAAGTTCATAACTATGGACATATGTGTCATTCGAGCCATTATCCGTTTCCAACAAAAACTTAATTTCCTGCGTTCCGGTTACGTCTGTCATTTTAAAGTCAAATGACTGTGAAGAAAGTGAAGTCCCGGTAAAGCTAACCGCTCCTACTTTTTTCCCACCGATATAAACCGATACACCGGCTGTCGAAGAATTACTGGAAGCCCCTTTGACAACCATACGGTACTTCTTATTCGTTCCTGTAAAAGTATACGAGGTAGAACAATAATCTCCATTGCTGTAAAGTGCCATCGCCGAAAAACTTAAACCGCTTTTTGGTCCCGCTGCATTTCCGTAGGTCATTTCATAACATTCCCCCTCACTTACAAGCTGTGGTTCCGGAGTAGGTGTTGGAATCGGTGTAACTGTCGCTGTCGGTTTCGCAGAGGCTGTTGGTTTTGTATTATCTGCTGTTGCCGTTGGCGTGGCTGCCGCTGTTGCCGTCGCTGTTGGTTTTGCAGACATCGTTGGCGTTGTAGATGCTGTTGCCGGCGTAGCTGTCACTGTTACCGTTGGTGCTGCTGTAGTTGTATCCGTCATCGTCGGTTTCGCGGTCACAGTTGGTTTTGTGTCTGCTGTTCCCGTCGGCATAGTTGTTTCTGTCGGTAATTTTGCCTGGTTCTGTGACGTATTTTTCGGTAAAACTTTTACTTTTAACCGAGCTTTCTTTTTCTTTCCTTTTTGTGTCACAGTAACCGTTGCAGTTCCCGCTTTTTTCGCAATAAGTTGTCCTTTTTTACTGACAGCCAAAACTTTTGTATTTGTAGACTTAAATTTCAGGTTCTTCTTCATCTTCTTTCGTGGCACTTTTTTACCATTAACTTTTACTTTTAACTGGACTTTTTTACCTGCCCGAATAGTAAGAACACCTTTTTTCTTATTATTCAAAATTGTAATGGTTTGCTTCTTTTTCTTAGCCTGTGAATCCGGAACGGAACTGTTTGCTATACACGTTGTAATCACAAGTGAAAAAACAAGAAATAACACCAAATACCGTTTTCCTCTTTTTGTATTTTTCATAACCAAAACCTCCTGTCATGCCTCAAAAACGCATATTTTATCCTTATAAATATAATTATATCATTTATATGAATTGTAAACAATACACTTTTCAAAATGTTTTTATCAACGTAATCCCCTTTTCTATTTTCCCGGTAGATTTTTAATCAAAGGCTGAATGGTTTTAAAAATGGCACTTACTGTTTCATTCGGAAATATTTTCATTAAATTATTATTTATTTCCATTCTGGATTTTCCTTGCAAAATTGCCTGCACAAGTTCTTCTTTATGGTCAAGATATTTTTTCTTTTTAAAATGCTGTCCACAAAAAGAACGGATCTGTGCTTCTCTTTTTTGTTTTTCTGATTGTGCAGATTGTTTTTTCTTGGGTCTTTTATATGATGTTCTTTTCTGCTTTTCATCCGGTCCATCCATTTTTTGTATTGTACTAATTTTTTTGATATTTATATCATGATCTTTAAATTCTTTTATCGCTTTATCAAAATCCGTATCATTTGATACAATAAAGTATTGTGCACTTTTGTTTTCCATTGTTAAATCTTTTAAATCAAATAAAATTTGGCAATCTATGGCATTTTTAATAGGCATTTCAATTTTATAATATTTAAAACGTGCCTTTGAGTCGTTAATTTTCAGATGCAAGTCAAATGTAATTGCTTTTGCTGAATCACTATAATAGATTCGAACACAATCTTTCTTTTTTAATTCTTCAATACCATTTAACCCCTCTTTATTTACATTTTCGTAGTCTACAAAAAAATATCTTAAAATTTCCTTTTTACTCATTTAAATATCTCCTTTGCTAAAACCGCTTCCGTCGTTCAACAACATTTTCTTTTTAAAACAGCCGCATACTACAAATCGTATACGGCTGCTATCAAAATCACTATTTAATGGTTTCTATTTCTCTTTATTTTTCTTTAAGACCATTCTCTTATGTTTTGAAGAGTATACCCAGTATTTTGAGGACAACTTCTTACACTTGTTTGGCTTCATGGAAGACGTTTTAACTGCCTGTGCAAAGAACGGTTTCCATGTGATATTCATACTGCCGTATGGTTTACCGGACTTGTAGTAGTTATCATAAACAGCCGCTTTTGCATAGATTCCAACGATTTCGTAACGTCCCAGAATGCTGCCTTTTGAAATCTTGCTTCCTGCTTTTACTGTTGCGGTATTATAGTTACATGCCGCTGCGTCTGAACTCTTCCCTTTTGCAGGAGAAGACTGCTCTCCTGCTATACCACCTATATAACCGCGTGCACTTGAAGATGCGGAAATCTTTCCGGTATTATAACAGTTGCGTACATTAACGACAGATGCTACAACACCGCCTGCCATTACGTCACCACTGCTTACATTTGCCGTAACCTTTCCGGTATTATAACTTTCTGTCACTGAATATATGTCTAAGCCGCCGACACCGCCTGCACCGGATATGATACGTGATTTTGCTTTTGATCCGGCAACACCTGATATCTGAACAGCACCTTTATTGTAACATCTAAGAACATTCGTATTTTTACCGCTTGCACTCTTTGTAATTCCGACGGCAACAACAGAAACCTAAAAATAAATGTATGATGCTGTAATTGATGCGGTATTATAACAAGATGATATCTTATTAATCTCACCTGCCACACCACATGCCAATACGGTTCCGTTCCCATAACCGGCGCCACTTACGTTCTTTGCCGTAACTGTTCCGGTATTTTTACTTGCGGTAATACTTTTAATTCCATTAAACAGACCAACTGCCGTAATCCCATCACTTCCCCAGCGAAGATCACCATTTATCGTAATCTTTCCTGAATTCGAACATTGTTTTGCCGTACCGTCACTTGCAAAACCGGCAATTCCACATGCAACGCCGCTTGCTGAGTCTATGTTGTCCTGCTCTTCGCTCTTTGTAATGTCATACGCATTAACCGTAATATCTGCGTTGTTTACACATTTAATAAACGTACATTTTTCACTTGGTGTTACTGCAATTCCTGCCGCATTGCTTGCTGTACCGCCAACCGTTATTTTTCCGCTCGTTGAAATATTTTCAAACGTACATTTCGTCGGTGATGATACAAGTGCACATGCGTTTCCGCCTCCTCTTAGCGAGATATTTACATTGGTCATCTTTAAGTTTTTAAAAGTTGCATTTGTCGCATAGGAAAAAAGACTTGCCGAATCTGCCCATTTATCGTCAGAATATGTATAGCCGTTAATTGCATGTCCTTTTCCGTCTAATGTTCCCGTAAACTGTACTTCATACGTTTTAAACAAAACCGTGTTCGCAGGAACCGTAATATCCTTTGTCAGATAATAACTGCCGGACGGATTATTCTCCATCTGCTGGAGATCGTCCGCAGAACTGATCGGTATCTCCTGTGCTGCCTGTGCTTTCTGTGGCTGTGCCATAATGAGGCAGGACGCCATAAAAACAATTGCCAGTATCCCTCTTGTTACTCTTTTACTCATACTCATTCCTCCTAGTTTTAATGATATACTTAAATCGTATCATAAAAGAATTATAATTGCAATATCAACTCAACGTCAAACTCAAATTTCATTTCGTTAAGCTGGTACTTCTCCTGCACTTCCGGTCCGCAGCTATTGGAGCCGATGCCATTTTGCGCATAATCGATACAGAACACTGTGCTGTCAGATTCTTGCAATTCATAGTTATGGTTGGCGCGTTCCAATTCTTCCTGCGTATACACAGATGCATTGAAAAAAAATGGCTGTTCCGATACAACAGTGATTCCGGATTTAGAATTTCCCACTGTGACAAAATCGCAGTCATAATGACTTCCATTTTCCTGTGGACGGATATAATCCTCATGCAAATCTGCCACTTTAGAATGATACATTCCGTGACTGGAAGCACGATGTTTGTCCCGGTAACTCTCCTGAGGTCCCATTCCATAATACGTAACTTCATCCCATGTTTTATCTAAAAATAAACGAAGTCCAAAACGTGGCAGCACAGGAAATTCCGGATCTTTTGCAGCAGAAATAGAAGTTTTTATTCTTCCAAAGCAGTCAATTTCCCATGTCAGTTTTATATCTAAAATCTTTTGTACCGTATCTGCGACGACAGCCAAATGTTCCCGAATCTGAATCTTTTCGCTGCCCGGAACAAATTCTACCTGATAAGCTCTCGTATATGCTTCATCGTAATGCGCCTTTTTCCATTCTTCTTTGAGAAACATATCATTGTCTGTCGGTGCACGCCAGATATTTAATTCCATCGGACGATTTATGCGTTTTTTTCCAGCGGTCTCAAGTTCCGTAAATAAACCGGTGCGTTTGTCCAAAACGTACGTAAATTTATCGGAGGTAAAGATAAAGGAAACATTGTTTTCCGTCACACGTATTTGGTTTGCAGCAGACATTTCGCTGCCTTTCAAATATTGCACTGCGATTTGGTTTCTGTCATCTTTATTCTGGAGTTTCCATTCTTCAAAACCAAGTTCATGCCCCGGCTGCAAAAGAGGCACTTTTTTCTTCAGATAATATTTCAATTTTAGGTAAACACGTCCCGTCTCCGGAATCTGCAATGGAAGTTCTGTCACAGTGTCCTGATGTGGTGTTGCCGAAACATCCGTAAGGCTACCCTCTTCTACCATCGTCCCATCCTGCGTCAATTCATAGCGGATTTCCAGAAAATCTTTAATGTCATCAAAATCCATATAATTGTGAAGTACAAGTTTTCCGGTTCTCTCCTCGTACGAAACAATCCGCACCGGGCGGTATACATTTTTATACTCCATAATACCGGTGTGTAGTCTGCGATCCGGATAAACCAGTCCGTCGATACAAAAGTTGGCATCGTGAATCGATTCGTCATGATCACCGCCATAATAATACATGGTCTTTCCATTTGCCGCTTTGCCATGCGCGATGGCATGATCACACCATTCCCAGACAAAGCCGCCACACATCCGGTCGTCCTTTTGAATCATCTGAAAATACTCTTCAAAATCACCCGGCCCATTTCCCATACTATGGCAGTATTCTACCAGCAAAAATGGCTTGCTTCCATCTTTTTCCAGATATTCCGCAATCTCTTCCAGTGCCGGATACATACGGCTGTATAGATCCAGATTTTCAAAATGATACGTGCGGTCATAATTACGGTATCTCGCACTTTCGTATTGGGTAATACGACTGGGATCAAACTTTTTTGTCCATGACAGGGCTTTTTCAAAATTACACCCATATGCGCTTTCATTTCCCATGGACCACATCACAATACTGGTGCGGTTTTTCTCTCGCTGCACCATCAACTGCACACGGTCTGTAATTGCCCCCTCCCAGGAAGGATCGTCGGCAATCTTTTCGTTCCAGCGTTGAAACCGGTTTTCTTCGGTATCTTCTTTTCGATAGATCATAAATGGTCCATGCGCTTCCAGATCCGCCTCATCAATAACCATAAACCCATATTGGTCACATAACTGGTAAAAATATGGGGCATTGGGATAATGACTGGAACGGATTGCATTAAAATTATGTTGTTTCATCAGCATAAGATCTTTTTTCATTTGATCTATACTTATTACCGCTCCGGTTTCCGGATCGGAATCATGACGGTTTACCCCACGAAATTTGATTTTCTGTCCATTAAAATATAAAACTTTATCCTTGATTTCAATCGTGCGAAAACCGATTCGGTCAACGATCACTTCATCAGGTGTTTCTAAAATCACAGTATACAAATATGGATTTTCCGTATTCCATAAAACGGGATTTTTCACTTCTAATTCTACTTGCCCATCTTCAGATATCACGGCATCTGCCACACGTTGTCCTTCTCTGTTCTCCACCTTTATTTTTGTGGTTATGGGAGCATAAAAAGACAGATCCATCTGCATTATCGCATCGTCTGCCTTTATTTTTGTTCTTATGAAATAATCTTTTATTGCCTTCTCCGGGCGTTTTAACAGATAAACATCGCGAAAGATTCCACTCATACGGAACTTATCCTGGTCTTCCAGATACGATCCGTCGCACCATTTCGCCACCAAAACTGCCAGTGTATTTTCTCCCTCTTGCAGCAAAGACGTGACATCAAATTCGCTGGTGGCATGCGAGACCTGACTGTAGCCCACATAAACACCATTCAGCCAGACATAAAAACAACTGTCAACGCCTTCAAAGGTTAGAAAGGCTTTTGGTGCATTTTCCACTTTTTGGTAATTAAATTGATGGACATACGTGCCACATGGAATATTCTGCGGAACATATGGGGGATCAAACGGAAATGGATAACGGATATTGGTATACTGATGTGTATCATATCCTTCCATTTGCCACACACTCGGAACAGAAATGGAATCAAATCCGGAAAGATCATGACCTTTCTCATAAAATGGTTCGATCACATCGTAAATACTTTCATAATACTTAAAATTCCATTGTCCGTTTAATAATTGAAAACGGTCAGAATGCTCCCTGTGTTCTACCAGGTCCTCCATTCTGACCGATGCCGGAATATAATACGCTCTTGCCGGCATGGTATTATCATGCAGCACCGTAAGATTTTCATAATAACGTGGTACAATCATTGCTGCATCCCCCTCTCTTTGTTCTGACTCTATCATACATTTTATAACGGTATCTGTCAACAAAGAGATACGGAAAATACCGGCAATCTACGCTTTTTATTTCCAAATGATTCGGGCTTTTTTTGCAATTCCTTTAAAAGCCTGTTTTCCAATGTTTTTGTTTTTCAATTTCTTGTTCTTTATAACAATCTTCTTCAGATTCGAGCATTTGAAAAATGCTTTCTTTCCAATCTTTTTCACGTATTTTCCTATTTTAGCCTGTTTTATCTTTGTATTTTTATAACATACTTTTGCAGCGATCGAAGTCACTTTATATTTTACGCCATCCTGAATGACATATGCCGGAATAACCAGTTTTCCATTTTTATTTATTTTCGCTCTCATGAGTTCTACCGCAGCATTTTTTCCGGTTTTTGTAACGCGGTATACTGCCCCGGAAGCAGTTTCGAACTGTTCCCCTTTGTGTCTCTTTTTTATGGAAATATTTGAAGAGCTGTTTTCTTTTCCTCCCAAACCTGTCGTCTCTGTTTTCGGTGACGAAGGTTGAGAAGAATTACTCTCTGGTGTAGAAACCGGTGTCTGGGAAACCTTCGGGATTTCCGGCATGATCTGGAAACCATAGGTTATACTTCCGGTATAATTTCCTATTCCGTTAAGTGTAACAGCCGCATTGCCCGGTGCATTATTACTTTCATAATGTGTCGTATAATCTGCGGAATTTAATGTCCTTCCGTTTACTGTGACCACCATCTGCGGTTCAACCGGTTTCCCCTCATATGTCTGATTTTCCAAACCGGATATTTTTGTATTTTCTTTTGTAATCTCAAGCGGTGCCACCTGTATTTGAACAGTCAGATCATTGGTATCTGCGTAATCAGCATTATCACTTCGATAATATACCGGGAAAATGCGTGTTCCGGCATCTCCTACCGGTGTCGCCCCGGTATTTTTAAAATAATATCCCTGCGGAAGGCTCAACTTCTCTAACGTCTGTCCGTATATTGCCTGTATCGCTGGTGGATTTTCTTTTTGTACCGGATTTACCTTGAATTTCAGTGTTCCATATGTCGGCATATATTCGCTGTCATCTGGAGTAAAGACCCATACCGCTTCATGGGTTCCCACATGAAATACCGAGTCCGGCTCACGCCAGCTGATTGTACCCGACACTGTCTGCTGGGTATTGTCATTTTTCAAAAAGCAGATCGACGACTGGTTGAATTCCAGTTTTTCCAGTGTATCTCCATATACCAGTTCATTTTCCTTCAAAGTAACTTTGGAATCGTTTTTCAAACCATATTGGTTTGCGATACTTACATGAAGATTGAATTCTGCCTGTTTTCCACTTTTACCTGTTACAATAATTTCCATATCGTAATCTACCAATGGATTGCAGTCCTTGTCTGCCATAATCCGGCTTTTGTTCGTTTCATCGAAAAAATATCCCCAGCGGTTAAGCCGTTCCGCATTTTTAAATGCATAGGTTACTTCTCCGGCTTCTTCCGTATCGTTTGCAATCTGAATCGTACTCATATCAAAAACAAGAAATTCTTCCTGCTGTGAAGTGGTATTTTTTTCCACGGAAGATGTGACCGGCACAAGCTGCAACTCATTGATCTTTTTTCCCAGCACAATGTAAAGGACTGTCTCTTGTCTGGTTTCTTCCGGTATTTGGAAATTATACTGATAATTATATCGTTCTATTGCGATATTTGCCAGTTCTTTTTCTTCATATTTTACTGCGCTTACTTCGTATTGTGATTCCGTAAAGGACAATTGCAGATCTGCTCCCGGATTTGCATAGTATATTGTCTTTTTCGTCTCATCCTGTGTAGAGAGAAAACGTTCTCCGGAAATCTCGATTTTCACATCATTGGAAACATCTATCCCCAGCGGATAATATACCAAGTTTGCAGGAAGCTTTTTCGAACCGGATATTTTTCCTTCGTTCGCGATAATTCCATTAAAGGTAATTCCGGCAAAACCAGCGTCATCCGAGATGGAAATCGTTCCCTGATTATAAAAGACCACATCTTTCGCAATGGTTCCTCCTAAGGAAGGATTGTTGATATTAAAATGGATTCCATACGGAATCGTAAAGGAAGTAGTCTCTCCTATGGAAATATATTTTGTCACTTCCACATCGCGTTCCAGTGTATAATTTCCGTAAGCATAAGCGATCCCGCCGCAATTCATAAAAACGCCACCACCATTTTGAACACGCAGCCGGCCCGCCCAGTTCCGCAATACCGATAACTGGCTAAAAGACGCGGAATTTACTGTAGCTTCATCGACAAATAAAGAAAACTGTTTTTTCAGGGAAAGGCGATCTGTTTCACTAAGATCCAGAGATGCTTTTGTCAGGTCACATTGTTCCATGTCAATGGTAATCTTTCCATTTGCTGTCTGCGTTGGCTTTGAAGTCAGTTTTTTTACAATCTTTATTTTACTGTCCGGCAAAAATACAAGGTTCTTTAATGTCAGATTCCCCTGACCGATATCAGCTACACCAATCAGTGTAATATTTCCACCCCAGTTTCCACCTCGAATATCTGCCTTTACACCACCACTTACCGTTGTTTTTGCATCATCCTGTCTGCCGTCTGCCAGACTGGAATTTCCAGAAAATGTTCCACCGGATATCGAGATTTCAAGATTTCCTTCTACTTGATTTTCTCCGGTTAAACCGTAAAAATCACCGGAAACACTTCCTGCTGTCATCGTTATGTCCACATTTCCAAGGATTTTTGTGGCAGTGCCGGTTTCCCCGCATCCATATAAATTTTTAAATGTTCCACCTAAAATTGTCATCTTAACAGACGAATATACCGCTTCTTCGCCATCACCATAAACAGAGATCTGGCGAAGATCTACATTTTCCCAAAGTTTTACATCCTGTGCATCCAGAATACCATCCGAATTTTCATCGGAATACACCGTTGTCATACCGCTTTGCGTTCCTTCGGTAAACAACAATGCCTGCCCATTCGCATATAAATGGTCTCCGGACATGACCGCTTCCTGCTGACCGGCTTTTGTCTGTTCCCCATAATTTCCAATATTCCACACAAACGCTAACGTCAGTGCCGCAACCCCTAATAAACCCAAAACTTTTTTCATATCATCTATCCTTTCATTCTGTTACTGTAATGGTTAATTTTTTCTTAATTCCATTCTGTGTGACAACATAAATCTCACAGTTTCCTTTCTGTTTTGCACGAACCACTCCGGAACGTGAAACCGACGCAATAAGTGGATTTAATGCGATATAGCGTATTTTTTCGATGTGCCACTTTGTTTTCTTTCCCTTTGGCAGGAGCACTTTTGCTTTTATATTTCCTTTTTCTCCTGCTTTTAAGTTTATATTTTTCTGCGATACGGAAATACCTGACGGATTTGTAATTTTCTTACTTCCCTTTGTCAGAATATGCAGTTCCATCGCTTCTGCAAAGACCACTTTCTTTCCGTTCACAACACGGTAGGCTTTTATACGATATTTGTACCATGTATTTTTGGCACACTTACGATGCACAAACCGCACTTGTGATCCGGAAGAAATTTCCTTTATTTTTTTAAATTTTGTTTTCTTTTCGTTCTGATTGCATTTGGCAGCATAGATCAAATATCCCTCTGCTCCGTCTATCTCCTGCCATTTCAATGTTACCTTATGCTTTGCAGCTTTTACTTTCCCCGTCAATGCCAATGAAGCATCCTGCTTTTCCGGTATCAAAGATACCGTTGGAACGATGGTGCCTTCCGATTCCTTTGTTGTATCCGGCGTGGCTGTTTTATCCCACATCGGAATCGTTGCTGCGGCGGTCGGTATTGGTGCTGCGGTTGTTGTCGGTATTGGAGATGCCGTTATATGTGCCGGCGTTGCCTCTGGTGTCGCTGTCGGTGTCGGAGAAGGTGTTACCGGCATTTTCTGAATCGAAAAAGCAATGGTAACTTTCCCCTGATAATGAGGGTTCTCACTTGGAACCGCAGCCGTCACTTCATATTCACCCACTTCACTTGGCATTCCGGATAACAGACTTCCATCTGCTTTACGATACGTGATTGTATAGCGGTTTCCCGCATAACCACCGGCGGATACTTTCGGTTCTCCGACATACCCTTTATGCGGAAGCCCATCATAAAAGATATCCTTTTCCGAGGTAAGAGTAAGCTCAACTTTTTCTTTATCTACAACAACAAGTGTTCCCTGTTCATAGATGACCGGATTGTAATTTTTCTCCCAGCCCTTTTTCAAAACCGCACCGGATATATGAATTGCATTCGAATACGTTCCCGGCTGACGGGTGTCAATTTCCTTTGAAAGCTGCAATTGTAACGCATCGGTGTTTACCATATTTTCAAAATCGCCAAGGATACTGTACGACAGCTTCGGAATACTGGCACCAACGGTCATTCTCTTTTTATCTGCTTTTACCGTTATCGTCGCTTTGTCAATGGAAAATTCTGCATGGGAACTTCCCAGATAATACTTATTATCGTCGGGAACAGCAATCGTAACGGTATACTTTCCTGCCTCCATCGGTGCCGAATCGAATTGCTCGCCGGCTGCGTTCGTATAGGTGACCTTATACTCTCCGGACGTATAATTTCCACTCATAACTTCCGGTGTTCCCACATAGCCTTTCTTTTCTGTTCCATCATACACAAGCCCTGTTTCCGGTTCAATACGAAACTCCACTCTTTCACGCACTATAAGTTGGATAATTTTTCCAGCCTGTAAGGTGTCGGTTTCTTTTTTTCTTATCTCATACGTACCTGCCGCCGGTACCTCAGTGATTCCCTGCGTACAGGAAAGCCATGCTCCCTGTGTCGTTTCCTCTGTCACCAAACGATACTCCATCGCTTCCGTTGTTCCCGTGATCTTCTTAATTCCTCCAGCCACATTTTGCGGTCTTTCCTGCTCGGCTTTCTGTGTTGCCGGCGCAAGTGCGATCACCGTTCCCTGCGTTGGCTTTCCGGAAATTGTCAGTTTGGTGTAACTATCTCTGGAAACCGTAATTCCGTTGACGGTTCCATTGGATAATCCTTCCAGTTTTTGGATATAATCTTCCGGAAAATAATATCCTTCTTCTGCCTGATATACGATATCCTTTAATTCTGCATCAGCAGGGAGATACTGGACTTCTGCTCCGTTTTGCTCACTTGCTTCATATACGATATGACTATCATAAGGATTCGATACAATAATTCCCTGTGTTGGTATAAAATTAACAGAAACAGAGACGGAATTACTGGCAAAATCAACAAGATTTTGCGTTGCTGTTGAATTCACTTCTTCCGCAAAAAGTTTCAGGGTAAAATGTCCTCCCTTTTTAAGTTCCTCACTTCCCGGAAATGTAACCGGAATATCGGTAAGGGCAGTTCCGTCTTTTTGAATTGTTCCGTCTACAATATCTGCCACTTTTCCATAGGCAGCTACCGTTCCGTTTTTGTCCAGCAGCATGGCAGAAAGCTGATTGTAGGCAATGTCTTTATTTATATTTTTACCAAGAGATTTAACATTTACATAGATAGTATCTCCTGCGTGCAACCCTAAGGTCTTTTGTCCTGCTTTCAATGAAGCGGAAAAACCACTTCCCCCATTCATTGTGACATTCCAATTCTGATTATTTTCAGCAGACTCTGTCTGGATAAAAGAATCTGCTTTTTTCTGATTACTTGCTGAAGTAAATGCAACCGAAGAAAGTTTCAAGTTACACGCCGGTACGGTTCCTGTTCCTGTTTTCAAAGTATTCATCGCCCCATAATCTTTAAATCCCTCATAGCAGCCTCCATACTTGATACAATAATACCCTATTCTGTCCGAATTGCATATCCGTCTTGTACGTACCCAAAAAAACGCATAATATTTTCCGGTATCTTTTACTTGATTTTGATTCCAGCATTGTTTTTCACATCCGTATGCTGTCGCGGTTTTATTGGCAGCCATTACGGCAGAAGTCTTGCTTCCCCAGTCTTCTCCAAATAGGGCCTTCATATACTCTTCGATACTGAAGATAAATATTTTATCTCCCTGTAAACGGGTATGATCATAGGTAACCGTTCCCGGATACGTATCATAATTTCTGCGCGTATGTATGAGAGCATCCTTTTTGCTGTCCAAAAGTCCCAGCTGCTCTTCGCTTGAAAATGCGGTATCCAGAAACCCACCTTCGGTACTTTCCCCTTCCCATGCGTCGGTTCCATCCGGATTTTTCATGGAATTAAGCCAGTACCGCATATCACTGTACTGATAGTCATTCGCAAGGTGATCGGTATCCTGTCCTTTCTCACGTTTCAGATAGGTAGTTCCGAAAACAGACGATCCATCGGATTCTGTGACGCTGTAATTAAGTTTCTTTGCATAATCATTGATATAGACCACGTTATCCAGTACCGCGTCGGACTGCAATAACATCGAATAATCTCCATATTCTGTTGTCGAAGCATCGACTACACACCATTTGATAGGATCTTTTTTCTTTCCACTGCGGTCGCTTTGGTAATAATTTCCATAATACACATATGACCCTCTGCCGTTAGACCACTCTACATACGGATTTTTGACGTCTTCATCTGCGATATGCTCTGCATCATGTATGCCGGCAATCTGATACTTTTTCCCGGCACCAAGATTGGCATTGACTGTACGGATCTCTGCCGTTTTTGTCTCTGCTTTCACAACATCTGCTCTCTTTCCCTCATTTGTCTGTCCCTGTGGAAACGGAATCCCACATACAATCATGGACATTGTTATCAGGATTGTTAATCCTTTTCCCATTTTTCTTTTCATATATCAAAAATTCCTTTCTGTGATAACATTGTCTGCCATTGTAACACATCATTATAAAAAATGCATTAATTTTTCATGAAAGAACAATATATCACACGAAAGGAAATTATTTTAACAATATGTAGTGGATTTGTTACCACTTATTTTCTTTTCCAACGCAGTAAAAGTGCCGAATTGATAATAACTAACACCGAACCGCAGTTATGTACCAGAGCGCCAATGACCGGGTTCAGGATCCCTGTCATCGCAAGTATAATGGCTACAAAATTTAATGTCATGGAAAACGTAAGATTCAATTTGATCTTTGTCATCATCTTCTTTGCCAGTCCCATCAAATGTGGAACCTCTTTGATCTCATCATCCACCAGCGCGATATCCGCAGCATCTACGGCGATATCACTTCCGATTCCGCCCATGGCAATTCCCACATGTGCTTTCTTCAAAGCAGGGGCATCGTTGATCCCATCCCCGATCATACAGACAAGTTCTCCCCTCTGCTGAAATTGATCGATCCGTTCCAATTTGGTTTCCGGACGGCATTCGGCATAAACTTCCCGGATATCCAGTTTTTCTGCCATTGCCGTCGCTGCCATTTCATTGTCACCGGTAAGCAGTACCGGAACAATGCCATCCTCTTTCAGGCTGGCGATCAGTTCTTTGGATTCCTTCCGTAAGGTATCTGACAGACAAAGGATTCCGGCAAACGTTCCATTTACCGCTGCATAAACTACCGTTTCTCCATGTTTTACCGCATTTTCAGCCTGCGGAACTGCTTCTTTCTCAAATGCAATGTTTTCCTTTGCAAACATTGCCGGATTTCCTGTCGTAATTTTTTGCCCGGCCACAACGGCTTTTACTCCGTGTCCGGGAATCATCTCAAATTCCTCGATTTCATTATTGGAAATACGATTTCCGGTTTCTTTATACGAACGCACGATTGCCTTCGCTAACGGATGTTCGGAGCGGCTTTCCGCAGCCGCACACAAGGCAAACAGTTTTTCTTTTCCGATTTCCGGAAGAACACTGACAACATTAACTACCTGTGGCGTTCCCATTGTCAACGTACCGGTTTTATCAAACGTAATTCTCGATACTTTGGCAAGACGTTCCAAGGCATCTCCCTCTCGTACAAGAAATCCATGTTTGGTTGCATTTCCGATGGCGGCAACGATTGCTGTCGGTGTCGCCAAGACAAGAGCACACGGACAAAATACAACAAGAATCGTAACCGCGCGGATGACTTTTCCGGTAATGAGCCAGGTAAATAACGCTGAAACCAGAGCAATGACAACAATCCAAGTTGCCCAGCTGTCTGCCAGATTTACAATTTTTGCCTTGCTGGCATCGGCGGACTGTACCAGACGGATCATTCTCTGAATCGAAGAATCTTCCCCTACTTTGGTTGCTTTCATGTCGAAACTTCCAAATTGATTTACTGTTCCGGAAGAAACTTCATCACCTATTGTCTTGTCAACCGGCATCGATTCCCCGGTCATAACCGCCTGATTGATCGAGGTCTGTCCGGAAAGGATCACACCATCTACCGGAATGGTTTCTCCCGGAAGAACCCGTAATATATCTCCCACGTTAACGTCTTTTGCCGCAATGATTTTCTCTTCTTTTCCCTCTGCCGAAATAACCCGCGCCGTCTGCGGTGTCAGATGAACCAGTTTTTCAATGCCTGCCTGTGCACGCGCTACCGTAAGTTCTTCTAACAGTGCACCAATCTGCATGATGAATGCCACCTCTCCGGCAGCAAAATATTCACCCATGATCACAGACGCGATCAAGGCAAGAGAAACAAGCACATCGGCTTTGATATCAAAAGCTGTCACAAGCCCGATCACAGCTTCCAGTATGATTGGAACACCACAAAGAATGATTGCGATCCACGCAATGTCAAACGGAAGCGGAACCACTTTTAAAATACTAAGAAGTAATGCAATTCCGGAAAAAATCAGAAACATAATATCTCGTTTCATGCCTCCCAGTTCTGCCAGCCACTCTAATTTTTCCATTAATTTTTTCATAGCCATCTCCATTTCTATGCATTTACTATATACATTGTTTATTTTGCTTTTATTATACCTATAGGGGTATAGGTTGTTAATAGAGTTAAAAGAAAATCCGGCTTATTGATATAATTTTCTCAACAAGCCGGATGCTGTCCTTATGACATATTGGCAAACCGTTCTACCGCTTTGGTAAAGTCTTCGATCGTTTTATCTGCATCTCCGTGTTCGATTCCGTCTCTTACACAATGCTTGATATGTCCTTCCAAAACGACCTGACCGCATTTATGCAGAGCCGATTTGGCGGCATTGATCTGAGAAAGAACATCTTCACACGGAACATTTTCATCAACCATTCGGTCAATTGCCTGAACCTGTCCAATGATCTTTTTCAGCCTGCGGTGCAGATTATCTGCGTCCATACATTGTCTCATAGCCTGCGCCCCCTTTTACAGTTTCAAAGCTCTTGTTGCATTGAGAACCGCCAGTACCATAACACCTACATCGGCAAAGATGGCAAGCCACATGCCGGCGATGCCAAGTGCGCCTAAAATCAGACAGATTGCCTTTACTGCAAGGGCAAATACGATGTTTTGTTTGACAATTTTCAATGTCTTTAAGGATATTCTCATTGCAAGAGAAATCTTGGCAGGGTCATCGTCCATCAGAACGATATCAGCTGCTTCAATCGCTGCATCGGAACCCAGGGCTCCCATCGCGATACCAATATCTGCACGGGAAAGAACCGGTGCATCATTAATGCCGTCTCCCACAAATGCCAGTTTTTCTTTTGCATTTTTCTGAGCAAGAAGTTTCTCGACTTCATTTACTTTATCTGCCGGAAGAAGTTCACTGCAAACCTTATCCATTCCGATTTCTTTTGCTACTCTTTCGGCAGTCTTCTTCGCATCTCCGGTCAACATTACCGCCTGTTTTATGCCATGCTTTTTCAATCCCGAAATAGCATCTTTTGATGTCTCTTTGATTACATCTGAAATCGTGATACATCCGGCATAGTGGTTATCAACGGCTACATATACCATCGTTCCGTCATCGTATTCCCGGGTGACAGAAATTCCCATTTTATTCATCAGACGAAGATTTCCGGCGTATACTGTCTTTCCGTCTACGACTGCTTTCACTCCATGTCCGGCAATTTCCTCAATGTCATTGACACGTTCCAAACTCATTTCTTTGCCGTATGCCTTTTTCAGGCTTACACTGATCGGATGGCTGGAACCGCTCTCCGCATAGGCAGCGTATTCGATCAACTGCTCTTTGCTCGTACCTTGCTCCGGATAAATACCGCTTACCTCAAAAACACCTTTCGTAAGTGTTCCGGTTTTATCAAATACGATATATTTTGTGTCTGCCAGTGCTTCCAGATAATTCGATCCTTTTACCAGGATTCCGTTTGTCGAAGCACATCCGATTCCTCCGAAAAAGCTAAGCGGAATGGAAATGACAAGGGCACACGGACAACTGATTACGAGAAACGTAAGTGCACGCACGATCCATTGCTGCCATGCCGGTGAAATTCCCATAAGGAGGGAAATAAGTGGCGGTAGAATTGCCAATGCCAGCGCACTGTAACATACTGCCGGCGTATAATATTTGGCAAATTTTGTAATAAAGTTCTCCGAGCGGGACTTTTTCATACTTGAATTTTCTACCAGATCCAAAATCTTGGAAACCGTGGAATCTCCAAACTCTTTTGTCGTCTTTAACGTGATCGTACCGGTAAGGTTGATACATCCACTAATGACTTCTTCGCCACATTTTGCATTTCTTGGTACACTTTCGCCTGTCAACGCACTTGTATTTAATGTTGTATTTCCCTCTGTGATCACACCGTCAATCGGCACTTTCTCACCCGGATTTACAACAATTTTTGTTCCTATTTCCACATCATCCGGATCTACCTGTTCCAATTTCCCATCCACAATAATATTCGCATAGTCAGGGCGGATATCCATCAATGCGGTGATATTTTTACGGCTCTTTCCAACCGCAAAACTCTGGAACAGCTCGCCGATCTGATAAAAAAGCATAACGGCACTGCCTTCCCGGAAATCACCGAGAAGAATCGCTCCTACTGTCGCAACCGCCATCAGGAAATTTTCATCAAAAACCTGACGGTTCAAAATTCCTTTTCCCGCCTTTTTCAGGATGTCATATCCGATGATAAAATACGGAATCAGATACAGGACTACCTGCGCGATCAGCGGCAGTTCCACCAGCGTATCTACAATGGATACGGCGATAAGAAGTACAAGCGATATAATAATCCGGTATAATACTTTTTTTTGCTTCTTCGTCATAAACACTCTCTCCTTTACAGGAAGATTTCACAATCGTCCTCTACTTTTTTACAATTTTTGTAAGCCTCCTGCATAACGGCATCTACATCGGCGCCTTCTTCAAATTCCACTTTCAATTTCAATGTCATAAAACTCAAAGCAGCATCTTTAACACCTGCTGTATTTTTTACTGCTTCTTCCATCTTTGCTGCACAGTTTGCACAATCTACGTCTACTTTGTATGTTTTCTTCATGATAAAAACCTCCATTTTTTTAATAAATTATTTTTGTTCTTCTTCAACATGTTCTACGCCCATACTCAATATGTTTCTCACGTGTTCATCATCCAATGCATAAAAAATAATCTTTCCTTCTCTTCGGAATCGAACAAGTTTCGCATCTTTCAAAATTTTGAGCTGGTGGCTGACTGCGGATTGGGACAGATTCAATATCTGTGCCATATCCCCTACGCACAATTCGGTTTCCAACAATGCATGCAGAATACGGATGCGGGTCGAATCTCCAAATACTTTAAAAAGTTCTGCGAGATCGTACAATTCTTCTTCTGCCGGCTGTTTCTCTAAAACCCGTTTTACCACATCGGCATGTACTGCCAGAAAATCGCCATTTGTTTCTTGCTGTTTCATAAGTTGCGCTCCTTTCTCAAAATTTTATCATATGAACGCTTATTCATATTTACATATTTAATTATATTCATATGTTTTGTATTTGTCAATACCTAAATGCAAATATTTTCAAAAAATTTCAGGTCTTTTCATAAAAGAAGCCGGACATCTCATTGGGAGAAATCCGGCTTCTATCGCAATCATTATTCGATTTCTTATTTTACAGAGATGTTCTCTCCTTTTAATCCATTGAATGCGCCTTCAATCTTCGCATCCGGATGGGCAATCAGCCATTTGTTACGTGCTACCAGAAGTTTATCTTCTTTGGCACCTTCCGGTTTTACAACCAGATCAAGGTTTGTATCCTTTGGAAGGACTACTACACAACGGAAGTTTGCACCGTCTACGCTGCAAGGCGCATAGTGGAGTGTCGTTGCATATACGTCGATTACTGTTCCCTTTGGCACTAAAAATGCCTCAATCTTAGAAGTGTCGTATGTATCATCTTCCTCGATATCCTGCTCGCTTCCAATCAAAAGAATTAAATCGGTTGCTGCCACATTGATCTCAGAAGAACGATGATATTCTACCGCATTCAAAAGATGGTTATTTCCATTGCAGTATCCAATCTGGATTGGAAGTCCGCCGTACAGACTATCAGTAAAATCTTTCATTACCGGCAATGCCTCCAAAGCACTTTCTGATGGCACATAGACAACTTCGTCATCCGGGCAAGGCAGCTCCTGCATTTTTTCAATCAATGCATCGACATCATACTCTCCTGTCAGAACACGTCCATATTTTTTGAAAGATGCATCCGTTACTTTTTGAATCTGAATACTCATAATTAAAATACCCTCCTATATGATAAATTTTATTACTTATATTATACAATGACTTGTACAATTTCACAAGATGAAATTACCAGTTCTTCACGATCCATTTTCCGGTTTTGGACAAATGGCTTTTCTTAATATTTGTTGTCGTTTTGCAGGACGGTTTCAAAAGAGCGGACGTCTCGTTTTTGTTACAGAGACTCCATGCCACTCTTCCGATACTGTATTTTTTCAGAAGGCTCATCCACTTCTTTGCCTCTTTCTTATTGATGGCACCATTACCGGAAGCATCACAAATAGAAAATTCGCTTACAATCACCGGCAGGTTTTTCTTATGTGCCTCAATCAATTTATTGCGGATGCCATCGCCATGTGTCGCTGCGTAAAAATGAAGCGCATATAGAATATTGGTCTGTCCCTGGATTGGATCCTCTGCTACAACATCTACGTCCTGTGACCACGTCGGCGTTCCTACAATAATCAGTGCATCTTTATCGTTCTGGCGGATCAGCTCAATCATTGTCTCTGCATACGGTTTGATGTCTTTTTTCCAGGTTACATTTCCGTTTGGTTCATTGCAGATCTCATAGATCACATTTGTCTGCGATGCATATTTTTTTGAAAAATAAGTAAAAAATTCTTTTGCTTTTGACTGATTTGTCTTTGGATTTCCATCCGACAAAATATGCCAGTCCAGAATCACATACATTCCAAGATCCGTAGCGGCTTTTACCCCCTCTTCTACTTTTGTGTAAAGCGATTTCTGATATCCGGCTCCCGGATCACTATACAATGCAAGGCGGATGGTATTGGCTCCCATTTTTTGGAAACTGCGAAATGCTTTTTTATTTACATACTGCGGAAACCAGGCAATTCCGTGCGTACTCACACCGCGAAGATTGACGGTTTTTCCTTTGGAATTTACAATTTTTGTTCCCTTTACCTGAAGCGGTTCCTGTTTTTTTGCTGCCTGACTCGCATCCGCATGGAAAATCAATCCCCAAAAAACTATCGCGATCAGACTGCACCAAATCCATTTTTTCATTTTCTCTGCACTCCTGCTGTTTTTTCTTTCATTATAACTTTTTTCATTCTTTTTTTCAATTCCTTTCGATAAATTGTTGAAGATTGAAACCAAATATTGTATACTGTTATTATACTATAATTATGAAATAGAGGATTAAAACTTATGACGACACAACAGATTCAATACATCATTGCGATTACAGAAGAGGGAAGTTTTTCCGCTGCTGCAAAAAAACTGGTAGTTACCCAGCCATCGATCAGCCAGCTGGTTAAAAATATGGAATATACGATCGGAGCTCCTTTGTTTGACCGAACCACACAGCCGATCAAATTAACTCCTGTAGGAATCGCTTATTATGAAGCTGCAAAAAAAATTGAAAATGTAAACCGTGAACTGCAAAACCGTGTATCGGAGATCAATGATCTGCAATTTGGAACACTGACAATCGGAACTTCCCCGTTTCGAGCTGCCTGTATGCTTCCGAAAAGCATTGCTTACTTTAAGGAAAAATATCCCGGCATTTCGATCAATATTATTTCCGAACCGATTGAAATTTTGAAACAGTATCTGCTGGATGGCGATATTGATATCTGTATCGAAAATGATGTTTTCCAGCCACAGTTTTTTACTTCCGAAAGTTTATCAACGGAAACTTTTTATCTTGCGGTAAACCCTTCCAATCCATGGAATGAAGGAAAAGAAAAAAATGTTCTGTCGGTAGAGGATATTTTACAGGACAGCGAGAAATTATATGATGACTGTGCGGTCAGTGCTGCGGAAGCCGAAAAACTTCCTTTTATCCTTTTGGATTCCAAAAGTGAATATCAGGATGTTTCCGCCAATATTTTTGAAAATCTCAACATGAAACCGGACGTTACTCTTCTGGCTTCCAACATTGAGACGAAATTTCACTGGGTTACTTCCAATCTGGGTGCCGGCTTTATTCCGGATACACTGATCCGTTTTGGAAATTTCAAAGAACATCCAAACTATTATAAGATCCGTGAGCCAAAACGTTCCAGCCAGCTTTTCCAGGAAGAGATCGTTGTCGCTTACAACAAACACCACTTCCTGACAAAAGCTGCGAAAGAATATATCATCGAACTGAAAAAACTGATTGGATTAGGAACCTGGCTGACTGCTTAACATTCATCTTCAATCAGACAACCGATTCCAAGTTTGATGTCAAACTGTTTTAATTGTTCCCAATCATTTTGTTTTCCACCGGCTGGCCGTACTTCTATCGTATGCCAGCCGCCGGCTTTTTGTTCGGAAAGGATCATTCGCACCAGACGGTTATTCCAAGCAAACTCCCAATACAGCTGCAGACACTCTTTCACTTCTCCATCTACCAGAATTTCCACTTTACAATCGTTTTCCTGTGCAATCTGAAAATATTCAGCAACAATGACAGAACAGTATCTCTTTACCGCAAATACCTGATTCTCATCATACGAAAGGTTCTCCAGTTTTTCAAGATTCCAAAATGAACCATCAAAACAAGGCTCCTCCGGTATTACATAAGGCCTCTTTTCTTCTTTTTCCAATGAATATTGAAAAAAATGCAGAATATTATCCGCGATAAATTCATGTCCCTCGACACGGGGATGCACGTAATCACTTGCATAATCATTCCAACAAAAACGATTTTCCCGAATATTTTCCATTACCACACCACCGATGTCCAAAAGCGGGATGTGATAATAATGTGCAATCCGCGTCATCGCGCCCCGCGTGCAGTTTCCATGTTCGTTACAAAAAAGGATCACACACACATACGTCCCATTTTCCAGAAAATGATGTACCAATCCTTCAAAAGATTCCTGAAGGTAGTAATATCCCGGATCATTGACACTATAATCTAAAAAAACAAGATCCGGTTTCTTTTCCAGCAGATCGTCCATCGCAAACATAGCATTTGCAGAAAATGTTCCCGAAACACTGGCATTGATAAATTCCGGCACCGTACTTTCCGGAAAATACTCCTGCCATTTTTGTTCCATTTTATTTAAAAAAGCATTTCCCTTTTTTACCGCTTCTCCTTTCGACACCGAGGCTCCCAGTGCCGCAATTTTTTTCTTTTCTCCCCGCTTTGCGGCTTCTACAATTTCCCGGATTGGCTGAAGATTTGCCCGTTCCAATGCTTCCGGCTGTATATAGATACACTGCTCCATCTCGTTCCTCCTTATTTTTCAATCCTAAATGGGTATCTTTCTAACGCTTCCCCCTCTTCCTGCCTCCTATTGTTATTTTATTATAAAAAAGTAAGTGGCACTATATCGCTATAGTACCACCAGAAAAAAGTATGAAAAAGGATTATCAAAAATACCTTGCTAGCATTATTTATCTCACTGATATACATTGTAACACAGATTTTCGAAAAAGGCAAATTAGAATTTCCTATAATCGATATAACCTTTTCGTTATATGTAATTTTTTTACAGTTCTTTGGTCTCTCCTGACTGGATGGACATTACTGTATTATCAATCTCCAGCCAGATGGTGGCATCTGTTGGATTATAGATCCGTTTGCCATCTTGTGAAAAAATTAATTGCTGATATTTTTTGTGATAATTGCAGATTTCTCCATTGGTTGCATACCAGACATCCTCTTTATCTGCCACTTTTTCAAATAACGTATCCACGATCTCCCAGTTTTTCTGCTGGTCAAATTCAAAAGTATGTCCCCATACATAAAACAGATAAGAATCATCTGTTACGGTATCATTTACAAATTTCTCTGCCAGCTCCATTAATTTTGGATCTGCATGATGACAGGTTGGATTGAGCACCAGCCAGTCTTCCGGCAGATGAAATTCATAGGTGCTTTCTACGGTACGTGCATACGAAATTCCTGCATCCTTTAATATTTCAATTACCCTTTCATTGTACAGTCCATACGGATACGCATAACCGGTAACAATCCTGCCATACATGCTTTCCAATGCCTGACGGCATTTGGTAATATCTTCCATTACCTGCATTGACGGTATGGTCGTAGATTTTTGATGATCAAATCCGTGATTTGCCACCTCAACCAGAGAATTGTGATACAACGCTTCTGCTTTGCTCTTTGTTACATTGATATACGTCTCTCCCTCCGGAAATACCGCATCTTCTTTTGCAAACCATCCGGGGATGATATTAAACGTTCCCTTTGTATGATACTGTTCCATTTTTTGTATCAATCGTTCATCCTGCGTAATGTTATCATCGTAACTGATGGTAAATGCTTTTTTCTTTCCACCCGGAAATCGCATATAACACTGTCTCATTCGTTTCCCTCCAACTCATTTAATCAACTCGTGTACTATCCTATTGTATCAGATTCTTCTCATTCACGCAATGCCTTTGTCGCATCTAAAAAAGCTCCCTGATTCATATAAATGAACAAAGATTTTGCGTAGTCGTATTGTGACACGGCTTCCCAGTCGTTTTCATCCAAAATAACATTTTTATACGTATCTAAAACAATCTGATCTTTTCCAGGATATTGTTCCCGTTTACACCGCATGATATAAGGACAGACGGCAATTGTTATCTCTGCCTCTGTCTCCTGCTCCACACGCCGGCATCCGGTCTGTAATGCCTCGATAAACGCCTGCGCATCCTGTTCTTCCTCTGTCGTATCTGCCTTCAGATAATATGTTTTTTTCGTCTGAAGATACGCCTGAAACCGGCTGTCACTGGCATCATTTTCCATAATTTTTCCATCAGCGGCTTTTCCTCTCACATTACGAATGGCATCATAATATGCATAAGAAATGGTCTGCATGATATTATGCTCTTCGCGGTACATGCTCTCGTACATCGCATCAAATACACTGCTTAGTATACAATAGCTCATACGATCCAGTTTTTCTTCCGGTGTATATTTCATGAAGAAATGAATCCGGTTGCGCCACATATAATAATTGATAAATGTGTTCACCGGCTTTGCATTGGAACCCATTTTGTGAAGCACAACGCTGTCCTTTATCGTTACCACCTTATAGCCGGCAAGGTGAAAACGATAGCACCATTCCATATCATCCCAATAAATAAAATTGTCTTCCGGCATAATCCCGATATCGCTTTCCTTGATAAAGCGGGTGCGCAGCATAACACTGCACGTTGCAACCGTATCACATTCATTGACCTCCGGAATGTTTCCATCATCCAGATAATCCGCATAGTGGGTAATTGCCGTAAAGTTTTCAAAATCGAGATCCAGTCCGTACTGCTGTACATAGTCCGGATAATCCATATGATAAACGATCGAACCACACACGCCGGTATCCGGATGCGTATCGAGATAGTCTGCCAGCGCACCGATTGCATTTTCATCCACTAAAATATCATTATCCAGACAGCATAAATATTCGTATCCTTTTTCCAATATTTTCCTTATGCCAAGATTGAATCCGCCGGATCCCCCTAAATTTTCAGGATTGACCAAAACCGTAACGGCATCTCCATACGTTTTTTCGATTGCTTCTACCGAACCATCGGTCGAGGCATTGTCTGCGACATACAGATCAAAATCCTGATTTTTGGATTCCAATACACTCTGGATACAATTTAATACATAGTCTTTTTTATTATAATTACATATAACGATTCCTATTTTTTTCATCCGTTTCCCCTTATAAAAAATTCTCCCACCAATTAAAAAATCAGTGGGAGAATCAAAAAATCATACGTTATTATTACTTGATCTGTGCTTTCAACTGCTCTGTCAAAAGTGGAACAATCTTATTCAGATCTCCAACAATACCATAATCCGCTACATCAAAGATTGGTGCATCCGGATCTTTGTTGATGGCAATGATGATGTCAGATTCTTCCATACCTGCGGTATGCTGGATTGCTCCGGAAATACCGATAGCGAAGTATACGTTTGGACGTACTGTCTTACCAGTCTGTCCTACCTGACGCTCTACAGGAAGCCATTCATTCTCTACAACGGCACGGGAACAACTTACGGTTCCGCCAATTACCTCTGCGAGATCTTCCAACAGTTTGAAGTTTTCCTTAGAACCAACACCACGTCCACCGGATACAAGAATTTTTGCATCCATGATATCTACTGTGTCAGTAACGGATTTTACTACATCAAGGATTTCAACATATTTGTTGTTTGGTGTAAATCCAGGATTGTAGTTGATCACTTCTGCTTTTGCACCAGCCTTTGGCTCGATTTTCTGCATTACACCCGGACGAACAGTAGCCATCTGTGGGCGGTTGTCAGGACATGCGATCGTAGCGATCGTATTTCCACCAAATGCAGGACGAGTCATAAGAAGCTGATTGTGCTTCTGCTGATCTTCTCTTCCCGGAACAGCATTGATTGGGAAGTTACCAATCTCAAGTACTGTACAGTCAGCGGTCAAACCTGTTTTCACACGTGCGGAAACACGAGGACCAAGGTCACGGCCGATTGCAGTAGCACCTACCAGCATGATCTCTGGTTTGTACTCATTGATTACGGAAGCGAGCGCATGAGTATATGGCTCTGTTCTGTAATCTTTCAATTCAGGATCGTCTACAACGATAACCTTGTCTGCACCATACTCAGCCAGTGTATCAACCAGTCCGGCAACTCCGGAACCGATCAAAACAGCTGTTACATCTGTATTAAGGTCTTTTGCAAGTTCATTTGCTTTTCCAAGCAGCTCAAGTGCGATGCTGCTGATTTCATTGTCTACCTGCTGTGCATAGACAAATACACCTTTATATTCTTCTAAATTCATTTTTATGGATCCTCCTTGTTTTCGCTTAGATTACGTGTTTCTCCAACAGCTTCTCAACGATGTAAGATGCTGCTGCATTTGCATCCTCAGGAGTAACTTTTTCTCCAGCGCCTTTACGTACTTTATCCGAAGCTTTTGCGATTTTTGTTGGAGATCCTTTCAAACCAAGATCAGAATCATCTACATCTTTAAGGTCTGCTCTTCCCCAAACGGTAATCTCTTTGTCATAAGCATCGAAGATTCCACCTGGTGTCATATAACGAGGCTCGTTCAATTCTGAAAGAGCTGTGATAAGACATGGCATCTTTGCTTTCAGTACGTGAGTTCTGTCGTCATACAAACGTTCTACAACAACAGAATCGCCTTCGATCTTAATATCTTTTGCATATGAAATAACAGGGATATCAAGATGTTCAGAAATCTGTGGTCCTACCTGTGCGGTATCACCGTCGATTGCCTGACGTCCTGTAATGATCAAATCATAATCAATGTTTCTAAGTGCACCGGCAATGGTTGTAGAAGTAGCCCATGTATCGGCTCCTCCCAAAACTCTGTCAGTTACAAGAATACCATTATCAGCTCCCATAGCCATAGCTTCGCGAAGAACTTCTTCTGCTTTTGGAAGTCCCATGGTAAGAACGGTAACTTCTGCACCATTCTGCTCTTTGATGCGAAGTGCTGCTTCCAGACCAGCTTTGTCATCCGGGTTCATAATTGTAAGCATTGCACCACGGTCAAGTGTACCATCCGGATTAAATTTTACTCCACCTTTTGTATCAGGTACCTGTTTAATACATACTACTATTTTCACGATATGAACCTCCTTATTTCAACAAGTTTCCAGAGATGACCATACGCTGAACTTCTGATGTTCCTTCGTAAATCTCTGTGATCTTAGCATCACGCATCATACGTTCCACATCATATTCTCTGATGTAACCATAACCACCATGCAACTGAACTGCTTTTGTTGTTACTTCCATAGCAACTTCGGCAGCATATAATTTAGCCATTGCAGCTTCTACGGAGTAAGAAACTTTTGCTCCATCTGCAAATTCCTGTTTCTTCAATGCAGCTTTATATACAAGAGATTTTGCAGCTTCTACTTTTGTAGCCATATCAGCAAGCTGGAACTGTGTGTTCTGCTGTGCAGCGATGGAACGACCAAACTGTTTTCTCTCTTTTACGTAAGCAACGGTTGTCTCAAGAGCACCTTCTGCAAGACCAAGAGCCTGAGCAGCGATACCGATA
>CAJMFH010000028.1 GCA_905212635.1 uncultured Lachnoclostridium sp. | reverse complement strand
GCTTTTGTTACTTTAACTTTCAAAGTAAGTTTTGTTGTCTTCTTGCCAACTTTTACTTTTACAGTTACTTTTGTGGATTTTCCTGCTTTCTTACCTGTTACTTTGATAGCAGTTTTTCCAGCTTTCTTTACAGTTGCAATCTTTTTGTTTGCACTCTTAACTGTAAGTTTCTTTAATTTTTTTGCTTTTACGTTTTTGATAGTTACTTTTTTGGTTGCTCCCTTAGCTACGGAAATGGATTTGCTTGAAAGTTTGATCTTTTTCGCAGCATCTGCATCTGTAGAAGCAACGCCAACCATAGATACTGTCAAGGCAACTGCCATAACTTTTGCTAAAGTTCTTTTGAAATTCTTTTTCAAAACTCTTACCTCCATTTTTGTTTTTATTTAATAATATCCCCTAAGGTTCCCCCACCCCGTAAGGGTGGTCGAGAGGACTTAACCGATGCCAGGTATTACACCGGTGTCGCCCTCAAAACCAAGGATAATTATTACAGAATCAGTTTACAGGTGTCTCTACTGATGGAGTAGTTACCTCTGCGTTTCCTGACTTTGGAATGAATTTAACACAATAAATGTCATATGTTACTTCCTCAAATTCGGATCCGTCTTCAGGGGCACCATTTGTACAAAGAGCTACATAAGTCGTTTTAAGATTTGCATTTTTGCCTCTAATATCCTTTAAAACATAGGAACTGTCTTCAATATCAAACGGACCTTCCGGAGTACCATCTTCCAGACGACCCGGGCGAGAACCACCATAGAAAATGTTGGTCTGCAATGAGGAAGATTCATCCCACCAGCTTGTAACGTCTTTACTGAAAGCGGAATCGAATGTACGGAACATCATTTTTCCGCGAACATTACCAGTGATGTCAACTCTTTCATATGCAGAAAGATCGGTTTCGCTTGGCAATTTAAAGAATACATATTGATTGTTCTTTGTAAACTGTATACTTATGTATTCATTTCCATTAGCATCGGTCTTTGTTGTAATATTTTCTTTTGGAATATCCGACAATGTTTCGTCAAACATGTCCGCTGTGATTGCTAAATCCTGACTAGGGATAGCAACACGGTAAACAGTTACTGTTATGCTCTTGCTAAGTGCAGTATTAAAGGTAGAGGTGGCTGTTACAACAACAGGCAATTCCTGTACGGATGCGTCAACCCCATCAAAGAAATCTTCATTTACAGAGATTGTTCCATTGGCATCTACTTTTACTTTTGCGTTGTTTGTCGTCCATGTCAGACCTTTCTGTGTTGTGTTTTCCGGTGTATAGCTGGCTGTAACTGCCAAGGTATTACCTGGTGCTACACGAGGATTATCTCCGGCAGAAATAGTAAAGTCTGTTACCGGGATATTTTCCTCAATCAGATTCAAGTTATCAATATACCAAACAACAGTCATACCTTTATGTTCCGCAGGCTGTCCCTGATAGGTAGTGCCCCATACAAGGTCAAATTTAGTCTGGCTTGCCAGTGTCGCATCTGCTTCATTGATACGGGCTGTATCAAATGTTACGGAACGATTTGCAAAACCTACTTTTCCATCTGCTTCTTTCTCTTTAAATCCTGGAGTACAGGAATCGGTTTCATAATGTGTATTTGATTCTTCCGGTTTCCATACATTTTCGTTGTATGTAGGGAAGTAGCCGAGGTTTTCGCTGGAATCTTTTCCGTTAAAAAGTTTTGTTGCCACTTTACTGCTTGCGGCATATCCCATAGGAATTTTAACTCCGAAACGAAGGCTGCGGTCCTCATCTGCTGATCCGGCTGCAACCACTTCACCCTTGCTGTTTACATGGGCAGAAGCAGTTCCATTAGCACTGGCTGCAAATTTATCTTTTTTGGACATATTTCCGTACTGATCCATGTATACAAAAAGTCCTTTCCATGTAACATCGCTGGAGTTCGATACAACACGGAGGTCTGCACTTGCACCACTATAACTTGCCAGTGTCTTTCCGGCAGTGTCTTTCAATTTAGAAAGATCAATGTTAAAGATAGGGGCGAAGTCAAATCCGGTGTCCGGACCACTTAAGTTTACTTCCAGACATTTATTTGTAGCATCTTCCGGATCCTGTACCACTTTCATCGTACCAGAGTTCTTGTCTGCGGAAGTATATTTCCACTCGGTTCCTACCGGATAACTTTCAAAGTCTTCTACGAGTGTTTTCTTTCTCGTATCCGGTGTAGCAGTAGGTGCCGGTGTCTTGTCGCTCTTGAACTTCACAACGTTTACTTTTACTACTGCTTTTTTGCCGCTTCCGTCAGTTGCCTGTGCGATGACATTGGCTTTACCAACTTTACGAGCGATAACGGTTGCTTTCGTACCGTTTCCAATTACTTTAAGGATAGATCCTTTGTTTGTGGACCATTTCAAAGATTTACGGGTTGCTTTCTTAGGAGAAACCGAAGCTTTCACCACCATGTTACGACCATTCATAAGGGTAAAGGTGTTTTTCGTTGCTTTCAGTTTGTCCGTATATTTAGGATAAACTTTGGTCTTCTGACCATTCTTTTCTACAATTGTGTAGTTTGCACTCTGCCATGTGGAAGTTGCGTTTTTCGAAATGGCAACTTTCTTTACAGGAGTACCAATCTTGAAAAATGGGGGGATGGCGATGCGAATAAATGTTGTTGCAAAAATAAAAATGTGGTACTATATGGTTAATGAATCAATCCGATAGATGAGCATATTGAACAACTCCCAAATATATGGTATACTATAATGTAATCATGCATAGGAAAAGGACAGCACAAATGGGACAGATGAAGATATTGCAGACAAATAAATTATATTATCCGGTGACGGGCGGGATAGAGAGGGTTGTACAGCAGCTGGCAGAAGGATTGTCAGATCGGACAAGTACAACTGTTTTGGTCTGCCGGAAAAAGGGAAAAACCATACGGGAAGAAGTAAATGGAGTTCCGGTGCTACGGTGTAAAACACTGATAAATGTTTCGTCGCTGCCTATTTCATTGTCCTATCTTCATTGTTTTAGAAAAGAAGCGAAAAAAAATGATATCGTACATATTCATATGCCGTTTCCGCTGGGTGATCTTGCCTGCTTGTTGTCAGGGTATAAGGGGAAAGTGGTCTTGTGGTGGCACAGTGATGTTGTGCGGCAGGAGCGTATGATGGTATTATACCGTCCCTTGATGAACTGGCTTTTGCGTCGTGCGGATGCTATCGTCGTGGCGACGGAAGGACATATCAACGGATCTAAATATCTGACACCCTATGCGGACAAATGTAAAATTATACCATATGGTGTAGATGCCCGGATTAAGCAGAAGGCGGATACCTTTTTGGAACAGAAAACAGAAGAAAAATTAGAACAGACAAAGAGACCGGTTCGGTTTTTATTCGTAGGCAGGCTGGTTTATTATAAAGGAGTTCGGAATTTATTGGAAGCCTGGTATCGATTAGTGTCGGAGGAACCGCAATTGAAAGAAAGGATGGTTCTGGATATCGTCGGAAGTGGTCAGATGGAAGAAGAGCTGTATAAGTATGTCGCTGATAAGGGATTGCAGGATCAGGTTTTATTCCATACACACGTTTCAGATGAACAATTGATGGAATTTTACAAAAATTGTGATGTCTTTGTGCTTCCTTCGCAGCAGCGAAGCGAAGCATTTGGACTGGTTCAGATTGAGGCGATGGCTTTTGGAAAGCCTGTAATCAATACAAATCTACCGAGTGGTGTGCCTTATGTGAGTCAGAATGGTGTTACGGGGCTGACAGTCGAGCCGTCAGATCCGGAAGAACTGGCACAGGCATTAAAGAAATTGACAATAGATGACGAATGTCGTACCCGGATGGGGCAGGCGGCGCGTCAGCGTGTGGAAAGTGAGTATACCATGGAAAACATGCTTGAAAAAACATATGTTTTGTATGAAAATTTAATGAGTGAGGAATAAGCGATGAAAATTGCATTTGACGGGCAGCCGCTTTTGAATGCCAACAAAACCGGAATTGCCTATTATGAAGATGGGCTGGTAAAAGGGATGATGAAATATTATCCGGAAAATGAATATCAGTTAGATGTGTTTACATTTCGCCATAAAGATAGAATAGAACAATTGCAGAAGGAATATTCTCATAAATTGGTATTAAAGAAATGTGTATGGTTATGGGATCGTATTTTTCGTGCATTTACTTTTCTGATTTATATTCCATATGCCTGTTTCTTTTCCGGAAAACGAGAAGTCACTCATTTTTGTAATTATGTAATTCCTTTTGGCGTAAAGGGGAAGAAGGTTGTTACAATACATGATCTGGCATTTCGTGAATATCCACAGACAATTCGTACGCGGACTATGATGATGCTGAAATTGAATTTGCGGAGAACTATAAAACGAGCAGATGCGATCGCAGTTGTTTCCACATTCACTAAGAACGAGTTGGAAAAATACTATAACGTACCAAAAGAAAAGGTATACATTGTTCCTTGTGGAATCGATAAAGAAAAATATGAGAAAAAAAGAAATGTTGAGGAAGTAAAGGAAAAATTTGGAATTAACGGAGAGTATTTTTTATATCTCGGGACGTTGGAGCCGAGGAAAAATATTGTTCGTTTAATAGAAGCATATGATGAATTTCGAAGAGAAAATGAGAAGGAGAGTCTTCCGGATCTTGTGATCGCAGGAGGAAAGGGCTGGATGTATGATGAGATTTATGAGGTGGTAAATAAAAAACATTTAGAAAAATGGATCATCTTTACAGATTATGTTTCGGAAGAAGAAAAAATAGCTTTGATGCAGGGGGCGCTTGCTTTTTGTTTTCCGTCTCTCTATGAGGGATTTGGATTGCCGCCGATGGAAGCCATGGCTTGTGGTACACCGGTAATCACTTCGTGTACGTCTTCTCTGGATGAAGTTGCCGGAGAGGCAGCATTAAAGGTAAATCCGGAGAGTGTTCAGCAAATTGCATTGGCTTTGACAAAAATGCACAGAGAAGAAGACATTCGGCAGGAATTGATTGAAAAGGGGCGGAAACAGGTGGCAAAGTATACATGGGAAAATGCCTCAGATGCTCTATATAAAGTTTTTGAAAATGTTTTGGGAAATGAGGTGTGACATGAAAACATTACGCGAATTATATGAATACAGAACGATGATAGGCAGTATGATTCGTAGGGACTTAAGAGGAAGATACAAGGGATCAGCACTGGGGTTTGCCTGGACATTTTTAAATCCGCTGTTACAGTTGGCAGTCTATACCCTTGTTTTTTCGACGATTATGAGAGCCGGAATAAAGGATTATTATCTCTTTTTATTTGTAGCACTTATACCCTGGATTTTTTTTAGTACGTCGGTATCGGCTGGAGCGAGCTGTGTTATGGCGCAAAAAGATATTGTGAAAAAAATATATTTTCCGCGGGAAGTATTGCCAATTTCTCATGTGACTTGCCAGCTTGTAAATATGCTGTTAAGTATGGTGGTCGTATTGGCTGTTCTCTTGTTATCCGGAAAAGGAATCAGTTTCAAAGCAATGTTGTATCTGCCGCCGGTCATTGTGGCAGAATATTTGCTTGCACTTAGTATTACGATGATTGTTTCTGCGGTTACCGTTTATTTGAGGGATTTGGAACATGTGTTAGTGATTATTACCATGGCGTGGCAGTTTTTAACTCCGGTCATGTATTCTATAGATATGGTGCCGGAGCAGATTCAAACAATTTTTCATTTGAATCCTATGACACCGATCATTATCGCTTACCGGGATATTTTGTATTATCAAAAGGCACCGGAATTGGGAACATTGACACAGGGTGTTATTTTTAGTATTATTTTACTTGTTGCAGGCTGGAATGTGTTTGGACATTTGAAGAAGCATTTTGCGGAGGAAATGTAATGAAACCAAATAATGCAATTGAAGTTACGGATGTAACAAAGAGCTTTAAGGTATATTTTGATAAAGGAAACACGATGAAAGAGAAGGTTCTTTTTCAGAAAAGAAGACGTTATGAAGAGCGCAGGGTGTTAGATGGAATATGCTTTGAGGTGAAAAAAGGAGAGGCAATCGGTCTGATTGGACATAATGGCTGCGGAAAAAGTACAACGTTAAAATTGCTTACGAAGATTATGTACCCGGATAAGGGAAAGATTGAGATGCGTGGAAGAGTTTCCAGCTTGATCGAGCTGGGGGCCGGGTTTCATCCGGATATGAGTGGGCGTGAAAATATATATATCAATGCTTCTATATTTGGACTTTCGCGCAAAGAGATTGATGCCAGATTGGATGATATTATCGAATTCTCCGAGCTGGAAGAGTATATTGACAATCCTGTACGGACGTATTCTTCCGGAATGTATATGCGGCTGGCGTTTTCTGTTGCTATTAATGTCAATGCAGATATACTGCTGATAGATGAGATTCTTGCGGTAGGAGATGTGAATTTTCAGGCAAAATGTTTTAACCGGCTTCGTGAAATCAAAGGGAAAGGAACGACGATCGTTATCGTTTCTCATTCGCTGGAACAGATTGAGCAGATATGTGACCGGTCAATCTGGATTCACGAGGGACATATTTATGCGGAAGGAAATCCGAAGGACATTCACCCGCAGTATATTCGTTTTATGGCGAAAAATCGCCATTTAGCTCCAGCTGCATTGGAAAAACTGCACAGTGAAGAAGAGGAAAACGAGAACTATCATGTAGTGATTTCCCAAATTGAAATATATAGCGAGGGGGAGAAGTCGAATGGTGTTATTTCCGTCGGCAAAGACATAGAAATTACTGCGGATTATGAGACGGATTTTCCGGTGGAGGATGTGACGCTGGGATTTAGTTTCTATCGCGGAGATGGTTTGTGCTGTTATGGGACAAATTCAAAGACCGATCATGCAAAGGCCATGGAAATGACAAAAAATGGAAAAATAAAGCTTCTGTTTCCAAAGGTAAATATGCTCCCGGGAGAGTATTGGATGGATCTATATGTAGAGGACAGAACGGGTGTCCGCATCGTTTCGGTGGTAAAAGCGTGTCATATACAAATTTATGCAGACGTGACAGAGGCTGGAATTACAAGAATGGAGCATAGTTGGAACTGTATTGAAGGAGAGTAACATGGATTTGGATAAATTGATTCTGCAAAAACAAAATGAGGCAATGCATCAAAATACGTTAGACATCGATTGGATGAACTGGGATGTCTCTATGGAAGTTATTCTGGGAGAAATCGAACGTCTGGCGGATCATTTGGATGATACCTTGACAAGACGGCGTACGGTAACAAGGAGCTTTGGGCTTCGTAAAAGAAAGTATGCCTCGTGGATTCAAAAATTTCGCGGTATCGATGTCCGGCTCAGCCGGAATCATTTTTACCGGGTTCACGTAAGAGAATGGATGAAAAGACAATATAAGCAGCTACAGAAACGGCATGCAGTACCGATTGAGTCGCTGCTGGATAATAGCAGCGATGAAGAATTTGTAAAGCAGTGTTATCACTGTATTTTTCAACGGACTCCCGATGATACGGGGCTGCTTAATAATATACGGAATCTTCAGGAAGGAAAGGTCAGCAAACTGGAGTTAGCATTTACGATGGCAAAATCCCCGGAGGGAAAGGCAGCAGGAGCACACATAAAAGGAAAACATATGTCATACTTTTGGATGCGTGTTTGTCGAAAAATCAGAAAAATATGCAATAAAGGAGAAAAGAAATTTTGACAGTAGTACAAATGCATCAAACCGTAACCGGACATGATGCAATCGGAAATGATATAGAAGCAATTTTTAAATTGCTGAATGCACAGGGAAGACGATGTGTCGTATTTGCCAATAATACATTGAATAAACAGGTAACTTATATTGAGGAAAGCGAACTTGAGTCGGTTCTTCAGGAGGAAGATAATATTATATTATATCATCATAGTGTCTATTGGGAACAAGGGATTGAAATTTTAAAAAAGGCAAAGGCGAAAATTGTATTTCGATACCATAATATCACCCCACCTGCTTTTTTTGAACCATATAATTCATTTCATACACAGCAGTGTGAAAAAGGAAGAAAGCAGACAGATACATTGATACAGGAATTCCCGAATGCTTTCTGGCTGTGTGATTCACAGTACAATGCAGAGGATCTGCGGGGCGTGCCCAAAGAAAGAATTGGAATCTGCCCGCCATTTCATAAAATAGAAGAGTGGAGAGAGACGAAACCCGACGAAGCGATATTAAATGATCTTATCACAAGAAAAGAGATCAATCTGCTGTTTGTAGGGCGGGTGGCGCCCAACAAAGGGCATAAAATGCTGTTGGAGATCATGAAAATTTTCACGACAAATTATCCGGATCCGATTCGCTTGCGGGTGATCGGTAAATTTGATGATGGTTTACCGGGATACAATTCATTAATTGAAAAAACAATACAAAAGTATCATTTGGATGACTGCATTGAATTTATCGGCGAAATAAATGATGCTACATTACTCGCGTATTATCTTGGCAGTGATTTTCTGGTTTGTACAAGCGAACACGAAGGATTTTGTGTGCCAATCGTGGAAGCACAGTATCTGGGACTGCCGATATTGGCATTAAAGGAATGTGCTGTTCCGGAGACGATAGGAAAAAATCAGATATTCTTGGAAAAAGATCCCAAAAAATTCGCAGCAGGAATTTATACGCTCTATCATAATAGTGAGTATATGAGGTTTTTAATCCATCATGGATTTGAGAACATCGAAAATAGATTTACAACCGCGAAAATAAGTGAGATCTTTTTAGAAGAATTTGCGAAAGGAGCAGAAAGATGAGAATTGCAATTGCTATGGTACAAGTTCCCTTTATACGTGGTGGAGCAGAGATTCATGCAGAAATGCTTCGCGATGAATTGAAAAAACGAGGACATCAGGTAGATATTGTGACGATACCATTTAAGTGGTATCCGGGAGAATCTTTGGTAAATTGTATGATGATGGGAAGAATGATGGATTTAACCGAAGTAAACGGAGAAAAGATCGATCGCGTAATTGCGATGAAATTCCCGGCTTATTATGTCAAACATGATAATAAAGTATTGTGGATGCTTCACCAGCATCGTCAGGCTTACGATTTGTGGAATACTCCATATGGAGATTTGCAGAATTTTCCGGATGGAGAAAAAATCCGAAATTTTATTATGGAATGTGATAAAAAATATATTACGGAAGCGAAATATGTATATACAAATGCACAGAATACGTCCAACAGACTGATGAATTTTTGTGGTGTTAATTCGACCCCGCTTTATCATCCTCCATTAAATTATGAGAAGCTTCATTGTGGAGAGTATGGCGATTATATATTTTATCCAAGCCGGATTGACAAGATAAAACGGCAGCGTTTACTGGTAGAAGCAGCTCAATATTTGAAGACGGATGCTAAAATTGTATTGGCTGGATCCGGAAGTGATGCAGAATTGGAATATATTCAGGATTTGATAAGAAAGCATAAATTACAGGACAGAGTAAAACTTGCCGGGTTTATTTCGGAAGAAGAAAAGATAAATTATTATGCGAATTGTCTTGGTGTTTATTTTGGTGCATATGATGAAGATTATGGCTATATTACACTGGAAGCCTTTTTCTCAGAAAAGCCGGTTATTGTTCACAAAGATGCAGGTGGTCCACTGGAATTTGTAGAACATGAAAAAAATGGTTATGTACTTGAGGCAGATGCCGAGAGAGTAGCAGAGAAAATCGATGAATTGTATACAAACCGCAAAAAGGCAGAGCTGCTCGGAAAAGCAGGAAGACACTCCCTGGATGAAAAACATATGGATTGGGACTATGTGATAGAACAATTGTTGAGGTAAGAAGAAAATGGAGAAAAAGAAACTGTTGTACGTAAGTCCGTTTCCGCCCGAAAAAAGTGGAATATCGGACTATTCGGAGATACTGGTATATCAATTGCGCCAAAAATATGAAATTACGCTTTTGATTGATAATTATAAATTGACTAACAAGAAAATGTATGACGATTTTGAGGTTGTTACATATAAAAAAAACAGAATTGAGTTTGAGAAGTTTGATTATATACTATACAATATAGGAAACAACCCTTTTTATCATTCCTATATCTATGAATTGTGTCTGACACATCCGGGAATGGTAATTCTTCATGATTGTGTTTTGTATTATCTGGTTGCCGGATACTATGAAAAAAAACAATTGGCATTTTCCAAGATATACGAACAATACGGCTTGGAAGGACTTTTAAAGGCAAAATTTGCAATGAATGACGGAAGAGAATCCTTGCTGGAATGTGATGAACTGGCAGCAGAATTTCCATTAAATAAAGAACTTGCCGAATCCGGGAATAAAATTATGGTTCATTCTGAATTTGCAAAGAAAAAAATCAAAGTGTTTACCGGCCATGTCCGTAAGATAAATATGATTCCGCAAATTTCAACGGAATATGTTCAAATTGAAAAAAAGAAATTGTTTTCCAAATATAATATTCCGGAAGATGCTTTTGTGATTGCGTCGTTTGGAGCTATAGCGCCAACAAAATTGAATCATGTGATCTGTCAGACCGTTTACAAATTAAGTAAGCAATTGGAGCGGAAAATTTGTTATGTCATGGTGGGAGAAGGGGACTATGTGGATCAATATGTTGACAATGAAATTGTTTTCAAAACGGGATTTGTTGACATGGATGAGTTTGATAGTTTTATCGCTTATTCCGATCTGATAATGAATCTCCGCTATCCTTCTATGGGAGAAACATCGGCGGCTTTAATTAAAATATTACAAATGGGAAAAACATGTCTGATCAATGATGACGGCTGGTTTGCGGAAGTACCGGAAGAGTGTGCCGTTAAGATTCCGGTAGAGGGTATTGAAGAGCAGGTATTAGAGAAGATAAAGTATTTAATATCGCATCCGCAGGAGTGCATCCGGATTGGGAAATGTGCAAAAGAATACATTGAAAAAGAACATGATCCGCAAGAAATTGTGGAAGAAATAAGTGAGTTTTTGGAGGAAGAAATTTGAAAAATAAAGGACAAATAAAAGGCGGTAAATACTATTATAAATACTGGAGTCTGTTGATTTTTTTGCTGATTCCTGTATTGCTTTTGGCAAGATATTATTTTGCAGGTCAGGTGCCGGGGGATGCTGATCTCATTCAGTTTTTCTCTAACAAAAAAGCATTTGCGGAAGCCCTGATGAGTGGCGAGTTCCCGCAATGGAATCCGTATATTCAAAATGGGATTCCGCAGTCTTCGGGAAGCAGTATGTATTTTTTGAATCTCTTATTATCCTTTCTGCCATTACGCCAGTATATTTATGCATTTTATATTGTGCATCTTGCAATAGCAGGAATTTGTTTCTATCTTTTTCTGCGTGACTATGAATGCCCGTATTCGGTTTCTTACATTTATGCAATCATTTTTGAATGCTCGATTCAGATCAATGGAATGCGTAAATCACATCCGGCAATCATTACCTCTATTTGTCTGTTTACCGTTGTCATGTTTGTGACAAAGCGGTATTTTGTGACAAAGCAAAAGCGTTGGTTTTGTTTAAGTGCACTGGCAGCTGGTGTGATGCTTATTGCAGCCCAGCAATATGGAATATATGCAGCACTTGTACTGGTGATTTATATATTGGCTCATTGTATAAATGCTAAATTTTCGTTGGTGGAAATTTTGAAAAAGGCATTACTGTGGATTGCTGTTTATATCGGAAGTGTTATGTTCGCGTTGTTACCTACATTTCATTTATTAAGGGAGTATTCCGCATACGGTTCTTCACAGACGACATATGATACCTTTCGTTCGTATTCACTGCATCCCGTTAAATTGATACAAATGATCTATCCTGAATTTTTTGGCGAAAAATATCAGGCGATGGGAGCAAATTATTCATCCGAAATGGATATTGAATTGTATTTGGGGATTTTTGTATTATTTGCAGCGATGTTTGCGATTGTAAAATTGTGGAAAAGGTTTGATGCTGTTCTGACGGCCGGATGTGCGGCGTTTGCATTGTTATATGCGTGTGTTGCACATATACCTGTTATCAATAAAATAGTGTATCATATTCCGGTACTCGGTGGCTTCCGTGCATCAGGAAGAATGCTATTTGTGTTTTACTTTTTTGTATTCCTGTTGTCTGCTCTTGGTACCTCAGAGTTTTTGAAAGAAATGAAGAAAAAAGACATTGTTTTATTAAAAAAAGCAGCCAAAGGATTATTGGGATTAACGGCAGTGCTTATACTGGCATCTGTTTCCGCAGTATGTCTGATCGTTGCCCGGGAACAGCAGGGCGCATATTTTATACAGATTCAAAGTGTGTTTAAGACAGCGCTTATTGTGGCAGTTCTTATACTGATTGCATGCTGGATTTTGTCAAAAGACAACATTTATAAAATTACATTAACAATACAGAAAAAGAGAAGTCTCATCTGCATTTTCCTATTGGGTATTACATTGTACGAGACACTGCCTTATAGTATGGCAACGACGCCAACGGATTATAAATCTGGAATATCGCAGGAGCCGGTAGTGGAAAAAATACAGGAAAATATTGGACAATATAAAATATTTGATGCGTTTGGAAATGTAGATGGTTCACATATGAGTATTATTTCACAGAATCGTAATGCAATTCGAAAAATAGCTTCTTTGAATGCATATACAGCATACAATAATCCGTTATTGTGTAAATATCTTAAAAATTTAGGAAGTCAGGTTACCGATATTCCGTTCAATTATTCCGGGTTGCTTACGGGAAGTTTAGATAATACCAATAATGTATTGATTCAAAATGACCTGCTGTCCATGACGGGGGTAAAATATGTAATTGATTCCGAAGGAGCGATTGCAAAGAATAATGGAATGATTTATAGCAATGAATCATCGACAGAGCCATATTCTTCCTCACAATTTTTGCAAATATCTCATAAGCCGGGGAAAATAGGGATTTCTGAGTCGCCATTTTCCGCGATAATTCAGGGGCAGGAGCAAACGCCGCAATGTTATAAGGTAGTTATTACATTGACGGAAGAACAAAGAAAAAATACAACGTATCTTGCTGCGGATCTGTATGGTGGTCCGAATTACGACCGTTCTACGGAGGAAAAAAGATTTCAAGTTACGGAAGACCAGGGGCAGTATACAGCCTATTTATATGCACAGCAGACAGAATTGGCAACCGAAACGATCCGTTTGCGTATATTGGCTTCTAATAATGACACAGAGAATTCGATATACAAAGTAGATGTTTTTAAAGTAACTCCGGTAGAGGGCTATCGGTATTGGGACAAAACGCAGGATGGAACTGCCATCTATGAGAATATCAATGCAAAATCCCTTTTATACGTTCCACAAACAGTAGAAACAAAGAAGAATTTTGATGATATATATTTAAATTGCGACAATTATTCTTTGGATAAAATAGCGTATGTGGATGCAGAACGTATGGATTTGCAGAATTCAGATACTCAGGTGGAGGTAAAAGAGCAGACGCGAAATACCGTAACGGCATCCTGTAGTTCGACGGCAGATACATTTTTATGTTTCTCGCAGAATTACTCGCCGGATTGGAGAGTATATGTGGATGGGGAGCAGCAGACAGTTCATATGGTAAATGGTTTGATCATGGGGGCTCAGATTCCTGCCGGAAATCATGAGATAAGATTTGTATATCATGAAGATTCCTATTTGATTGGTTTTTATATTACGTTTATCACTTACGCAGGTCTTGCAGCTGCGTATTTTGTAGAACGTAGACGGAAATATGCGAGTGCACATAAGGGAGAATAAATGCAAGTTCAAGTCTTGCGTCTGTACTTTTTTTGATATATAATGGGAAAGGAAACTATTAAAAGGGTTCTTACCGATTATACCAAGTAAGAGAATAGGAAAAGGAACGATTATGATACCATTTAACGTGCCACCATGTGTGGGAAATGAAGAAAAATATATTGCGCAGGCAATTGCAAATCATAAATTATGTGGGGACGGCGAGTTTACCAAAAAGTGTAATAAAAAATTAGAAGAAATGACCGGGACGACAAAGGCACTGCTTACAACGTCCTGTACGCATGCTACAGAGATGGCGGCGATTTTGTCGGCAATTCAGCCGGGGGATGAGGTTATTATGCCGTCTTATACGTTTGTATCGACTGCAAATGCCTTTGTTTTGCGGGGAGCGACAGCTGTTTTTGTGGATATCCGTCCCGATACAATGAATATTGACGAGACAAAGATTGAAGAGGCGATTACGGAGAAAACGAAAGCAATCGTGCCGGTTCACTATGCCGGTGTTTCCTGTGAGATGGATACGATCATGGAAATAGCCAAAAGACATAACCTGAAAGTAATTGAAGATGCTGCTCAGGGGATTATGAGTACCTATAAAGGGAAACCGCTTGGTACAATTGGTGATTATGGCTGCTTTAGTTTCCATGAGACTAAAAATATCAGCATGGGCGAAGGCGGCGCACTTTTAATTGCCGATCCGGCAGACATTGAGGAAGCGGAGATTGTTCGTGAAAAAGGAACAAACCGAAGCAAGTTTTTCCGAGGTGAAATTGACAAATATTCGTGGGTAGAGGCAGGAAGTTCCTACCTTCCAAGTGAATTGAATGCGGCCTATCTGTGGGGCGAACTGGAACGCGCCGATGACATTTATCAAAATCGAATGGATACGTGGCTGTATTATCATAGAGAATTGGAAGGATTGGAAAAAAATGGTAAAATTGAACGTCCGGTGATCCCGGATGACTGTGTACATAATGCCCATATGTATTATATTAAAGTTAAAGATCTGGAGGAACGCACACGGCTTCTGGCGTATCTGAAAGAAAATGGGGTTGCAGCAGTATTCCATTATATTCCACTTCACAGTGCGGCAGCAGGAATGAAGTATGGAAGATTTTCCGGGGAGGATCAGTATACAACAAAGGAAAGTGAACGTTTACTGCGTCTGCCATTGTATTATGGTATGAAAGAAGAAGACAGGGAGAAAGTTGTAAGATGCGTGAAAGCGTTTTATGAGTAGAGGAGAAAGGGTTTTCAATAATATGAAAAAAAACGCTTTTTGGAATACTATTTCAGGTATTTTAGATGCCAGTCAGAGTGCAGTCATTTTGATTTTTATATCAAGGTTTCTTCCGATAAATGAAGCAGGAATTTTTTCTATTAGCTATGCTTTAGCAAACATTGTTTTTATGATTGCACGATATGGGGTTCGGAATTATCAGGTTACGGATAATAAAGCAGAAGAGAGATTTCGAAATTATCTTTTTTTGCGTTTGGCAACAATATTTATTTCCGTAATATTTATCGGAACGTATTTACTCTTTATGTATATGCGCCATCAATATGATATACATAAAGTTATTATTGTATTTGTGATGGCATGTTATAAGATGGTAGATGCATTTGAAGATGTATTTTTGGGACTGTATCAGCAAAAAGGTAGATTGGATGTCGCAGGAAAAGTATTTGCTGCCCGTGTTTTTTCGTCAACAGTAGTGTTGTGCGGCAGTATCGTGATTACAAAAAATCTTGTGATATCCGTAGTCGCAGCATTGTTGTCGGGTATTTTAATGGAAATAATACTGCTTACAAAAACATATCCTCCTTTTCAGATATCTTCGGGAAAACTGTGTAAAAAAGAATTTGTCTTTTTGTTTAAACAATGTTTCCCATTATGTATTGGGGCGGTTTTGGCAGTATATGTGAGTAATCTTCCCAAATATATGATTGACTGGTATTTGAACGAAAAAATTCAGGCTATTTTTGGCTATTTAATGATGCCTGCATTTTGCATTACTTTATTGAGCCGGTTTATATTTCAACCATATATTAAGCAGATTGGAGATCAATGGAATAACAAAGAATTTCGTGAATTAAAAAAGTTTACATTGATACAGACCGCGATTATAACGGCGATTACATTGATTGTAATTGCAGGAGGTCTGCTGATTGGTCTTCCTGTTTTATCCTGGTTATATCACACAGATCTAATGGGATATTCTATGGAATTATTTTATCTGTTTTTAGGAACCGGACTATATACGATATCTTGTTTTTTTGTTGTGATTTTGACAGCAATGAGAAAGCAGAATTTGATAGCGGCGGGATATATTGCAGCATCTGTAACAGCTTTTTTTATTAGCCCATATCTTGCAGCAAAATATGGTATGCGTGGAGCCTGTGGACTTTATATTATAATAAACTTGTTTCTTTCCCTGCTATTTTTCATTCCATTGTGGAAAAATATATGCGGAACAGAAGCAAAGAAAGAGGGGGAGAACCTATGAAGAAAATTATGATTTTAGGGGCGGGAGTATATCAATTTCCGTTGGTTCAAAAAGCTGCTGAAATGTGCGAAGTTATTCTTGTTGCACCGAAAATCAGTCCGGAATTTGAAAAATGTGCAAAAAAATGCTATTATACAGATCTTCGTGAAAAGGAAAAAATTTTAGAGATTGCAAGAAAAGAGAAAATAAATGGTATTATTACGGATCAAACGGATATTCCGGTTCGCACAGTAGCCTATGTCGCTAGTGAGATGGGATTGCCGGGAAATCCATACGATATCGCTTGTCTGTTTACGGACAAAGGATTAATGAGAAAGAAAATGGAAGAAATTGGCATAAAAGTTCTTCCTAACAGCCAGGTTGTTTCCGAGGAACAGGCAGTTGAATTCTACGAATCACAAGGCGGAGATGGAAATGAATTTATTATAAAGCCGGCGGATAATCAGGGAAGCAGAGGCGTGTTTAAAGTTTATTCTGCAAAGGATATTAGAAAGTATTTTAGTGAAAGCGTAAAACATTCGCCTACAAACACCGTTGTAATTGAAAAATATGCAACGGGGCAGGAATTTGTGGTTGAGGGAATTTCTTTTAATGGAAAGTATAAACCACTTATTATTGGGGATACACATTATTTTGATAAGGATACAACATTTGCGGCACGCGAACGTATTTTTCCATCAAGAGAAAAGGAAGAATTGACAGAGCGGGTATTGGAGTTAAATGAGAAAATTATTACAGGCTTTGGACTGATTCAAGGAATATCACATAGTGAATATGTAATGGATGAAAATGACATTTATTTGATCGAAACCGCAGCTCGTGGTGGCGGGGTATTTATTTCAAGCGATCTGATCTCTCTTCAGACCGGATTGTGTACAGAAGAATTTCTGATTCACATCGCGTTAGGAGAACAAAAAGAACTACCTGATTTGAAACCAAGGAATCAGGTGTGCGGATATATTGCTTTCTTTTTACCGGAGGGGGAAGTGATTTCTGTTGATGGAGTTGAAGACGTATGTCAGCTGCCTTATGTTCACCGTAATATTTTATATTCTATTAAGCAAGGAATGAAGATAGGAGCTGCAACAGATAAAACTTCCCGGTTTTCTATTATTGTTTCTGGAAAAAATTGGGAAGAATGGGAAACTAACGTGAAACATGTGCAGGAATTGTTAAAGATACAGGTTCAAAAAGATGGAGAAATAAAGACTCCAATCTGGTAATAAAAAAGAGATTGTTTGTGAAAAGAAACAATCTCTTTTTGCTATTATTTGTCTTTGGCAGACGAATTGTTAATAACATCTCGGATGACATATTGTGGTGTCTGGTTGATGCATAGGTAGATGCGCCCAAGGTATTCGCCGATTAATCCGAGAACGATCAATACAATCCCAAACATAAACAACAAGATAGCGATGGTTGAACTCCATCCGGTAAGAAAATCATGCCCCAGTATTTTGCGGATGATAATAATAAGTCCGGCGATAAAGCCGATACATGCGGATAATGCGCCTAAAAAAGTTGCCAGCCGGAGTGGTTTAATAGAAAAAGCAGTAAAACCATTCATCCAAAGTGAAAATAGTTTTTTAAAGGAGTATCCACTTGTTCCATTTAAGCGGGCTTTTTGGATGGCATCTACAGTTCCGATATTATGTGTAGTGCGCAGAACCAATCCGGTAACGTAAGGGTAAGGCTGCTCATATTTTAACATTTCTTCAATCACAAATCGGCGGGCTACAAAGAAAATTGTGACTTGTATGCCGTCTGGAGCAGGAAGCATCCATTTACGCATAAGACCGGCGATACCTGAGAAAATACGCCGTGTAAAAGATGGCTGTGCCCGATGTGTGAACCGGGGCGAGACAACATCCAAATTTTCTGATTTTAATTTGCGGAGCATTTCCGGTAAAATCTCGATCTGCGTCTGTCCATCGTCTTCACATGTAGCTACAAAGTCACCGCTTGCGTAGTGAAACCCTGCCATGATGGCACCATGCTGTCCACAGTTGCGGGCAAGATCAATGGCGATAATATCCGATCTGCTCTCAGCCAGTTCCTTCAAAACATCAAACGTGTTGTCCGGAGAATGATCATTGACTAATATAATTTCGTATGTAATTGCCATATCTGCTAATGCAGTGTCAATATCGTGAATAACAGAATGAATATTCTGTGTAGAACAATAGCAGGGAATAACAATTGATAAATCTTTTTTCATCACATTGGTTTCCTTTCGTTTTAGAGATAATCGGTGCTTACTTTGTCTGTAAGAATGGCACTTTTAGCAGGGACTACAACTTTATTTGCCGGGATATCTTTGAAAGCATATGCCTGTGCACCAAGTAAAACCGCTTCATTCAGTGTGGTGTGGTCTTTTACAATGGAACCAACGCCAAGAAAGCAGCGGTCATGAATTCGTGTATGTCCTGCCAGCATAGAGTTCATGGAAATGGTACAGTAGTCATGGATGATTGAATCATGAGCAATTTTTGCACCAATAAAGAACAGGTTGGCATTTCCAATCTGGCATCCCATTTGAATATATACACCCTCCAGAATATTATTTCCTTCCCCGAGAATTACGTCTTCGGAAATAAAAGCGGTGGGATGAATATAATTTTCAAAAGTATAACCTGATTTTTTACAAAACAGGTACTTTTCTTTTCGGATTTGTGCCATTTGAGAATATCCGATTCCCATGATAAGGGTAAAAGAGGAAGGGGGATATTTTGACGTTAATTCATCAAAAGAGATCACTTCAATGCCATCTAATATTGTATCATGAATATAATTTTTATCTGCCACATAGGCATGTACTTTTCCAAAATGAGTAAGTTCCACATATTTCTTCATCATCTGAGAATACGAGCCATTACCTATTATCACAACGTTTTTCATCATTTTCTCCTTATCATGCATACTATCTTTAGTTTAACTTTTTCCCCACCTCTTGTCAAGATAAGGTTTTTTATGCTACAATACTATATTATAAATCACAAGGGAGGATTCATCGTATGAAAGGAATTATTCTTGCCGGAGGTTCCGGTACAAGATTGTATCCATTGACAAAAGTAACATCAAAACAGTTACTTCCGGTTTATGACAAACCGATGATATATTACCCGCTTTCGACACTGATGCTGGCGGGAATCCGTGATATTTTGATTATTTCGACACCGACAGATCTGCCGAATTTCGAAAGACTTTTGGGGGATGGTTCCAGTTTTGGAATTCATCTGCAATACAAGGTGCAGCCAAGTCCCGATGGACTGGCACAGGCTTTTTTGATTGGCGAAGAGTTTATCGATGGCGATTCCTGTGCGATGGTGCTGGGCGACAATATTTTTTATGGCAACGGCTTGAAACAGCATTTGCAGACGGCAGCAGCAAAGCCGGACCGCGCGACGGTATTTGGCTATTATGTAGACGATCCGCAGAGGTTTGGTATCGTGGAATTCGATAAAAACGGCAAGGCGATTTCAATTGAGGAAAAGCCGGAGCACCCGAAGTCAAATTATTGTGTGACCGGGTTGTATTTTTATGACAATCGTGTCGTGGATTTTGCCAAAAAAGTAAAACCATCTGCGCGTGGAGAATTGGAAATTACCGATCTCAATAAAATGTATCTGGAAGAGGGAAGTCTGGATGTTGTGACACTCGGAAGAGGCTATGCGTGGCTGGATACCGGCACAATGGATGCTCTTGCAGATGCCAGTGAATTTGTGCGCGTGATTGAGAACCGACAGGGAATCATGCTTTCGGCGGTGGAAGAGATTGCGTACCGCAATGGCTGGATTGATAAAGAAACACTTATTGAGTCGGCGAAAATGTACGGCAAATCCGGTTATGGAAAACATCTGCGCCAGGTGGCAGATGGTAAGATTTTGTATTAAGAAATTCTTGCACATTTTAGTAGACTGTGTTACACTAATGACAAGCAGAGAATCTATCATTATAAAGATATCTATTTTCTTATTAAAAATGAAAAGAGCTAAACTGCTAACATTCCCATAAAAGACAGAATGAGACGCAGGGAGGCGATTTTCAACCGCCTCCCGGAAATGGAGGGTGAATGGTAAGAAAAGGTATGATTGCCGATCAGAAATGGTTGGAAAAAATCAAAATTTTGAATGATGTTGTTTTTTGTACTGTTTTTTTGAATGAAGAAGATTGTAAGGAACTGTTACAGCGTATTCTATCAATACGTATTGTCAGCCTTAGAGTAGTGCTAAATCAGAAAACGTTTAAAAACAATATTTTTCAAAAAGGGTCCAGATTGGATATTTATGCGGAAGATGATAAGGGAAATATGTATGACATAGAGATGCAACTCACAAATACAAGAGAGTTGATTCCCCGAAGCCGCTATTATCACAGTGAAATGGACGGGCATCAGATTGTAACAGGAGAGACCTATGAAAGTTTGAAACAATCCATTGTAATTTTTCTATGTGATTTTGATCTGTTTTGTAAAAATCAAAGTGTATACACATTTGAGATGAGATGCAATGAAGATCCTTCTATCTGCTTATATGAAAAGAGAAAGACAGTTTTTGTCAATTTACATGGAAAAAGGGATGGATTAACGGAAAAACTATGTAATCTTTTGGACTATCTGGAGACTTCGATACCTACCGATGAGTTTACACAGGGACTTGAAAGAAAAGTGGAAGAAGTGAAGTGCAATGACGAATGGAGGGAAAACTTCGTGACAATAGAGCAGAAAATCGAACTTGAGTCAAGAGTGGCAAGAGAACGTGGCAGAGAAGCTGGTCTTGCTGAAGGCAGAGAAGCTGGTCTTGCCGAAGGCAGAGAAGTTGGCCTTGCTGAAGGTAGAGCTGAAGGTAGAGCTGAAGGTAGAGCTGAAGGCAGAGCTGAAGGTGAAGAAGCGAAACTTTTGTCGCTTATTTCCAAAAAAATTGCAAAAGGAAAATCTGTTGCACAGATTGCGGATGAATGTGAAGAGACAGAAGATTATGTTCGTGAATTAATAAAAAGATTGTAAGTGTTGTAAGATGGGAATGTTTGGCTGCTGGAGATCTCCGGCAGCCTTTTAAAAACAGAAAAGTGAGATGACAGATTATGTTGAAAATGGTAGTGGCTGCGCTGATACTTATCTTGGCAGTTATCCTGTACACGGTGTATCTTTTTTTAAAAAAGAATTTTAATGGATTGTCATGGGAGGAGATTGTTTTTCATTTGAAAGTTCCGATGAAAGGGACAAGCAATGAGATGATTTTGGATTATTTCCGGACATACGGAATTCCGATGGCATCCGGTGTCTGTTTGGCGATTGGAATAAGTGTAGTGAGTTATATGATGTTTTCCGGAATAGCGGGGAGCATTATGCTTGTAGCTGCGATTGTACTGCTGATTGCTGCGATTTACAGTATTCTGGCATCCTTTGATACCTTTGGATGTCTTGTGGCACAGCGCAGCGAATCGGATTTTATAGAAAAAGAAGCTGTGGAGGTGACACCGGAATTGCTGCATTTTCCGGAGAAAAAGAGAAATCTGGTTTATATTTTTCTCGAATCAATGGAGAGTACCTTTTCTTCCAAAGAAGAGGGAGGTGCGATGGAACAGGATCGGATTCCGGAGTTGACAGCGCTGGCAAAAGAGGGAGTAAATTTTTCCAGTGATGAAAAACTTGGCGGGGCGGCACCGTCGAGGGGCGCTTCCTGGACGACGGGCGCAATGGTATCCCAGACCTGCGGGTATCCTCTTATGATCTCATTGACAGGGAAAAATTACAAAAATGCGAAGAATGCGTTTATGCCGGGAGCAGGAGCAATCGGAGATGTGTTGGAAAAAGAGGGTTACGCACAGGAAATTATGGTGGGGTCAGATCTGACGTTTGGCGGACGCAAGATGTATTTTGAGCAGCATGGGGATTATAAGGTTTATGATTATCCGTATGCAAAAGAACAAGGAAAATTTCCGAAAGATTATTATGAATGGTGGGGCTTTGAAGATAAAAAATTATTTGATTATGCCAAAGAAGAAATTTTAAAACTGGCAAACGGAGAGAAACCATTTAATTTTACGATGTTGACGGTGGATACCCATCACATCGGAGGATATCGGTGCGAAGACTGTCAGCAGGCATTTGAAAATCAATATGACAATGTTTTGTCCTGTTCGTCAAAGCGTGTAAAAGAGTTTGTGGACTGGCTCAAAACACAGGAGTTTTATAAGGATACGACGGTTGTCATCAGTGGCGATCATTGCACGATGGATAATAATTATATCCGTGAGAGATATGATGGCAGTGTGCCAAGAAGAGTGTATTCCTGTATACTTAATTCGGCGGTGGCACCGGTACGCGAAAAACACCGGAGTTACTACTCGCTGGATCTCTATCCGACGACACTTGCAGCGATGGGGGTACAGATCAAAGGGGAAAGAATAGGACTTGGCACGAATTTGTTTTCGGACAAAGAGACGATACTGGAAAAATATGGAGATGAAAAGGTGCAGCAAGAACTCGCCAAAGGATCTTCATTTTACCGCAGAAAGATATTGGGAGAGAAAAAATGATCGTTGTATTTGGGACATGCCTGCTTTTTCTTATCCTTTCCGCCTGTGGTATTGGGACAGAAGGAAAACGGGCATTCAGTAAGAGGATTTCGGCAAAAGATGGATATTGTTCCAGGGAAATGACGGCATCGATTAATGGCTATTTTCTGACGACGGTATTTATGGCACATTTGATTCAATATATGCCGGAGAACATCTACGGACCGCTTGATTTTATGTATATTGACGTGAATCGTGCGTTGGGACAGCTGATCGTGGCAATGTTTTTGTTCTATTCCGGATATGGAGTTATGGAGTCTATTCGCTATAAAAAGGGATATATCGTTTCTTTTCTCAAACGGAGATGTCTTCCTTTTTTGGTAAATTTTGAGATTGCAGCACTGATTTACTTTTTCCTCAGTTGTTTGACGGGACAGGTGCCGACATTTCACTATGCGATAAAAGGTTTTTTGGCATGGGAAAGTTTTGGAAACAGCAATTGGTATGTATTTGCCATATTTTATCTGTATCTTGCTACTTATGTAGTCTTTCGGCTGCGGGAGTGCAGGTGTTTTTCGAGAATTCCACTGGCAGCGGCGGTTTTTGGAGTCGTTTTTTTCAGCGGCCTTTATATTTTGTGGATGCGTCATGAGGGAAAAGGCGGCTGGTGGTATGATACAATATTTTGTTATAGTACAGGGATGTTTTTCTCACTGTGCCGAAATCGTATGGAAGTATGGATTTCCGAAAAAAGAACGTATTTAAGGTATGCGATATGTCTCGCAGGTACCGGAATTGTCTTTTTCGTATTTTATGCAATGCGGGCAGACCATAAGATGTACTTTGAGATCATCAGTGCTTCGTTTGCGGTTCTGGTGGTATTTCTGACGATGAAGTTTCGGGCATCGAACCGGGTTTATACGTACATTGGGCAGAATTTATTTGTGTTTTACATATATCAGAGAATCCCTATGATTTTGTTGAAAAATACGATCGGAAAAAGAAATCCCGTGCTGTATTTGCTGGTATGCGCGATTCTTACCATCGCAATCAGTCTGGTTATGAATCGTTTTTATCAATGGATCAAAAAATATTTCCCTTAAAAACATGTATATTCACTGAGATTCAGGAAAAAATAAAGATAGCATGAACAATGCAAATCTAGAATCGAGGTGAAGAAAATGAAGAAAGAAAAAGGTTTTTATATATCACTTTTGAGCGGAATCGTGTGTATCGCTGTCGTCGGGGCAATTTGCATGAATTTGTTTGCAAAGCCGGAGGAGACAGCCGAAAATGTGCCAATTGCTGAGGAAACAGAACTGGTGGTGCCGACTCCGGTCGCAGCGACAGCGGCTCCGGAAAAGAAGGCGGAAGAGAGTACAACCAAAGAGACGTCTTCGAAGCATGTTAAGTCAGAAGTGAAAGAGGAAAAGCCAAAGAAGAAAGAGACAATGAAGAAAGTCAGTGCAGAAGACAAACTTCATTTTGATCAGGAAACAGGGCTTTTATGGCCGGTAGAGGGCGATGTTCTGATTGAATATAGTGCGGACAAAGTCGTGTTTTTTCCAACCTTGTCGCAGTATAAGACCAATCCGGCGATGATCATAGGAAGTGAGATCGGGGAAAGCGTGAAAGCGAGCGCAGCCGGTGTAGTGAAGTCGGTAGGTAAAAGCGAAGAAACCGGAAATACGGTTACGATAGCGATCGGAGATGGTTTCAAAGTGGTCTATGGACAGTTAAAAGATGTCACGGTATCGGAAGGAGATTCGGTTTCGGAAGGTCAGGTCATCGGTAAGATTGCCAAGCCGACAAAGTATTATTCGGTGGAGGGAGCGAATCTGTATTATCAGGTAAAACAAAAGAATGAGACGGTAAATCCGCTTGTATTTTTAAGATAACCCCAAAAAGGGCTGCGCCTTAACCGGTTTCTCAGGTTAAAGCGGCAGCCCCTTATTCTGCTCAGTTGCGTCGCTTGATCTCATCTACTACATCCATGACATTATCCGTGCGTTCTTCTTTAAATGCCGTGGTCTGTTCTGACGCAATCCCTTCTGTAGAATCTTTTTTTAATATTGTTTTTACGGTCATCAGGATTAATTTGATATCCAGCCATAACGAATAATTTTCAATGTAAAATAAATCCAGTTTTAGTTTGTCATAGGGCACGGTATTATACTTTCCATAAATCTGTGCAAAGCCGGTAAGACCTGCTTTTACGCGAAGTCGGAAAGCAAATTCCGGGATGTTTTCCATATATTCAGCCATGATCTCCGGGCGCTCCGGACGTGGCCCGACAAAGGACATATCGCCTTTGATGATGTTAAAAAGCTGTGGCAGTTCGTCAATTCTGGTAGAGCGGATAAAGCGTCCCACCGGAGTGATGCGGGAGTCGTTCGCTTTGGCAAGCTGTGCACCGCCCGCTTTTTCCGCATTGACGATCATGCTTCGAAATTTAATGATCTCAAAATGAGTCCCGTTTTTGGTACAGCGAATCTGTTTATAAAAGACGGGCCCTTTGTCATACAGCTTAATCGCAGCGGCAGTAAGGAGCATAAAAGGGGAGGCTATGATCAGCATCGGTATTGCGATCAAAAGATCCAGAAACCGTTTGGCAAATGCCTGATCAAAACTCAGAGAATATCCTTTCGTAAGCAGAAATGGTGTGTCAAAGATGTGGATGCGGTCACTTCCCATCAAAATGATATCCGAGATCTTTGGAATAACATAGGCGCGTATGCCATTGGCATAGCAGAATTTTAGCACATCATTTCGCTCTTTGGCACTGATATCTCCAATGATAACGGCTTCGTAATCTTTGACTTTTTCCGCAATCTTATCCATTCCTGCGCTTACATGAATGGCATCGGAAATTGCATATTTGTCACGCCGTTCTTCGACTTTATAGACCAGATCGCTGGCAGGGCGTTCTCCATAGATCAGAAGGATCTTCCAAGATTTAAAAATACGTCCGTATAGCGCACTGGCACCAAAGAACCAGAGTACAGTAATGACAAAATCTCCCAGCGTCATAACCAAAACCGGCAGTACATTGATAAAGCGGAATGCCAGCAGGGAAATGATAATGTACGTAACCAAGTTGCTGATAAAAATGGATAAAAATTGTGACAAAATGACTTCAATCCGCCGCAGCTGACCAAGTTTTGTTGCACCGTACATCCGCCCGAAAAAGATAAGGAACAGGGCATACAGTCCGATGATCACATAATTTCCGCGTCGGTAAAAGCGGTAGGTATACATGGTTCCGGCAAAAAAATGATACCAGAACCATGAAAAAAGAAATGTCATGAGCAATATATTGATCAGAGACAACGTAAATAAAATTGTCTTTTTATAAGGATCGTAATTTCGCAAAGCAGCCTCCTGATGTTTATACAGTTTCATTTTCTTTTACCCGCAGCATACGGTTTACGGCAAATCCAAGTCCCAGTAAGATCCAATAGGAGGATTGTACGCCGACCACAGCATCGTTCGTAAGTCCCACGATGGTAAAGGCGAGACAAGACATAAACAGACCAAAACCAATGCGGTCTAAGTTACCGGACAATTTTCTGCGCCAGAAGAGCCGGATACACTGGATAATGTAAAGGATTCCAAGTACAGCATAAGTGATCGCAGAGATGCCTCCGGTCTGCACATAGGTCTGTAAAAAGGTATTATGTGGTTTATCGACAAGAAGAGTACCACCGCCCACACGCTTGGAACCGACAAAATCGGTATTTGGAAAAGCGATGATAAAGGCATTTGGTCCGACTCCCGTAAACCAATAGGTTTTCATTAAAGGAATGGTTCTTGACCAGATATAACCACGTCGGTTCGCTATATTTTCCGAATTTTTAAAGCCAAAATGTGCGACTTCTTCAAGTTTGATCAATTTTCCATACGGAGTGTAATATTTCCATTCATTGTTGTAATACATAAAGGTAAAGGTAATCTGATTCGGTGTGTCACTCAAAATGAATGCCGGACAGATACCGTTAGTTGACGAATAATTTGTCGGTAACGAATAACTTGTTGGCGTAAGAGAGATCATATTGTATCTCGCATCGTTTGGAACGTAAGCGCCTCCGTTACGCGTCAGCGGGATGTCTGCGCCTTTGGAATCGGTTACCGTAAAGGAAGCATTTGCACCATCCTGAAGAGTAACATCGAGATCAAAATATTCGCCGTTTCGGAAATTTACTTTCAGGCGTGTCGGTGTCTCATTTACAATGGAAATGAGGTTACGTGTATCCACAGAACCATTTTTGATCTTGTCGAGTGCACTCTTGGCATAATTGGTCTGAAGAATGCCAAAGATGCTTCCGATGCCGATTACAACAATGGCTGCTAAAGCGATCCACCAAGCCTTATTTTTGGTGTTAAAATAGTTGATAAAGAGGAATACTAAAGCCACTACGACAAGGGCAGCCAGTGTCAGTCCGGCAGCGGTAGAACCGGAGCCGATCAGTGTTTTAACAAAACCTGCGGTAATCAGAACACCGGCAGCTTTGCAGCATACGGAAACCCATTTTTTGTCAGAAACTTTCAGAAAAATGAAAGCGATGACAACAGGCAGGATCAAAGCGATGTATGTTCCGGCATAGTTTGGATTTGAAAATGTCATGACGACACTGGAATATCCTTCTTTAAAAGAAATTCCGTTTGTTACTTCGCTGTACTTGGTAACCGCTTTCTGTACCCAATCCCATAAAAGGGGATTTTTTCCAATTGCCTGCATAAAGCCAAGGAAAGACATACAGGCGGCGTGGATCATTAATCCGTAGATCAGGATATTTGTTTTGCACTCAGAAGTAACCCAGACGTAGGCATAAAAGAAGAGGAGTCCATAGGCTAAAAGCACCCACATGGTCTGCCATTGGTTGTACCCACCGCCTTGAAAAGCCAGTTCCGAATATTTGCTTACGATCGAAGAAAGAATCACCATGACAAGATGGATTCCTAAAAGGATCGCTACCGGCTTGCTTATTGTGGAAAGAAAGGTTTTGGTTTCCAGTTCATTTGTGCTTGTTTTCTTCCAGAAATAGTAGCAAAAGAAGACGACAGAAGCGACCCCGGCGATAACCAGTGCAACACTTTTGGAGTATCCAAAGGAATCGATCTGTCCGGTCAATGCAGTGGTATTAAACCAGTCAAATTGTGAAAAATCAATTGTAAAATCGTGCGTAAGTACAATCAATGGAACAATGCACAATGCAAATAATACCGGCAGCAGCAGGAAAATATCCTGCCAAAGCGTGGTTTCTTTCTTTTGAAGTTTTCGTTTGTATCTATTTGACATTTTTAAATTCCCCTTTTGCTTCTAACTTATTATTATTCACTATCATCATCATCGTCATCTTCATCATCCGTGTCGTCATCGTCATCGTCGTCAGACAAAGAAGTATCTTCTGTGACAGTCACCTCACAGGTAGCATAAGCACCACCCTCATCATCGGCGGTTACATAGATGGTTGCTGTTCCCGGATCACCGATGGAAAGTTCACCGTCGTCATCGACATCTACGACATCTTCGTCATCGCTTTCCCAGGTCAGATCTTTGTTTTTGGCATTTTTAGGTAATATTTGCTTAACCGCAAGTACAATATCGTCTTCTTCGGTTTCGCTGACGGTCAATTTTGTGCGGTCAAGTACAATTTTGCTAACCAGAACATCCTGTGTTACCGTGACGCGGATACTTGCTTTTTTCTTTGGATTTATTTTGGAGACTGCACGGATGGTAGCAGTTCCTTTTTTTAATCCCTTCAAAAGTCCCTTTTTGGAAACGGATACTACTTTTTTATTTGAGGAAGTAAATTTTACCGTTCTATATTTCTTTTTGTTCGGAGTAACGGCAACAACAGGTTTTAACTGATATTTTTTTCCCTTTTGCAGTTTCAGACGTTTTCCGGTTCCTTTAAATTTTATTGTGCGCACATTTGCCGGCAATTTTTTTGCCGTAATCGTGGCTTTATTCCCTTGTGCTGTCACACCAAACACCAATGATGCAATCAATGTAAGTACAGCAGCTTTTTTTAATTTTTTCATAGACATACCTCCCTGATATGTGTTGAGAAAGAGAACCACTCCCCCTTCAACCGGGAAAAGGGAGTGATTTTCTTGCTAATGTATTAGTTACGCTTTTAATGTATCATACAGATCTTTCACGGTTGGATAGATCTGTTTGAATTTTGCATATTTTTTATCGTATTTTTCAGCCAAAGCAGCGTCTGGTTCTACCGAGTCAATTACTTTTACGATCTTTGCAGCAGCTTCTTCTACGGAAGCATATTCACCACAAGCGACAGCAGCAAGCATTGCACCGCCGAGACCAGGTCCTTCTTCACTTTCGATGATATTTACTTTGATGTTCAGAACGTTGGCTACAATCTTTCTCCAAAGAGGACTCTTTGCTCCACCACCACAGATCTTAGTCTCTGTGATATTGATTCCGAGATCTCTTGCTACTTCGAAAGAATCACGGATGGCAAAAGCAACACCTTCGAGAACAGCCTGTGTCATATCGGCTCTGGTTGTATCCATGGACATACCGATGAAGAGAGCACGTGCATCCGGATTGTTGTGAGGAGAACGTTCACCCATCAGATATGGAAGATAGTATACATTGTTTTCGCCAAGTTTGTCATCGGTGATCGGTTTCTGCTCCGCAGGATAATCCTTGGTTCCGATAATCTCGTCCATCCACCATTTGTTACAGGAAGCGGCACTCAGCATACATCCCATCAGATGGTAATTTCCGTCAGCGTGTGCAAAAGAATGAAGGGCATTGAATTTATCGACACCAAATTCTTTGCTGGAAATGAAGATCGTTCCGGAAGTTCCGAGGGAGATATTACATCCTCCGTCGCCTACTGTACCTGTTCCGACAGCGGCAGCAGCATTGTCGCCTGCACCGGCAGCAATTTTACAATTTGTGGTAAGTCCAAGTTCTGCGGCAGCAGCTTCGGTCAGATTTCCTGTTACTTCAAAACTTTCATAAAGATTTGGAAGCTGTTCTTCTTTGACATCGCAGATTTCCATCATTTCTTTGGACCAGCATTTGTTTTTAACGTCCATCAAAAGCATACCGGAAGCGTCAGAGTAATCACAACTGTGAACTCCTGTCATCTTGTAAGCGATATAGTCTTTTGGAAGCATGATCTTAGCGATCTTTTTGAAGTTTTCCGGTTCGTTTTCTTTTACCCAGAGGATCTTTGGAGCAGTAAAGCCGGCAAATGCGATATTTGCGGTATACTGTGACAGTTTATCTTTTCCAATCACATCATTTAAGTAATTGGTTTCTTTTGTGGTACGTCCATCGTTCCAAAGGATTGCCGGACGGATTACATTGTCATCGCTGTCCAGGATAACAAGTCCGTGCATCTGTCCACCGAAGCTGATGCCGGCTACTTTGTCTTTTTCAAATCCATCGGTCAGTTCTTTGATTCCGGTAACTACGGCATTCCACCAGTCTTCCGGCTTCTGCTCAGACCAGCCCGGATTCGGGAAGGAAAGAGGATATTCTTTTGAAACAATATTTTTGATGGAACCATCTGCTTCCATGAGAAGAAGTTTTACGGCAGAGGTACCAAGGTCTACGCCTATGTAATACATGAAATAGTCTCCTTTACTTTGTATTTTTTGATAGATATTGCTCCGAAACGCATTGCTGCCAGAGCAGTTTGCGGCACGGATAATAACAGTACTAGCGACTCGTGGCCGGGTCGCTAGTTGTTGATAACATTATATCAATTATGAATTATGCAAATGGGTTCTCTGTAGGATAACGAACGCCTGCCGGCTGATTGTATCCGATATCATCTACGTCAACACCGATGTATTTGAATACTTCGTACAATGCTTTTCCGAAATGTCCAAATGCAACAGCACCATGATGAGGGAAGTTCTTCTCGATCAATACGTGACGATAGAAGCGTCCCATCTCAGGAATAGCGAAGATACCGATTGCACCGAAACTACGTGTAGCAACAGGAAGAACTTCACCGTGTGCAATGTAAGCACGAAGGTTAGCATCTGCTGTACTCTGAAGACGGAAGAATGTGATATCTCCAGGAACGATATCTCCCTCGAGAGTTCCGTTTGTAACTTCGATTGGAAGAGAACGAGCCATGATCTTCTGGTATTTCATCTCGCAGAAGGAAAGCTTGCTTGCAGCTGTATTTCCGCAGTGGAATCCCATGAATGTATCTTTCAATGTGTAGTTTGCAAATTTTCCTTTGATATCCTCATCGTACAGATCCTGAGGTACGGAGTTGTTGATGTCGAGAAGAGTTACGGTATCTTCACTTACAACTGTTCCGATGAACTCAGAAAGGGCACCGTAGATATCTACTTCACAAGATACCGGAATCCCTTTTGCTGTCAAACGGCTGTTTACGTAGCAAGGTACGAAACCAAACTGTGTCTGGAATGCAGGCCAGCATTTACCGGCGATTGCTACGAATTCACGATATCCTTTGTGATCTTCAACCCAGTCAAGAAGTGTCAACTCGTACTGAGCAAGTTTTGCAAGGATTTCAGGTTTTTTATTACCGGCGCCGAGTTCTGCTTCCATTTCTTTTACAACGTCAGGAATACGAGCGTCGCCTTCATGTTTGTTGAATGCTTCGAACAAGTCAAGTTCGGAGTTCTCTTCGATCTCTACACCAAGGTTGTAAAGTGGTTTGATTGGTGCATTACAAGCAAGGAAGTTCAATGGACGTGGTCCAAAGCTGATGATCTTCAAGTTGTTCAATGCATATACGGCACGAGCAATCGGTACGAACTCATGGATCATGTCTGCACAATCCTCAGCAGTTCCAACCGGATACTCAGGGATATAAGCTTTTACATTGCGAAGCTTCAAGTTGTAGCTTGCGTTAAGCATACCACAGTAAGCATCTCCACGACCATCCATCAAGCTGTTTCCGGATTCCTCTGCTGCTGCAACGAACATCTTAGGTCCTTCAAAATGTTTTGCAAGAAGTGTCTCGGAAATTTCTGGTCCGAAGTTTCCAAGATATACGCAAAGTGCGTTACATCCGGCTTTTTTGATATCTTCCAAAGCCTGAACCATGTGAATCTCGCTCTCAACGATACAGATTGGACATTCATAGATATCTGCTGCATCATATTTTTTTGCATAAGCCTCTACAAGGGCTTTTCTTCTGTTTACAGAAAGTGACTCTGGGAAGCAGTCACGGCTTACTGCAACGATTCCAATTTTCATTTTTGGCATGTTACTCATTTTTCTAATACCATCCTTTCATTTATTATGATAAAAAAATATCAAAGTTAGTAATTCTATTTTAAAGCATAATGGACAAAAAATCAACAAAAAAGGAAGGTAATTTATATAAATTTTTTGTATAATATCGTTGCGGAATGGAAAAAATTAGTGTATACTAAAGTTGAAGTACTGGGATTGCAAGGAAAGAGGAAGGGATGATCCTATGGTAGAGGCTTATAATTACTATGCCGGCGGCTTTATTCCAAAAGTGAATCCTAAGACAAATGTACACAACCGCCGCGAATTGAAAAATAAATACAAAAGTATCGTTGCGCTGAACAATGCCAATCCTCTGGCGATAATCTCAATGTCGAAAGACACAAGTGATTATGCACTGGATGTAAAGTCGATGTCGATGGAATTAGGGGAAGCGGCTTCGCTTGCATTGGATTCGGACCAGCAGGGAGAAGCACTGGAGACGACATTGCAGCTTTATAACAAATTGTTGAGCCGCAGTGATGAGTACGGTGAACTGAAAAACAAACCGTCTCGTCCGGGATGTGAACTCCGCAAATTGGTCGAGGAGTGTTCGGATGAACTGACGACGAACGGAATTGCCGTGGATGAATCGGGATTTCTTTCACGTAAGGTACAAGGAATGGATTCGGTGCCAAAGGATTTTCTACAAAAACTGAAAGAGAAGTGCGACTATATGAGCATGAATCCGATGGAATATGTAGAGAAAAAGGTTTACAGTTATGCCCATCTTCACCGCAATGACGTGGGATATGCTTACGCACAGTCGATTTATACCGGAATGTTTTTTAACTCGTACTGCTAAGCGAAAAAACAGAGGCATTCGGAAAGAGGATGCGTGCGAAAAAAAGCAAATTATTAACAAGAATTCATTATAGAAGAAATACAACAGGAAAAGCAGGCTGCATTTGCTCTGAACGTAGAGAAAATGTGGTCTGTTTTGTTTTTGAACTGCGGATGTGAGGAGTGGGGTGTCGGGAATCGCTGAACTGCGAGGTGGATGTTAGGAATTTCGGGGGTTTTTGGCTGCTGTATAGGTGGATAGGATAAAGATGTGGTTTTAAAAACTACATGTTGTAATATTCGTGTTGACATGTAAAGCAAAATGTGGTACTCTCAAGGTAGTAAAAAGGTTACTTTGAAACTGTGAAAAAAGGAGGCTTGGCTTATGAAGGGATTGGTTTTGGAAGGCGGAACATTCCGCCCGGTATTTAGTTCCGGTGTGATGGATGCATTGTTGACAGAAGATATTATGATGCCGTACTGCATTGGTGTTTCTGCCGGCATTGCAGACGGAGTATCTTATATATCGAAGCAGAAGGGAAGAAATCTGGATATTATTACAAAATACCGCAATGACAAGCGTTATATGGGGCCGGGAAATTACCGCAGGCAGAAGAGCCTGTTTGGACTGGATTTTGTCTTTGGCGAAATCCCGGATAAATTGGTGCCTTTTGATAAGGAAACATTTTTTTCTTATGACGGAATCTGTAAAGTTGGCGTAACCAATGCAAAGACAGGGGAAGCCGAGTTTTTGAATGCGATGAATATGGATGAAAAGTACAGTATGCTGCGCGCGACTTGTGCGCTGCCGCTCTTTTTCCCGGCGATTGATGTGAACGGCACGAAATATTATGATGGCGGCTTGTCGAGCATCATTCCGGTTGAAAAGGCGATGGAAGATGGCTGTGACAAATTACTCGTGGTGCTGACTCAGCCGAAAGGTTACGTCAAAAAGTTTGGAAAGTATGACAAAATGGGCGCAAAACTTCTTGCCCGCAAATATCCAAAAGTGCGAGATCTGATTCTCAGCCGCCCGGATCGATACAACGAACTGATTAAAAAGTGTGAGCAGTGGGAATGGGAAGGGAAGATTCTGATCATCCGCCCGAATCATCTTCTCAACAGCTTTGAGGGAAATATCCAGAAATTGGAAGCCTCCTACTGGCACGGTTACCGCAAGACAAAGGAAAAGATGAAGAAGATCAAACGTTTTTTGGAGATTGAATGTTAGCGTAAAAAAACTTTCGGAAAAATAAATATTGAAAAAGGCAGTTCCTTTG